>JAJPJX010000059.1 GCA_021324015.1 Solibacteraceae bacterium | reverse complement strand
CCCGTCGTGGCGAATGGGCCGCGTCCCGACGACAGTCATTTCAGCAGTGCTCATGCTTTTACCTCCCGGAGTTCCTGGGCCGCCTGTTCGACGGCGCGCACAATCTTATCGTAGCCCGTGCAGCGGCAGAGATTGTTGGCCAGCCACAGGCGGATGCGCTCCTCTGAGGGCGCCGGCTCCTGGTCGAGCAGCGCCTTCGCGGCCACGATGAAACCTGGGGTACAGAAGCCACACTGCAGAGCGGCGTTTTGGAGGAACGCTTGTTGCACCGGGTGCAATTGGTTGCCCCGGGCGATGCCCTCGACGGTCGTAATCTGCGCTCCCTGCGCCTCCACGCCCAGCACCAGGCAGGAATTGACGATGCGGCCGTCCATCAGCACCGTGCAGGCGCCGCAGTTGCCGTCATTGCAGCCTTCCTTGGTGCCGGTCAGACCGATGACGTCGCGCAGGCATTCAAGCAGGCTCTGGCGCGGCTCGCACAGGAACTCCACCGGCTCTCCGTTGATCGTTGTCTGTACTGGAACTTTGCGGTGCATGGTGTGTTATCGGGCCTCCCTGGCTCTTTGGACAGCGGTTTCGAGGGCGCGGCGCGTAAGCACCGAGCAAAGATGGCGGCGGTAATCCGCCGTGCCGCGCATGTCGGTGATCGGCCGCGCGGCCCCGCGCGCGATTTCGGCCGCGGCGCTGATGGCTTCCGGCGTCACCGGCTGTCCGGCGAGCGCCTCACCGGCCTCGCGCACAAACAGCGGCGTCGGGGCCACCGCCGCCAGCGCGATGCGCGCGGAGCGGAATACGCCGTCCTCCAGCACGACGCTGACGCCGGCGCCCGCCACCGCGATATCCATCTCGTTGCGCGGGATAAAGCGAAGATAACGCGCCCCGGAGCGGGCCGGGCCGGGCGGCAATTGGATCGAAACCAGCAGTTCGCCGGGCCCCAGCACGTTGCGGCCGGGCGCGGTGCAGAAATCCTCCACGGCCACCTCCCGCGTGCCGGAAGGGCCGGCCACGCGGCACACGGCGCCCAGCGCGATCAGCAGCGGAATTGAATCCGCGCTGGGCGCCGCGTTGCATAGATTTCCGCCGATGGAGGCGCGTCCCTGGATCTGCGTGCCTCCGATGATGCCGGCCACTTCCGCCAACGCCGGAAACGCGGACTGCACCGCCCCATCCCCATAAATGCGGTAGCAGGGGACCGCCGCGCCCAGAGTGAGTCCCTTCGCCGGGTCATGGTGGAGCGCATTCAGTTCGGGAATATGTTTGACATCGACCACCAGGTCGGTCTGTTTCTTTCCCGCTCGTAACTGGACCAGCAGGTCGGTGCCACCCGCCAGCAGCAAGGCTCCGGGGTGCTGGGCAAGAAGCTTTACAGTTTCGTCCAGCGACGCCGGAGCGGCATAATCAAACCACTTCACGCCTTGTCTCCTTGATCCTTCATCGTGAGCTACCTTTACAGCGTACAACGAGCGCGGGCCGGACGACGTGAACACCGCCGGCCTTTTGGGCTGGAACCGAGTCGCGACCGTGAGGGAGCGCTCTGTCTCGCGGAAGAGGTAGGATCAACGGAGAGACTGGAGGAGCGGCGGGATGAATCGGCGCGAATTCCTGCGGCAAACAACTGGCGCGGGCCTGGCAGGCAGTGCGGCGGGTCTGGCGCGCGGGGTCTCCCTGGTCGTGGACCCGGACGACCCGGTGGCGTCGGCGGCGCCGGCCCGGTGGGCGGCCGGCGAACTGCGGCGCGCGCTCGAAGAGCACGGAACGGCCGTGCGGTCGCGCGCCGCGCTCGATCAGGCGGACCCCGCCGAGTCATGCGTGCTCGCAGCCGGAGCTTCGTCCGCGCTCGCGCGGGAAATCCTGCGGGCGGCCGGCGTCGAGGCGCCGTCCGGGGCCGAAGCGCTGGCCCTGGCGCCGGACAGAGCCGCGGGGCGGCCCGTGCTGCTGGCGTGCGGCAGCGATGTGCGCGGGCTGGTGTACGCCCTGCTCGAACTGGCGGACCGCGTCCGGCTCGGCGCGGGTCTGGAAATGTCGCACGCCCTGGTGGAGCGGCCGGCCAACCAGGTCCGCAGCGTGACCCGCTGCTTCGTGAGCGACGTCGAGGACAAGCCCTGGTACTGGGACCGCTCCATGTGGGGACCGTACCTCTCGATGCTCGCCGCCGAGCGCTTCAACCGCTTCAGCCTGGCTTTCGGCATCGGCTACGACTTCCCGCGCAACATTCGGGACTGCTATCTGCACTTCGCCTATCCCTTTCTGCTGGCCGTGCCCGGTTACGACGTGCGCGCCAGGGGCCTGGCCGACGCCGAGCGATATCGCAACTTCTCATTGCTGCGCCACATCGCGGCGGAGACCGCGGCGCGGGGACTGCAGTTCCAACTGGCTCTGTGGACCCACGGCTATGTGTGGGAGGACAGCCCGCACGCCAACTACGTGATTGAAGGGCTCACGCCGGAGACGCACGCGGCGTATTGCCGGGACGCGCTCTACGAGGTGCTGGAGGCCTGCCCGGCCGTCAGCGGCGTAACCTTGCGAGTGCACGGCGAAAGCGGCGTGGCCGAGGGCAGCTACGGTTTCTGGAAGACCCTGTTTCAGGGCATCACCCGCACCGGGCGCCCGATCGAGATCGACATGCACGCCAAGGGCATGGACCGCCGCATGATCGACCTTGCCCTGGCTACCGGCCTGCCCG
Source organism: Solibacteraceae bacterium (assembly GCA_021324015.1). GTDB lineage: Bacteria > Acidobacteriota > Terriglobia > Bryobacterales > Bryobacteraceae > JAJPJX01. Next base: position 84,230 of record JAJPJX010000059.1, on the reverse strand, counting down.
TAAAGATTTCGCCCAAGCTGTGCGCCGAGCACATGGGGCTGCCCTATCACCAGGCAGCCATCCGCGAATTGGAGATGCCGCCGAAAGAGCAGGCGAGCAACCGGTTCTTCGCGCTGAGTTCCGGATCCCGGCGCTTCCTGCGCTACAGCTACGGAGACCTGTTCGACGAAAACCGGCGGTATGGCGTGCTGTTCCGTGTCTGGCCCGGGACGCAGCGTCTGCTGCTCTGGGGAGACCCGGCCTTCGCGGCCGGCTACGGCCGGGCGGCGAACTTCTGCGGCGCCGACGGACTCGAACTGTGCGAGCCGCTCTCCTTCAAGGGCAGAAAAGGCTCCGGGCTGCCCGGCGGGCGGAACGCCTACGCGGAAGCGTCGCTCGCGCCGCGCTTTGACTGGCAGAAATATCTCTATACTTACCGCCTGTGGGGGCGAAACCTGTACCGTCCCGGCGCGCAGCCCGAAGCGTGGCGCCGTCTGCTCGCCGCGCAGTTCGCGGCCGGCGCGCCGGAAGCGGAAGCCGCACTCTCCAGCGCCAGCCGGATTCTGCCGCTGGTCACCACGGCGCATGGACCCTCCGCGGCCAACAACAGCTACTGGCCGGAGACCTACACCAACATGCCCATCGTGGACCCGGCGCGCAAGAGCCCTTACAGCGACACGCCCAGCCCCAAGCGCTTCGGGACAGTGAGCCCGTTCGATCCGGAGCTATTCTCGCGCGTGGATGATTGCGCCGCGGAGCTGCTGGCGGGCGAGCCCAGCGGCAAATATTCGCCCCTGGAGGTGGCGCAATGGCTCGAGGACCTCGCGGCCGCGGCCTCAAAGCATCTGGAACGGATCGCGGCCGCCGGCGTAGAGGCGCAGCGCCTGCGTGCGGATGTGGCCATCCAGGCCGGGCTGGGGCGCTTCTTCGCCTGGAAACTGCGCAGCGGCGTCCTGTATGCCATCTACGGCCGCACCAGCAACGCGGAGGCGTTGCGGCAGGCCCTCGAGGCCTATCGCCGGGCGCGGGCCGCCTGGGTGGAGCTCGCGGAACACGCGCGCGTGTATCGCGCCGACATCACCTTCGGCTTCGACGCGCACCTGCGCGGGCACTGGCGGGACCGTCTGCCGGCCATCGACGCGGACCTCGCTGATATGGAGAAGCAGCCTGCCGGCGGCTCCGACAAGGGCGCTTCGGCCGTTCGCGCGGCCCTGGCGCGTCCGCGGCGCCCGCCGCTGGCCTGCCGGCATACCCCCGTGCAGCATTTCCGGCCCGGCCAGCCGCTCGCCATCGAACTGGCCGCGGCCGGCCCGGTCTCCGTGCGGCTGCACTACCGGCACGTCAACCAGGCGGAATCGTATCGCGTCGTGGAGATGCAGAATCACGACGGCCGCCATCGCGTGGTCATTCCGGGCGAGTACACCGACTCGCCCTTCCCCCTCCAGTACTACTTTGTCCTGCGGCAGCCGGACGCCGCCTGGATCTATCCGGGCTTCGACAAAACCCTCGCAAACCAGCCGTATTTTGTCGTCCGTCGCGCCTGACCGTCTGCCTACAACCCGGTTTTGGCGGCAGCATTCTCCAAAAACAGCGAACCTTCGCGGATGTAGCGGCGCAACGTGGCGAGGCTGCGGTGGCCGGTCTGGTTCATGATGGAGCGTTCGGAGGCGCCGCCCATGGCGGCGGCGGTTGCCAGTCCGGCCCGCAGGCTGTGGCCTGCATAGAGTGCCGGATCATAGCCCGCGGCCATGGCGGTCCGCTTCACCACGCGCGCCACGGCTCGGTCGGAAAGCCGTCTTCGGACCACGCTGCCGTCGCGCCGGATCGGACAAAATACCGGGCCTGCGTCCCCTCCCGCCAAATCGCGCCAGGCTTCGAGCGCTCTCGCCGGGCAGTGTTCTTTGCGGCTGCCCAGGGGAACACCGATCTTCCTTCCCTGCCCCTCCGGATCGGTCTTGGACCGCCGTAGCGTGAGGGTGAGTCCCTCGGCGCCGAAGATCACGTCCTGCCAGTCGAGCGCCACAAGTTCCGACCGCCGGAAGGCCCCGGCGAACCCCACCAGCAGCAGTGCCCGGTCCCGCGTGCCCCGCAGCGTGTCGGGCAGAGTCTCGATCATGCGCTTCAAATCGGCCGTCAGCACGGGACGTTTCGCCGCCGCGGCGGTGCCTTTCGCGCGGCGAATGCCCGCCATTAGAGCGCGCACCGCCGGGACCCGCGTCGGCGGCTCGCACCCGGCTGCCTGGTGCGCCTGCGAGATGGCGCACACCCGCCGGCTCAGCGAGGAAACCTTGTGGGTGGCCGCCAGTTCCGTGAGGTAACAAACCAGGGTTTCCGGCGCCGCGGGCAGCGCCACCCGGCTGCGCGCTTCACACCACGCCGAGAAATGACCCCAGTCGGCGCGGTAGGCGCGCCGCGTGTTGGCGGCCTTGGACTGCCGGAGATAGTCTTTGGCTTGCTCCATGGTGTCGAGCGTGGCGGGCAGCGTCGGCAGGTCCGGCATGGCAACCGTCTATTATCTCCGGTTCCATAGAATGTTCGAAGGGGGAATCATGAACGGCAAATTCGCAGGTCCGTCGCGGCGGTCCTTTTTGGCCGGGACGGCGCTGGCCGCGCAAGCCCCGGGAGCGCAGCGCGCCGGCGGGCCTCGGCTGCGCGTCGTTTGCGTGGGCGGGCATCCGGACGATCCGGAATCCGGCTGCGGAGGCACCCTGGCGCGATACGCGGAACAGGGACACTCGGTCACTATCATCTACCTGACCCGCGGGGAGGCCGGTATTCCCGGCAAATCGGCCGCCGAATCCGCCGCCATCCGCAGCGCCGAAGCCGAGAAAGCCTGCCGGATTCTGGGCGCCCGGCCCGTGTTCGCCGGGCAAATCGACGGAGCCACGGAATTCAACCGCCGTCGCGTGGAGGTCTTCGGCGAGCTGCTGCTCGCCCAGCAGCCGGATGTGGTGCTGACGCACTGGCCGGTGGATTCGCACATGGATCATCAGGTCGCCAGCCTGCTCGTGTATCGCACCTTCGTCGCGTACCCGCAGCGCTTCTCGCTGTATTATTTCGAGGTGAACCTGGGCAGCCAGACCATGGGTTTCCACCCCACGCACTACGTGGATATCACCGCCACGCGGGCCAAGAAAAAAGCCGCTCTGTACGCGCACGCCAGCCAGGATCCCGAAGGCATCTACCGCAAGCATCATGAGATCATGGAGAATTTCCGGGGTCGCGAATCCGGCGTGGCCGCGGCGGAATCTTTCGTGCATCTCGACCGCGTATATCCTCCGGACCGGCTGCCCGGATAGCTACCGAGCCGCGACCGTCAGGGAGCGGTTGATCTGCCACGGCTGATCAGCCCCAGGAGAACACATGTCACACAGTTTCGCGCAGAGATTACGGGAGAGTTCCGGATGGCTGGGGAGCTGGTGTACCTTCGCCAGTTTTGCCAGCACGGAAGTGATGGCGCAGCTCGGCTTCGACTTTCTGATTTTGGACCTGCAACACTGCGAACTGACGCAGGCGGACTTCCCGGCGGTGCTGGGAGCGTTTCGCCAAGAGCGGCCGGCGGCCGTGGTGCGCGCTCCGGCCAACGAGTACCACATCATCAACTGGTTGTTCGACCAGGGCGTGGCGGCGGTGCTGGTGCCCATGGTGAACTCGGCCGAGGATGCCCGCCGTGCGGTCGAAGCGGCCAAGTTCCCGCCGCTGGGCCGCCGCAGTTTCGGCCCCTATCGCGCGTCGCACTATAGTTTCCGGGCGCGCGAATACATGGCCGAAGCCGACCAGCAGGCCACCCTGATCGTGCAGATCGAGAGTGCCCAGGGCGCGCGGGAAGCCGGGAAGATTTTGGCCGTGCCGGGGGTCGATGCGGTGTTCATGGGCCCGAACGACCTGGCATTTTCCCTGCTCAAGCCCGGAGAGTCCCTGGCGCGGCCATCCGGCAGCGGCGCCGCGGGCGCCGGGCAGTGGACTTCGTTCGCCCGCACGCCGGAAGTCCTCGAGCTGTGTGACCAGGTCCGGCAAGAAGCTATGGCGGCGGGCATCCCCTTCGGCATGACCGCCGGGTCGCTCGAAGAAGCCCGGCACTGGTTCGCCAAGGGCGCGAACTTCATGACTGTGGGCTGCGATTTTCTGTTCCTGAGCGCCGGCGCGCGGGAAATGCTGCCAGGAACGTAGGCGCGTCTCCTCGATCTCGGGCCGGAAGAGGCGGTCCGGAACCGCTCCGTCACCGTCGCGGCTCAGAAACATATTGCAAACACGAAGCACTCAGCTTACCGAGCCGCGACCGCCAGGGAGCGGTCGATCTCGCGAACGCTATGCCAGAACCTCGCGCACCACTCTTCCGCCGAACAGGTCGCGGACCAGGTGGAATTCCGGCTACGGCCGCCGGCCAACGCCGTGGCGAGGGCGGCATTGGCAGATTTCCTATGGTAGAGTGTCTACCAATGACTCGCATGGAATTGTCGCACGGGACGCTGGATCTGATGATTCTCCAGACGCTGAAGTGGGGACCGCAGCATGGGCACGGGATCGGGCAGGCGATCCGCGCCAGCTCACAGGATGCCTTCCAGGTGGAGCACGGGACGCTATATCCGGCGCTTCACCGCTTGGAACGGCGCGGTTGGCTGGCCGCGCAGTGGAAGGTCTCGGAGGCCAACCGCCGCGCCCGTTATTACCGCCTCACTCCGACAGGTAAGAAGCAACTTCTGGAGGAGCAGGCGAAATGGAGAGCATTGGTGCATGCCGTGGCCCAGACCATGAAACCGGTCCGGGGGTGAGAGGATGTGGCCCATTTTCGGCGGGCGCAAACGGGAGACGGAACTGGACGAGGAACTGCAAGCCCATATCGACATCGAAGCCACGCGGCTCGAGGCTGAGGGGCTGAGCAAGGAGGAAGCGGCGAGTCGGGTGAGGCAGACGTTTGGTAGCCGGGCGCTGGTGGCTGAGCAGACACGCGACTCGTGGGGCCTTCGATGGCTGAACGGGGTTCGCCAGGATCTCGAGTATGCCTTCCGTTCCGGACGCCGGGCTCCCGTCTTCGGCGCGGCCGTGGTCCTGTCCCTGGCCCTGGGGATCGGCGCCTCAACCCTCGTCTTCAGCGTGGCCGACACGGTGTACCTTCGCCCGCTGCCATACCCGGTGCCCGGCGAATTGATGTTCGTGGCCATGCGGATCTTCCGCCTGGAGATGGTGCTTTCACCCGATTACGTGGCATGGCGGAAGGACCACTCGGCCTTCGTCGAACTCGCCGCCATGCAGTTCCACGGCGGAGATCCTGCGATTCTGGGCGACAAGGACCCGGTGGAGGTCCACGTCACACGGGTTTCTTATAATTTCATCGCCGCACTCGGGGTTCCACCGGCGATGGGCCGGAACTTCGAGCAAAACGAAGAACTGCCAAACGGGCATAAGGCCGCACTGCTAACCGACGCGCTCTGGCGGACCCACTTTCACTCCCGGGCCGACATCGTAGGGCGGAACATTGCGCTGGATGGCGTGACATACCAGGTGATTGGGGTACTGCCGCACTCCTTTGTCATGCCGCTGGAGGTGCCGGCGGATATTTTGACGCCGCTGCCAATCACGCCGGCGATAAGCCATCACGACCGCGGTCTGGCGACCTGGACCGTCATCGGCAGATTGCGGCCGGGTGTGACCCAGGCGCAAGCGTTCGCGAACCTCAAGCTGTTGTTTGCGGCGAGCAGAGCCGACGCGCCCGAGATCTTTCGCGACGACGCTTCAGTAATGATCGAACCGCTGCAGCAGCGCATGGCGGGCAATGTTCGAACGCTGCTCCTGGTGCTGGCCGGCGCAGTGGGGTGCCTGCTGATGATTGCGTGCGCCAACGTGGCGAACCTTCTGCTGGCGCGCTGGAGCGCGCGGTCGCGAGAGTTGGCCGTGCGCGCCGCTATTGGCGCGCGAAGAAGCCGGATCGTGCGTCAGCTTGTGACCGAGACGGCGCTGTATTGTGCGGCGGGATCTGCCGCTGGTATGGCGTTAACGGCGTTAGGCCTGCGAACGGTCGTCTACTTTGCCGCGGGCTCCCTGCCTCGGCTGAACGAGGTGAGAACGGACGGGCGCGTTTTCGTGATTGCCATTGGAGTATCGTTGCTCACCATGCTCCTGTTCGGCCTGCTGCCGGCCTGGCGCGCGGGACGGGTCGATGTGCAAACCGTACTGCAGCACGCCGGCCGTCCGGGCATGAGCGGCGGATACCGCGCCTCGCGGCGCGCGCTCGTAGCCGCCGAGGTGGCCCTCTCGGTCGTGCTGCTTTGGGGCGCGGTGCTGCTGCTGCAAACATTGTGGCGGATGCAACATGATCACTTGGGTTTCGCGCCGGAGCATGTCATGAGCGTGTCGATTCCGCTACGGAACACCAACCGGGCCAACGCCAATCGCAAAGCCCTGACCGAGGAGATGCTGGCGAGTATCCGGAGGATACCGGGAACGATGGCTGTCTCTTGGACCGAATGCACGCCATTAACCGGCGGGCCAATGGGCACGACGTTCACGCGGAGCGACCGGCCATTGCCGAAACCTTGGGACCGCGGCGATACCGTAGCCGGGTGCGCCGTAGGGCCGGAGTATTTTCAAGCCTCGGGCATGCGCTTGGTACGCGGACGCGCGTTCGCGGACGCTGACTACGACCATCCTCAAACACTGGCGATCGTAAATGAAGCGCTGGCCCGCCGCTATTTCCCGGGCGAAGACCCGATTGGGCATCAGGTAGACGGCCACCAGAATGGTGGGTGGAAAACCATTATCGGTGTGATGGCGGATTCGAAAAACCAGGGTTTGAACCAGCCACCCGCGCCGCAGATGTTTCTCAATGACATAGCCTTGTCCCCAGGATCGAACCTGGCATTTGTGGTGCGATACGTAGGCGCCGAACCCTTGTTTACCGGCGCCGTTCGTGCCAGTCTGCAGGCGACGGATCCGGGACTCCTTGCGAACTTCGAGAGCCTGGACCAGGCAATCGAGCGCATGTCGGCTGGTTCCCGCTTCAACGGCATGCTGCTCGGAAGCTTCGCGGTGATGGCATTCCTGATGGCCGTTGTCGGCGTGTACGGGGTTCTGGCATTCGCTGTGGCGCAGCGGGCGCCAGAAATCGGGATTCGCATGGCCTTGGGCGCCGGCCCCATGAGCGTGCAGGGCCTGGTCCTGAAGGAGGGCGTGGCTCTGGTGGCGATTGGGACCGCACTTGGAGTGGCGATGTCGCTTGTGGCCGGCCGGTATTTGAAGACACTGCTATATGACATCAGTGCGACCGACATTCGAACCTATATGGCTGTCGTTTTCGCCATCGCGGCCGCGGCTATGGTAGCCGCATGGATTCCCGCGCGGCGGGCCGCTTCTCTCGATCCGACAGTTACGCTGCGAGATTCATAGCCCGCCCTTCCGAACCTGCGTCAAGCCGCGCCCCAGCGCCTCGGAATGCGCCCAAAGCGCGGGGCGCCTCACGCCAGGATCTCGCACACCACTCTTGCGGCCACCGGATCGCGGACCAGGTTGCAACTGAAGTCGCCGGTCTCGCCGTGCTCGATGTTGCCGCCGCTAAATTTAACTAACGAGAAAAGCCTTCAAGCTTGAGGCTTTTCCTGCCGCTCGCCACAGGGTAGACTCGTTTGCGTCTGAGCGCAAGAAGGCACAAGACGCCAGGCACGATAAGGATCAAGGACGATGGCTCCGCCACGACTCCGTTTGCCGTGTAGCGGGTGCCGGATACCGAGGTAAAGACCGGATTAAGGACTGGATTCCCTTGGGCATCGAAGGTATGTAGGCCGGAAAGCGTGGCCGTGTTACTAAAATCGACGTTTCCGGAACCCGCGACCGTTGTGGAGCGGCCAATTCCAGAGATGACTCCACCACTACTAACAAAATCCTCTGTCCCGGTGCCGGCGTTCATCTCAAGGTAAAGATTGAACGGTGTCCCGTACGTGAAACTGAATAATTGAGGGAATTCGAATTTTCCCGAAATGGGTGTGGTGTACATCGCTTGTTGGAAATTGGGTCCGCCAATCAGTGAACCGAATGGCGGGGCACCTACGATGGCCGTGATGACCGCTGCTGAACTGATCGATCCGGATTGGGCGATGACGCCATCAAGAGTGTAAGCTAGCGCCAACAATCCTGGTTCGCCCGTCTGCGGCCCGGAATCAATCGTCACGATGTCAACAAACAGAGCATCTCCGGAGGAAACGAAGCTCACTGGGGAAATCGGGGTGCTCAACGCGGAAGAGCTTGCCACCTTGAGTACACCAAACGATGCGCTTGCCGAAGCACCGAAAGAATACGCCCCGCTGCCTGCTGCAGAGGTGCCGCTAACTGTGGCCGCATCGCCGGGGAGTACTTGGCTGGCAAGCGTGGTACATGGCAAATTAGTGCAGTCAGCGGCATAGGCGGAACTGCTCGTAAAAGGGTTCATCAAATCGGCAGAAAGAGGTGAGGAACAGGCAACCGCTACAAACACAAATCCCAGCTTCATCGCATTAGTTCCTTTCCCGCACAGACCTGTCAGATTCTAACAGGTTTGTATCAACGCCGCAAACGATTTTAGGACCACGATTTCACGATTTGCCGATTTCACGATCACCACAGCAGACTGGCCGGGTCCATCCCCCCCAGCTTCACGGAATGAGCCCGAAGCGCGGGGGCCTTACGTCAGAATCTCGCGCACCACTCTTCCGCTCACGTCCGTGAGCCGGAAGTGGCGTCCCTGGAACTTATAGGTCAGCCGCGTATGATCCACGCCCAGGCAGTGCAGGATGGTCGCGTGCATGTCGTGCACGCCCACCGGGTCGCGGACCACGTTGTAACTGAACTCGTCAGTTTCGCCGTGGGTCACGCCGCCCTTGATGCCGCCGCCGGCCAGCCACACGCCGAAACACCGCGGATGATGGTCCCGGCCGTAGTTTTCCGCGGTCAGCGTGCCTTGCGAGTACACCGTGCGCCCGAATTCGCCGCCCCACACGATCAGGGTGTCCCCCAGCAGGCCGCGCTGCTTCAGGTCTTGTACCAGCGCGGCGGAGGCCTGGTCGGTCTGCTGGCACTGCGCGCGGATATCTCGCGGCAGGTTGCTGTGCTGGTCCCAGCCCCGGTGGAAAAGCTGGATGAAGCGCACCCCGCGCTCGGCCAGGCGCCGCGCCAGGATGCAGTTGGCCGCATACGTGCCCGGCTTGCGCGCATCCGGGCCGTACAGCGCGAAGGTAGATTCGGGTTCTTTCGAGAGATCCGTGAGCTCCGGAACGGAGCGCTGCATGCGAAAGGCCATCTCGTACTGCGCGATGCGCGTCACGATCTCGGGGTCCTGATACTGCTGCTCGTGGATCTGGTTGAGACCCGTCAGATCGTCCAGAAACCGCCGCCGGGCGGTCGCCGAATAGCCCTCGGGATTCGAGAGAAACAGCACCGGGTCGGCGCCGGATCGGAACTTTACCCCCTGATAGCGCGTGGGCAAAAACCCGCTGCCCCATGCCCGGTCCGCCAGGGCCTGCGAGCCGCCCGTGCCCTGTGACACCATCACCACGAAAGCGGGCAGGTCCTGGTTCTCGCTGCCCAGACCGTATGCGATCCAGGCGCCGATGCTGGGCCGTCCGGCAAGCTGGAAGCCGGTCTGCAGAAAGGTCACCGCGGGATCATGGTTGATGGCCTCAGTCTGCATGGTTTTGATCAGGCAGAGGTGGTCGGCCGCCTTGCCGGTGTAGGGCAGCAGTTCGCTCAACCACATGCCGCTCTCGCCGTGCTGCGCGAAGCGGAACACCGAGGGCGCGGTGGGGAATTTCGCCTGGTAGGCGGTCATCCCCGTCAGCCGCTGGCCCATCCGCACGGACTCGGGAAGATCGGCGCCGCGCACCTTCTCCAGGCCGGGCTTGTAGTCGAACAGGTCGAGTTGCGACGGCGCCCCGTGCTGGAAAAGATAGATCACACGCTGGGCCTTGGGCGGGAAGTGCGGCAGGCCCGGCAGGCCTCCCTCCGCGCGGGCCTCGGATGCCAGCAGGGAGGCCAGCGCCGCGGTCCCTAGCCCCGCCGCCGCGCGGCTGAAGAAGTGCCGCCGGGTGAGAAGCAGGTTCCGTTCTTCGATCGGGTGCATCGCTATTCCTTCGTCACGGTTTCATCCAGGTTGAGCAGCAGGCTGCCCACGGAGGCGTATGCCGCCAACTCGCGCTGGTCCAGGGCAGGATCGCAGGGGAACTCGCCCTGGCTCAAGAAGGCCTTCAGTTCGTCCGCCTTGCCCGCGAAATAGTCCAGGTGATACTGCAAATCGCCCTTGAGCAGCCGCTCTTCGGCCGCAGTGGGCATGCGCGCGGTCACCAGGCGGAAGCCGTAGCGCAGCCGCTCGTCCGCATTCGCGCCGCCTTCCCGGATCATCCGCTGGCCCAGGAAACGTGCGGCCTCCAGGAAGGTGACGTCGTTCATCAGGTCGAGCGCCTGCAGCGGCGTGTTGGTAGGTGTCTCGCGCACCACGCAGGTTTCCCTCGCCGCCGCATCGAAGTTGACCATCATGGGCGGTGCGATGGTGCGTTTCCAGAAGGTATACAGGCTGCGGCGGTGCAGATCGTTGCCCTGGCTCTGCACGTAGTCCATATCCTGCATGGCCAGCTCCTTCCACAGTCCCGCGGGCTGGTAGGGCTTGACCGAAGGGCCGCCGATTTTCTCGTAGAGCAGCCCCGCCACGAACAGCGCCTGGTCGCGGATCATTTCGGCCGGCAGGCGGAACCGCGGCCCGTGCGCCAGCAGGCGATTCTCGGGATCGCGCTGCTCCAATTCCGGCGAAGCCGCCGAGGATTGCCGGTACGTAGCGCTGGTCACGATCAGCTTTTGCATGGCCTTCACGTCCCAGCCCGTACGTACAAACTCGGTCGCCAGCCAGTCCAGCAATTCCGGGTGCGAGGGCCATTCGCCCTGCGAGCCGAAGTCCTCCACGGTCTTCACGATGCCGGTGCCGAAGTACATCTGCCAGAAACGGTTGACCGTCACGCGAGCGAGCAGCGGATTATCCGGATCCACCAGCCATTTAGCCAACCCCAGCCGGTTGTTCGGCGCGCCCGCAGGCGGCGGCAACACCGCGGGGACGCCGGGCTGCACCTTCTCCCCGGGCTTGTCGTAAGCTCCCCGGATCAGCACGAACGTATCCCGCGGCGTCGGGCGCTCGGCCATCACCATGACGGTCGGGAAGCTCCGCTCCAGCTTCTCCTTTTCCGCGCCCAGCTCGGCCAGGCGCTGCCAGACCTCGCGGATTTCCGCGGGGGCCGCGTGCTCCAGAATATCGCCGGAGCTGCATGCTCTCGACCAGAGTGCGCTCGCCGGCCGGCTTGGCGGCAATCTGGTTCAGCGATTCGCCCGCGGCCAGCGCCGCGATCTCGTCCTCATCCAGGACCCGCCCGTAGATCCGCACCTCGTCGATGCGCCCGCGGAAGCGCCGGTCCTTTCCCCAGCCGCCGCCGATGCGCAGCGGCTCGCTGAAGCTGCGGCCCGCGTTGCGGAACGGCCGGTAGAGCGTATCCAGCTCTACTTTCATGTGCGCGGGCTTGCCGTCGATGTACACGTGCACGCCTTCGGCCATGCGCGACCCGCTGTAAGTGGCCGCCAGGTGGTACCAGCGCCCCGGCGCCAGCGTCTCCTCGCTGTCCATCCGGATCGCGTCGTCCGCATAGACGCTGGTCAGGTGTACGTGCACCTTGCCCTGGTTCAGGTGCAGCCCGTACCCGCGGCCCTTGGGATCGTCGCGCATCTTGGTGACAATCGGGCCGTCCGGGGTCCCGTCCGCGGACACCCACGCGCAGAGCGTAAACCGGTCCTGGATATCGAAGCCCGCCAGGTCGCCCGCATCCAGGTAGGCTTTCCCGTCAAACGCCGCTGCGTCTCCGACCCGCCCCGGCGCGTGCGTCACCGCTCCCCCGGCTGGCTTCAGCCCCGCCTCGGAGTCCAGCGGAAACGCAGCCACCAGCTCCGCGCCGGGCGCCCAGTAGAGCGGTGCGCCGCCCGCTATGGGGCTTTCCCAGGCGCGCTGGTCTTTTTCCAGTGCCGCGGCGCGCGCGCTCAGGAACGTCTCCTCGCGGTGCATGCGGCCTTCCAGATTCCGCAGCGCCGCCTGCTGCTCCCTGGTGGGCGCCGCCATCACGGGAGGCGAGTTGCCGTACTTCATGCCGCGGCCCAACTCCGGCACGTTGTTGAAGTAGGCGAAGAACCGGTAGAACTCCTTCTGGGTGAACGGGTCGTACTTGTGGTTGTGGCAGCGCGCGCACCCCAGCGTGACCCCTAGAAACACGGTCGATACCGTGTCCACGCGGTCTACCACGTATTCCACCGCGTACTCCTCCGGAATGATGCCGTCCTCGGTGTTGATCCGGTGGTTGCGGTTGAAGCCGGTAGCGATCTTCTGGTCCAGCGTGGCGTTGGGCAGCAGATCGCCGGCGACTTGATCCACCGTGAACTGGTCGAAGGGCTCGTTGCGGTTGAACGCCTCGATCACCCAATCGCGCCAGCGCCACATGCTGCGCTCTCCGTCGAACTGGTAACCGTTGGAATCCGCGTACCGCGCCGCGTCCAGCCAGCGCACGGCCATGCGCTCGCCGTAGCGCGAGGAGGCGAGCAGGCGGTCCACCACTTTTTCGTAAGCGTCCGGCGAGCGGTCGCGCAGGAAGGCATCGATTTCGGCGGGCGTCGGCGGCAAACCTGTAAGATCCAGGCTTACGCGGCGCAGCAGCGTCTCGCGCGAAGCTTCCGGCGAAGGCGCCAGGCCTTCCCGTTCCAGACGCTCCAGTACGAAGTAGTCGATCGGGTTCTTCGGCCAGTTGGCGTGCTGCACCTTGGGAAGGTCCGGCCGCCGCGGCGGCAGGAATGCCCAGTGCTTCTGCCACTGTGCGCCCTGCGCGATCCAGGTGCGCAGCGTTTCGATCTCCGCCGGGCTCAGCGTGCGGCCGGAGTATACCGGCGGCATGCGCCGGGCCTTTTCGGGCGCGGTGATGCGTTGGATCATGAGACTGGCTTCGGGATGGCCCTCCACCACGGCGTGCCTGCCGCCGCCCAGGTCCGCCTTGGCGGCCTTCTCGCTGTCCAGGCGCATGGGAACGTGCTTGGCGGTGGCGTCCGGGCCGTGACAGGTCCAGCAGTTGTCGGAGAGAATCGGACGGATGTCCCGGTTGAACTCCAGCGTCCGGCCGGCCGCCGATGCTACCCAGAGCGTACTGATCCAGACAAACACAACCCCGGTGAGTCGCATGGCAAACGTGCTTACATTCTATATCCGGCGCCCGGGCTCAGGGAGCTGCGGCGTTCCCTGTGGCCGTGCGGATGCGCGCCGCGGCCTGCTCCTCCGAAAGCGCGCGCGCGCTCAACAGCCGGTCGATGGTCTGAATCGTCGCCCGCGCATCCCGGCCGCGCGCTGCGAACAGTTCGTAGAACAGAGGGTAGTACTGGGTGTAAGTCCGGTCGAAAGCCAGCCCGGCGTTGTTGTCCGCGCCCAGGCACTTGTTGAACGAATGGGGATCCGGAGCCATGGCCCGGCAGTCCGCGCGCAGTTCGGTAAACACCCGCGCCTTGCCGGCGAAGGCCTCGTCCCGGGTGATCGCGCCGGCGTGAAGCCTGTCGTACAGGCCGCGCAGCTCGGCATAGTAGCGGTTCACCAACTCCGCTTTGCGCAGAAACAGCGCCGCCTCCGCTTCTAAATTGCGAGACACCGGCGCATCCGCTCCGAACCGCTGCCGTGCATAATCGGCCGCCGTCAGAAATCCCACCAGCGTGGCCGCCGCCTCCGCGATGGCCGGCGGCAGATCCTTGCGGGCGTGGTAGTCCTCGTGCGAAACCACCACCAGAACGCGCTCCGGCGGTTCGCTCGCCAGGGTTGTGGTCACCGGTGTCTTGCCGCTGGCCACCGCTTCGATGGCATAGAAGAACACGTCGAATTTGCGCGGATCCATGCCGCAGCCCGACTCCCGGCCCTGCCGCAGCTTCAGCCCGTCATAGGAGTCGGGCAACTCCAGCGGGCCGGTGTAGTAGCACCGGTAGTACGCCTTGAGCGTCTCCGAATCGCGGCCGAAATTCCGGGTCTTGGGGAAGCCCAGCTTGGACTCGAAGTCCTTCATCCCGTCGATCAGTTCCCGGTTGGGTGTTGTCTGGGCGTGCAGGTGCCCGTCCGCAAGGAAAATCGCTAAGAACACCCCGGCGAGGCGCGGCAGGCCCATCGCCTCCAGGGTAGCTTGTTTTGCGGCTTCAGCCTACTTCCTGGTTCGCCCGGCGCAGATAGGAACGCATGCAGGCGATGCAGTAGGCCGTGCCCGCGCGCCGCAGGCCCCTGTCTCCCGCCAGTTGCGGCACATGATCGGGCTCCGCCAGTCCGTCGAAGCGCACTTCCCGCAGCGTCTTCATCACCCGGTACATGTCCATGTATCCGTCGTCCGGAAAAGTCTCCACGAAGTGCGGCAGAGGCGACGTCACGTTCCGGAAGTGAACCTCCAGGATCTTCCCGCGGCCCCCGAAATCACGGATCATTTCGAAGACGTCCTTCCCCATCTTGTCGCCGCCTTCCGACCACGTGCCCACGCAAAAAGTCAGACCCCAGTAGCGGCTGCCCCCCGCGATCAGCTCCGCGCGCCGGTAGCCCTCGTAGTGCGTGAACAGCTTGGCCACCCCGTTCATCTTCTCGAGCGGCGGATCGTCGGGATGCAGGGCCAGTTTCACCCCCGCCTTCTCCGCCGCCGGAAGCACGGCCTTCATGAAATAGGTGTACGCCGACCAGATGTCTTCGGCGGCATACTCCCGCTCGAATCGCTGCTTCTCGACCTTCCTGCGGAAATCCGTGACGTCGAATTCCCGCGTCGTGTAGCCGCGCCGCGTGACCATGCGCGTCGTGTACGTGTTGGCCGGGTGGAAATCGTAGGACGAAATCGGGATTCCCAGGCGGCCCAGGTCCCGCAGGAAGGCGCAGTATTCCTCGATGTCCTGGTCCCGCCCAGGCTGGCCTAACTGCACGCGCGTGCGCCGGTAGGCGTAGTGCACGCCGGAATAAATTCCGATGCCGTAGGGGGCGAAGCGCTGCTGGAGCGTGCGAATCTTCTCCAGCGGCGTGGGACCGTCGCCAAACTCGACGCGGGCATGCCGCAAACCGATCTGCTGCAAAAACAGCATGTCGTCGTCGCTGATCGTGTGCGCGTCCAGCCGGTGGGCGAACTTGATGTTGGCGGGGTCATCCTCGGCGATGGGGGCGGCGCCGAACGCCGCGGCCGCGAACGCCGGCGTGGTTAGGGATTTCAGGAACGTCCTTCGGTCCGGCATAAGCGCAAGCTTACCCTACCGGCCGGCCGCGTAGTAGCCCTTGCGCGCCTGTACCTTCAGGTTCTTGTCCTTCAGCCGGATCTCGATGTGCCGGTAGCTGCCGTCCCGGGCTTCGTTGATGGGCGTGTACGCGATGGCATACTGGCTGCGCATCTCGTCCTGCAATTCCTTGAACACCTCGGGCAGCGTGTGCTTGCGATCCACCTTGAAAACCCGCCCCCCGGTCTCATTGGCCATTTTCACCAGGTCCGAATCACTGGGGTGCAGGAAGAAGCCGTAGGCGCTGGGGTCGAAGTAATAAATCCCGTATACCACGCTGTCCGCCCGCTGCGCCGCTTCGATCGCGTCCGATACTTTCAGCCGGCTGCCCTGATCCACGCCGTCGGTGATAAGCACGATGGCTTTGCGTCCCACTTCGCTCTGCAGCTTCTCCCTGGCGGCCAGGTACACGGCGTCGAACAGAACCGTGCCCCGCGGCTGGCCCACCGTCGGCACCGGGCCGGGGTGCAGACCGCCGACCGGCGCGCTGACGTGCAGCCCGTCCAGCGCGCGGCCCAGCAGGCGCGTCGAGTTCGTGAAATCCTGCTCCAGCTCCGCGTCCTCTCCGAAGCTGATCACGAACGCCATGTCCTTCTTGCGCAGCACCTCGCCGAAAAATTCAACAGCCGCGCGCCGTTCGATTTCCAGCAGATTCTCCTGGCTGCGGCTCACGTCCACCAGCAGCCCGATGGTCAGCGGCAGATCGGTCTCTCGCGTGAAATACTTGATGGTTTGCGGCTTGCCGTCCTCGAGGATCGTGAAGTCGTCCTTGGTGAGATTGCCGATGAGAGCCCCGCGCTTGTCGCGCACGGACGCCAGGATGTTCACCAGGTTCACCTCCACCTTGATGGGCGGAGGCAGTTCTTCGGCGGGTTTTTGCGGCTGTTGGGGCAGCGCCGGGGCCGCCAGCAGTGCGAGCGCCAGGAGGAACCGGAGCGGCGCGGCGTGAGTGCGCACCATATCGTTACAATAGGGGGGACGTACGGCAGGAGCCTTCTGTTTCCTCATGCGTGAAGCCATTCGCCATCTCACCGCCGCCGACCCCGTGCTCTCTCGCATCATCGAACGGGTGGGCCCGTACCGCATGCAGTTCCGCGAGCCGAATTTCGATACTCTCGTGCGATCCATAGTGTACCAACAGCTAAGCGGAAAGGTCGCCAAGGTGATTTTTGACCGTCTGGCCATGGCGGCCGTCGCCGGCGCCTCCCTGACCCCCGACGGCGTCCTGAAGCTGCGCCCCACGCGCATGCGCGCCCTGGGGCTCTCTCGCCAGAAGACCGCCTATATCCGCGATCTGGCGCGCCTCACCCGCAACGGTCAGGTGGCCTTCGAATCCCTGCCCGGGTTGTCCGACCAGCAGGTCATCGACCAGCTCACGCAGGTTAAGGGCATTGGCGTCTGGACCGCTCACATGTTTCTCATGTTTGCCCTGCGGCGCCTGGACGTCCTCCCCGTGGGTGACCTGGGAATCCGCGTGGCCGTGCGCAAGGCCTACGGCCTCGATGAAACTCCCCGCCCTGCCGACGTGGCCGCCCTCGGCGAGCGCTGGCGGCCCTACGCCACCGTGGCAAGCTGGTACCTCTGGCGTAGCCTCGAAACCGACGCCAACCTGTGATCGTCAGGCCCTGAGCAGCTTTTCCACCGCCGTCGAGAACACGTCCAGCTCTTCGAGCGTGGTGTAGATATTCGGCGTCACGCGGATGGCCTGAAACTGCTTGTGCACGATGGGCGTAACCAGGATGCGGTGCTGCGACCAGAGCTTCTCCACCAGCGGGACCGGCTCCCGCCCTTCCACCGAGAACGCCGCCAGCCCGCCGCTCTGTTGTGGGTCGGGATTCGTCAGGATGCGCACCCGCGGCAGGCGCCCCACCCGCGATGTCCAGGTTTCCTTCAGGTAGCGCAGCCGCGCCGCCTTGCGGTCCACGCCGATGGATTCGTGGAACGTCAGCGCCTCGGCGATGGCGTTGTGATTGGCCGCCGGGTGCGTGCCGATCTCCTCGAACTTGCGGATGTTCCCGTCCATCTCGGCCGGCGCCGCCATCATCGGCCACAGCTTTCGGACCTTCTCCCGCCGCACATACAAAAAGCCCGTGCCGTGCGGCGCCAGGAGCCATTTGTGCAGGCTCGTGCCGTAGTAATCGCACTCCAGGTCCGCGCCGCGGAACGGGAAGTGCGCGTAGGCGTGCGCCCCGTCCACGATGGTCTCGATGCCCCGGCTGCGCGCCATCCGGCAGATGCGCTGCACCGGGAAGATCTGCCCCGTGAGGTTCGTGATGTGGCAGAAGTGGATCACCCGCGTGCGCGGCGTAATGGCCCGCTCGAAGCAGTCGTACAGCGCATCCAGCGAAGGCGGCGGCGTGGGAAACGAGAGTTGTTTGAGCACCACGCCGTCGCGCCGCTCGCGCTGCTTCCACGTAGTGATCATGCGCGGGTAGTCCTGGTCCGTCGTCAGGATCTCGTCCGCGGGCTTGAGGTCCAGCCCCAATTGGCAGATCTCCAGCGCTTCCGACGCGTTGCGCGTAATAGCCAGTTCCTCCGAGTCGCACCCGAAGCTGGCTGCCAGGCGCCGCCGCACGCTCTCCACTTCCGGCTCCAGGATGCGCCACATCGTGTACACCGGGGCTTCGTTGCTGAACTCCAGGTAGCGCCGCATGGCCTCCTGCACCACCCGCGGCGATGGGCTCACACCGCCGTTGTTCAGGTTGATCAGTGTGCGGTCCACTGTGAAGGCCATCTGGATTTCCCGCCAGAAATCCTCGTCGCGGGCCGCATCTTCGGCGCTGCGGCGCTCGCCCACCGTGGCGGCGCGCGCCCGGTCGATGGAATCTGGCCGCAGAAACGCTAGCCCCGCGGCCTGGCTCAGGAAGGAACGGCGATGCATGGCGAGGCCATTGTAGCCGATCGCCCGTTGCCTTGGGGGCCCCGGCCACCGGCGCGCTAGGCAAACCGCTTGCGCCAGGCCGCCAGTTCCCTCGCCAGCTCGTCGCGAGCCTCCACAAACCGCGGATCATCGTAGCAGTTCACGCTCTCCAGCGGATCGGTGGCCAGCGCATACAAGGCGTTCGGCCCCCTGCCTTCGTCCCGCAGAATCAGCTTGTACCCTTCGTCCCGCGCCATCTCGGTGTTTCGGTAATGCCCGAAAACCAGATTGCGCCAGGGTTGCTTCTTGGGTAGCGGCTGGCCGAGGGCCAGCGGCAGATAGCTGCGTCCGGTGAGATTCCGGTCCTCCGGCGGCGTGGCGCCCACGGCCTCGCACAACGAAGGTAACAGATCGTAGGAAGCCACCAGTTCGGTGCGCACGGTTTGCGGCGGAATACGTCCGCTCCACACCCAGATCAAGGGCACGCGTACCACTTCCTCATAGAGGTTGAAAGGATAGGAGCCTGCCGCACGGCCCCAGAGCCCGTGGCGCCCCAGCAACTGCCCCGTGTTTCCACAAAACAGGATCAGCGTGTTCCCGGAAAGTCCGCGTTGATTCAGGCGCGCCAGGAGCGCCGGGATCTGGTCATCCAGCGCTGTCACGGCCGCGGCGCACTTGCGCAGGTTGCCCACGATGTCCTTCAGCATCTCTTTGTCGCGCAGGGCGTTCGGTGCGGCCGGCTGCCAGCCGATCGAGTCGAAGCTGGTTTTGGCGTAAAGATCGTAATACTTCTGTGGATGCCCCTCGTACGGCGTGTGCGGGTTGGGATAGCTCACCGTGAGGAAGAAGGGAGTCCCCGCGCTCTGCCGGTCCAGAAACTGGCAGGCTTTAGCGGTCAGTAGGTCCGGGAGGTATCCCTTTTCCTGGACCATCTGGCCGTTCCAGCTCATGGACGGGTTCTGGTACGGGCCCTCGCCGCCCGGCGCCGTGTACCAGAATCCGAAATGGTGCTGCGGCTGCGCCCCGTTGCCCAGGCGCCATTTGCCGATGTAGCCGCAGGTGTAACCCCGCCCGGTCAGAATGTCGGGTAGCATGATCTCGCTCGCAAACGAGGCCGGCGGCGCGGCTTGTCCCTGCGGCGGATTTTCGATCGGTTTGGGGGTCAGAAAATCCAGCACCCCCGTTTGTTGCGGAACCCGCCCGGTGAACAACGTGGCCCGGCTGGCTGACGACGCCGGCGCGCAGGTGAAGGCGAACTCGAACCTTACCCCCAGATTCGCCAGCAGGTCGATGTTCGGCGTGCGGATTTCGCGGTTGCCATAGCAGCCCGTCATCCAGGCCCCCAGGTCGTCGGCCTGAATCAGCAGGACATTGGGTGGTCGTTCGGGAGGGCGTTTCTTGGCGGCAAGAGCCGCCCCACACAGGCTCCCCCAAAGGAACTTGCGGCGCGCAAGGGACATTGCCTACAAGTATATGAGACCTTCTGCTACACTCGATACAGGAGCGTCCTTCCTCTGGCGGTGTAGCTCAGTTGGTTAGAGCGAGGGTCTCATAATCCCTAGGTCGGGCGTTCGAATCGCCCCGCCGCCACCAACTTATTTATCGCCAAACCGAAAGTGTAGAATCACTTCGCTGGCCACCGGCTTGTCGTTTCTTCGCGCGGGCGCGAACTGCCATCCGCCCGCCGCATAGGACGCCAGCGTCACCAGTTCTTCGTCCCGCGGGGCCAGGATCTCCACGCGCGTCACCCTGCCGGAGGGATCCACCCAGGCCTTCAAATCGATCTGCTGGCTCTCGGCCAGCCCCACGCTCGCCACCGGAGGCAGCGCGAAAGTCACATCGCCCAGAGGCCGCGCCGGCGTGAACCCTTCTCCCCCGGCGTCCCGCGGCGACCTTCGCACACGCGGGAACTTCTCCGCCGCGCGCCGCAAGCGCGACGCCTTGGCTGGTTCGTAGGTGGCGGTCGCAATGGTACACAGCCTCTGGCCCAATACTGCCGCCAGTTTCGGAACCGAATCCGGCACGTTCGCCCGCAGCATGGGGGGCGGCGCCAGTTCGATCTCTACTTTCCGGGCCGCCGGATTCTCCACGGGCGGAGAAAAGGGCCTCACGCGCCGCGGCGGAATCCCCGCCGTCAGCATCGCGGCGGCCACCAGGAGAAGCCCCGCCCGGCATGGTCCCCTCCTCACCGGTCCCAAGCCCCGCAATCGCCGATGTAGCGCCACGTCCATGAAATGAGCCCTACCGGAACCACGACCGCGCCGTGGCGCCGCCATTCTGGTTGGGCGAGTTGCCGGAGGAATAGGTAATGCTGGCTTGTGTGGGCAAGGCCAAAGCGGTCCCTTCCGCCTCCACCGCGTCCAGGATCCACAGCAGCAGGTCTTGCTGGAGGCGGAGAAATTCGTCGCCATCCCGCGTCAGGATGTAAACGGCCACCTCCACATCCAGGGAGTAGGTGCCCACGCCCACGAAACGCACCGGGAAAGTGCCGGTTTCGACCTTGGGGTGATCCGCCAGCATGCGCGCGATGGCTTCAAGCAGTGCGCGCACCTGCTCCGGGGTGGTGTCCCGGCGCAGGTTGAGCATGATGTGGAACCACATCTTGTCGCGCTTGGAGAAGTTTTCCAGCACCATCGAGGAGAACTGCCCGTTGGGAACGGTGACCAAAGTGCGGTCGGGCGTGCGGATCCGCGTGGAGCGCAAGCCTATGTCCTCGACCATGCCCATCCGGTCCCCAAAGCGGCAAAAATCGCCCACCGAGACCGGGCGGTCGCTGATCACCGCGACGCTGCCGAAAAGGTTTTCAATGGTTTTCTGGGAAGCCAGAGCCACCGCCACGCCGCCGACGCCCAGCCCGGCCAGGATCGTGGTGGTGTTGTATCCCCAGTCGCTAAGCACCGCGGCGATCGCCAGCAACAGGATGGTTATTTTTAGTACGCGCGAGGCCAGCGGCAGCACCGAATAGGAAAAACTCTGGTGCCGCGTGGTGGCCAGCGCCAGGCGCAACCGTTCCAGCCCGAGATCCACGGTACCGCTGCCCAGCCACGCCACGCCTAGGACGAACAGCACTGCCAGCACCCGGTCGATCCACAGGCGCGGCAGCGCGGAAGGACCGATCCAGGCCATGCCGGCGCGGAACGCGGCCAGCGAGAGCAGCAGGCGCATTGGTCCCACGAAAGTTTCGAGCACTCCGGCGCTCATGCGGGGGATCAGCCGCCCCACACCGATCTGAGCCAGCCGCAGCAGCCCTTGAGACAGCCCGCGCGAGAACGCGGCCGCTACCAGGACCAGCAACGTCAGCGCGATCCAACGCCACAAGGCGGTGTCCAGCAGCCGGTTGCGCACCAGCGCTTGTGGCAGGAATTTCTCGATGGGAGAGTCGCTGGCCAATTGCGCAATCTGCGGGATCAGTGCCACGCTCTCGGAAGAAAACAGCCATACGGAAAGACCGGAACGCAGCGTGACACGCTCCAGATCGAGTTCCAGCGTCCTGCCGTTCATGTTGAAGGAGTCCACACGCTCGCGGTTGGCAGGCAGATCGTCGTCCTGGTCCCCCGCCGCTTCCCGGCTGAGCGAGGCTACATCGAATTGCACATCCCGGTCCAGAATCCGGACCAGCTCCTGCGCCAGTTCCGGACCTTCCTTCAGGCGTTGCCCGGCGGGCAGTTTGCGCAGGTCCAGGTAGCGCCAGGCGCGCGCATAGTTGCGTGCGTGGCAAGCCTCCAGAAAGGAAAACACAGCGCTCTGCGGAGTATCCCGGTTCAGAGGGTCGCTGGACTTGGATGGGGCCGCCGGCGGCGCGGTGGCGGCGGATTCCGCGTGGCCGACGGCGCTGTAGGCCCACAGCGCCAGCAGCACCGCGGCGCCCGGTGCGCCGGCCGCGCCACGGAAGAATTTTCCTAGCGGGCGGATTTTGCCGCCCGCGCCGGCCGCTAAGTGCATGATGGCTGTTAGGTGCCTCTCCCGCCAGGCTTCGCGCTGCACGCCGGTTGCCAGATTGGGGCACAGGTGACGTGCCACCCCGCCGACGAGTGAGATGCAGTAACCTGAATTTCTGATGCGGCTGCTTCATAGTTTGCTGGTGTTGTCTCTGCTGCCCGCTTGGGCCGCGGAGCACCGCGCGCTGGTTCCGCGCCCTCAGGAAATCCGCTACGCCGGCGGCACGCTGGCGCTCGATGGGCTATCCATCCGCTTCGCCTCGGAGCCCGGCGCGGAGGACCGGTTTGCGGCGCGGCAACTATCGGCGGGGCTCTCGGCCGCTGGCCAAACCCTGGTGCCGGTTCACGAGACCGGCAATGCCACGCCCGCCATCGTGCTGGTTCGCACAGGCGACGTGGCTGCATTGCCCGCCGCCGACGAGCAGGCCGGGCCGGATTCCCGCGAGGCCTATACCCTGCGCGTCTCGCCCTCTGGCGCCGAAATCCGTGCGCGCGCCTCGGCCGGACTGTTCTATGGCGTCCAGACGCTTCTGCAAATGGTCGAGGGCTCGGGCAGCCGGGCCGTACTGCCCGCCGCCGAGGTTCGCGACTGGCCGGCCCTCGCCTACCGCGGCTTCATGATGGATTTGAGCCACGGCCAATTGCTGCATCTCGAGGAGATTGAACGGCAAATCGATCTGCTGGCGCGCTTCAAGGCCAACCAGTACTTCTTCTATTCGGAAGCCGCCATCGAGCTGGAAGGTTACTCCCTGGTAAATCCGGATGGGCGCTACACGCGCGAGCAGGTGCGCCGCATCATCGCCTACGCGCGGGAGCGCCATGTGGACGTAGTGCCCTGCCTGGAGCTCTACGGCCACATGCACGACCTGTTCCGCGTGGAGAAGTTCGCGGACCTTTCTCTGCCGCGCTACGGCGGCGAGTTCGATCCACGCAATCCCCGCATCCGCGAGGTGCTCGACGGCCTGGTGGAGCAGACCGCGAAGCTCTTTCCCAGCCCCTGGTACCACGTGGGTTTCGACGAGCCCTGGGCCTTGGGCAAGCTCGGCGTGGCTCCCGGTGCGGACCCCTTTCAGCTCTACCTTGATACCCTCCGCCACGTGGCCGGCGAAGCTCAGAAATACCACAAGCGGCTCATGTTCTGGGCGGATATGCTGAGTGGCGCGCGCATCTTTTCCCGGCATCCCGAACTCATAGCCGGGCTGCCCAAAGGCTCCATCGCCGTGCCCTGGGTGTACAACGACCGTCCGGACTTCACGCCCTACGTGGAGCCGCTCGCCAAAATGAACGTCCCCACCGTCGTGGCCCCCGGGGTCTGGAACTGGAACGAGGTGTTCCCGGATTACCACCAGACCTTCAAGAACATCAACGGCCTGCTGGCCACCGGAAAGCGCTATCACACGCTCGGCATCCTGAACACCGGCTGGACCGATAGCGCGCAGACGCTCTACCGCATGTCCCTCCCGGGCCTGGCCCTGGGAGCCGCGGCCGGGTGGCAGTCGGCGCCTGTGGACGCCGCCGCCTACTTCCGCGACTACTGCGGGCAGACCTATCCCGCCGCCGTCGCCGCGGAAGTGGCGCCCGCGCTCGAGGAACTCTCGAGCGCCGAGGAAACCTTCACCAAGGTGCTTCAGGGGGCCAGCATCCATCGCTTCTGGGCCGACCCGCTCGATCCCGCCCGCCTGCCGCGGCTCGAAGCGCACCGGGAAGATTTGCACCGCGCCCGCCTGCTCGCCGAGAGCGCCCAGGAGCGCCTCCAGCGCGCCCTGCGCATGGGAGGCGACCCGCGCACCCTGGAAAGCCTCCTCATCGCCGCGCGCATGTTCGACTACCTGGGGATGAAGAATCTCTACGCCGTCGAGTGGGCCGGATACTTCGGCCAGTTGCGCGAGAATCCCGATCCGGAACTGGTGAACTTCTACCTCAATACGCAAATCGCCGCCCAGGACCACGGCATGCTGGCCGACCTGATGGACGCCGTCACGGGGCTGCGCGAACAATACCGCCAAGCCTGGCTGGAGGAGAGTACGCCGTATCGTCTGGGTACCGCCCTGGCGCGCTGGGACGCCGAGGCCGAATACTGGCGGGCCATCCAGGTCCAGGTGCCCCGTATCAGCCGCGGCCACAAAAAGGGCGAGCCGTTCCCGCCCGTGGATGCCCTGCGTCCGCAACGCTGAGAGGAGAAACGCGATGCCGAAGCAAGCGAAAGCGGAGGACCGTATCGGGCTGGTCGGACTGGGGCTGATGGGCCGGGGGATCGCCGCCTGCCTGCTGGCCTATGGGTTCGAGGTTGTGGGCTACAACCGCACGGCCAGGCGCGCCAAAGCCGCCGTGGCGCACATCGCGGAGTCGCTCGAGGAGCTCGCCCGCCGCAAGATCGTGCCGCGCTCCCGCTTGAAGGGCTGGCGCGAGCGCTTCCATCTGGTGAAGTCCGTCTCCGAACTGGGCCAGTGCGCCCTGGTCGTCGAATCGGTGGCCGAAGACCTGGCCCTGAAGCGCGCCATCTTTCGCGAGCTGGAAGATGCCGCGCCCGCGGAAACCGTAGTCGCCACCAACAGCTCCAGCTTCCCCATCACCTTGCTGCAAGCCCAGGCCAGGTGCCCGGAGCGCTTCATCGGCATGCACTGGGGCGAGCCTGCGCATATCATGCGCTATCTCGAAATCATCCCCAGCGACAAGACCTCGCGGCGCACCATCGAATTTACCGAAAGCGTGGGCAAGCGCTGCGGCAAGGAGCCCACCGTCCTGCACTTCGATATCCGCGGCTTCCTTTCCAACCGCATGATGTACGCCATGCTGCGCGAGGCCTTCTATTTGGTCGAGTCCGGCGTGGCCGACGTGGAGACCGTGGACCGCTCCTTCCGCAACGACATGGGCTGGTGGGCCACCCTGGCCGGACCGTTCCGCTGGATGGACCTCACCGGCATTCCGGCCTACGCGGCCGTCATGGAAGGCCTGCTGCCCGAGCTCTGCGAGCAGAAAGCCGTTCCCCGCCTGATGCAGGAAACCGTTCGCAGCGGAGCCCTGGGTATCGCCAACGGCAAGGGTTTCTATTCTTACAGCCGCCGCGCCGCCAAGGCTTGGGAGAAGGCCTGGGTGGATTTCACCTACGACATCCGCAAGCTCGTCGAAAAATACGAGCGTCGCGTGAAGCTCTAGCCCCTATGCCGCCAGTGTTACCGAGCCGCGATCGCAGGGAGCGGTGCTTCTCCACGTGAATCGCGTGCTGCGCCGGCAAATCGCCCTCCTCACCGCCGCGTTCGGCCTGGCCCTGCTGCTCTCCTGGGTCCGGCCTGCTGATCTTACCGCGCGTCCGGTGGTGCAATTGCGCGGCCTGGCGTACCCCCGCGGCATCGCTGTGGATCCGCAGGGCTCGCCGTTTGTTTCGGCCGGCAACCAGGTTTTGCAGGTCGTGGCGCGCGGGCTTGCCGTGCCGCTGGGCGCGCCGGGCGGCCAGCCGGCGGGTTTGGCCTTCGATGCCGCCGGAACCCTCTACGTCGCAGACCGCATGCAGAAAGCCGTACTCCAGGTGAATTCCTCGGGAGACCCGCGCGTGTTCGCGGCCCGCTGCGGCGGCGCGCCCTTCCAGCAGCCCGAGCGCATCGCTGCGGGAGCAAACGGCGATCTTTTCGTTACCGATGCGCGCGCCGCCCGCGTCTGCCGAGTAGATCCTCAGGGCGGTGCCTCGGTGTTCGCCGCCGGGCTGAAGCGCCCCCTGGGTATCGCCGTCGCGGCGGATACCGGCCAGGTGTTCGTGGGGGATGGCCCGCGCATCTGGCGCTTCGCGCCGGACGGTGGCAGCCGCGCCCTGTTCGCGCAATTCTCTGGCGACGCCCCCGCCGCGGGCCTGGCCTTCGATCACCAGGGCAACCTCTATGCGGCGCGCGACGGCGCGGGCGAAATTTCGGTGCTCAACTCCCAGGGCCAGGCGGTCGCCGCCTATCCCCTGCCCGGCCGGCGCGTCAGCGACCTCGCCTTCGGCGGCGCGGACCTGCGAAACCTCTACGCCGCGGAACTCGAAAGCGGCTCGCTGTTCCGGCTGCGCACCCCCTCGCGTTCTCAGCGCCTGCCCTGGGAGCCGCGTGAGTCGCTGTCCATCTCCGAACCCGTGGACGGCGCGATCCTCAACCGGCACGACGGGGAAACCACTCCCGCCGGCTTACGCATCTCCCTGCGTGGGTTTTGCCGTGCCGCCGGGGTGCGCGTCAACGGCGCGAGCGTCCCGGTCGAAAACGGAGCCTTTCAAACCACGCTGGTGCTGCGCGAGCGCGAGACCCGCATCGTGGCGGAGGCGGCGGACGGCGCCCGAAAAGAGATCACCGTCCTCTGGGATCGCAACTCTTTCCCCCGCTACCGCGTCTCCACTGACGACAATATCCTCTTCTTCAAAGACCTCGCCCTCCACGCGGGCTCTTACCACTCTCTGTTCGACAACCCCTACCTGGCTTTTTGGCGCGAGATGCACCGCAAGTACGGCGCCAAGGTGCATTTCAACATCTATTACGAAACCCCCGGCTTCAACCTTTCGCAGATGCCCGCCAGGTTCCGCCCGGAGTGGCAGGCCAATGCGGACTGGATTCACTTGACCATCCATGCGCGCGCCAACGATCCGGACCGGCCCTACCTGCATGCCTCGCCCGAACAGGTGCGTGAGGATTACCGCCTCGTCACCCGCGAAATCGAGCGCTTCGCCGGCAAAGAACTGCTCAGCCCGATTACCACCGTGCATTGGGGCGCGCTCACCCGCGAGGCCGCGCGGGCGCTGCGGGCGGAAGGAGTCCGGGGGCTGGTGGGATACTTCGAGGCGCGCGACGGGCTGCCCTCGGTCTGCTATTACCTGCCGCTCGCCCAGTGGCGCTACCTTAGCGGCCGCGACTACTGGAAAGATACCCGCGAAGACCTGCTCTTCCTCCGTCACGACATGGTCGTTAACCTGTTCCCGCTGGAACAGATCGTTCCGCGGCTCGAGCAGGTGGCCGCCGACCCCCACCAGGCCGAGATCCTGGAACTCATGATCCACGAGCAGTACTTCTATCCCGACTACCGCGCATACGAACCGGATTACCGCCAGCGCGTGGAGCGGGCCATCCAGTGGGTCACCCGCCACGGATACCGGCCGGTGTTCTACAGCGATGGCTTTTTGGGCGCGCCAGACCGGCCGTGAGCTTGCCTATAATGGCGGGGGAATCTCTATGTCCATGCGCATCCATCGCAGAGAATTTTTGAGCCTCGGCGCCGCCGGCTTGGCTGCGGCCCAGGCTCCGGCCGCCAAAGCCGTCAAGGTGGGCATTGTGGGCGTCGGCAACCGTGGCACCAGCCTGCTGCGCACCATGCTGGATCTGCCCGCCGTCGAGGTGCCCGCCCTGTGCGACATCAACGAAGCCAACCTGGCGCGCGCCGTCAGCCTGGTCGAGAAAGCCGGCCGGCCGCGTCCCCAAGGCTACTCCCGCGGCATGGAGGACTTCCGCAGGCTGGCCGCGCGCGAGGATCTGGACGCCGTCGTCACCGCTACCCCCTGGGAGTGGCACACTCCGGTCGCCGTGGCTGCCATGAAGGCCGGCAAGTACGCCGGCGTCGAAGTGCCCGCCGGCCTCACCGTCGAGCAGTGCTGGGAACTTGTCGATACCTCCGAGCAGACCGGCAAGCCCTGCATGATGCTCGAAAATGTCTGCTACTTCCGCAACGTGCTGATGGTGCTCAACCTGGTGCGTGAGGGAGTCCTGGGCGAAGTGGTCCACTGCGAAGCCGGCTACCAGCACTATATCGCCGGCATGCAGTTCACCGGTGACGGCGGTCTTTCCTGGCGCGGCGTACACGCTCTTCAAAGCAACGGCAACCAGTATCCCACCCATCCCATTGGCCCCGTGGCCTGGTGGATGAACATCAACCGCGGCGACCGTTTCGCCTACCTCACGTCCATGAGCACCGTCTCGCGCGGCCCCCGCCTCTACGCTTCCCGCACGTTCGGCGCTGATAGCCCCAACGCCCGGCGCACCTTCGCGCAGGGCGATATCAATACCAGCCTGATCCAGACCGCCAACGGCATGACCGTGACTCTGTATTACGGCACACAGTCGCCGCGCCCCTACGACCTCATCTTCCGTGTGCAGGGTACCCAGGGGATCTACTCCGGAACGCTCGACAAAATTTACATCGATGGCCGCAGTCCCAGGAAATCCGGAGAGCCCGCCTGGGAGGATCCGGCCGCTTACTACCAGCAGTACGAACACCACTTGTGGAAAGAGATGGGCCAAGTCGCTACCCGCTATGGCCACGGCGGCGCAGATTACATGACCCTGGCGCAGTTCATGGATGCCGTCCGCCATCAGCGCCAGACGCCCATCGATGTGTACGATTCCGCAACCTGGAGCGTCATCGTGCCCCTCAGCGAGAAGTCCGTCGCCTCCCGCAGCGCCGCCATCAACTTCCCGGACTTCACGCGGGGCAAATGGAAGACTGCCAAGCCCGTCGCCGTCTGAACAGCACCCATAGCCCTAAAGAGCTATTCCGTAACTTCCCAGCTTCGTCCCGTCGCCATACCGCTGTGCCGAGGTAGCGCCTTGGTGGTTGGCATGCGCGTTCCCATTGCCGCGATGTTGTGCCTGCTGGTGGCAAGCTGCCAGGCGCGCGCGCAGACCCGCCCCGCAAGCAACCCTCCGCCGTCCGGATTCGTTTTCAATGATCAAAGAATCCTGGGCCTGATCCCGAACTATCAGGCAGTCTCGGATCCGAATGCCAAAGTCGCACCCCTCACGGTCAAGCAAAAGTGGGCGCTGGCCGCGCGGGAAACCTTCGATCCATTCAACATCGCCAGCGCGGGTTTCGGAGCCGCATTTTCGCAGTCGGCGGATGATGTGCCGAACTACGGACGCGGCCCGGCGGCGTTCGCCAAGCGCTTCGGCGCGGCGGTTGGAGATTTCGGCAGCCAAAATTTCTTCAGCGCCGGCTTGTTCGCGTCCCTCCTGCACCAGGACCCGCGCTATTTCCGCAGAGGACCCCGTGCCGGCATCCTGTCGCGCGTGGGATACGCGGTCAGCCGCGTGGTGATCGCCCGCCAGGATTCGGGGCGCACGGCGTTCAATTACTCCGGCATCTTCGGAATGAGCCTGGGGATCGCGGCCTCCAATCTCTACTATCCCGCCAATTCCATCAACGGCTCGGTCGTGGCATCGCGGTTCGGCACCAGCATGATGGGTGGAGCCATCGGCAACCTGCTCTCCGAGTTCTGGCCGGATCTCCGCCAGCGTTTCTTCCACCACAAGCACCCCCTGGGTTGAGCCCGGAAGTGTTCGGAATAGGCCCGAACGCCGCGCCGCCATGTGTGTTCATCAACAGTGCGCCGGAGCGAGACCACGCGCCGAGATGATAAATTGCGCATAGGATGTTGTTCTCGCCCCGCTGGCTGACATGACCAAGCGAGATCTATTGCCCGTGTGGGGACGCGTTCTCCAGGGGACCCGGCCGTTTCTTTCCCTTGAACTTACCAAGGAGTGCCCACTGCACTGCCCTGGCTGCTATGCGTACAGCCCCGGCCACCTGGGTGATGGGACCGTCCTGCGGCAGCTTAGCGATTTCCGCGGCCGCGAACTGGTGTCCCGCACCCTGGATCTAGTCCGCCGGCTTCGGCCCGTTCACATTTCCATCGTCGGCGGAGAGCCGCTGGTTCGCTATCGCGAACTAACTGAAATCCTGCCGCGCCTGGCCGAAATGCGGATCGAAGTGCAATTGGTTACCAGCGCGGTCCGGCCCATCCCCGCGGATTGGGCCCGTTTGACCAACTTGCACCTGGCCGTCTCTGTGGATGGTCTCCAGCCGGAACACGACCGCCGCCGCGCGCCGGCCACCTACCCGCGCATCCTCCAGCACATCGCGGGGCACCGCATCCGCGTGCACTGCACCGTCACCCGTCAGATGGCCCACCGCGCCGGCTATCTCGCCGAGTTCGCCCGCTATTGGTCGGCGCGGCCTGAGGTGCTCAAAATCTGGTTCAGCCTCTACACGCCTCAGGACGGCGAAATATCCGAGGAACGGCTGCGCCCCGAGGACCGCGACCAGGTGATTCGGGATTTAGCCGCGCTGACGCGCTCTTTCCCAAAGGTAGAGGCGCCCCAAGCGGTGCTCCGGGGCTATGCCCGCCCTCCCCGTTCGCCGGAAGAGTGCATCTTCGCGCAGTTGACCACCTGCGTTTCCGCCGATTTGGAATCCGTGCTCACGCCCTGCCAGCTTGGTGGCAGCCCGGTTTGCTCCGAGTGCGGCTGCCTGGCCTCGGCCGCCATGACTTCCGTCGGCAGACGCCGGTTGGCGGGTTTCATTCGCGTCTCCGACATTCTGGATGTGTCGCGCAAGATCGGTTCCCTGGCCTACGCCTGATGGTTCTTTGGCTGCGGACAGCCTATTGCACCGCAATGCCCGACGCTTTCGACGTCTTCCCGCCGATCGCCACCGTCACCGGCTGGTTGCCGGCGCTCAAATTTCCCGGCACCGTCACGTTGATTTGGTACAGGCCCGCGAATCCGGGGGCCAGCCCGGCAAACGACACCGCGGCGGCCTGCCCGCCGATCGTCACCATGGGAAGTGTGGTGGTCTGCGCCAGGGGCGATGCCGGTGCCGGAGCGCCGCTGGCCGGCTGATTCGTTACCGGTCCCAACCCGTTGGCGAAAAGTTGGACCGTCTCCCCGCGCCGTGCGGGATGACTGGCCGTGATCACCTGGTTCTGCGCGTCCAGCGCCGCCGCCACTCCGCTTGCCGTCTCGAACAGCGCGGGCGAGTAATTCGCCAGCGGCGTTGTTACCACGGTGCCGGCCGAATAATCAATGGTCACCTTCACCTGCGCGGCGCTCTGCCCCTGCAGCTCCCAGGGAACCTGCACATTCACTTGCCCTGGGCTGACATAGATCAGGCGCCCGGGCACGCTCAGATTGGCCGAGGGCACGTCGAAGCTCACGTTGACATAGTCGATCGCCAGCGGCAGCGTGGCGCTCGAAGTGGAATCCGTGGTGTCGCTCAGGCCTGTGCCGAAAATGCTGATGTACGAGCCTGGCGCCACCGGGCTCGATGCATCGAAGCTCGCGGCGTTCACCACGCCGTTGGCCGCGATGGTGGGCTGCACCCGCGCCGACCCGCTGAACACGTGCCTCAGGCCACCCGCCGTCGCTACAATCGACTGGCTGCCCGGCTGCGAGCCCAGCACCGGCTCAGCCTGCGCGATGCCGTAGGCGTTGGTCGCGCTATCCATTTGTTGCAGCATGGCGCCGCCGCGCGCCGTGAACGTCACCGGCGCCCCCACGATCGGAACGCCGTACTGGTCCACCAGCTTGAAAGAGATTACACCGTCCGGGATCGGCTGTCCCGCCGTGCCGTCGAAGTTGTCGCCCGTCAGCGGAATGATGCCGTCAGGGTTGCCGTCCCCCACCAGGTACAGGTAAGGAATGCGCAGCGCCACTCCTCCGCCCGTGAGCGTCACGAAGCCGGAGTACGATCCCGCCGGAGGCATCGCGCCCGAGAGCGTCACCTGGATCGTGCCTGAAGCGCCCGCCGCCAGCGTCAGGCTCTGCGGCTCCGCCGCCACCGTCCCGCCCCCGGATTGGCCAGGCGCCACCGCCACGCTCAGTGTCACGGAGCTCCCTCCGCTGTTGGTCATCTGGATCTGCTTCGTGAGCGGCAGCGTGGCCGGGTTCAATATGCCGAACGACACTGTGGCCGGGTTGGCCGTGACCGTGGCCTGGACCGCCGCCCCGGCATCCAGTTTCCCCGCCCCGGCGGACTGCACGCTGACCGGCTGGTTCCGGTTGTCGGTGCTCACGTCGCTGGCTGTTGTATTCACCAGCGCGGATTTGATCTGCGCGGCGGTGAATTTTGGGTGGCTCTGCTTCACCAGGGCGGCCGCGCCCGAAACCAGCGGCGTCGCGAAGCTGGTGCCGTTGGCCACGGCGTACCCGTTCGTGCTGAAAAGCTCTCCCAGCGGATCGTAGCTCTGCGCAGCTATGTACATGTTCGTGCCCGTGGCCAACACGTCGGGCTTAATCAGCGAGTCTCCGGTGGACGGCCCCATCGAGGAGAAAGCCGCCAGGCGGTCGGAGCCGCCCGCGTCCAACTCGATCCCCGCCGGATCGATGGTCACCGGGTGGTCCGGATGAGCATTCACGAAGCTCTTGAGCGCCAGCCCGTCGCTGTTCGAGATCATCACCGCCGGAATGTTGAAGGAGAACAACCCGCTGGGCGTGGTCCTCGAAGCATCCGCGAGGTAGAAGATCACCCCCACCGCACCGGCGTTCTGCGCGTTGATCATCTTGCTGGCGAATGTGCAGGTGCCGCGCTCGATCAGCGCGAAGGCCCCTGCCAGCGATCCCGCCGGCAAGCTCGCGCAGGCCAGCCCGTCGTCGCCGAGCTGGCTCACGTCTCTCAGCGGCGCCGTCACCGCGCCCGGCGGAACCAAGGCGTCTCCCGCTTGCGCGGCCAGGCCTTGTAGGGTGGACGGCGCGTCCGCCCCCGGCACGCTCACCCCTTCACTGAAAACATGCGAGTTGGTCGTCGCCCCCGCGGCGATCACCGAGGGCGCATCGGCGGGCGACTCGATCGAGTTGAAAGTAGGATATCGGCTGCCGCTCTGCCCGTCATTCCCGGCCGCCGCAACGATCACCAGGCCGTTCTTCGCCGCCGTCTCAAAAGCCTGCGCGCTGAGATCGCACGCCACCCCGGCGCTGTTGCCGCAAGCCGTCCCTGCATCCAGAGGCCCCGTCAACGCCGGTCCGCCGGAGGAGAACGACACGATGTCCATCCCGTCCTTGATCGCGTCTTCCAGCGCCTGAATAATCACATCGTCGGTGGTGAAGTCGTTCACTTCCGGCGATCCGTAAATCTTGTAATTGCCCAAATAGGCTTTGGGCGCCATGCCCGTGATGGTCACCGCGCCGGTATTGGTTTCCCCCGCGGCGCAGGAAGCCACGGCCGTCCCGTGCCCTCCGCGGTCCCGCGGTGAATAATCGTCCGGACGCGAATCCGCCGCCGGATTGGACGCCGAACTGCCCGCCGCCAACTGCCGCACGTAGCTGCGCGCCACGATCACTTTGTTGCTGGTGAATGCGCAATCGCTGCCGCTGCATTTCGGATAACCCGCCGGCATAGGCAGGGAGCTGTCCTGAAACGCTGGATGCGTCTGGTCGATGCCGCTGTCCAGGATGCCAATCTTGATCCCTTTGCCCGCGTTGCCCGCTCCTCCCAGAGCATTCCACGCGGCAGGTGCGTCCATCAACTGGGTGGCCCGGTCGAGACTGCGGCGGTAGCGCCGCACGGGAATTACCGCCACCACTCCGGGAAGAGCGCTTAACTCCGCCACGCGATCCTTCGGAGCCGCCACGAAGACGGCGTTGAGCAGCGTGTCGGCCGAGCCGGTGACCCGAATATTCCGGGAGGCCAGTTCCGTGCGCACGAGCCTTTGTTTAGCCGCAATCTGCTGGGCGTAGCTCTTCGCCGTAGTGGACTGCATCGCTTCTTTGGACGAAATTCGGGACGACACCGGAGGATCTTCTAGAATCAGGGCGTACCGGTTGGCGGCCACTTGCGCGAAGACTGGTCCGGCTGCCAGAAAAAACAACACCGGCCAGGCGCGCCATCCGCGGAAAGGTGTGTTCCCGTGTCTCATAAAATGTTCCTGACGCCCCGGCCCCGGCTTCAGTTTCCCGGTAGCATGGGGGAATGTACCCTATCCGCGGCGCTGGTGATCCGTCTTGAAGACCCGGCTTTCCGCCTGCCTGCTGGCAGGCCTGCTGTTCGCCGGCTGCTCCGGGAAACACCGGATCACCGTGGGCTCCAAGAATTTCACGGAGCAGGTCATCCTGGGCGAAATTGTAGCGCAGCGCCTGGAGCGGTCTCTGGGTCAAAAGGTTGACCGCCGCCTCAACCTGGGCGGTACCCTGCTGGCCCAGCAGGCGCTCGCCAACGGACAGATCGATGTGTATCCGGAGTATACCGGAACGGCTCTGACCGCCGTGCTCAAACTCCCGCCTTCCTCCAGCCCGGCCGCGGTCCTTGAGCAGGTGCGCCGCGCATACCGCCGCCGCTGGGACCTGGAATGGCTGGATCCGCTGGGCTTTAACAACACCTTCGTCCTCGCGGTACGCGGCGCCGACGCGCGCGCCGAACACTTGGGAACGCTGAGTGACGCCGCCCGCCGCAAAAAGGGCTGGCTGCTGGGCGCGGGCTACGAATTTCTCACCCGCCCGGATGGCTTGCCGGGCTTGCAGAACACCTACCACCTGCCGCTCGCCGGAACGCCCAAGACCATGGACCTGGGCCTGCTCTACCGCGCTCTGGAGCAGAATCAGGTGGATATGGTGGCCGCCAACGGCACTGATGGCATGCTCTCCGTGCTGGACGTCCGCATCCTGGCCGACGACCGGCACTACTTTCCGCCCTATCAGGCCGCGCTGGTGGTCCGCCTGGGCGCCCTGCGCGCCTGGCCCGCGGTGCGCCCGGCGCTGGCCGGCCTATCGGGCAGGATCTCCGATCAGCAGATGCGCCGGCTCAATTACGAGGTGGACGGCAAGCACCGGCCGGTGGCGGAGGTGGCGCGGGAGTTTCTGGCGGGCCTGCCGAAGTGATGCTCCCTTAATCCAGATCGATATCCCGCTGGGGAGGCGTCAGGTCCGGATTCTCTTTGGCCTGCCGCAGCAACTCGTCGAACTTCTTCTCCAGCACCTTGCCGTGGGACTTCTCCGTCTCTACCTGCTTACGGAAGACTTCCTCTCGCCGCCCAGCCTCCCCTTTTAGCCGGGCTACTGCCGCTGCCAGGTCCTCCACCACCGGCGGCTTCTCGGGTACCTTGTGGGAAATCACCGCACGCGTCTCCGGATCCACTTTCAGCACAGCCTGGCAGCACGGACAAGCGACCTCAAATAAACCTTTCGGCATACCGCTTATGGTACCACCCCGGCCCGAGCCGCAGGCCCAAAGAGAGCAGATTGGTGGGGATGTTAAAGAGGAGTTACTAAGTGGGATTTGCTACGTAGTGAGTGACTAGGCGGGTGACGGTCTGAGGGGCAATCAGCTCTCTTTGGACCTGGTTGATTATCGTCACGCAATCCTATATTGCAATCCTCAGGCCAAACAAGAA
The DNA here is from genome assembly GCA_021324015.1 of Solibacteraceae bacterium. Classification (GTDB taxonomy): domain Bacteria; phylum Acidobacteriota; class Terriglobia; order Bryobacterales; family Bryobacteraceae; genus JAJPJX01. The sequence goes on along the minus strand of JAJPJX010000059.1, from coordinate 49,039 downwards.
AGCTCTTCGAATCATGCGGATAACTCCGAGCTCTGAGCCCGAAGTGTGCAATTTTGGCGTCCTCAATGGAACGATTGTTCCATGCTGGGGCACATCCCTAGGCCCCGCGCCACACTGTAAACGTGAGCACTCAGCTAACCGAGCCGCGACCAAAGGCAGCGGTGTTTTGCTACGCCCAGGTGATCAACCCGGGCACGAGCGCAACACTTAGATCGGGATGGTAGGGTAGCACACGCACCGTATACCCGTGCAAGCCGCTATGAACGCTCGGCGGCGGCGAAGCTTCAAAGATCCAGGCGCCGCTGGCTTCCCGTCCAGTGCACTGCATCGCGCTGGCAGTCGGCTCGATAATCTCGCCGCGGGCATCCACGCGCCCCAGGTACAGTTCCGCCGTGACATCCTCGGGGCGCAGCGGGTCCAGGTGGACGCGCGCACGCACGTGCACGGCTTCCCCCAGCCGCAGGGGCGCCGCCGGAACGCCCTCCACCAGTTCCACGCGCACCTGCCTCCAGTTCTGCTGCACGCGGGCGAGCCACGCCCCCAAAGCCCGCGCGCGCGCCGCGGAGTCCGCTGCCAGCTCGCGAAACCGCGCGTCGGCGATCAGGTAGAAGCGCTCCGTGTACTCGCACACCATGCGATGCGTGTTGTAGAAATGGCAGAGTTTCCCCAGGGAGGCGCGCATGTGGGCGATCCAGCGCCGCGGCAGCCGGTCGGCCCCGCGTTCGAAAAAGGCCGGCACCACGTCGTGCTCCAGGATGTCGTACAGCGCCTGGGCCTCCACCCGGTCCTGCGTCTCCGTGCTGTCGTACGCGCCTTCGCTGCCGATGGCCCAGCCGATCATGTCTCCGCCGGACTCCGACGCCTTCCAGGCCTCGTACCACCAGCCGTCCAGCGTGCTGACGTTCAGCGCGCCGTTGGTGGCAGCCTTCATGCCGCTCGTGCCGCTGGCCTCGAGCGGCGGCCGCGGCGTGTTCAGCCACACATCGCAGCCCTGCACCAGGTAGCGGCTGATGGCCATATCGTAGTCTTCCAGAAACACCAGCCGGCGGCGGAATTCCTTACTTCCCGCCAGCGCCACGATCTGCCGGATGAGGTCTTTGCCGCCGTCATCCCGGGGGTGCGCTTTGCCCGCGTAGATAATCTGCACCGGCCGCTGCGGGTCGTTCAGGATGCGCGCCAGCCGGTCCGGATCGCGCAGCAGCAGGGTGGCTCGCTTGTAAGTGGCGAAGCGCCGCGCGAAGCCGATGGTGAGGGCTTCCGGATCCAGCACCTCCCCGGCGGCTTCCATGTCCGCCTGCGGCGCTCCCCGGCGCTGCATCTGCTCCTTCAGCCGCCGGCGGGCGAAGGCCACCAGGCGCTCCCGGCGCCGCTCGTGCGTGCGCCATAGCTCCTCGGCCGGAATCTTCTCCACTTGCTGCCACAGCTTCCGGTCGGTGGGCTCTTCCCGCCAGTGCGGCCCCAGGTACCGGTCGTAAAGCTGGTTCATTTCGTTGGAGATCCAGGAGCGGAAATGCACCCCGTTGGTCACGTGCCCGATGGGCACCTCGTCAACCGGCACCCCCGGCCACAGGCTCTGCCACATGCGCCGGCTCACCTGCCCGTGCAGCCGGCTGACGCCGTTCGAGGATGCGGCCATGCGCAGCGCCAGGACGGTCATGCAGAAGGCTTCGCCCGCATTGGCCGGATCGCGGCGCCCCAGGCCCAGAAACTCCGCCTGCGAAAGGCCCAGCGAACGCGCAAACCCGTCGAAATAGCGGTTCATCAGCTCCGGCGGAAAGTAATCGTGGCCCGCCTCCACCGGCGTGTGCCCGGTGAACACCAGGCTGGCGGTGGCCAGTTGGCGGGCCTCGGCAAAGGCCAGCTTCTGCTCCTCCATTAGACGCCGCACCCGCTCCAGCGCCAGAAACGCCGAATGCCCCTCGTTCATGTGGTAGACCGTCGGCTGGATGCCCAGCGCCTCCAGTGCACGGTAGCCCCCGATCCCCAGCAGGATCTCCTGCCGGATGCGCATCTCCAGGTCACCGCCGTAAAGCTGGTCGGTCACGTCGCGGTCTTCCGGCCGGTTCTGCGGCAAATTGGTATCCAGCAGGTACAGAGGTACCCGCCCCACCTGTATTCGCCAGACCTGCGCCGCCACCCGGCGCCCAGGATACTCCACCTCCACGAGCAGGGGAGCGCCGTCCCCGCGGCTGACCGGGGTGAGCGGTAGATTGTAGAAATCGTTGTCCTTGTATGCCTCCTGCTGCCAGCCCGCCTGGTTGAGGTGTTGCTGGAAATAGCCCTGTTGGTAGAGCAGGCCTACCCCCACAAGGGGTAAGCCCAGGTCGCTCGCGGCTTTCAGGTGGTCCCCCGCCAACACGCCCAGGCCGCCGGCGAAGATCGAGAGGCACTCGGTCAGCCCGAACTCCGCGGAAAAATACGCCACCAGGAGTCCCTTGGCCGACGGCAGCGACCGCGTAAACCAGCAGCCGCGCTTGCTGCCCGCGTCGAAGTCCCGGGAAACCCGCTCCAGGTGCGCCAAAAAACTTTCGTCCGCGGCGGCTTCCCGCAGGCGATCCTGCCCGATGGACCCCAGCATGGCCACCGGATTATGGCCGCTGGTCTCCCATAGCTGGCTGTCCAGCCGGCGGAATAACTCGATAGTGTCGTGATCCCAGGCCCAACGGACGTTGTAGGCCAGCTCCCGAAGACCCTCCAGCGGAGGCGGTAGGGAAGGGGTCACACGAAACGTGTGTACCGGCTTCATGTCTGATTGTTAGCGGGACGGTCCCTTAGCCTGCGGTCGCGGCGCGGGCCAGGGGCTTGCCCTCCTCACGCCAATTCAACCACGCCAGGCTGACTACGCGAAACAGTTCCTCCGCTACGAACGGCTTTTCCAGCACATTGAACCCGCCCTGGTCGAGTACTTCGGTCCACATCCGTTCGTCGGCCAGACGGGACGCGATGATGACGCGGGGCCTGCTTGGGATAGTGTCCGTCTCCCGTAGAAGATCTCTCCAGGTTCCATCGGGAAGGTTGCTGTCCGCAATGAGCACGGGGATGGCCGCGTGGCGCATCACCTGAACGGCCTCGCTGCAACTGCCGGCCTCCAGCAGCACCCAGTTGGTGCGGTGGAAAAGGCGGCGTAAACCGGCGTGGTCGTCCTCTGAAGCACTCACCGAAAGGACTGTCACTACGCGGTGAGGCTGAAGGACTTGGCGGAACGATTCACCGGCGGAGGTGGCCGGCTTCCTCAGGGGGGCAGATTCTCGCCACTTGAGGTCATGTCTGGATTCTCTCCCCCTCAGTGTATAGCGAAGGCCCAGAGTGCGCAATCCGGGAAATTGGTTAGCCGCCGGAAGACTGCCGCACGATCAGCTTACAATCCAGCAGGATATCCCGCGCGGGCATTTCCGGATGAGCAATGCGGTCCAGCATGGCCGAAACGGCCGCAGCCCCCATTTCCTGGCAGGGCTGCCGCAAGGTGGTGAGCGGAACGGGCAGCAGGCGGGCGTACTCCACGTCGTCGATGCCCGCCAGGCGTAGATGGTCCGGAATGCGGTAGCCCAGCCCCAACAGCGACTGCATGAGGTGCGCCGCGGTCCGGTCGTTGGCGCACACAAAGCCCTGCGGCCAGCACTGCTCCATCAACTCCCGTACGCGCGCCGGCTCCGAGGGGTCCATACGCTCGACCAGCGTCGCATCGGCCGGAGCACCATAGGCTTGAAGCGCCTCGCGGTAGCCGGCGATGCGTGCATCCACCGTCGACGCCGAGTCCGGCAGGCCGATGAAGGCGATGCGGCGGCAGCCCCGCTCCAGCAGATGCTCCGTGACCAGGTAGCCCGCGCGGCGGTTGTCGATGCCCACCAGGTCGTAGCGGCTGCGCCGGGGGTAGCGTGCGACACACCGGTCCAGCAGCACCATCGGAATGCCCGCCCGGTCTAACGCCTCGGTGATGCGGGCATTAATCGCGTCCCGCTCCGGGGTCAGCTCAAACGGCGCGAAGAACACCCCGGATACCCCCCGCGCGATGTACTGGCGGCAGAGTTCCAGGGCCTGCTCCTCCTCGGAACCGGCACCTTCCGGGAGGTTGCCCCATAGCAGCGCATGCGGGCGCGCCCGCGGCGCGCGCGCCATTCCCTGGCAGATGGGCTCGAAGATCTCGGTCCGCCCCAGGTCCGGAATCAGCAGTCCGAAAAGCAGGCCGCCCGGCTCTGCCCGCCCTCCCCGGACGTACGTTCCCGACCCCACCCGCCGTTCCACGAGCCCCTCCTGCTGGAGTTCCCGCACGGCGCGCCCCACCGTGATGCGGGAGGTCCCAAATTGTTTGACGAGCTTGGCCTCGCTCGGCAGGCGCTCACCCCGCCGGAACTCTCCGGCCACGATGCGGCTACGGAGCGCTTCGAAGACATCCTGGTACTTCGGCATCCATAATTGATATTACAATTTATGCCATTCGATCGCAAGCTGTAATAATAGTTGGTATAATACCCCTTATGAGTGACCGGGCTGAAGTCACGCGACAGTATTTACTCGCCAGCGACTTTGACCAGACGTTGAGCTTCAACGACTCGGGCATCGTGCTGAGCGAACGGATCGGCGCTTCGCGGTTCCAGGAAAAGGTGGCCGGGCTGGCCCGCACCAACCTGGTGCAGCAGGGCGGCGAGCTGGCACACCTGCTACGCCATGATCCGGAGTTCCGGGCTGTGAGGAGGGAGCATCTGGTCGAGGTGGGAAAACACATTCGCCTGAAGCCGAACATCGGCCTGCTGGCCAAGCTTCTGGAGTCCGGGGTGGGAGGCTACCAGTTTTCCTTTTACGTGGTGTCGGCGGCGCCGCGCGAGGTGGTGCAGTCGGCCCTGGAGGGCATCGTGCCGCCGGAGCATATCTTCGGCACGGAGTTTGACTACGATCCGGAATCCGGCGAGATCCGCTCGATCCGCAGGGTTCCGGCGGGTTACGGCAAGGTGACGGTGCTGGAGGAACTGGCGGCCCGGCTGGGCATCACTCCCGACCGGGTGATCTATGTGGGCGACGGCAGCTCGGACGTCCACGTGATGCTTCACGTCAACAACGGCGGCGGCTTCACCATCGCGGTCTCGGAGGCCAAGTTCATCACCCGGATCGCCAAGCGGACGGTGCTGAGCGACAACGGGCTGAGCGTGCTGGTGCCGGTGCTGGAAGAGATCCTGGGCTGGGGCCCGATGCAGATCCGGGAACTGTTCGACGCGCACGGGCTGCTGTTGCAGGAGTGGGACAAGGCCAGGACGGACTGGCTGACGTTTCGCGAGTCGCTGCCGGGAGAAGTGCTCACGGTCCGGCCTGGATGAGGTACTCCTCGAACGCCAGACCGGCCAGGCGCACGCCATCCGGCCGGACCTCCAGGGCGTTTACCAGCGCAACGTGTTCCCCCCGGCCGGAGAAGCGGGCCAGTACCCGCTGCACCGGGATGCCGCCCCGCAGGGCGGCGGTCCGCACAGGCCCGGAGGTCCAATCGCGCGCCAGGGTCAACCCGCAGGACAGCAGAAAATCGAGCACCAGGCGGGCGGCCTGGAAGCCTGCCTCTTCACGGAGCCGCCCTTCCGGCTCCAGGCCGAGCCAATCCGTGATGAGGCGGTAGGTGAAACCCCACAAGGGCACCCCGTTCAGATCGATGGCGGGAAAGAGCATCTCCGGCGGGCGGCCCGGCACCGGAGACAGCACGTGGCGGGCCGGATCCCGCAGGAAGACCAGTGGCACCCAGACGGCTTCGACCGCTTCGGCCGGATCCAGGGTGACGGGCTGGCGGGCATCCACGCGAAACACGAAGGGGACCACCCAGAGGAAGGGCGGCGCCTTGCGGCGGGCCTGCCGGGGAGGCAGCGCGGTTTCCACCTGGCCCTCCGCGAGAGAGATGCCGCACTCCTCCTGGAGTTCGCGCAAAGCGGTGCGCAGCAAATCGGGGTCTTCCGGTTCGCGCCGCCCGCCCGGGAAGGACCAGTGTCCCGACCAGGGGTCGCCCTCCCTTTCGGCGCGCCGGATGAGCAGGATGGATTCCTGGTGGTGGCGCACCCGCACGATGGCCACCGCCGCTTCCGCTTCCGTCATGAGAAACCATTATCGAACGCGGCGGGCGCGCCCCAGGTGCTATGCTTCAGAACAAAGCACCATGCGGGTTCCGCGGGCACTCCGGAGATACGGCTGCGGCCTGGCCCTGATCAGCGCGCTGTGCGCCTTTCAGAAGCCGTTCCGGGTATACCCCGGCATGGAACCTTACGACAACATCCCCCTGCCGCCGGACTGGCAGGACCAGGCCGAATGGGTATTCGGGCGGCTCATGTACCCGCAGCACCCCAACGCGCGCTTCGGCCGGTATGCTCACACGTTTGGGTCGCTGTTTGACTGGCGCAACGGATTCACCAGTTGGACGCAGGATTACCCGCGAGCGGACCGCCACTTCGCTCAGGCGGTGCGGCGGCTGACGCGCATCCACGCCCGCTCGGTGGAGCAGCCCATTAACCTGGACGACCTGGACGACGTGTTCAACTGGCCCTGGCTGTGCGCCGGCGAGATGGGGGACTGGAAGCTCACCGATGCGCAGGCCGCTAAGCTGCGCGAGTATCTGCTGCGGGGCGGTTTTCTGATGCTGGACGACTATTGGGGGACCTCGGAATGGGAGCGGTTCGAGGAAAGCATGCAGCGCGTGTTTCCGGACCGGCCGATCGTCGAGATTGACAGCGGCGACGCCATTTTTCACACGGTCTACGACCTGGACGACCGCTACCAGATTCCCGGGCAGTGGGCGTTGCGGCGCGGCACCACCTACCGCAACGACGGCGAGGTGCCGCACTGGCGCGGCATTTACGACGACAAGGGCCGGGTCATGGTGGCCATGTCGTTTAACTCGGATGTAGGCGATTCCTGGGAGTGGGCGGATGATCCGCGGTACCCGGAGAAATACTCCGCGCTGGGCATCCGCCTGGGGATCAACTACGTGGTCTACGCGATGACGCATTAGGCGCCCGGCCAAAGCCGCTTCGGGCCGGCCAGTAATCGGGATATCATGACCGTGACATGGCGAAACGGTTCCTGGTCCTCCTGGCGCTCGGCGCGTTCGCGGCGGTAGAGTCCCCGGCCCTGGCGCAAAGCCGCTGGAAGGCGGGCGCGGCAAAGATCGACATCACTCCGCGGGAATCCATTTGGATGGCGGGTTACGGCATGCGCACCAAGCCTTCCGAAGGTGTGCGCCAGGAGATCTACGCCAAGGCGCTGGTGCTGGAAGATGAGACCGGCACGCGCACGGTTCTGGTGACCTCCGATCTGCTGGGCTTCCCGCGCGAAGTCTCCGACCCGATCGCCGCGCAGGTGCAGCAGAAGTACGGTATCCCGCGGGCGCGGCTGGCACTCAACTCTTCCCACACGCACAGCGGTCCGGTGATCGGCCGGATGCTGCACCCGGCATACCCCCTGACGCCGGACCAGGAGCCGGTGATCCAGCGCTATACGGAGCGCCTGATCGGCCAGGTGGTGGAGGTGATCGGCAGCGCCATCGCGAATTTGCAGCCGGCGCAGGTGGCCTTCGGCCAGGGAGTGGCGGGGTTTGCTGTGAACCGCCGCCGCGTCACCCTGCGGCGGAACCTGCCCGGGCCGGTGGACCAGGACGTTCCGGTTCTCAGCGTGCGCGGCGCGGATGGCAGCCTGCGCGCGGTGGCGTTCGGCTATGCGTGCCACAACACGGTGCTGGCCGATTACGAGATCAACGGGGACTACGCCGGCTTCGCCCAGGAGGCTTTGGAACAGGCGCACCCGGGCGCCATCGCCCTGTTCGTGGAAGACTGCGGCGCGGACGCCAATCCACTGCCGCGCCGCTCGGTAGACCTGGCCCGGAAATACGGCCAGATCCTGGCGGCCGCGGTGGACGAGGTGCTGCGCGGGAAGATGCGGCCGCAATCCGGCCCTGTGCGGGCCGCCTTCGCCCTGGTGGACGTGCCGTTTCAGAAGCCGCCCTCGCGCGCGGAGTTCGAGAGCCGGTTGCACGGCCACGATGCCAGCGTGGCGCGCCACGCCAAGTACATGCTGAGCATTTTGGACCGCGACGGGAAACTGCCGGACCGCTACCCGTACCCGGTGCAGGTGTGGCGATTCGGGGGCGGTTTGAGCTGGATCATCCTGGGCGGCGAGGTGGTGGTGGACTACTCGCTGCGCTTCAAGAAGCAGTACGGCTGGGATGACCTGTGGGTGGCCGGCTATTCGAACGATGTGTTCGCGTATATCCCCTCCGAGCGGGTGTTGGAGGAGGGCGGCTACGAGGGCGGCGGCGCCATGATCCCGTACGGCCAGCCCGCACCGTTCGCCGCGGGGGTGGAAGGGATCATCGCGGGCAAGGTGGACGACCTGATGCGCCGGACTGGCGGGGCGCACTGATGCGGTGCGGGGCCGCGCTGGCGGCCTTTCTGCTGGGGCAGGCGGTGCTGGCGCAGACCACAGCGGAATCCGCGCGGGCGGCGATGGAGCAGCCGCTCCAAAGCGCCGAGGTGACGGCCTGGCAGATCCGGCGCTACGTGGTGAAGGAGGTCCCCAAACTGGCAGTGCCGGCCCGCGCGGAGGACTGGAGGGCGGAGGCGCAGCGCCTGCGCGAGCGCGTTTTGCGGGAGGTGGTGTACCACGGCTGGCCCCGGGAGTGGGTGGAGGCCCCGCCGCGCTTCGAGGACCTGGGCAATGCCGGCGCGGGCCCGGGCTACCGGCTGCGAAAGTTGCGCTACGAGATCGTGCCGGGGTTCCACTCCGCGGCCCTGCTCTATGAACCGGAACACCTGCGCGCGGGCATGCCGGCGATCCTCAATGTGAACGGCCACGAGGCGGACGGCAAGGCCATGGAGTACATCCAGAAGCGCTCGATCAACCAGGCGCGGCAAGGCATCCTGGCGCTCAACCTGGAATGGATCGGCATGGGCGAACTGGCCCACCCCGAGAACGTGCATTGGAACGAAGCCTACCTGGATTTCGCGGGGGCCAACGGGCTGGGGCTGTTTTACCTGGCCATGCGCCGGGGGCTGGATTATCTTTGGCAGCACCCCCAGGTGGACCGCGCGCGCATCGGCATCACGGGGCTTTCGGGAGGCGGCTGGCAGGCGATCGTGCTGGGCGCGCTGGACGAGCGCATCCTGGCGGCGCTGCCCAACGCGGGCTACCTTTCGGGGATGTCGCTGGGCGGGGCGGAATGGGTGGGGGACAACGAACAGTCGGCCACGGATTTCAACGCGGTGCTGGACTACATGCACCTGACCGCCATGCGGGCGCCGCGGCCTACGCTGCTGATCTACAACGAGACGGACAGTTGCTGCTTCCGGGCGCCGCGCATGAAACCGTTTCTGTACGACCAGGTGCGCCCGATTTTCCGGCTTTTCGGCGCGGAGGACCGTTTCTCGTGGTACGCGAACACCGACCCCGGAGATCACAACTACCAGTTGGATAATCGCCTGCACTCTTACGCGTTCTTCGCCCGGTATTTCCAACTGGGGGCCGCGCCGGCGGAGATTCCGGCGGAGGCGGAGTTGCGCACCTCGGAGCAGCTCGCGGTGGGGCTGCCGGTGGACAACCTGACGATTCTGGGGCTGGCGCGCCGGCTGGCGGGGGAGATCCGCCGCCCGGCCGTACCGCCGGAACCCACGGCGCGAAGCACATGGGCGGCCGGGGAGCGGCACAAGCTGGAGGGCCTGGTGAAGTATCGCCGGGTGGACGTGGAATCCGCGTGGCCGGTGGCCAATTCCTGGGGCGGCGGGTTGAAGACCATCGGTTACCGCTTCGACTTCGACAATGCGCTGAGCGCGAGCGGCACCTGGCTCAAGGCCACCGCCACGCGCGACAATGCGCCCTGGACCATCGTGCTGGACGATGAAGGCAGGAAGGCGGCGGGCGCGGCGATTTCCGAGCGAGTGAACCGCGGCGAGCAGGTGCTGGCCGCGGACCTGCTGTTCACCGGCGACGCGGCGCCGCCCACATACTACTACCCGGTCTACGACCGCATGCTGGCCACCATGGGGGACCGCTCGCTGGGGCTGGAGGCGGCGCAGTTGATCGCCCTGGCGCGGTGGATAGGGACAAGCTCGGGCCACGCGGCGGGGCGGCTGGAGGCGCGCGGGCGGCGCCAGCAGGCGGTGGCGCTGGTGGCAGCGGCGCTCGAGCCGGGCCTGTTCCGCGCCGTCACCGTGCGCGACGGCCTGCGCTCCTGGCGGCAGGTGTTCGACGAGCCGGTGGATTATCTGAAGGCGCCGGAGATTTTTTGCCTGGATTTGTACCGGGAGTTCGACATCGAACGATTGGAGATGGTGGGGGCACGGGTTCAGCCGTGATCCGGACGAGCCGGAGCGGAGGCAATGCGCTTTTCGCGAGTGCGACCGCTCCCTGACGGTCGCGGCTCGGTCCCATGGGCGAACGTTGGAGGCTATTTGCGACTCCAGCCGACTACCTTGCGGCGATTTGACGGCTGTCAATTTAGAAGATTCCCATTGAAGATCGGCAGGCGGTCAAAGAATACGGTGCAGGGGCGCTGAGACTCGGGGCAACCGCCGCCACGTCGTCGCCCACAGAGCTTTTCGGTCTGCTCAACATCTCAGCGGCGAAGCCGCACGCATAGCCAGTCTATTTTCCGGACTGCGCGGCCAGGATCGGAGATCCCAGGGGGATGACGGTCCTGCCGAATGTAGCGTTGACCACTTCGGCAAAGGAGACAAACAGCGCGTCGATGCCGGTGAGCAGCCCGAGCCAGCCTCCGGCGGTGTGGCATGCCGCGCCCATCCCCAGGTCGCCCGCCGCCAGGAAGAAGAAGGTAAGCCACAGCAGCAGAAAGACGCTCCAGACAGCCCGATTGGCGCGGAAGGTGGCAATCCACATGTAGAGCGTGAAGACGCCCCAGACCAGCAGCGTGAGGCCCACGGCGTTCGCCGCCGGCGGTTTGATCCACCCGGCGCCCACGGTCCACAGCAGGAAGGCGTACCACCACCAGAACAGCCCATAGGAGGTGAAGGCCACGGTGCCGAAGGTGTTGCCGTTTTTGAACTCCAGGACCCCGGCAATGATCTGCCCCAGGCCCCCATAGGCAAACGCCAGCGGGACGACCACGGCGGTCAGGGTAGGCGCATCTCCCTGCAACAACCCCGCATTGATGGCACTCAGCACTACCGTGGTCAGTCCGAACCCGGCCAACCCCAGCGGCGCGGGGTTAGCCATGGGCGCAGTGTTCGACATTCCATTCCTCCTAATCTCGTGGATCGCGAGCGAGTATATAACACTCTCCCGGATGCACGCTCGTGATTTTGCGGAATAGCCGAGCATACCGCGTGCTACCGTACCAGGTATGCAGCCAACGGCGATTGGAGGCCTGGCCCTCACGCGACGGATATTTCTCGGCGGCGCGCTCCCGGCCGCCGCGGCGGTTTCGGCCCAAACCGCGCCGGCGCACCCGATGACCGCGTGGATCTTCTGCCACAGCCCGCTGGAGCGCTGGATGGAGGATTACCAGCGCATCTTCGACGCCTGGGCGGAAGGCGGCGTACGCGGCATCATCGTGGGATACATGCAGTTCGTGGGGGCGGACGGCAAGCCCTACCCCTGCTTTCCGGCGGATCCGAAAGTGTACCGGTCCTTCGGCGTGACGCCGCCCGCGGAATCGCCGCGGGACCCGGCCAAGGAAAAGCGCTTCCACGCCCTGCTGGACGACGCGGCGCGGCGCGGCTGGGAGATCCTGATCTTCGGGGCGGGCCGCGGCGGCGGCGCGCTGCCGCCCGCGCGGGACCCGTTCGGCGCGGTAGGATTTGCCGCCGGGGTGCAGGACACCATGAACGCCTATCCGCAGGCGCGCGGCGTGATCATCGACGGCGCCGGCGAGCATCATTACGAACTGGCGTTCCACCACGGCGGGGAAGTCTTCGAAGTGCGCGCGTGGGAGAAGCAGCGGCTGGCGGCGCTGGGCATGGACGCAGCGCGCTACGAGCGCGGCATGCTGCACCTGCGCGAGCAATTTCACCGCTTCACGCCGGCGCAGGTGCGCTACCACTCGCCGGCGGGCGTGCTCAACGGACTGACCCTGTTCGATATCAACGAGGACGCACTCTACTGGCTGCGGGCGCGGCAGGAAACCTCCCTGCGGTATTTCGCGGCCGTGCGCGAGCAGATCGACAAGCTGAACCGCAAAGTCAGGCTGGGGGCCATCCCGCGCGCGCCGACCTTCTCGATGCTCACCACGCAGGACTACCAGCGCATGCACCCGTACTTCGACTACCTGTTTCCCAAGCACTATTTCTGGAATCGCGGATTCGACGGGATGTACGGCACCCTGGCGCGCTGGGTCCGGCGGATCCTGGAGTGGAATCCGCGCCTGAGCGAAGCAGACGCGTTCGCGGTGGTGAAGGCGTGGTTCGGGATCGAGCTTCCCGGCATTCATTCGGTAGCGGACATGGAGATGGGATTTCCGGATGAGTTCTTTGACAAAGTGGTCTACCAGGAAACGCGGCGCGCGCTGGAAGCCGTGGGAGACGACCGGAAGGTGCTGGCATGGGTGTCCACCGGGCGCAGCCCGCACGCCGGGGATCCCATGCCCGCGCGGGATCTGGAGCGGATCCTGGCAGCCTCGCAGCGCGCGGGACTGAGGCGCTTTGTCTACCACCCGGATCCGGACCTGGGCGCGCCGGAGTGGAGCGTTCTTTCGCGGCTGTGCGGCAAGCCGTGGAAGGAGGATCCGCGCGGCTATTGGCCTTCGGACACGCCCAAGCCGGACATGTTCAACGGCGGGCGGAAGCCGGGGGATGGGCGGTAGCTGGGCGCGGAGAGCACACCGCTCCCTGACGGTCGCGACTCGGCAGCCCTTGTGGAGGCCCGGCCGGTTATCGGGTGTTTACGAGGTTTCCGTTTTCATCCAGGTGCGGGTAGGGGCCTCCGGTGCGGAATTCATCCAGGATGTAGCGGTCGAACTGCGGCGTCGGCTCGAAGTAGCCGGGGACACGCAGGTGGGCGCGGCAGGCCTCCTCGTTCAATTCCACGCCCAACCCCGGCGAGGTAGGCACCGGGATGTAGCCATTCTGGATAATCGGCTTGGATGGGCCGGTGACCAGATCGCCCCACCAGGGGATATCCACGGCGTGATTCTCCATCACCAGGAAGTCTTTCAGCGTCGAGATCATGTGGACTGAAGCCATGCAGCCCACCGGCGAGCCCGCAAAGTGGACCGCCGTAGGAATGCCGAACATGGAGGCGAAGTCGCTGATCCGCTTGGTCTCGCGGATGCCGCCCGAGGTGAGCGGGTCGGGGTGGATGAGGTCTACCGCGTTGTTCTCGATGAGCGGGCGGAAGCCCTCCTCCAGACCGAACAGGCTCTCGCCCGTGTTGATGGGGGTGATGGTGGATTCCTTGATTTCCTTATAGGCGCGCCAGTTTTTGGGAGCATCGCCGCTGCCCAGCGTGCCCACCTGGAGCAGGTCCTCGGCCCAGGCGAGCTCGAACTTTTCGAAATAGCGGGCGTGGCGGATGGCGTCGTTCACGTTCAGCGGGCCGAAATGGTCGGCGGCCAGGGGCTGGTCCCAGCCAATGGCGTCCCGCACGGCCTGGATGAATTCGCCGTACATTTCCAGGCCCTTGGCGGTGGCCACGCCGCGCGTGTTCAAGCCGCCGGGGCGATGGCGGATCATCGAGGGCATGATGTCCATCTTGAAGAAGGTGAACCCCATCTTTTTGCGGGCGGCCATGCGCTTGGCGTAGATCTCAGGGCTAGTGCTCTCGGTGGTGTCGCAGTAGCAGCGGACGCGGTCGCGGTACTGGGAACCGATCAGCCGCCAGGCGGGCACGTTGTAGACCTTGCCGGCGATATCGTGCAGAGCCATGTCCAACGCGCTGTAGCCGCCCCCGAAGCGGCGCTGGTTGGTAAAGTTACGCACTCTGTCCAGGATCGGCTCGATCTGCAGCGGGTTGCGGCCCATGATGTGCGGCTTGAGCACCAGGGCCATGCCTTCGTTGCCGGCGTCGCGGACTTCACCGAGCCCGTAAACGCCCTGGTTGGTATCGATGCGGATGATGGGGTAGTCGTAATTGGACGCGATGCGGATGGCGCGCATGTCCGTAATGCGCAACTGGCTGGGCGCGGAATTGCGGTTGACGCCGCCGGCTTGCAGCGGCTCGCCCGCGGCGTTTCCGGCCTCGAGCATAGACGCAAAAGCGGCCGTGCCTGCCGCTCCCAAGAGGCGGCGGCGTCCTATTCCCAGCTTAGAGTCCGACATGAGGTTGTTCTCCCTGGTTGCTTACGCTATAGCGGCCCGAACCGGGTTGTCAATTCCGGGATCGATCCAGCGCTCAGATGGCGCTTGGCCCCAGGGCCTGTGCATCGCATTGCAAGCCGCTGTTCCAGCGGCGCGGCCCAGCGGGCGGATCAGGGCTCCGCTTCCAGGCCGGCGGGCGGCTTCCAGCGCGCCTCCAGAAACCCGATGGCGTGCTCCAGGGCCGAGTCGGCGCTGCCGTGGTGCACCCAGGGAAAGGTCACGTCCCGCACGAGAACCCGGCGGCCCGGTCCATGTTCCTGCTCCATCCACAGGAGTGCGGCGTAGGTCACCGGATCGCCGGGATTCGCAGCGCGCTCTACGATTTCGATACGGTGGCACGCACCGTTGCGCCAGAGGCAGACGACCTTCACCACATCATGGCGATCCGAAAAGGATGAATCGCTTGGCGGCGGTCTCTCCATGCCCACAGGGTAGCACCCGGCGCGGAGAGACGAGCGGCGCCTAGTGTTGCTGCCGGCGCGCCGGATAGCCGGCGTAGCCGTCCCAGCGAGCATTGCCCTGGCGGCCGTAATCCGGCGGGAGTTGGTCCCAGCGCTGGCGCGAGATGCCGTTCAGGTCGTAGACCACCTTCCCGTTGCGGACGGTGAGCTCGCAGATCAGCTTCTGGGTGCCGTCCATGCGCGCGCCGTACATGTCCACGAAGCCGAAGCGGCCGTTTTCAACACGCAGCACGGCCACGTCGGCCGGAGCACCCACAGAGAGGTTGCCGAGTTCTTCGTGCTTGATCTCGCGCGCCGGGTTCCAGGTGGAACGTACGATCACGTCGTCCAGAGACATGCCCATGGCCAGGAACTTATCCATGACGTTCAGCATGTCTTTCATACCGGCGTTCATGCTGCCCACGTGCAGGTCGGTGGAGATGGAGTCCGGGGTAAAGCCGGCCTGCATCAAAGGCACGGCCACGCGCCAGAGGAAGCTGCCGCCGCCGTGGCCCACGTCGAAGATGATGCCGCGCTTTCGGCCTTCGATCATGGCCTTGCTGGGGCCCTTAGTATCGTCCTGCTCGCCGCGCAGGCCGGAGTAGCAGTGGGTGTAGATGTCGCCGGGCCGCAAGACGCGGGTCAGCAGGTCGTACAGCGGGCGCTCGACCCGCTTGGCGCCGTAATCGATCATTACGGGGATGTCGGCGATCTTGCCCGCCTCCACGGCCTGCTCGTAGGGGGTCCATTCCGGACCCGCGAAATGGGCGGACTTGACGCCCACGATCAGACCCTTGTACTTGAGGGCCATCTCGGCGGTGGGTTTCGCCTGCATGTCCTCGATGTTCTGCTCGAATTTGCCGCCGCGCATGCCGGCGCCGACGATATTGATGAAGGCCAGCACACGGGTCCGCGAGCGGTCGATGACGCGGTCCTTAAAGTCTTCGAAGTTGCGCCACCCGGAACTGCCGGCGTCCGCCACGCTGGTGACGCCGTTGCGGAACGTGAAGCCGTCCGGGTAGACGCTCAGATCTCCCGCGTAGGAGCGCCGCTCGCCGGTGCCGGCGTAGACGTGCACGTGAATGTCCACCAGGCCGGGCGTGACGTAGAGGCCGCCGACATTCACCACCTTGAAGGCCTGCGAGGCGGGGATATCCGCGGCGACCGCAGCGATGCGGCCATCCTTGATGGCGACATCGCGGACGGCGCTGAGATGATTCTTGCCATCGATGACGTGCCCGCCCTTGAGCAGCAGATCGTAATCCGCCTGGGCGAAGGCACACGTTGCCAGAAGCAGAGAGAGCCCGTAATTTCTCACACCAGGATTATACTCAAAGCGCCTGACGACCCACTTACTTGGGGGTGTCGGGCGGTTCCGCGTTCTTGGGCTTGGGCGGATCGACGAACACGTTCAGCGCGACCGGTTTCATTTCCGGATCGTCGGTGACATCCACGGCCAAGGGTGCGCCTTGAGCGATCAGGGAAGGCTTGATCTCCTTGCCGGCCTTGAAGAACTTGGTCTTGTGGGTGCGCCGGAGAACGATCGTCTGATCCTCGTCCGACTGCATGACGATTTCCTTGTTGGTCACTTGCTTGAGCGTGCCGCGAAAGGTGACCGCAGGACCGCCGTACGCGCCGGAGTTGAGAGTAGGGTTGGGGGCCGAGCGCCGGCTGCGGGAGCGGCCCTCCTGCGCCAGGACGAGCGAGGCCACCAGCAGCACCAGAGAGGAGACCAGGAAAGCGCGGCGCGCCATAGCCCCATCTTAGCAAGGGGCGGCCGAGGCCTGGCCGGCACGATTCAGGACCGCTCCCTATGGTCGCGGCTCGGATTCGGCCGTGGCCAGGAGGAGGTTCGAGGGGACGCGCGAGAATCCGTAGCCGATGCGGAAGCTCAGGGGCTTTACATCCGGACGGCCATACGCCTTCCGCAGGTCCGGCTGTTCCAGCCACCGGAAGCTGCCGTAGGGCCGTGTATAGTCGCCGAAGAGCTGAACTTGCCAGGAGGGCGTATCCAGGAAGCGGAAGGGGATGCCCGAGTCATCCTGTAAAACCGCGGCGCTGTGCGCCAGCACCTGCTCGCGGATGATGGAGAATTCCGGCTGGTGGGTCATGTAGGAAGTGGCTTTGAAGAACGTGGTACAGCCGGCGAAGCTTTCCAGAAAGGCTAGAAAGGCGGGATCCTGCCTCAGGCGTTCGTTGGAGAGGTTCACGGAGAAATAGAACAGCCGGTGCTCGGGTCCTCCGTTGTCCGCGCGGAAGTCTATCTCCACGCCTTTGTTCCCGATCTTGCCCGGAGCGTGATAACTCGCCGCGCGCTCGATGACCTCTCCCTGCTCGTTGAGGCGCACGTAGCGGTAGCGCGTGACGGTGTGGCCGGAGCGCAGCAGCAGGTGCAGGATGGGTACAAAGAGCCCGTCGGTGACCTGACCGCGGAACTGGCGGTCCATCTGCCGGGTGATGAAAAAGCTGCGCTGCAACTCCGAATCCACGGTCTCGCGCTCTTTGGCAAGTTGGGCCGCCAGCTCCTTGCCGCGGAACTGCCGGCGGGTGGGCAAGGTCCCGGCGGGTTCCAGTCCCACCATCACGTAGACGGGGCTATCCGGGAAGAAGACCGTGATCATCAGCGCGTCCGGCCCGCTGAAGGGATAGAAAACCAGTGACCGGCCGATGCCCGCACGGCCCAACTCCCGAGCCTGGAACTGGCGCATACCCGGCAGCATGCCGGCGGCGACCCGGCTCCAGGCTCGATCCAATTCGGCGCGATGCACCCGCCAGGCTTCTTCCTGTTCCAGGTCTGTGAAGGGGCTGCCGGGTGTGCCCGGGAGGCCGGCCAGGAAACGGCCCACGTCGTCCGCGTCGCGCGAGGCGGGAGGCAGCGGCAGGAAGCGGGGATCGGGATGGCGCGGCGCAGCGGTTTGGACCTGCCGCGAGCAGGAGAGTAGGAACAAGCTCGACGCTGCTGCCAGCAGCAGCACAACGCGCGCCCTTCGGGACCCAGCTTGACTATGATGGCTCATAGTAGATTATCAGGCCTGTTTTTATTTTAGCCGCCCGAGCAGAGCATTGTGTTAGGTATGAAGAAAAGGCGATGAGAACCGCACGAATCATTTTTTTGCTATGGACGGCGGGGGTGGCGGCGCGCGCACAGATCGCGGTAACCGCGGTCACGGATGCGGCGAGTTTCGGCCCGCGTGTTTCGCCCGGATCGCTAGCCACGATTTTCGGCAATGGCCTCGCGGCCACCACAGCCCAGGCGAGCGGATTCCCGTTACCGACGAAGCTAGGTGGAACCACAGTGCTTGTGAATGATTCTCCAGCGCCGCTGGTTTATGTCAGTGGGTCACAGATCAATTTCCAGGTTCCTTCCGGTTTGCAAGCGGGGACGGCCAACCTTTATGTATCGGTGGGCAGCGGCATCCAAAGCAAGCGGTTTTCGTTTACTGTGGCCAGCGCCGCGCCCGGGATTTTCCAAGACAGCAGCAACCATGCTGTCGCGCAGAACACGGACTACTCGACGAATTCCACGGGCAATCCCGCGGCGTCCGGCTCGGTGGTGATCGTCTACCTGACCGGGCAGGGGCCGGTGGACAATGCTGTGGCTGACGGAAGCGCCACACCGAACGCGCCGCTATCGACCGCCACGGCCAGCGCATCGGCGACGATCGGCGGCGCCGACGCGCCCGTGCAATTCCTGGGATTGACCCCGGGGTTCGCCGGCCTGGCGCAGGCCAACCTCCAGGTACCCAGCCTGCCGACCGGAGATTACCCCCTGGTGCTCACGGTGGGAGGCTACGTGAGCGCCTCGGCGACGATCTCGGTTTCCGGCACGGGCACGCCGCCGCCCCAAATCCTGAAACTGGTGGGGCAGACCAGCTTCGTTAACTCCGCGGACAGCATGCCGGCGGTGCTGGGCAACATCACCTATGTTTGCGGGGCCAACCAGATTCAGGTAGTGGATACCAGCAACGCCAGCCAGCCAGCCTACGTCGGCGAGTTCGGCGATGCGGACCTGAACGGCAACGGCGGGCGATGCGCACTCGCGACACCCCTGGGGCTGCAGCCGATCCTGGTGGACATCGTGGGACCTGGCAATACTCCCTCCTTCGTGGTCTACAACGTGAGCACTCCCGCAAGCCCATTCAAAGTAGGTCAATTACCGCTTCAGTACACGTACCTGGCGGACTTGAGCTTCATCGGCACGACGGGATTTTCGAGTACCAGTTGGTATGAATTCGACGGAGCCAGCAACATCACAGCACAGCACGGCGACGTGCTGGCCTACGATTTTTCGACCCCCACGCTGCCGCTGTTCGTCTCCGCATTGGTGCCCAACCCGGCGCAGCCGGCTTCCAACAATCTCAACCTGAAGCCCAATGCGCTGGCGCTCATCCAGAACGCGAACTATCCCAATACGGTGTACGTGGCCAGCACCACGGCTACCGGCAACAACACCTCGGGAAGCGCGGCGCTGGACGTGGTGGACGTCAGCAACCCCTCCAACATGCTGGGCGTGCGGCAGGTCACGGTGGCCAACGTGGCGATTTTTCTGGGCTTTGCCTACGACCACAGACTGCTGCTGATGGCCGGAAACACCCAGAACCACCGCAACCCCGGGATACCGGATTTCAACATCGCGGGGAACCTCACGCTCACGACCATGGACATCACCAGCGTGCAGAACCCCGTGCCCATCGCCACGCTGGTGACCAAGATTCCGAGCGGCGGAACTTTTGCCGTGCAACCCCTAGGAAATAGCATTTTCGCCGTGGCCACGGACCCACCGGCCAGCGATCCCGGCGGGCCAGGCAGCCTGCTGCTGGTGGATGCACGGGATCCGAAGAACCTGGCGCTCTATCCATTCGTCACGCAGTTCGGTTTAAGCGGAATGCAGTCTTCTAACGGATACCTGATTGTGCCGAATCTGAATGGGCTGAACGTGTACCAGATTCAGTTGCCGCAATAGAGCTTCACTGGCGGCGCGGGGGAGGCGACGAGACCATCGACAGGAACATCGCAAATACGACCAGGATCGCGCAGGTGTTGGGAACCCACATATGCCCTCCTGGAGATTACGCGCATTTCCGGCGCGTTTTGAGTCAAGCCGGCTACACGCTGATGCAGGCTTTGGCCAGGATGCCGCCGTCGCATACGAGGTGCGAGCCGGTGACGTACGAGGACTCATCGGAGAGCAGCCAAACGACAGCGCGGGCGGGCTCGTCGGGGCTGGCGAGGCGCCCGATGGGCACTTCGGCGGAGATCTGGCGGCGCATACGAGGGATCTCTTCGGGGGCGACGTTGGCCCACATCAGGCGAGTCTCGGTGGCGCCCGGCACAACGGCGTTGACCCGGATGCCATGACGCGCGTAGTCCACCGCCAAGCAGCGCACCAGGGCAGAGATGCCGCCCTTGGAGGCGCTGTAGGCCCCAGCGGCGCCGGCGGCGAAGGAGACGAAGGCCCCCGGCGACGAGGTGCACACGATCGACCCGCCCCGGGAGGCTTTCAGGCACTGCTGGAGGGCGTATTTGCAGGTGAGGTAAACACCGGTGAGGTTGACCTCCAGGACGCGCTTCCAGGTCTCGAAGGGGAGTTCGTGTGCGAAGCCGCCGGCATCCATGCCGGCGTTGGCGAACACACCCCAGGCGGGACCCAGGACGCGCTCGGATTCGGAGAGCGCGCCGGCCACACTTTCTTCGCGGGAGACGTCGCAGGCCAGGCCGATGGCCGCGGCGGCTCCAGCGGCGCGGGCCGCGGCGGCAGCCTCGACCGCCGTGTCTCCGGCGATATCCAGCACGGCGACGCGGTCGCCCCGGGCGGCGCACTGCATGGCGACCGCGCGGCCGATGCCGGAGCCGCCCCCGGTGATCACGATGGTTCTGGGCTCTTGCGCCATTCCCGTAGGGTAGCAGGCGCCGCGTGCTACGCTAAGCGGCGGAGACACGGGCTCCACCGGAGGTGCATTGGATGCGGCCTTTCCTCGTGCTTCTCGCTTTGCTGGCCTGGCAGCCGCTGGACGCGCAGCAGGTTCAGGTTTACCTGACCTCGCAGGCCGGCGACCGGATCGCGCCCAAGCCCGCGCTACGCTTTGCCGCGCGCGCGCCGGGCGGAGGCGCCGTCTTCCGGATCCATGAGGAGGCGGCGTTCCAGAGGATCGACGGCTTCGGCGCCTCCCTGCTGGAAGCCGGGTTGATCTGTTTGAACAGCCTGGACCCGCCGGAGCAGGAAAAGGTGTTGCGGACCCTGTTCGATGCGCGGTCGGGTTCCGGATTTTCGGCCATGAAGACGGTGCTGGCCGGCACCGACTTCATGTCCGCGGGTCCCTGGTATACCTACGACGACACTCCCGGCGACGTCGAATTGAAGCATTTCTCGATCGCGCGGGATCTCGGCCCCAACGGAGAGGTCACTTTCATCAAGCGCGCGCGGCGGTACGGGCAGTTCGCGCTCCAGGCGCCCATGGATTACCCGCCCGACTGGATGCTGTTCGACGTCCACAAGAACCAGGACGTCGACCCGCGCTACTTCGAAGTGCTGGCGCACTATTACCTGCGCTATCTGCGGGCCTACGAAGAACAAGGCATCCTGATCGACTACCTCAGCCTGTTCAACGAGCCGGGCGTGTACACGAAAATCCCCTACACCAAGATCCGCGACCTACTGAAGAACCACGTGGGGCCGCTGTTTGCGCGCGAGGGGGTCAAAACGCGCATCCAGTTGAGCGAGGCGCCGGAGCGGCGCAACGCCTGGCGCAACTATCCCACCGTGCTGGACGATCCGGCGGCGCGCAAATACGTGGCCGTGGCGCCGTATCACGGCTACGGCTTCAAAGATTACGACCTGATCGCCCAGTTGAGCCGGCGCTATCCCGGGCTACCGTTCTGGATGACGGAGATCTGCTATGCGTACGAGGCCGGCTACAAGCATACCCAGCCCAGGCTGCCGCGGGTGGACTACGAGGACGGCGATTTTTGGGGAAACCAGATCTTTTCCGACCTGGAGGCCGGGGCTTCCGCGTGGATTTACTGGAACCTGATCCTGGACGAGAAGGGCAGCCCGTGGCTGGTTTCACCCATCCACGGCAACCCGGATCCGAACGAGCAGCACCCCGTGGTGATCGTGAATCGCGGGACCAGGCAGGTGATCTATACGGGGCTTTTCTACTACCTGAGCCACTTCAGCAAGTTCGTGCGTCCGGGGGCGGTGCGCGTGGAGACCACGGGTTCAGCGCCGCAGGTTCGCGCAATGACCTTTCGCGCGCCGGACGGCAAGCGCGTGGCGGAGGTGATGAACAGCCGCCGCGAGCCGGCGCAGATCTCGCTGGTGTGGCAGGGGAAGACGCTGGCGGTCACGCTTCCACCGCTGTCGATCGGCACGTATCTATGGTGAGGCAGGCTTCGCCCCGGACCTGCTCCAGCGCTTCCACCAGGCTCTTTTCGATGAGGGCGCACATTTCGTCGAGGTCGGCTTCGGTGGCGATGAGGGCCGGGGCGACGGCGAACCAGGTGGGGTCCACGCGCAGAATCAGGCCGTTGCGCAGGGCGGTCCGGCGCATGGCCGTGCCCAACTCGGGGAAGGGCTCGAGGCTATCGGTATCCCGCACCAGTTCGACCCCGCGGAGAATGCCCTTGCCGCGGACCTCGCGCACCACGCCGTATTTCTTCAATCCCTCGAGGCGCGCCGCCAGGTATTCGCCCAGGCCGTTGGCCTGGCGGTCGAGAGCGTTTTCGGTAATCTCGTCGATGACAGCCATGCCCACGGCGGAGGCCAGCGGGTTGCCGGCAAAGGTATGGCCGTGCGCGAACTGCACCTGGTCCTCGGGGCGCCCCCAGAAAGCGTCCGCCATATCCTCGCGCGCGATCATCGCGCCGATGGGGACAACTCCGCTTGAAAGCCCCTTGCCGCAGCAGATGATATCCGGGGTCACGCCAAAGGTCTGGGCCGCGAACATGGCGCCGGTCTTGCCGAACCCGGTAATGACCTCGTCGAAAATCAGCATCACGTTATGACGCGTGCAGATCTCGCGCAGCATCCGGAAGTATTCGGGCGTGGGCGTGATGATGCCTCCGGTGTTGCCGACCGGCTCGAGGATCACGCCCGCCACGGTCTCCGGATCTTCGTGCAGAATGACGTCCTCGACCGCCTGTGCGGCGAACCGGTTGCATTCCTCCCAGGAAGAGAAGCGCCCGCGGTAGTAAGTCGGGGGAAACACCTTCAGATAGCCGCCCATGTGCGGTTCGAAAGGGGTCTTGCGCGCGCCGGTGCCGCTGGCAGACATGGCCCCCGCGGTGCCGCCGTGGTAGCCCTGGTAGCGGCTGATGAACTTGTATTTGCCCGGATGCCCGGTCTGCTTGAAATACTGCCGCACGAACTTCATGGCCGCCTCGGTGGCCTCGGAGCCTCCGCTGAAGCTCTTCACGTACCGCAGATTGCCCGGGGCGACCGAACCGAGTTTCTCGACGAAATCCAGCGTAACGCCGGCGATCCCGTGGAGCGGCGGAGCGAAGGTCATTTTCTCCATCTGCCGCCGCATGGCTTCCAGCAGGCGCGGGTGGCCGTGCCCCAGGGTGGCAACGAAGATGCCGCCGATGGCATCGAAATACCGCCGTCCCTCGATATCCCAGTAGTACAGGCCCTGGGCGCGTTCGAGAATGAGGGGATGCTGAACGAAGTCGGACATCTGCTGGAAATCGACGAAGGTGTGTTTCAGCAGGTTTTCGCGGCGGAGATCCAGTTTCATCGGAACAAACGTACGCCCATCCGGAGGTCCGGTCAAGCAGGCGCTTGAAGGTTGGCTTCGTGTGCGGCATGATGAACTTCGGCTCTGCGCCATCTATTTATGACCGACCGTTTCTGTTTGTGGCTGCTGCTGCTGGCGGCCTGCCCGCCGCTCGCGCCGGGACAGGGCGCCCCTCCGCGCGATCCCCGGGAGGCCCGCCTGGCCAGGGAGGTGGCCGGCAAAGGCTGGATCGTGACGGCTTCCCGCACCCAGAAGGGCGACTGGGACCTGTTCCTGATGCGGCCGGACGGCACGCACCGGCGCGACATCACGAATACACCGGACTACAACGAGATGGGCGGGCGCTTCTCGCCCGACGGCAAAAGGATCCTGTACCGGCGCATCGCGAAGGACGTCAAGATCCGCCACGATGGATGGGGCGCCACGGGCGAACTGGTCATCGCCAACGCCGACGGCACAAACCCGCAGGTGTATGGCCCGCCCGGCGACTTTCCGTGGGCCTCCTGGAGTCCGGACGGCAAGCAGGTGGCCTGTCTGACCAAGACCGGCATCGAGATCCGCGAGCTGGCGACCAAGCAGGTGGTGCGCACGGTGGACCGGCATGGAATTTACCAGCAGCTTTTCTGGTCGCCGGACGGGCACTGGTTCTGCGGGCCGGCCAACCATTACGGCGAAAGCTGGACGGTGGTGCGCCTGAGCGCCGACACGAGCGAGGTCAACGTGGTGGCCAAATTCCAGAACTGCACGGCCGACTGGTTCCCGAACTCGCAGCGGCTGATCTACTCTTCGCGCCCCGCCAATCAGGAGGAGCCGGACGGGGGGAAACTGGCGCAGGCGGTGAAGCAGAAGCCGGGTTATGGCTGGACGCAGCTTTGGATGGCCGACGGCGACGGAAACAACCGCTCCCTGGTTTACGGCGAGGACGGGCGGCACATCTACGGGGGCGACATCTCGCCGGACGGCAAATATGTGCTGTTCACCAAGTCGATGACCGACGGCGGCATCGACACGGGCATCATCTTCCTGATGCGCCTGAGCGACGCGCCCACGATCGGCGGGGAGAGCATCGCGCTGCGCAAGCTGCATCCGGACGCTAAAAACGGACCCATCCTGCAACTTTCGCCCGGATGGGAGCCGCACTGGACCTACGCCAATATCGGAGGCGGGCGGTGAGCCGCGCCGGGTGGCTCTGGTGCGCCTTGCTGCTCGTCGTGGTGGCGGTTTCCTGCGGGAGGAAAAATTCCGCCGAAGTGGATGCCGAAGTGACTTCGTTGGGCACGGTCGAGGTGACGGCCCAAGTGGAAGAGATCCCCGGCGCGTTTCCGCCCAACGATCTCTACAACTACGCCTACGTGCTGAAATACCGGGTGCTCAAAGTGCATCGCGGGCAGTTGCCGGGCCAGGAAATTCTGGTGGCCCAGTATAATCCCCTCAAGCCGCGCACCACCGTGGCGGACGACGTTTCCGGCAAGGTGGGCGGGCACGTGGAAGCCTTCCGAGCGGGCGATATTCACCGCATGGCGCTGGCCGCGCCGGTGGACCAGTTCTGGATGGGCGGCATCATCGACAAGTATTTCCAGCAGCCGGGCGTGCGCTACTGGGCGATTTGGACAAATCCGGGGTCCAGGTAGCTTGGTCTTCACCACGCATATTTTCCTGTTCTACTTTCTGCCGGTGGTGCTGCTGCTCTACTACCTGCTACCGCGCCACCGCAACGCCTTTCTGACGCTGGCGAGCTACGTGTTCTACGGCTGGTGGGAGCCCTGGTTCGTGGTCTTGATGATGTTTTCGACCGTGCTGGACTATGTGTGCGGCGGCATCATCGGGGCGCCCGGCGCTTCCCGCGCTCGGCGGCGGGCCGCCCTGCTGGCGGCCATCTGCGGCGACCTGGGGCTGCTGGCCTTCTTCAAGTACTACAGCTTCGCGGCGGAGAACTGGAACCGGCTGGCGGCGGTCTTCGGCGCGGGATCGCTGCCGCTGCTGCACGTGGTGCTGCCCATCGGCATCTCGTTTTACACCTTCGAGAGCATGAGCTACACCATCGACGTGTATCGCGGCATCGTCAAGCCGGCGCGGAACTTCTCGGATCTTTCCTGCTTCGTGAGCCTGTTTCCGCACCTGGTAGCCGGGCCCATCGTGCGCTACAACGTGCTGGCCGAGCAGATCGCCTACCGGGAGCACACGCTGGAGAAATTCACCTGCGGGATTGCGCTGTTTATTCTGGGCTTCGCCAAAAAAATCCTGCTGGCCAACCCGATGGGCAGCGTGGCGGACGCCGCCTTTTCCGCCGCCGCGCCGCTGCCCCTGGACGCCTGGGTGGGGGTGGTGGCCTACGCCTTTCAGATCTACTTCGATTTCTCGGGCTACTCCGATATGGCCATCGGGCTGGGGCGCATGTTCGGTTTCGTCATTCCGAAGAATTTCGCCTCGCCGTACCTGGCCGCCAGCATCACGGATTTCTGGCGGCGCTGGCACATTTCGCTGTCGACGTGGCTGCGCGATTATCTCTACGTGCCGCTGGGCGGCAACCGCCGGGGGCTGCGCCGTACGTACGTCAACCTGGCGCTGGTGATGCTGCTGGGCGGACTGTGGCACGGCGCCAACTGGACGTTTGTGGCCTGGGGCGGCTATCACGGCGTCCTGCTGGCTTTCGAGCGCTGGCTGGGCAAGAAGACCGCCTACGAGTGGCTGCCGCGGCGGGCGCAGGTGGCCGCCACCTTCGTGTTAGTGCTGTTTTCCTGGGTACTGTTCCGCGCGGCTTCGTTCCACCAGGCGGCGGCCTACCTGGGCGCCATGTTCGGCGCGCGGCCCGCGGGGGATGCAGCCGCGCTGCTGGCATCCGAGATGTATACGCCGCATCGGCTGGCTGTGCTGGCAGCGTGCGTGGCCGCATGCTTCCAGCCCATGGAGGTCTACGACTGGGTGGAGCGGCTCACCTGGCAGAAAGCGGTGGCCCTGGCCCCGCTGTTCCTGGCAGCCGCCGGCGCCATGTTTACCCAGACCTTCAATCCGTTCCTGTACTTCCAGTTCTGATATGGGGCGCGCGCGACAACTGGTCTTCCTGGGATGGTTCCTGGCGCTGATTTACGGCGTGCCGGCGTATCAGAGTGCTGCCGAGATCCTGCGCGGGCGCGCGCCGCAGTTTTTGGAAGTCTTCACCACCACGCCCACGCGCCCCAACCTGCGCGCTTTCGAGCACCGCGTGGAGGACGCCTCCCTGGTCGCGCAGGCGGTCCGCCCGTGGATGCAGGATGCCTGGTTCGCGCTGTTTCGCGACGCCGGGGAAAAGGTCGTGACCGGGCGGGAGGACTGGCTGTTCTACGAACCTGATTTGCGCTACCTGGTGGAACCCGGCGAACCGGGGGAGCCGTTCGAGGCGATCGTGGACTTCCGCGACCAGTTGGCCCGCCAGGGTATTCGCCTGATAGTGCTGGCCATACCCGGCAAACCGTCGGTCTACCCCGACCGGCTGACCAGCCGGGTGGCCGCCGGCCGGACCATCCGTTCCTCCACGCTGGACCTGCTGGCCGCTTTGCGGCACTCGGGAATCGAGGCTCCAGACCTGTTCGATTTCTTCGCGAAACTCCGCCGCGAGCCAGCTTCCAGCCCCTGGTATCTGCCGCAGGATACGCACTGGTCCGCAGAGGGAGCGCGCCGGGCAGCCGCCGCGGTGGCCCGGCGCATCCGCGATCTGGGGTGGATCGGGCCCGGACCTGTGCGTTACACCGAGCGGCCGGTGACGGTGCGTCGCACCGGGGATATCGCGCGCATGATCCGCGTGGCGGCGATCGAACGGCACTATCCCCTCGAAGAAGTGTCCTGCCGGCAGGTGATGCGGCAGGACACCGGCGAGCCGTATCGCGATGCCGCGGACTCTCCGGTCCTGGTGCTGGGCGACAGCTTCCTGCGGATGTACGAGACCGACGAGCCGCGCGCGGCGGGCTTTATTGCCCACCTCGCGCGCGAGTTGGGCAGGCCTTTGGCGTCGGTAGTCAACGACGGAGGCGCCTCCACACTGGTGCGCCAGGAACTCAGCCGCCGCCCGGCTCTGTTGGAGGGCAAGAAGCTGGTGATCTGGGAATTCGTAGAGCGGGATATCCGCTTTGGCACCGAGGGGTGGCAGAAGGTGCGGCTGCCGGCCGCTCCCTGACGGCCGCGGCCCGGTACGGCGTCCGCATCACAGCACGCCGTATTTGCGGTAGACGTCGCGCAGATAGGCGCCATCCATGAGCTCGGCGCGGCTATGATTTTCGCGAGTAGCCTTCTCGGTGGCCATGCGGACCACTTCCCCGACCGCCTGCGCCGGGACTACGACCACGCCGTCGTAGTCCGCGAAGACCAAGTCGCCGGGCCGCACCAGCACGCCGGCGCAGTCCACCGGAACGTTGTAATCGATCACCAGGCCGCGTCCACGCGAGTCCACCGGCTTAATGCCCCGGGCAAACACGGGGAAGCCCAGCTTCTCGATTTTGCGGACGTCGCGCACCAGGCCATCGACCACCGCGCCGCGGGCGCCCCGGGCGCGGGCGGCGGTGGAGAGCAGCTCTCCCCAGGGCGCATTGCGGATGGAATCCGCGGTCGAGACCACGGCCACTTCGCCCAGCAGCAGGCTGTCCAGGGCCTCGATCTCCTTGGTGTAGGAGTCCTCGGAAACGTGGAACACGTCCACGCAGGAGATCGTGCGCGCCCAGCCGGCAAAGCAGCAGTCTGGGAACAGCGGCCGCACGTACTCGCGCATGGCCTGCTGCCGGAAGCCCAGCTCGTCCAGGGAATCGGCGACGACGGCCGTGTACAGGTTCTTCTCGATGTGGGCGAACAGCTCCAGGTCCGCCGGGGTGGCAGGCGGCCGGGAAGTCGCAACAGGGGCACGATCCATGCCCCTAGCGTAATGGAATGCCGCGAAGCCGGACAACCCCGCGGGTTCAGCTTGCCGCATCTCCGTACAACAGCATCTGCGCGGCGTTGGCGAGCGAGGCCTTGCCGTTGGCGTAGGCAATCACCCAGACGCGGTCGAACACCGTGCCCGGCCACGCCGGCGGGCTGGGGATGCCCAGGGCCTCGGCAAGTTTGGGAATCTTGCCGTGATGCCAGCAAACCAGCACCGTCTTGCCGGCATACTTGGGCTTTTGCAGAATATCCTCCGCCACTTTCTGGTAGTCGTCGTCGGCGTGCTTGTCGTTGTAGTCCAGGCCGAGGGCTCTCGAAAGGGGCGTAATGGTCTCCGCCGGCCGGTTGCTTTGCTTGGAGGCCTGGGTGGCGAACAGGAAATCGGGGGTGGCGAATCGGGGGGCGATTCCAGGCAGACCGCTCGCGTTGTAGCTGCCGGTGAAACTCGCGTGGCTAGTGGCGAGCGCGCAATTCAGCGCGGAGGTGGCGGGCACGAAGAGCGCCGGCAGCGCCGCGGCGCGCGCTGAGCCTCGAATGGAAAGGTCCGGACCGCCTTCCTGATCGCTGGCGGGATCGCCAGTCTTCTCTCCGTGACGGATGATGAGGACCTGTTTGGGTCCGGCATCGTAACTCATGCTTCCTCCTCTGGTGGTGTTTCCATGGGGCCCAGCAGCGACGCAATGCGGTAGCCGGCGGTCATGCCGCCGTCCACCACGAAGGTCGCGCCATTCACGAAGCGGGCCTCCTGAGAGGCCAAGTAGAGCGCGCACCCGGCGATATCCGCCGGCGTGCCGAACTCGCCCGCCGGATAGAGGGCCCGCAATTCGGCCTCCTGCTCGGGGCGGGTATCGTAGTGGCGGCGGGAGCTTTCGGTCATGATGGTTCCCGGGCAGATCGCGTTCACCCGGATGCCGTAGCGTCCGTACTGGAGCGCCAGCAAGCGCGTGAGCGAAATGACGCCGCCCTTGGCCGCCGTGTAAGCCGCCAGGTGCACGCCTGCGATTCCGTTGACGGAACTGATGTTCACAATGACGCCGCCGCGCTGCGCCATCATGCCGGCGAGCGCCGCGCGGGTGCAGAGATAGACGCTCTTGAGCGTCCCGGCCAGCACGTAGTCCCAATCTTCTTCGCTGACCTGGTGCAGCAAGCCGTCGCCGCGCCAGGCAGCGGCATTATTCACCAGGATATCCACGCGGCGGGCGTGGAAGACGCGCTGCACGTCGGCGGCTGCCGAGACATCGCCTTGAAGGGTCTCACACCGCCCTCCCGCCTCGCGGATCAGTTCGGCGGTGCGCGCGTTGCCAGCGGCGTCGAGATCCACCGAGATCACGCCGGCGCCCTCCGCCGCGAAGCGCCGTGCAATCTCCCGGCCAATGCCGTTGCCCGCGCCGGTCACCAGCGCGGATTTACCTTCGAGTCGTAGAGCCATGTGTCTCAGGATATCCTTTTCGCGGCGGCACGCAGGTCCAGCGGCGCGGTGTATGCTCGTGGAGAGGGAGACAACCCGGTGCGCGAAGAATACGAACGCCAAGGTTACTGCGTCCGCGAGGGATTCCTGCCGCCCGCGGAGGTGGCGGCGCTGCGGGAAGAGATCGAACGCATTTGTGAAGGTGCGACGCTCGCCAGGCACGATGCCGCGCGCCTGGAGATGGAGCCGGACCAGGAACCCGGCGGCACGAAGGTGCGCCGCATTTATGAGCCCTGCACGTATTACGAGCGCTTTCGCCGCCTTTCCGACTCTTCCCGGCTGCTGGACGCGGTGGAGGAACTGCTGGGGCCGAACCTGACCTTCCACTACAGCAAGATCAACATGAAACCGCCCACCATCGGTTCGGTGGTGGACTGGCACCAGGATCTCTCCTACTATCCGCTGACCAATACGGATTCCGTCTCGATTCTCTTCTACCTGGATGACGCCGACCGCGCGAACGGTTGCCTGCAAGTCATCCCAGGCGCGCACCGGGAGGGCATGCTGGATCACACGCGCGACGGCTGGTTCCAGGGCAGAATTACTGCGCCGGTGGACGAGAGCCGGGCGGTGCCCCTGGAGGCGGCCGCCGGGAGCGTGATCTTCATGCACTGCACGATGCCGCACGCCTCGGCGCCCAACCGCTCTTCGCGGGCGCGCCGCACGCTGATCCTGAGCTATCGCGCGGCGGACGCGTTCCCCATCTACCTGGGGGACATGACGCCGCGGGCGGAGGCGCACGTGCGCCAGGCGCGCGGGGAGCCGGCCGCCTGCGCACGCTGTTCGCCGGGGCGCATCCCCATCCCGCGCTACCCGCGGGAGACCAAGTCGCTGTACGAACTGCAGGAACTCTCGCGCGGCGGGCAGGCGGGCGCGCGCTAGGCGGGCCAGGGAGTCAGGAGTTAGGAATCAAGCGGGGGCCGCGCGGCGCTCGTCCCACAGCGTGATCAGCAGGGTGCTGGCCAGCACCAGCACCCCGCCCAGCACCATTTGCGAGTTGAGCCGCTCTCCCAGCCAGATGGCCGCGATGGGCACTCCGAAAAACGTGATCAGGTAGTTCGACAGTGCGGCCTGCATGGCGTCCAGCTTTTGCAGAGCTTTCAGGAACAGCACCATGGAGAGGAAGTTGTGGAACACGGTCAGCAGTGCCATGCCGATCCAGGTGTTGGCCGTGAAGTGCGGGATGCGCGCGAAGACGTCCCGCTCCTCCAGGAGGACCACGGGCGTCATCAGCGCCAGGGTGACCACGTAGCTGTAGAACAGCATCTCCATGGGGGAATACCGCTCCAGGGCTTTCTTCCCATAGGAGTTGTAAAAGGAACTGCCCAGGGCCGCGCAGAAGATCAGCGTGTTGCCCACCAGGTAACTGGCGCCGAAGTCCATGGAGTGGAAATCCAGGCCGGAGCACATGACCACGCCGCCGATGGCCACCGCAAAGCTGAGCCAGCGGACGCGCGTCATGCGCTCGCCGAGGAAGAGGTAAGCCAGCACCGCGGTGGTCACCGGCAAGGTGAGCTGGATCAGCGCTCCGTTGCTGGCCAGCGACCTTCGCGTGCCCCAGGTGATCAGGACCTGCCCTGGAAACACCCCCAGGGCGCCCAGGGCCAGGAACATCCAGACATCCTTCCTGCCGGCACGGCGGGCGGGCGGACCGGCGCGCCGTTCCGCGCGCAGGATGGGGATCAGCAGCAGCGTGGCCAGCAGCATGGGGCCCCACACCGTGAACATCGGACCAACCTGGTCCTGCACCAGCTTGATGCAAGTGAATTGCAACGCCCACATCAGGTTGCAACTGAACAGAAATATCCAGGAACGCATGGGATAAACCCCAATTATCCTGCGAGATTGACCGAAATTGGAGGTGGTATTCTAAGAGTGCGTGTTTCAAAGCAGTGCGAGGGGCCATGTCCGAAGGGAGAACGCTGGAATGAGTCTCCACCCGTCCGGAAGGATCCGCGTGCTGGTGGTGGACGACGAGGAAGCCATACGGAACGTCTTGTGCGACGTGCTCTCCCAGAAGGGTTATGAAGTCAGTCAGGCGGCCAGTGCCCAAGAGGCGCTGCGGCTGCTCGACAGCAGCGCGTTTGACCTGATTCTGTCCGATGTCATGATGCCCGGCATGACGGGCCTGGAACTGGCGCAGGAGGTCTGCGCGCGGGGGGGGCCCGGCATCGTGATGCTGACCGGCTGCGACGACCTCCCGACCGCGGTCGGGGCCATGAAAATCGGCGCGCTGGACTACGTGACCAAGCCCGTGAACCTGAAATCGCTCGACGGGCACCTGCGCGACGCGTTTCAGAAGCACAAGGCGACCATCCAGGAAAGCCGCGAGCTGACGTCCCTGCGCAGCGAACTGGACCGCAAGGACCGCGAGATCGACGCTGTGCTGGAGCGCCTGGGGGACGCGACGGACGCGGTCCTGGAGGCGCTGGGGGCGGCCCTGGACGCGCGGGCCCACGACATGCATTGCCACTCCAAGCGCGTCAGCGAATATGCCGTACACCTGGGAAACCTCCTGGGGATGGAGAGCGGGGCGCTCCGGGTCCTGCGCCAGGCGGCGCTGCTGCACGACATCGGGAAAATCGGCATCCCGGACGCCATCCTGATGAAGCCAGGGAAGCTGGAGGAGGCGGAATGGGACGTGATGCGGAAACACCCCGAAATCGGCGCCGCCATTCTGCGCCGCATCGAGGCGCTGGCGCCCGCCGCCGAGATCGTGCTGGCGCACCACGAGCGTTTCGACGGCACCGGTTATCCGCTGGGCCTGCGGGGAGAGCAGATTCCCTTCGGCGCGCGCGTGTTCGCCGTGGCGGACTGCCTGGACGTGGTGACCTCCGGGCGCCTCTACCGAGAGGCGCAGCCCTTTGCTGCCGCCCGGCAGGAGATCGAGCGGTGCGCCGGCACGCATTTCGATCCGAACGTGGTGCGCGGCTTCCTGCGGGTGCCTCCCGGCGACTGGACGGATATTCGCGCGGCGCTGGCCGCCTGAGCGCAGCGCCGGGGTGTGGAAGCGCCGGCCGCAAATCCAGTACACTACCGGCTGCATGTCTGTTTCCCTGCAAGACCAGGTCGTGCTGGTGGTGGGCGCATCCAGCGGAATCGGGCGGGCCTCCGCAAAGCTGCTGGCGCGGGAGGGCGCGCGGGTCATGGCGTCCGCGCGGCGGAACGAGCGATTAGAAGAGCTCCGGGCGGCATTGAGTGCCGAGGGGCATCCGATCGCCATCCATGCGGCGGACGCCGGCGTGCTATCCGAGATGGAGCAACTGGCGCAGGCCACCGTGGCGGAACTCGGCCCCATCGACATCCTGGTTTACGCCACCGGGACGAACACGCCGGACCGGGCCATGAAGCGGCTGCGGCCCCCCATCTGGGACGAACTGATCGCGGTCAACCTCAACGGCGCCTACTACATCACGCAGGCCGTGCTGCCGGCCATGCGTGCCGCCGGACACGGCCTGCTGGTGTACGTCTCTTCGGTCTCCGGCCACACGCCGGATGTCTCCGGGGCGGCCTACCAGGCGTCCAAGCGAGGCATGCTGGGCCTGGCGCATGCCATCCGGGTGGAGGAGAAGGAGAACGGCATTCGCACCTGTGTGGTCTGTCCGGGACTCGTGGACACCGAGATCCTGGATAAACGACCGGTCAAGCCGGACTCGGCCACGCTGGCCAAGGCTTTGCGGCCGGAAGACGTGGCGGAGGCCATCGTGGCGGCGGCCAAGCTGCCTCCCCGGGCGGTGATCACGGAGATGACCATCGTCCCGACGTATTTGTAAGCCGGTAAGCCCGGAAATGGAGTATGCTTTGGGCCTATGATGCGGTTGAGTTGCCTCACATTGAGCTATGGTAAGCAGTTCAACTCGGGCCAGATGGACATCTTCCGCTTTCTGGACACCTGCCGGGCCTTGAACCTGGATGGCGTCGATCTGCACGTGCGCAACCTGGGCGGCACGGAGCGGAGTCACCTGAAGGAAATTCGCCGGAAATGCCTGGACCGGGGGCTGACGATATCCTCGGCCTGCGTGACGACGGAATTCGGGCGCTCGGCCGAGGCCATTCCCGGGGAGATCGAGAAGGCGCGGGAGGCCATGGAGGTGGGGATGTTTCTGGGCGCCCCGCTGCTGCGCGTGTTCGTCGGCTCGGCGCCCTCGGAGGCACAGCGCGAAGAAGCCTTCCGGCGCGGCGTGGACGCGCTGCGGCGGACCGCCGAGATCGGCGCCGGACTGGGCATGCCGGTGGCCCTGCAAAACCACAGCGGCCTGACGAGCACCGGAGACGACATGCTGCGCTTCTACCGGGAGGTCCACCATCCCAACTTCACGCTTCTGCTGGATACCGGGCATTTCGCTGGCCGGGACGGGCCCAACGGCCCGCGCATTGCCGGACTCACGTACGCGGATTACTATCACAGCATCGAGCAGGTAGCCCCGTTGACGCAGTTTGTGCGGGCGAAGCTGTACGATCTGGACGCCAACGGCCGCGAAAAGTGGATCGACTATCGGCGGGTCTTCAACATCCTGCACGGCGTGCACTACAACGGCTTCATCAGCCTGGTATATGAAGGCCAGGAGGACGCGATGGCGGCCATCCCGCGCGGCGCCCGGTTTTTGCGCTCGTTCCTTTTGTAAGCAGACAGGAGACAGGAGGCAGGAGACAGAATGGATGGTGCTCTCCTGACTTCTGGCTCCTGACTCAATGTCCCTTGGTCAGATCTCTTTGACGACTTCGAAGCCCATGAGGCGGCCCATGCGTTCGATGGACCGCACGTGGTCGCCATAGAACACCACGCGGTGCAGGCCGGCGGTGTAGTTTTGTAGCCACTTTTCGGCGTCGGTCACGCGGGTGCGGATCTGGCTGCGGCAGCCGCGGTCGCTATCCACCGGGCCGGTGACTTCCGCCGTGGACACGAGAAACCTGTTGGGGCTGCTGAAACGCGCCACCGTCACCGTTTCCCCGGCCGGCATGAGCACCTGAAGGACGGCGCCCTCGTTGGTTTCCAGGTGATTGCGGATGATGTAAGGCGAGGACGGCCAGTGAAGCCCCTTCATCCGGGTGGCGGATACACAGTGGGCATGGATGACCTCGTTCCGGCTGACGTCGAAAACCGGGTCCGAGACGAAACCGGGCATTTCCGAGTAGGAGGTGACCAGCATCTGGGTCATGGTGGAAGCGAGATCCGCCTCGCAGACGCCGTAGAGGCCGGCATCGTTGAACTTGGACCAGGCGATGCAGGGATAGCCGGGGAGCGTATTGGCGGCCAGGCTGCCGAAGCAGTCGATGGTGACGGCATTGGCCCGCTCCCGCTTGAGCATGTCCTGCAAAGCGAGGTAAAAACGCAGGCCCTTGCGGATCTCCTGAGGCGAGGGCTCCACCACCCGCAGGGCGCCGTGCACGAATTCTTCGGCCTCCTTTTGCGCCTGGCGTTCCTCGATGGCGTCGAAGGCCGCCTGGAACTCGCGAGCGCTGACGAATTGGAAGGTGGTTCCGAGGTGTTTGTGGAAAGCGTCCGCGGTAGCCTGCCGGGCGCCAGGAGGCTCGGCGCCGACCAGGACCTTGCTGGCGCGCAGATGGTGGACGGTGCGGAAAGCGCGCAGGTAGGGGTCCAGATCGCCGTAGCTGGAGCTTGCCACCACGTCGAGCTTGCGGCCGCTCTTCCGCATTTCGGCGATGCCCGACCAGGCGTGCGTGGCGTAGGGGCGAGAGAAGAAAAGCCCCGGCACGGTGAGGTTGTCCACGAGCGCGCGCAGCGGAGGTGTCGGCTGGGTGATAGGCACCATGAGCACGCCATCGATATCGCCGATTTTGGAGAGCCAGGGACGCACCTCTTCCGGGGTGGCGATGGTCTCGCCGCCCACGAAGCGCACGTTGCTGGCGTGCTTGCGCGCCACCTCGCCGAGCCGGGCTTCGATCTCGGCGATCTCCCGCGCCACGTCGAGAGTGGGCTTGGGCCAGACGGGCTTGCCGGCCAGATAGACCTTCGCCACGGTGGCCGGTTCGTTCCAGGGCATGGACTCCCATTCCGCGGCCGCCAGCGGGACCGACAAGGGAATGCCGCACAGCGAAATCGCAAACTGCCGCCGTGTCATCGGGCACGTGGTTTTCGGCATCTTCGCTCCTTACGCCATATTTCAGATATCAATATCTCTTTCTGCTCCCCTGGCGATTATGCGGCAAACCCGCCGCCGGTGTCAATTCCACAACAATTTCATTTCAGACAAAGATATTCATTAAGTCTTGACATCAGAAATGCCCTGGAACATACTGAAAATCGTCCAGCTATTTCCAAACGGGACTGAGGAATGTCGCGGGTGCGGGGATGGGGAAATCTCCGGGGGCAGGCGAGGCATTTCATTCCTTTTTTCCTCCAGACCACGTGACACTTGAAAGGAGATTGCCATGCGTTGGTCTGTTTCACTGCTGGGCCTGGCGCTGGCGGGGATGGCATTTGCCCCGCGGCAGGCCCAAGCACAAGTGACCGGGTCCATCAACGGAACTGTGGTGGATGCCACTCAAGCGGCTATTCCGGGCGCATCGCTGGTACTCACGAACACGCAGACCGGGGGTACCCGGCACGGGGAGAGTTCCGAGCAAGGGTATTTCAATTTTCCGGACTTGTCCCGTGGGGAGTACACCATCAAGGTGACGGCGCAGGGGTTCCGCGAACTGGTAATCGGACCCGTTGTGCTTACCGTGGGCCAGCAGATGACGGTCCACCCCACCCTCGAAATCGGCAGCGTATCGGAAAGCATCGAGGTGCATGCCAGCCCGCCGCCGGTGACCACTTCGACGAGTTCGGTGTCACAGCTTGTGGACAGCAAGCGCATCGAACAGTTGCCGCTGAACGGACGCAACGCGCTGCAACTGGTGGCGCTGCTGCCGGGCGTGGTTTCGGCGGGCACGGCCGGGCAAATGGGTGCGACACAAACCACCTTCAGTACCTCCGGGGGGCGAAACATCGACATGAACTTTTCGCTGGACGGCGGCAACAATATGAATCCGTTCTACGCCATCGCCAACGAATATCCAAATCCCGACGCGCTGCAGGAATTTTCCGCCACCTCGCGCAATTACAGCGCCGCGTTCGGGCGCGGATCTTCAGCGGTGACGGCGGTCACACGTTCCGGCACGAACGAGTTCCATGGCACGCTGTTCGAGTTCCTGCGGAACACGAAGTTGGATTCGCGGCCGTTCTTTTCGGCGAAACGCTCGGAATTCAAGCGCAATCAGTACGTGGGCACCATCGGCGGACCCATCGCCCGGAACAAGTTGTTTTTCTTCGCCAGCTACCAGGGAACCAAGGCCCGTGGAACACCGGGCGACGTGCGCTACCGCACGCTCAACGCCAACGAGCGCGCGGGCAACTTTTCAGCACAGAGCAAGCCGCTCAACGATCCGGACAATCCGGGCATGGCCTTTCCCGGCAACATCATTCCCGCCTCGCGGATCCGGCCGTACGCCAGCAAGTTCGTGAATGAGTATCTGCCGGCGCCGAACGCCGGGGATTTTTTCCAATTCGCTCCGGTGGGGCAGAAACTGGACCAGAACCAGTTGATCGCGAAGATCGACTACTCGGTGCGCGACAGCGACAAGATTACCTTCCGCTACTTCTACAATGACGTCCCGCAGGTGGGTCAGGCCAGCAACGTGGGCCCGGACTGGCTCACCGACCTGCCGACCCGGTTCCAGAACTGGACCGCGGGCGAGGACCACCTGTTCTCGCCGACGCTCATCAACACATTCCGCTTCACGTACGTGCGGAGCACCTTTGGAATGCTGGCCAGGAAGGACTTCTCGCTGACGGGACTGGGCCTGCCAATCAGCCTGGCGAATATGAACACGGGCTACGGACTGACGGCGCAATCCATCCTGAATATCTCGGGTTTCGTCTCCGCGGACACCGGGTATCCGACGCGCGACATCATGCCCACGCACCACGTCACCGACACCCTGTCCTGGATCAAAGGGCGGCATAGCGTGGCCTTTGGCTTCGAGGTGTACCATAACCGCGTGAACGAACTGCAGAACTGGCTGACCGGCGGCAACATGGTCTTTTCGGGGGCCTTCTCGGGGAACGCCGCGGCCGACATGCTGCTGGGGAAGTTTGACAATTACCGCCAGGTGACCGGCCTGACGTCGCGGTTGCGGCAGAACCTGCCCAGTTTCTTCTTGCAGGACGATCTGAAGGTCAGCCGCAGACTGACGGTAAACCTGGGGCTGCGCTGGGAGCCGTATTTCGGCTATGTGTCCGAGAACAGCCAGTTGATGCTGCTGGCGCCGGGAAAACAGTCGACGTTCATGCCCAAGGCGGCGCCGGGGCTGCTGTTTCCGGGCGACGCTGGCGTGGCCTCCAGCATCGTGGGCAGCCGGAAGAACAACTTCGCGCCGCGCGTGGGGCTGGCCTGGGACGTGCAGGGGGATGGCAAGACCTCAGTGCGCGCCGGTTTCGGGGTGTTCTATGTGCCGCTCACCCGGGGCATCAGCCTGAACCGCTTCACCCTGATCCAGCCGTTCACCACGGATCTAACGGTGTACGGGGCGGACGCCTACAACATCTTCGCGGGCGCTCCGTTCAATGGCGTGAGCCCGTTCCCGCGTCCGAATGCCGGCGACCTGAATGCCCTCAAGCAGGCGGATTTCGTGCCCACCGCCAATGAAACTACTTTCGGCCTGCCGTTCAAAACGCAATCCGACTACCAGTGGAGCCTCTCCATCCAGCGCGCCGTGGGAACCGACGCGGCAGTGGAACTGAACTATGTGGGCAGCTCGAGCTCGCACATGAGCACTTCGGCAGAGGCCAACCCGGCGCGGTACATCCCGGGGCAGTCCACCATCGGCAATACGCAGTCGCGGCGGCTGTATCCGCAGATCGGTTTGATCAACAACTTCCTGAGCAACCTGAGCGCCAACTACAACAGCGCGCAGATCGTGTTCAACAAGCGCTATTCGCAGGGCTTCACCATTCTGGGCTCGTACACATTCTCGAAGGCGCTGGGGATCGCGGGCGCCTCCGCCGGCGGCGAAGGCAGCAACGGCCCGCGCGATCCGTTTAACTACCGGCTGGACTACGGCCCGCTGGGCCTCGACCGCCGCCACAACTTCATCACTTCCGCGTTGTGGGATATGCCTTGGGGCAAGCAGGGTTCGCCCGGCTGGCAGCGACTGCTCGTGGGCGGGTGGCAGTTGAGTGGGATCGTCAACGCCGTCACGGGGGCGCCGCTGACCGTGCGGTCGGGGCGCGACAACTCGCTGACCGGCATCGGCGCGGACACGGCGGACATGGTGGCCGACTGGCGCCTGCCGGGCGGCCGCAGCAAGCAGGACCGCATGGCGCAGTGGTTCAACACTGCCGCGTTCGTGCAGAATGCCGTCGGCACGTTCGGGCAGACCGGGATCGACTGGCTCTACGGGCCGGGAAGCTGGAACATCGATATGGCCGCCGTGAAGAATTTCTACATTATGGAGAGCAAGCGGGTGGAGTTCCGCTCCTCTTTCTACAATCTGCTGAATCATCCCAACCTGGGAAACCCGAACACCACCGTGCTGAACTCGACCTTCGGCAGGATCACCAGCATGAGCAACTCGCCGCGGGTGATCGAGTTCGGACTGAAGTTCGCATTCTGAAGCCGCCTCACAAGGCGGTCACGCGACATGAGACACCGACTTTGTTCCCGGCGGCTGGCCGTGCTGGCAGGCATGGCGGCCACGCTCGCGGGACCGGCGGCGCTGACCGCGGAGATCCAATACGACAACTCACAGCAGACCTGGAAACTCACCACCGGACCGGTAGAATATCGCCTCCGGCAGGAGAAACAATCGGTTCGCCTGGAATATTTCGGACCCGCCGGGATGGCGGACTGGAAACGGGAGGCTCCCCGCCGCGGAGCCGCCTACACTCCGTCCGACATTGCGGGCCGGGTGGACGGGCAGGCGATCGCCCCGGAGGAACTCGAACTCGTCGCGCATGAGACCGGCACCTGGAAACCAGGGACCAGCGCGCTGGCGCTGGTGTACCGGCATCGCCGGATTCCGCTGCGAATCGAGGCGCGCTATGTAACGTGGGGGGAGACCGGCGTCATTACCCGGCGGCTGACGCTCTCCAACGCCGGTTCCGAAACGATGTACGTGGAATCGCTGCCGGAACTGGCGCTGCTGTTGCCGCCGGGCGACTACGAACTCACCTATCTGTGGGGCGGGTGGGGACAGGAGCGACAACTCGCCACCGAGAAACTGGGCGCCGGGAGACGGTCCATCGTCTCCAGTCGAGGGCGGTCCACCAGCCTGTATTCGCCCTGGTTCGCCCTGCGCAACAACACTCTCGGCGTGCGTTACCTGGCACAACTGGCCTACTCCGGGAACTGGCAGATGCGTTTCGAGAAGACGCCCGGTTCCGCCCAGACGCGCCTGGGAGAGGTGGAACTGGACGCCTCGTTGGGAACCCTGAACGACTTTGAAGGCGCGCTGGCGCTGCCCGCCGGCGCGTCGCGGCAATTGCCCGAAGTGGCCTTCACGGCTTCGGCCGGCGATCTGGACGACGCCGCAAACCAGATGCACCGGTATCAGCGCGCCTACGTCTTCCCGCGGACGCCGAACAACGAGCCGCGGCTGGTGCAGTTCAACTCGTGGTATCCGTTCCCCGGAAAGATGAGTGTCGAAGACATGAAGAAATGCGCCGATATGGCGTCCGAGATCGGCGCGGAAGTGTTCGTCCTCGACTCCGGCTGGTACAACAAGAAGAACTGGTCCAGCGAACTGGGCGATTACCAGGCCGACCCGGTCGCGTTTCCGAACGGTCTCGAAGAGCTGGCCAGACATGTGCGCAGCCGGGGTATGAAGTTCGGCATCTGGGTGGAGATCGAAAACCTGGGCGCCGAGTCTCAGATGTTCCGCGAGCATCCCGGCTGGTGTCTGAGCTACAACGGCCAGCCGATCCGGCGCGGAGTGCGATACATGCTCAACTTCGCCAAGCCCGAGGTGCGCCAATGGGCCCACGCGGTGGTGGACCGGCTGGTGCGGGACTACCAACTCGAGTGGATGAAGATCGACTACAACATCGATATTGGCGATGAGTTCGATCCACCCGGGCGCGCGCGCACAGGCAACGTGCTGGCGGACCACATCGCGAACTACTACGCGTGGCTGGACGAGGTGCGCGCCGCCCACCCGCAGCTTTTCATCGAGAACTGCTCGAGCGGCGGTCTGCGCTTCGATCTGGGGATCATGGGCCACACGCACACCAACTGGCTCTCCGACGTGGTGGAGCCGCTCCCTTCCGTGCAACTGGCATACGGCTGCACCATGGAGTTCGCGCCGGAAGTCTGCAATCACTGGATGGTGGGCGATACCTCTCGGGGTCAGGTGGATCTGTCGAAGCCGGCCGGCTGGTGGGATTTTATGTTCCGGGTGCCGATGAACGGCCAGTACGGCATCTCCAGCCGGGTCTTCGACTGGAATGCCGGGATGAAAACGCGTGCGGCGGAAAACGTCGCGCTCTACAAGCGCCTGCGCCCGATCATCATGGGCGCGGATGTGTATCACCTGACGCCACCGCCGGCCAACCAGGACCCCGCCGGGTGGATGGTGCTGCAGTACGTGGCGCCGGACCGCAAGCGCAGCGTGGTGATGGCTTACCGCCTCGGCGAGAGCGGGGCGGAGGAGCTCTTGCGGCTGCACGGGCTCGAACCCGGCGCTGCGTATCGCGTGAGCATCGACGGCAAACCGGGCCCGGTCATGCAGCAGCAGGAACTGGCGGCACAGGGCCTCCGGGTAACGCTAGCCGAACCGTGGCGCGCCGCCGCGATCGAACTGCAGGCCGAGCAATAGCCCGCTTGCCAGCGGTCGCAACTCGGCAGCATACCGCAAACAGGAGCAATATGAAACGGATCTGGTGTCTTCTGATATTTGCCACCGTGGCGCCCGCGGCGGATGCGCCGCGCATCAACGGGCCAAAAGTCTATGGGGTTCACCCCGCGAGGCCGTTTCTCTACACCATTCCCGCCACGGGACCGCGCCCGATGAAGTTCTCCGCCAGGGGCCTGCCGCGGAGCCTGAAACTGGATTCGAATACCGGGCGGATCACGGGTACGAGCCCCGAGCGGGGTGAGTACACCGTCACGCTGCGCGCCAGGAATTCGCACGGAACGGCCGAGCGTGCGTTCCGGATTGTCTCGGGCGACACACTGGCGCTCACGCCTCCGATGGGCTGGAGCACCTGGTACATGGCGTACGCGCAGATCAGCGACCAACTGGTGCGCGCCCAGGCCGACGCCATGGTCTCGAGCGGCCTCATCCAGCACGGCTACAGCTACATCAACATCGATGACGGGTGGAACGTAAAACCGGGCTCCCCGGACCCGGAGGTCGGCGGAGCAGCCCGCGACGGGGAGGGCAATCTGCTCCCGAACAAAAAATTCCCAGACATGAAGGCGCTGTGCGACTATGTTCACTCGAAGGGCCTCAAGATCGGCATCTATATCGGACCGGGGCCGCTAACCTGCGCGGGCTATGAGGCCAGCTACGGCCACGAAGAGCAGGATGCCCGGCAGTTCGCCAGGTGGGGATTCGATTTTCTGAAGTACGACCTCTGTTCCTACCGGAAACTGATCAAAGACCGGAACAGCGTGGAAGAGAATGAAAAGCCCTACCTGGCGATGCACGCGGCGCTGGAGAAACTCGACCGGGATTTCGTGTATAACCTATGCCAGTACGGACTGGCCAACGTTTGGGAGTGGGGGCGCCGGGCCGGCGGGAATTTCTGGCGGACCACGGGCGACGTAGGGAGCGCGAAAGCGGGGCTCTGGGAACGCGTGTCCGAAGTCGGCTTCTCGCAGGCCGGCAAGGAGAAGTGGGCGGGGCCCGGCGGATGGAATGATCCGGACAACCTGCTGATTGGCCAGATCCTCTGGCACAGGAAACTGCAACCCACGCCACTCACCGCGGACGAGCAGTACAGCTATGTCACACTGTGGAGCATCCTGGCGGCCCCGCTGGTTTTCGGCGGCGACATGACCAAGCTCGACGATTTCACCCTAGACCTGCTGACGAACGACGAGGTCATCGACATCAACCAGGACGTGCTGGGCAGGCAGGGCGCTCCGGTATGGAAATCAGGCGACACGGAGGTCTGGGCGAAGGACCTGGCGGACGGCAGCAAAGCGGCCGCCCTGTTCAACCGCGGCGAGAGCGAAGCCGATGTCGCGGCCCGCTGGCGGGACCTGAGTATCCGGGGAAAACAGGCCGTGCGGGACGTCTGGAGTCACACGGACCTGGGGGAATATGACGGGGAATTTCGTGCCAGGCTGCCGAAACATGGCTCCAGGATGCTACGGCTTCGCGGATTAAACCGCTAAAAAGATCTGCTTGCATCATAATTCGTGCAAGAGTATGATCCTTGCCAGCAAGGGAGGTGTGTGATGGCCTCGGTCGCTTCGCCGGCGGTGACTTTATCGGATATTCAGCTCGTGGACTATACTTTAGAAACCTTGGGGTCTTTGGGAGAACTGCGCACGCAATGCCTGCGCGCCAGGGCACAGGTCTGCATCGAGCGGGCCAAGTACGTCACGGAATACCTGCGGGATTTCTCCGTGCCCGAAGAATCGGCCGAACTGCGCCGTGCGAGGGCGATGCATTATTTCCTCTCCAATAAGGCGCCCCTCTTCTTCGATGACAGCCTTTTGGCCGGCACCACCACGTCCAAGCCATTCGGCGCTCCGGTCTATCCGGAACTGACCGGCCTGACGATCTGGCCGGAACTGGACACCATGAGCACACGGGAGAAGAATCCGCAGCGCATCTCCCCCGAGGACGCCGAGGAGCTGAATCTGCGCATCTTTCCCTACTGGATGGAGCGCAACGTCCTGGAGACGACCCGAACCCGGTGCCACAATCCCCCGTCCATGCGGCTATTTGAGCGCATCGTGTTTTTCCTGGCCGGCAAAGCCGGAGCGGTGTCGCACACGGTGCCGTGTTACCGGCTGGGACTCGAGAAGGGGCTGAACGCCATCATGGCCGAGGCGGCGGCCCGTGAAGCCGCGGTCCGCGGAAAAGGGACGCTCTCCGCCGAGGAGGCACGGCAGGCCGAGTTCTGGCAAGCGGTCCGGATCGCGCTCCAGGGGATTGTCAACTATGCGGGCAATCTGAGCCGGAAGGCGGCGGAACTGGCGGAACAGGAAGCCAACCCGGCCCGCAAGGCAAACTTCGTCCGGATGGCGGAGGTGTGCAGCCGCGTGCCGGCCAACCCGGCGAGCAGTTTTCGGGAGGCGCTGAATGCCATCTGGATCCTGCATATTGCGGTACACGCCGAGAACATCAACATGGCCGTCAGCCCAGGGCGGCTGGATCAGATCCTGTATCCCTACTACCGGCGCGACATCGACTCCGGATCCTTGGCTGTGCAGGAGGCCCTCGAACTGCTGGGTTGCCTGTGGCTGAAGCTGAACGACAACACGAACCTGGTGCCGGAGACGGCGGAGGAGCTGTTTGGCGGTGCCGGAACCGTGCCGGCCGTGACGGTCGGCGGGGTGGACGAGAACGGCCAGGACGCGGTGAACGACCTGACGTATCTCATGCTGCGCGTGACCGAACTGCTGAAAACCCGCGACCCCAGCCTGAATGCCCGCTATCACTACCAGGTCAACCCGAGGGAGTACCGCGACCGCGTGGCGGAGGTGGTGGCGAATACCAAGGCGGTGCCGGCCTTTTATAACGACGTAGCCGCTATCGCCACCCTGGAGAACCAAGGAATTCCCACGCGCCACGCCCGAGACTACTCCGTGATCGGCTGCGTGGAGCTGTCGGCTTCCGGGCGCAGCTACGACTCTTCGAGTTCCATCCTGTTCAACCTGCCCGCGGTACTCGAACTCACCTTGTATAACGG
Organism: Solibacteraceae bacterium; assembly: GCA_021324015.1. Lineage (GTDB taxonomy): Bacteria > Acidobacteriota > Terriglobia > Bryobacterales > Bryobacteraceae > JAJPJX01. The sequence continues at coordinate 4,376 of JAJPJX010000059.1, read as the reverse complement.
CAAGCGCCCGGTCACCGGCGAGGAACAAATCGGCCCGCAGACAGGCGATCCGGCATCCTTCCGCTCATTTGAGGACTTTTGGAAGGCGTTCACCGGCCAACTCGGGTGGCTGATCGAGCAGGCCATCGAACTGAACGAATGCCTGGGCAGGACGCACCAGGAGTGCCTGCCCACGCCACTGCTTTCCGGGCTTTTCGAAGGTCCCATGGACGCGGGCAGAGACCTGATCTTCGGCGGCGCTCTCTACAATTCCTCGGGCGCCACCCACATAGGCTTCGCCGACACAGTGGATTCGATCAGCGCCATCGAGAAGGCCGTCTTTCTCGAGCGGAAGTACACGCTACCCCAGATCATCGAAGCCCTCGGGAAAGACTTCGCAGGAGCGGAAGAATTGCACGCGTATCTGCTCTACCGGACGCCCAAGTACGGCACAGACGATCCGGTGGCGGTCAAAAACTCCCGGAACCTGGTCGCGTTCCTGTATGAGACCTACCAGCGGCATGTGAACTATCGCGGAGGAAGATACCGGCCGGCTTACTGGACCATGACCAACCATGCCGGACAAGGCAAGCTCGCCGGCGCGCTGCCAAACGGCCGGAAAGCCGGGCGCGTCTTTGCGAGCGGGATCACGCCGGTTTCGCAGGCGGCAGCGGACCTGGCGGGTTGCCTCCTGGGCGTGGCCTCGCTCGACGCTCTCCAGATCCCCGGCGGGGAGGCCTTCAATCTGAAATATCCGGCCATCCAGGACCAGGATGATCTGAAGCGGTTCAGCCAGGCCATCGAGGCCTATTTCCAGTGCGGCGGCATCCAGATCCAGTTCAATATCATGTCCTACGAGATGCTGCTCGACGCCAAAGCGCATCCGGAGAACTACCCGGAGTTGCTGGTGCGCGTCTCGGGATATTCCGCCTACTTCAAAGACCTGAACGATGCCATGAAGGAGGAGATCATCACCCGGACCGCGTACGACCTGCGTACCGGCTCAGCCGTGGCATTTCCCGAGCGCGCGAAGTCCATGCTCCCCGGCAACTGAGGAATCAAGATTATGACGCATCCTCTCGAACTTGGGTCCAACCTTGTGGCCGACAAACTGGTGGAGAAGTTCCGCGAGTGCCTCGAGTCGGAAGTGGCCGAAGGATTCCTGACCTTGCTGCTCGACCTGATGGCGGCGGTGCTGTTCTTTAACGCCCGATACCGGGAAAACATCAAACGGTTCGACGCCTGTTACGTGTTCCGGACCGCGGATGACAGCATGGTGGTGACGGCCATTTTCCGGCACGACCGGCTGGAAGTCTGGCCCCACCGCCGGAAAGATGCCCAGCCGAACATCATCATCACGTTTCAGAACCCGAAGGCCTTGCGGAACCTTCTATTAGCCCCGAAGGCGGATATCCTGGGCTCCATGCTGCGGCAGGAGGTGAGGCTCGAAGGCAACCTCAACTACCTGTACAAGCTCGCGTATATGGCGCGGCGCCTGCAACTCATTGCAACCAGGGCTGTATGAGTGCCGGCCGCCCGCTCATCGCCAATATCCGGCGCTTTTCGCTGGACGACGGGCCGGGAATCCGCACAACCGTCTTTTTCAAGGGCTGTCCGCTCGCCTGCATCTGGTGCCACAACCCGGAGTGCCAGAGCGAAGGCCCGGAAATCGGGTTCCACTCCGAACTGTGCATCCATTGCGAAAGTTGCGCCAGGGCTTGCGGCGCCGGCGCCATCTGTCCGGACGCCGCGCAGAGAGTGAACCGGGAGGCCTGCACGGCGTGCGGAGACTGCGCGGAGGCGTGTCCGCCGGCGGCGCTGCGGATGATCGGCACGTACTATCCGCCCGGCCAGTTAGTCGAGCTGATCCTGCGCGACCGGCCGTTTTTCGATGTCTCCGGAGGAGGAGCCACCTTTTCCGGAGGAGAACCGGCGATGCACATCGAGTACTTAAGCGGCGTCCTCGAAGAGCTGAAACGCGTCGGGATTCACACGGCAGTCCAGACCTGCGGGCTCTACGATGCGGCCGCCTTCACGCAGCAGGTGCTCCCCTACGCGGACTTGATTTACTTCGACGTGAAGCTGTTGGATCCGGCCGATCACTGGAAGTACACTGGCCGGCCGAACGCGGCAATCCTCCGGAACTTCCGGCAACTGGCGGCCACCGCCAGGAGCAAACTCGTGCCGCGAATGCCCTTGATTCCTGGGATCACCACTACGGACCGGAACCTCCGCGCCGCGGCCCGCTTCCTGCGGGAGACGGGCTATTCGGCCTGCCAACTGCTTTCCTACAATCCCGGCGTGATCGCCAAGCGGCGAACCGCTGGAATGCCGGGGCTCGAGGAACTGCCCGAGGCGCTGCCGGGAGTGGAAGAGCAGCGCCGGTGGCGGGAGACATTTTTGGAATATCTGGCCGCTTGAGGGGCCTCCGGTGCCGGCACTCAGAAATCCACCGAGGCCCTCAAGGATGATCCGGCGACTCACCAGGCTCAGATTGGCAGTGTCGAAAACCCGGGCCGGTCGCGAGTGTCAGGCAAGTTTAGAAAAAGCAGCTCGGACTTCGTCGAGGCTAACCGGAACACGCAGAGAAGAGAAGACGACATTAATTCGCCGCCCCACGCCTGCCACAAGGTGTCCAGAAGCTCCTTTGGAGACACCTTTCCGCGCGTGATTTCCGTTTCGGACGTCACTTGGACGCAGTTCAAAATTTCGAGCCACTTTCGAACTGCGAGAGATTGCCTCTAAGTGCTTTGTTTTGAGTTGGTGGCCAGGGACGGAATCGAACCGCCGACGCCAGCCTTTTCAGGGCCGCTTATCGACTAGAGCAAGTTCTTTACAGTCAGTGCAAGGTGCGTTGTACCAGAGGGTTGCGGTGATTCCGTTTGGGACTACCTAGGCCAATATGGGCTGTTTTCGCCCCTTCAATGTTCCCGTATTGTTCCCGCCCGTCTCGTTAAGTCGTCTCCTGCACGGGGGGCACAGGAAAACGGCTATCCCCAAACATTCGCTGAACTCGCGTCGAAAAAGCCGACCGCTAGCGCAGGGGAGTGTGTTCGGGCCGCCATCAATTGATTCGAAGTCGGTTGTTTGTAAAGGGTCGAATGCCGTTTTCGCAGTACCCAAGCTGCTGAAGTCGGCGCTTTGAAACAGAGCTTCATACGAGAAAATATCATTCCGCACCGCGCGGCTGAAACCGTTCCCGAGCAACAAATGACCCTTCCCATCAGGTTGTGTCGCCTGAAAATCAACTACCTCGATCTTAGTCACATCAAAGCCTCGCTGCACACGACCCTCGGATACTCTTCGTCATCCGGCTGGCCGCTGGTCCGGTCAAGCCAGTCTCGAAGATTGTGCTGGTCGTAAAGCCGGGTGAGCGCCTTCAGCAGAGCGGCACCGATCATCCCGTTTCGGCGAATCTGATTCAATTCCCGCTGGAGCGCCTTCGTGAGCGGGTTGCGGAACGCCTTTTCCAAAAGCGTGATCTGGCCCTTCTGATCTTCGTCCCCGGACACCCGGAACAACACTCCCAATTCCCGCATCACATAACGCTGTCCGACCGTCAACGAAAGTGTGTGTTGGCGCTCCGACTGGCGCTGTTTCACTTCTTCATCGAAGATCCTTTTCACCCGCATCACGGATGAGTTGTAGCCGTTCGGCAGAGCGTGCCCCGGAGCGTCAGCGCTACACTTGATCGCTCCCAACACCTTGGGGATGTCCCTCGAAACCACTTCGCCCGTTTCGTTCACCAGGAACAACTGTTGGTATCGCCCCGCTTGGCAGAAAACGAATCCGCCCTTCTGGTCCGACGCCTTTCCCGTGCGAATGCCGTCCCGAAGGTTTGCGATTCGGTCGTATTCAGCGGGATCATCGTTCTTCAACTGGCGCAGGATTTCTTCCGCTTCGTTCAGATCCAGGATGTCCTCTTCGTCTTCGTACTCCAGCGATTCAGACCCGAGCGATTTCTTGTCGTAGATGGCGTACATCGCCTCTTCGTTCAGTTGCTCGGTGCGATCCAGTATGGCCGAATCCTCACCAATGGTGTCGTGGATTTCCTGGATGCGATTGTGGAGCCGCTGCCGCAGACCCAAGTTGCTTTCGATCCCAACTTCGGGAAGGAAATTGAAACCGTAGACCACATCGTGATCGCTGCCGATGCGGTCGATTCGTCCGAAGCGCTGAATCAGGCGCACCGGGTTCCAATGGAGATCGTAGTTGACGATCTTGTCGCAATCCTGAAGGTTCAAACCTTCCGCCAGAACATCCGTGGCGATCAACGTGTTCAGTTCGGATTCACGGCTCTATAGCAGAATCTGTGGGCAGAGCGACGACTGAATTACCTGGCTGACAAGCTGTTTGACTGCGACGAATGGGAGCACTTTGAGAGAGCCGCCCCCGGT
>JAJPJX010000115.1 GCA_021324015.1 Solibacteraceae bacterium | reverse complement strand
TTTTCTCGGCATCAGAGACGCGGTTCCTCTGATGCAAGAGTATCAGATTACGTCACCGTTTGGGTCTTCACAATACGTCACTGTATTTACGAATGGATGTACTAAGCCACGCAGTTAGGGCGCCATTTCCGGAATTCACACTGATATCTCCGGACAAATAGGCCTAAAGACCTGTTGACTTTCCTGTGGATGCTGGCATATTGCAATTCCACACAGGGAGGTAGTTACCTTGCTTCAACGGGTATTTTTCTGGACTACGATTGAGGCGATTTTGGCGGCCGCGCTTTTTGCTCAAAGCGGAACGGCCACCATCAGCGGCCAGGTAAAAGACGCCAGCGGCGCGGTGATTCCCGGCGCCAGCATCACCGTGGTCGACACCGACACGAACGTAGCGCGCACCACCCAATCCAACGCGGAAGGGTTTTATTCGGTTCCCAACCTGATCCCCGGCAGGTACAAAGTAACGGCCGAATCCGCGGGCATGAAGAACCTGGAGCGCAGCGGCATCGTGCTGCGCGTCGGCGACCGCATTGCGCTCGACCTGATGATGGAGGTCGGCTCCCAATCCGAGCATGTCACGGTCAGCGGCGAGGCGCCCCTGCTGCGCTCCACCGACGTGGAGTCCGGCCTGGTGATCGACAACCGGCGCATTTCGGAGCTTCCCCAATATGACCGGAACCCGCTGGCCTTCGCCCTGCTCACGCCCAATGTGAACAGCGTGAATTCGGAGAACGAAGGCTACAGTTCCGATTTCCGCATCAATGGCGGGCGCACCGCACAGGCCGAGTATTTCGTAGACGGAACTCCCGTGACCACGGGCTACCTGCACGATATTCCGCCGTCCGTGCCCGGAATGGAGGCGGTGGGCGAGTTCAAGGTGCTCACCAACGGGCTTTCCGCCGAATATGGCCGGCTTTCGGGCGGCGCCGTCACCCTGGTGACCCGCTCCGGCACCAACGACTTCCACGGTTCGTTGTACGAATTTTTCCGAAACGACAAGCTCAATGCGAACGACTGGAACTCGAACTTTTTCGGTCAACCCAAAGGCGTTTTCCACGACAACGTCTTCGGGTTCGCGGTGGGCGGTCCGGTGTGGATCCCCAAGGTCTACCGGGGGCGCGACAAGACTTTCTTCTTTCTGAATTACGAAGGCACCCGCCATAGCGAGGGCAGCAACGCCGTCACGGCAGGAGTGCCAACCGACCTGGAACGGCAGGGAGATTTTTCTCAAAGCCTGATCGACCAGGGCCAGCCGGTACGGATTTTCGACCCCCTGACCGGGCAGACGGACTCCAACGGGCGCGTCGTGCGGCAGCCCTTCCCCGGGAACAAGATCCCGCAGAGCCGCTTCAACCCGCTGTCCAAGATCTACATGGGTTTCTACCCCGAGCCCAACCGGCCGGCCATGCCGGGATCGAGCCATGATCAGAACTATATTGGCTCCACCACCAATACCAGCAATAACGACCGTTGGACCGGGCGCCTGGACCAGAACTGGAGCGCCAAACAGACTACTCACTTCTCGTTCATCGAGTACTATTCCAATTCGGCGACCCCCCGCTGGCTTTCGCCGATGCAGGCCGCGAGCGTCGGGTCCGTGGACGCAAAAACCATCTCCGCCGAACACTCCTATACGCTGACGCCGACGACCGTGTTGAGCTTGCGGGTGGGCGCTGTCCGCCTGGTCAGCCTGAACGGAAGTTCCGTGATCGCGGATTCCTCCAACTGGGGATTGCAGCAGCAGATGCTGAACCTTCTGGGCACCACCAAGGATCGGGTGCCCAGCATCGGCACCGGCGACACCATCGCGACCCTCGGCGGCGGCAGCGCCAACGACGATCACGAAACCAATTACAGCGGTACGGTCTCCCTGCAAAAGCTGTGGGGCAAGCATACGCTGAAAATCGGCTACGAACATCGGCGCTATTACGCCAACACCACCACGGGGGGCCTGGTGGAGATGTCCACGCAGCGCAGCGTGACCTCGCAGTATTTCGATACACCCACCACCGGCTCCGGATTCGCCAGTTTCCTGTTGGGCGACGCGATCTGGGGCGATGGCACGCAACTGGCGGGGCCGGCATCGCTTCAGACCTACCACGGCGCCTACGTCCAGGACGATATCAAGCTGACCAAGACGATCACCCTGAACCTGGGCGTGCGGTACGATTACGAGCCGCCGCGCACGGAGCGCTACAACCGCCAGATTTACTGGGACCAGAACTACCACTGGCCCGTGACGCCGGACCCGGGCTGGAGTTGGGCACAGGTGGAGCAGGCCGCGGGGGTGACCAATGCTTCGCAGCCCGCCTGGCTCACCAACGGCTACGAGTTGGGCCGGGTGGCGATTCTGGGTTCCAAGGAGTACCCCGGCCGCGTGGCACAAGAGGCGTTTCACGATCACTTCGCCCCCAGGGCCGGCATCGCCTGGCAAATTCTGCCCAAGACCGTGTTGCGCGCCGGGTACGGTATCAACTGGCTGACCACTACCGGCGGCTCCTTCCTGAACGGGGCGCCCTGGAACGTCGGTTACGGCGACTTCGCCCGCTTCCTCCAGGGCGGCACACCGGACAACGGCCTGACTTTCCCGATCACCTTCAACCAGCCCATGCCGGGCGGCGTGGGCTACGTACCCAGCCCGTTCGTTTCGCGCGACGTCACGGCCCTGAACAACAGCCTGGTCGGCAATTGGTTCATCGCGAATGCGTGGAATCAGTACCCCGGCTACGAGCACGTGGTTCAGTTCGGTGTCCAGCGGGAAGTCGGCTCGGGCAACAAATCGTGGGTCCTGGAAGTCAACTTCAACGCCAATCTGGGACGCGACCTCCCGTTCTGGCTGGGAAGGGGCGAGCATATTCTGCCCGATGCCTACCACATTCTGGGACCCTACGGAAACACTCTCAACACTCCGGTGCCCAACCCGATCTACGGTCAGATCGCGCCCACCCTGGGAACAGGCCCGGCTACCCTGCCATTCGGCCGCATGTACTCCCAGGAGCCTTTCTGGTTCGAGACCTGGACCATGGGTGAGCCGCTGGGAACCTCGAATTACTATGCCGGCTATTTCCAGGCTCAGCATCGCTTCGGGCAGGGCTTCAGCTTCCTGTTCAACTACACTTTCTCGAAGATGCTCCAGGACGTGGGCGGCATCGACAACCAGTACTCGCAAGGTCCCAGCCAGCAGGCGTTCCCGCAGGCCGGTCTGGGGCTAAAGGACATTTACGGCGTGGCCACCACCGATATCACCCACCGGGCCCTGTTCAACTACTCGTGGGATATCCCGGTGGGCAAGGGCCGCCGGTATCTCGGCAGCCCGCAGGGATCCGGGGCTGCGGTGCTGAACGGCCTGATCGGCGGATGGCGCCTGGCCGGCACGACAACTCTGCGCAGCGGCCAACCCGTGATGGTCTGGACGCCCAGCGGCGGCGTGGGAGGGCTCGGCAGCCAGTGGTACAACATCGGCCAGGGTCGCACCACGCGGCCGGTTATCGTATCCGGACAGCAGTTCGGCATGACCACCGACGGCCACGCGGCTTTGCAGGGCTCTTCGGGTTTCCAGTATTACATCAACCCGAGCGCTTTCCGCCTGCCGCAGGGATTCGAAATCGGCGACGTGCCCAGTACGTTCCCGAACTGGCGTGGTCCCGGCTTTACCCAATGGGATATGTCGGTGCTCAAGGAGTTCCCGCTGATGAGCGAGAAGCGCCAATTGCAGTTGCGTTTCGAAGCGCAGAACCTGTTCAATCATATGAACGCCGGCATGCCGGATGGCGCTCTGCTCGATCGCACCTTTGGCATGATCACGAGCCAGGCGGGCACGCCCCGGCGCGTCATGGTGGCCGCCAAGATCAACTTCTAACGGGACTCGGGACCTCCAGACGCGCGGCCCGGAATCCACCTTCCGGCCGCGTGCGCCGGCTACCGCATCTTCGCAGCTTCGTCCTTCATTACCATGGCGTTGTGCCAGGCCTGCTGCGAAAACGGACTCTTGATGGCGGCGGCCTGCTGGCTGAATTTCGCGGCTTCCAGCACCTGCGCCTTGTTGATGATCGTCTTGCCGAGCTGATAGTTTGCCACTCCCAGGTAGTACAAAGCGGGCGCCAACATGGCGTCGTTGCCCTGGATGAGAGGCAGGGCCGCGCGCAAATCCTTGTCTGCCTCGTAGTATTGGCTCTTCTCGCTGTGCACCAGGCCGGCGATCCAGTGAGCGCGGCCCAGCATCGCGCTGCGCTTGCGCTGCCAGTCGGCGGCAGAAATGTTTTCCGGCTTCGGGTGCCGGTTGAGCACAGTGATCAAACGCTCGGAGTGGGTGAGCGCGCGGTCGCTCTGCTGGCGGGTCATGGACTCATCGGCCAGCACCAGCAGCAGGTCCTCGTTGTCCGGGAAGTGCGTGAGCGCCTTTTCGGCAACGGCCGGGATCTTCGAGGCCGCGCCCGCCTGGTTTAGGGCGACGAAGTACCGGCCGTAAGCTTCGTCGAGATACTTACTTTTCGGATTTTGTTGCTCGAGCGTGGTTAGCAGTACCACCGTGTCCGCGGGTGTGGCCTGGAGCGCGGTGTTAGCCAACGCGTATTCCGTGTACGCCTCGATTTCACGCGCATAGGCCACGTGCGTACTCCAGGCGTCCTTTTCATCTGCACTTTCCGGAGCGGGCTCCGACATCACCTGGCGCGCCAGCGCACATGTTTTCACCGCCAGTTTGGCAACCTGGGCGGCATCCTTCCTGGCTTCTGCTTCTTTGAGGTTTTGGAATGTGTTCTCCAGATCGTCGGGAACCACAATGCCGGGTTCGAGGATGAGGAGAACCGCGAAACTCAGGGTTAAGAGGTTCATGACCGTCTCCTCCCTTCCGCACCTGCATTATAGTGCCGTGCTCGGACCCGGGGAAGCGTGGCGTGGCCATCCGTCTGCTGCCTGAGCGGCGGTTTCGGGACGAACGCCACAGTGCATCGCGGCTTGACACGCAGGGCATGACCCTGGACACTGGATCTGGTCGATTATGGACTCGTTCGCAGATCGCACGCCTGTCGATTGGAACACCGTGGTGGCGTATCCCGTCGTGCCTTTTCACCATGGCGCGCCAAGTCACTCATCGTTTCGTAAGAATGCGGAGTACCTCATCGCCCGCAACCGTCTGGACGGCGGGCGGCCGCGTGTGCTGGGTTTCGGGGGAGGCAGCCTGATTCATCACCTCACGGCCGGGGAGCAACTGCGCCTGGTAAACGAACTGTGCCAGGCCGCCGGGGAGCGCGCCGTCGTGGTGAGCGGCATCGTGCCCAACCCGCTACGGTCGGCCGCCGAACTGCTCGAAGCGCAGATGCGGCTGGCGCGCCATCCGGATGCCTTCCTGCTGCTTCCGGTGAACGGTATCGCCAATCCGGGGGGCATCTACCGGGACTTGTTGGAATTCTGTAACGAACAGGGCCGGCGGCACGGCGCGCGGTTCTTTCTGTACTTGCGCAGCAGCACGCAACGCGACGCCCTGGCTCGGGTGGCGCGGGACTGCGACTGGGTCGAGGGCGTCAAGATTGGAACCGGGGCGGGTGATGTGCGTCCCGTGGCGGATATTCTGGGCAGCCGTGGAGTCGCCATGTGGGGGGGCGGCGACTGCTGTTTGGACGGCATCGCGCAGGGCGCCCGTGGACACACCTCCGGGGTGGCCACTCTGTTCGCCGGCGCTTCGGACGAACTGAACAATGCGTATCGCCGGGGCGATATGGACACTGCGCGAGAGATCGAGAGCCAGTTGGCCGGCTTCGAGCGCATTCGCTTCATGGAGGAGCGGGCGTACAATTACTCCGCCGTGGTGGCGGCGGCGCGTATGGCCGGCTTCGCCGACATCGATTGCGGCGACGGCGGGCCGTTCAATGCGGAGCCGCCTTCTGAGATCGTCGAGCAGATTCGGCGCGAGGTGGAGAAGTTGGCTCAATATCACTGAAGGCGGGGCCGGAAGTACCGCTCAGAATTCATTGGGAATAAGTAAGTTGCCTCTTTTGGCGTGTTGCGCCAGGGACGTAAGTGATGCCTGGTACCACGGAACGCGCCTCTCGACAAAAGAAAAATTCTAACTTTCAGGAACAAACGATGGCCGTCTGGTGTATACTGCACCCTGCTGAGAGCCCATAGAGGGCGCTCAATTTCTCTTCGGGAGGCCAGGTCCCCATGAACGTACGTGCTGTACGGCGTAGCCTTTTTTCTGTTTTAATCTTCGCGGCGGTGGCTGCCGCGCAGACAACTTCCACGGAAGTTCTTGGAACGGTTGAGGATGCGACCGGTGCGGTGATTCCCGGCGCCAAAGTCACCCTGTTGCGCGTTGCCACGGGCGAGAAGCGCATCGCGACCACGGACAACTCCGGGAACTATTCCTTTCCCCTCATTGAAATCGGCGATTATACGGTGACCGCCGAGGTGCAGGGATTCAAGACCCAGACCAAGACCGGCATCACGGTGGCGTTGCAGCAGAAGGCCCGCGTGGACTTCCAGCTTGAGGTCGGCGCGGCCTCCGACAAGGTGGAAGTGGTGGCCACCGGCGTGGAGTTGAAGACCGATGACGCCGCGCTGGGGCAGACGGTCGAGCATACCAGGGTGGTAGAGTTGCCGGTGCTCAACCGCAATTTCGCGAGCCTGACCGTGCTGACGCCCGGCGTGCAATTCGGGACCCGCATGGGCATGAATGCGCAATCCACCTCCGGCTCAGTCGGCGGAATTGTTGGCTTCTATCCAGGCGCCATGCAGGTGAGCGCGAATGGCCAGAGGGACGCCAACCAGCGAGTGACGCTGGATGGCGTGATCGCCAGCGAGCCTCTGGTCAATACGGTGTACTTGACCCCCTCAATCGACGCCATCGAGGAAGTGAAGGTGCAAACGGGCTCCTACTCCGCCGAATACGGCATGAACAATGGAGCCATCGTCCAGGTGGCGCTGAAATCCGGGGGCAATGATTTCCATGGAACGGTTTACGAATTTCTGCGGAACGACGCCGCCGACGCCAAAGACTATTTCTTGAACTTCCAGCTTCCGGCGGGCGCACCGCAGCAAAAGAAGAACCGGCTCCGTCGCAACCAATTTGGCACCTGGCTGGCCGGACCGGTTATCTTGCCCAAGTACCACGGAAAGGACAAAACCTTCTGGAGTTTCAACTACGAAGGCACGCGGCAGACCCAGGAGAGCGTGCAGCAGGCCACCGGAACGCAGTTCTTCCCGCAAGCGTTCCGAAACGGCGATTTTTCCGCCCTGCTGTCGCCGGCGATCGTCAATGGCAAGCCGGTGCGGGCGCCGATTGTCATTTATGATCCGACCAGCGGGCTGCCCTTTACCGACGCCACGGGCAAAATCACCAATATCATCCCACCCAGCCGCATCAACAAGAATGCGTTGAACCTGATTAACCAGTACGTGCCCTTGCCCCAGTTCAACCCCACCGACATCCTGGATGTCAACACGATCAAGACCGTGCCGAATACCTTGTACCAGAACCAGTATTTCGCGCGCATCGATCACATTTTCAGCGGTAAGGACCGTATCTTCGGCCGCCTGGGATCGCAGATTGGCCAGTACGATGTGGGCAACCTCTACCCGGCCTTTTCGTACACTCTGCACCTGTGGGACTACAACGTGGCCTTTCAATATCTGCATATCTTCAGCCCCACGGTGCTGAACGAATTTCGTGTCGGCTTCAACAAAGTGAACAGCGACCAAGTGAATCCGCGCACCTATACCAACTTCAATGTGGATTCCCTGGGCATCGGCCAGTTCCGGGTCTCCACCGCCAACAACCGGCCGTTCAGCCCGTTGGAGACAGGTATTCCTACTATCAGCAATATCATCCCCGGTGACTCCGGCGCGCGCGTGGATCTGAACGGGAGCTATACGTTTGACGATAACTACTCGTTCATGAAAGGAAACCACAGCTTCAAAACCGGCTTCGAGTACGCCCGCTACGGCCTGGACCGGGCAGCCGCCAATGTGCCATTAGGCAACATGAGCTGCTGCTACGGCGGATTCAACGTGGCGGGCTGGCTGATGGGCTATCCGACGGCGACCTCCAGCGCGGAAGGCCTCACCTGGACCGCGCCGCGCCAGAACCGCTGGGGCGCCTATTTCCAGGACGAGTGGAAAGCGGGGCACAAGCTGACCATCAACATGGGCCTGCGCTGGGACTTCTTCCAGGTGCCGCACGATGTGAATCGTAAGTGGCGCTCTCTGGAACTGGGCATCCTGAGCACGGGATCGGACGGGAAGCAATACCCCACCGTCGTTCCGACGCCTGGCCAGAACTACGATTTCTATGGTTCGGACAACCGTTATTTCATGCCGCGGGTAGGCTTGGCCTACCGCGCCACAGACAAATGGGTGATCCGCGCGGGCGCCGGGTGGTTCGTGAACGTGCAGCAGATGAACAACATGACCATCCTGGACCTGCAACCGCCGTTCTCCGGGACCAATCAGTGGGCGGGCGTGGATCGAGCGGTCGGAAACATCGCTTACAGCTATGCCGGCCTGAACTACAATCTGTCCACCCGCGCGTTCACGCCGGGATCGCAGATTCTGACCCTGGACAATCCGTTCCCCGGGCAAGGCACGACAGCGGCGCGCACGAACGTGCTGGCTTTCTCCCCGGACAACAAGGCCAGCACTGTGACGCAGTGGAGCTTTGACATCCAGCGGGCACTGCCGGCCAAGATTTTTCTTACGGTGGGCTACGTGGGCAGCCAAACCGTGCACCTGGATAACACCATTAGCAATTTCAATCAGCCGAGTCCTTCATCGAATACAGACGTAAACGGCCGCCGGCCGTATCAGGCTTACATCAGCCAGGGTGAGGGCAACGCGCCACGCCTTCTGGGTACGATTCGCTACCTGGACAGCTTCGCGAACGCCAATTACAACGGACTCCAGGTACAGGCGGAGAAACGATACAGCAACGGACTGACCATGGGCCTGGCGTACACGTTCAGTAAGGCGTTGGGCGAAGGCTACGGACGCAACGACCCGGCCGGCGATGTGCAATCCCTGTACCAGGATCCGCTCAACCGGCGGGCCAACCGTGGGCGCTACGGCTTCGACGTCACGCACAATGCGGTGCTCAACTACGTTTACGATCTGCCGATCTTCCGGCATTCGACCGGGGTCGTGAAGGGAGTCTTCGGCGGATGGCAGACCAGCGGCATCATTACCCTGCACACCGGGTTCCCGTTCAGTCTTTCCGGCGGCAACCTTAACACGGGCGGCCCGGTCTATCCCGACCGCGTCGCCGACGGACGGCTGGGCGGTTCTGCCACCCGCCAGTTGTGGTACGACCCAACGGCATTCCGCCGCACGGACTGCAATATCCCCACACACCCGGAACTCTGCCATTACGGAAGCGCGGCTCCGGACGCGCTGATTTCCCCAGGAATTCACACGTTCGACCTGTCGCTGGGAAAGAACTGGTACATTCCGAAACTGGGTGAAGCCGGGCGCATCCAGTTCCGCGCCGAAGCCTTCAACGCCTTCAACACGCCCCAGTTCGCGGCCCCCAACGGTCTGAGCTGGGTGAGCAACGATTCGATCGTCCCGGATGCGCCGCGCGTGGGCGAGATCCGCAGTTTGCGGCAGCCCATGCGCATCTTCCAGTTCGGAGCCAAGGTTTATTGGTGAGCGTAGGACGCGGTCGGGACACAAGAGTGGATCGGAGCCAGCAGTTGACGGGTGAAGGCATGGGAGGGCGCCGTGAAGATCCGGGCTGTCTCGCCGCACTCCACAATCTCGCCCTGGTAGAGAACGGCAACCCGATGGCATAGCGCGGCGAGCGAGCGGAGGTCGTGGGAAATGAACAGAATGGCCATGTGCAGCCGCTGGTTCAGCCGCGCGAACAATTCCAGGACTTCCGCCTGCGTGACCGGGTCCAAGGCGCTAGCAGCCCGTGGCAGTAGTAGCTGTTTTCCAGGCGGCCAATCCAAAACAGATCACTTGATATATGCCTGAATCGGACGGCGGCAGGGGCATCGTGCCATGGCTT
>JAJPJX010000047.1 GCA_021324015.1 Solibacteraceae bacterium | reverse complement strand
TGCGAACGGCGTTAATCCATTCAGATACGGGACGGAGGCGCCGCCCGAGGCGCGCCAGAAGCCCCGGATCTGCTTCTGGGCGCCAACGAAGCCGGTCACCTGCCGCGAAAGCAACTGATCGCCCAGATACTCGGCCGTGGCGCGGTAAATGTCCTTGCCGGCCGCGCGGTGCAGCTCCACCGCGGCGATGATCCACCAACTCAGTTCCCGGGTACTCTCGCACAGGGTCGAAACCGGCCAGCACCTGTCCTTTCCGCCGGCGGCCACCCAGCAGCGGATGCCGGCTTCCAGGCAGGATTGCGCGTAGACGGGATCGCTGGGGCGAAAGATCTGCGCGACCACCGCCTGAAGCCCGGTGAACATGGCCTGGTTGTTGCCGATCTTGTACGGATTCAGGTAGCGGTCATCGTCGTTGCCGATGCGATTGTCGGTCCAGTGGTTGTCGCTATTGTCGTCGTTGACGCCTCCGCCCACATCCGACCAGACCAGACCGTCGGTGTCCTGCATCTTGAGGAAGTACCGGTTGCCCCAGCGCATCTCTTCCAATAACGGCGCCAGCCCCGAACCGGCGAGGTCCCATGTCTCTCCGAGGTTCCGCGCCAGGTACATCAGCCCGAAGCCACCATAGAGTGTGTTGTGGAGCCACTTTCTCAGGTCGCCGGCATCGTGCCAGCCGCCGGTGGTTTCGACGTACTTGCCGTTATCCCGTCGGCGCGCATCGTCGAGGTGGCAGGCGGGATGGTAATTCGGCACAGCCACCCCGCATCGCTGGGCGCGAAAATAGCTGACCGCCTTAGGCAGCGTGCGGCGCCAGACGTCGGGCCGGATGAAAAACGGCACCGAGCGCTCGCCGGCGACGGTCACCTGGTACATGGCCTCGCGTTTCAAGCGGCTGAAGTCGCCTACCAGGCAGTCTCCGAGATCGCTCGTGACCTTCTTCAGCGGAAGCCGGAGCTGGAAAGGCTCGCGCGGCCCGCCGATGTCGCGCACCGTGCACTCCGCCGGCGCCGCCCCGCCTGTCAAGCGGTAGATCACGGTCTTTCGCCCCTCGGGCAAAAATCCGAGGTGGTTCATGGCGATCGCAGGCTGGGGCGTAGGCCTGAGGGTCTCGAGGCGCTCCTGCTCCGCCCGCAATGCCGGCGGAAGCGGCCGCTCCTGCCAGCCCTTCGCCGCGGACACAGCCGCCGGCGCAAACAGGAGAAAGCCCCTACGTTCCATGCGTACTCCTCCGGCCGCCCACCGGCGGCCTGCTCGTTAGTGATATTGCAACAGCGTCAACAGCTTGCGATCCAGCTTGTGGCCGTGCCAATCCTCGTAGGCGCAGTCCTCGCGTCCCGAATCCAGCACCCCGAAGGACCCGCGAAAATTCCACAGCGCCCAGCCGATGCTGTGCGATTTCAGGATGTCCAGCACATCGCACATCCACTTCAGGAACGAATCATGCGGCGTCTTGTTGAAGGCGCCCGCCTCCCCGCAGTGCACGCCGATGCCCTGGCGGACGAGCCAGCCCCACGGCTCGTAAAGAGCATCCAGCGTATCGCGGGTCACCAGCCCGGAGCCGTCGCGCTTCACCGCGGGCCAGAGCGGGTGCGGGAAGTCCAGGCGCTTGTCCACCCAGCCGGCGTGGTAATGGCTGACTTCGGCGGGAGTATAGGCGTGAACGCTCTGGGCCACGCCCGTGGGCATCATTTCGTAGACCACCTGGTTGCCCGTGGCGAGCCCGTCGATGATGATGGTGCGGTCCGGGCTGGTCTCCCGGATCTTGTCGATGGCCCGCGTCATCACGCGCCGGTAGTCCTCGCGTGTCATATAGCCGGGTCGCGGCCGGGGAGCCTCGTTCAGCAGGTTGAAGCTCAGCTCATTGGGATTGATGTCTTTGTAGCGCTTCGCAAAGAGGTCCCAGTGGAACACAAAAGCGTCCTCGGCCTCCTTGTCGCGCCATAGAACGAAAGGCTCAAGTTCGGCGCTATTGACACAAAACCCCGGCGCGCGATGAAAGTTCAAGTTCACGTGAAGGCCGTGCTTGCGGCCCAACTCGACGATTCGGTCGATAGGGCCCAGCCCGGTCTCTTTCACCTTCAGAACATCACCTGCGCTCGGGCGGCCCGTTTTTCTCCAATCCGAGTCCACCCAAAACCAGTAATCCATTGGAATGCGGACGAAATCGAAGCCCAGGTCCGCGATCATCTGGAAGTCGTCTTCAGGAACCTCGACCGGTCCTTCTTTCCGGACCCTCGCCTGGAACAGGTAGAGGAGATTGAAGCCGCGCCAGCGGGGAAGAGCGTTCTTGGGGAGGGGTTCGCCACGCGTCACTGCCCGTGCCGCGGCGCCGAGCGCTAACGTCTTGACAACCGATCTTCGTGAGATTTCATTAGTCATAAGTCATCACGCACCCGCCGATGCGGCAGATGGTTCACGCATGCCGCCTACGCCCAGCGGCCTTCCAGGACCGAATGGGTCCAGAGATACCAGGCATTGTGTGGCTGCCAGTATTCGGTGGTATGCCAGTCGAAGCCGTATTCGGTGTCGAGCACGGGTTCGTCGTTCTCATTGCCGCCCATGCCGTTCATGATGGCGCCCACCGCCAGGCCCTCGTAGCGCGAGTGTGGATACGGGTTCCGCATTCCTTCGCCGGTCATCAGGCAGGCTCCAAAGGGATTTGCGCCCATGATCCACTCGAGTTGCCGGTATGCCAGATCCGTATATTCCTTGTTCTGGAACGCCCGGCCGGCCGTGGCGAGCATGGCCGCGAAGCTCTCGAAATGCGAAGTCAGACCGTGGGCCCCGCGCGCGACCGGCATGAAGTAGCGGTAAGTCAGGCCGCCGGCCAGAGGGCGATACTTCTCCGCCGATGGCGAACCGTTGAAGATGCCGAAGGGCATGATGCGGTATGCGTTGCGGCTGGTCAGCGGCAGCACGTACTCGTCGAGATAGAGTCGCACGGAATCGCGCCAACGGCGGGCGTCGGTGTGATCCGGCAGCGCCTTGGCCGCTTCCATCAAGGCGATGGCCGGAATTCCGGGGAAGCAGTGGTGCAGCAAGGGAGACCGGTCGTCGGAAGAAGTGCGCCAGAAGCCGCGTACCAGCTTCTGTTCTCCGGTGAAATCCCGGTTCTGCAAAGCGACCAGCCGGCCGGCAAGGCTCGCGGCCTGCTCCGCCCACCGTATGTCGCCGGCGGCGCGGTACATTTCGACGGCCGCCAGCACCCACCAACCCAGCCCTAACGCGTCGCTCCCGGGCGTGTTCGCGTTCCAGCAGCGCAGCGCCGCCGGGACACACTGCCGCGCGTACTCCGGATCCGCGCTGCGATAGATCTGGGACAGCAGCGCCTGCACCGTGACGAACTGGGCTTGCACGATGTTGGGTTTCGATGGGTTGATGTAGCGGTCGTCTTCATTGCCGATCTGGTTGTCGGTCCAGTGATTGTCGCTGTTGTCGCCACGCACGCCCCCAGCGACGTCATTGAAGATGCGTCCGTCGATGTCCTGCATCTTCCGCCAGTAGCGGTTGCCCCACTTGATCTCGTCCAGCACGGGGCCAAGGCCCGACCCGGCGAGATCCCAGGCATCCCCGAGGTTGCGTACCATGTGCGACAGGGCCGTGCCGCTGAGGAGCGCGGATGTCATCCACTTCCGCAGGTCGCCGGCGTCGTGCCATCCGCCGGTCATATCGATATGCTGCCCGTTGTCGCGCCGGCGGGCATCGTCCATGTGACAGAGCGGATGGACATTCGGCACTGCGGTCCCGCAACGCTTCTGCGGGTAGAAACTGAAAGCCTTCGGCAGCGTCCGCCGCCACACGTCCGGACGGATGAAGAACGGAACCGAAATCTCGCCGGCGATGGTGATCTGGTACATGCCCTCGCGCTCGACGTCCGTGAAGTCGCCGGACATGCAGTCGCCGAGATCCGACGGGACCCGTTTTAAAGGGCGAGTGACGCGAAACGGCGGACCGCTGCCGATCTCGCGCATCATGAATTCCCGCGGCTCAGCGCCCCCGGAGAGCCGGTAGAGCACGCATTTGCGAGCCTTCGGCAGGAAGCCGAGGTGATTCAGGGCGATGGCTGGTTTCGGCCGGGGAGTGAGTTCGGCCAAGCGAGGATCTAACGTCCGCTGCTGCTGGGCCGCAAGCAAAGCGGGTGCGGCCACGCCGGCATGATGCAGAAAGCTCCTACGAAGCATGCTGCCTCCTGACGTCGCGTGGCTTAATGTAGCACACGGCCCGCTCGCCGGGAATCGCGATTCATAACCTGCACCCAACCACAAAAATCTTGACTTAAGTGGGCGCTTCGGAGATTATGGCTTAACCAACATCGGGTAGATACCCGGCGCCAACGGGGGGACGGACACGGCGGAGAACGGCGACGGCCCTGGGAGCCGCAGCAAGACTCCGGCCCGACTATCTTCTGTCTGGAGGTTAACGAACATGAGAGCCAATCATGGGCTACATCCGGTAATTCTGTTCCTGCTGGGCCTTTTGCTCGCGTCGGTTCTGCAAGCCGATGTGACGGGGTCGATTCTGGGCACGGCGACCGATTCCACCGGGGCCTTGCTGCCAGGCGTTGTAGTGGTCGCCACGAACCTTGACACCAACCTTCGCCAGACAACCAGGACAAATACTCTGGGAGAATTTCGCATTCTGGCTCTGCCCGTGGGGCGGTACCGGGTGGAAGCGGCTCTGTCCGGCTTTCAGAAATTTGTCGAAAGCGGCATCGTTCTGACGGTGAACGAGCAGCGCCGGGTGGATGTCGTATTGCAGGTCGGAGCGATCGAGCAACAGGTGGAGGTGAGTGCCTCACCGGTGCAAGTGGAATCGACCAACACGCAGCTCGGTCAAGTGGTGGAACAAAGGAAACTCCTGGCGCTTCCTCTCAATGGCCGCAGCTACATCGATCTGCTCGGTCTGCAACCCGGCGTGGCGCCGATCAGCTCGGGGACCATCTCGCAGGACCGGCCTGTCTCCGGCGAACTGGCGGCGGGGAACATCTCCGTCAACGGGCAGCGGGAAGCCGCCAATGCCTTCCTGGTCAACGGCGGCGACGTGAACGAAGGACGCAACATGGGAACCGCCCTGATCCCGAATCTCGATTCGGTGGCCGAGTTCCGGCTCATCACCAACAGCTTTGACGCCGAATACGGCCGTTTCAGCGGGGCCATCATGAACGCCATCACGAAATCCGGGACCAACGGTTTCCACGGTACGGCGTTTGAGTTCCTGCGCAATGACAAGATGGATTCCCGCAACTTCTTCGACCCGGCGAAAGGCGTCTTCAAGCGCAACCAGTTCGGCTACGCGGTGGGCGGTCCGTTCCTCAAGGACAAGTTGTTCTGGTTTACCGACTACCAAGGTACGCGGGAGGTGCGCGGCATCTCGACCGGCTCGATCCTGCTTCCGACGGCGCCCGAGCGTTCCGGAGACTTCTCCGGCGTCCCCAACGCGTTCACCGGCGCCGCCGTGAACGGACCTTATTGGGCACAGGTGCTTTCCTCCCGGCTCGGCTATACGGTGACCAACGGAGAACCGTACGGCTTCGCGGGTTGCAACAGCACATTGAATTGCGTGTTTCCCGGCGACATCATCCCGCAGCGCGCCTTTGCTCCCACGACCAACCCGCTGATGAAATACATCCCGCTGCCCAACACAGGTGCGGACATCCTCACGACCGCGGGCCAGAACAACCGCGTGATTGACGACAAGGCGGGCCAGCGGGTGGATTTTCTCAACAAGCTCACGGGGAACTGGTCCTTGTATTACATGTTTGATGATTCGACGGTGACCAACCCCTTCCCGCACAATGTGCCCGGCTTCCCGGTCCTGACGCCCACGCGCGCCCAGGAGGGGGTGGTCAGCAATATCCACGTGTTCGGTCCGACTGCCGTCAACGAGGTCCGGCTCAGCTACATGCGCATGGGGACGAAGACCAATGTGGCCACAGAGGGCCGCAACATCAAACTGAGCGATTTGGGCTTTGTGGAAGGCCCATCGCCGGGAATAACCTTTCAGTATCCGCAGGCGCTGGAGGGCGTGCCGACGCTGTATTTCAACAACTTCGCCTTTGGCAACGCCGCACAGCGGTATACCCCGGACGACAACTGGCATTTTTCGGACGGTTTTTCGAAGATCCGGGGACGCCACTCGCTGAAATTTGGCGGTGAGTTCCGATACATACGGGTCGCCGACCGAAATACCTCCGACAGCGTCAACGGCAACTTTACTTTTGACGGATCGGAGACCGGAAACGATTTCGCCGATTTCCTGTTGGGCGCTCCCGCCAACTACGTTCAGGAAGCCTTGCAATATATGGACACGCGCACAAAATACGGCGCGGTGTATGGCCAGGATTCGATCCGAATCCGGCCGAATCTGACCATCAATCTTGGCCTCCGCTGGGAAGCCAGCATGCCATGGTACGACACCCAGGACAGAATCGAAACCCTGATTCCGGGGGTCCAATCGACTGTGTTCCCCACCGCGCCGAAAGGCTGGCTGGTGCCGGGTGATCCGACTTCTCCCAACGGAACCGGAAAAGTGGCACGCACGCTGGCGCCCACGGATTACAAGGAATTCGATCCGCGCGTCGGATTGGCTTACTCACCGAATTTTTCCGGCGGGTTCCTCGGCAAGCTGCTGGGCGGCCCGGGCAAAACCAGCATCCGGGCGGCTTACGGGATTTACTACACGGCTATCGAAGACCTGACCATGTTTGACGAAGTCGCCGACGCGCCGTACGGCCAGTATTGGGTTTCCATTCAGCCCCCGATCATGCAGACGCCCTTCCTGAGCCGCTCGGATGGCAGTTCTCAAGGAACGCATTTTCCGTATTACAACCCCATCCCCGGAGACCCCAAGAACAAGACGCTGGATTACTCGCTGTTCCTGCCAATCAGCGGCTCTCCGGGCTACTGGTATCAGAACCGGCAGCCTTATGCGGAGCATTACAACCTGGTGATCCAGCGGCAGCTCAGCTCCAGCATGGTCATGTCGCTGGGCTACGTGGCCACGCAGGGCCACCGGCTGCTGACACAGGTGGAATCCAACCCGGGCAACGCCGCTCTTTGTATGAGCCTGCGCGGTTCCGGCGTGCAGGCGGGGACGGCACAGTGCGGGCCGCACGGTGAGAACAGCACGTTCACGCGACCGGACGGCAGCGTGGTGGTGGGGACGCGCTCTCCTTTTGGGAACGACTTCGGGAGCAACTCCTACGAGATCAACACGGCCAACTCCACCTACAACTCGTTCCAGGCGAGCCTGGAGCGGAAGGCTTCGGACTTCACGTTTCTGGCGTCCTACACCTACGGCAAGGCGCTTACGAATTCTTCCGCCTACGGCTCCAAGATGAACTTTTCGAACTACGCCTTGAGCAAGTCGCTGGCGCAGTTCGACATGACGCACAACTTCGTGGTCAGTTATGCCTACGAACTTCCGTTCGACCGCGTTCGGTCGCTGCCCAAGCGCCTGACGCAAGGCTGGACGTTGAACGGCATCACCAGGTTCACCACCGGTTTTCCGGTGTTCCTTTCCCAGAGTAATGATGTCTCGCTGATAGGATCGTCCGGCACGGATGTTCCAAACATTGTCGGCCAAGTGGTGATCCAGGATGCGAGGCTCCCCGGTCCTACCGGTAAGGCGCACGAGTACTTTAATCCGAGTGCCTTTGCTTCCGGACCGCTAGGCGGCTTTGGAAATACGAACCGGGCGTTCTTCCACGGTCCGGGACTGAACAACTGGGATTTCGGGCTGCACAAGAGAACCGCCATTCGTGAGGGCATGGAACTGCTGTTCCGGGCGGAGTTCTTCAACCTGTTCAATCACACCCAGTTCAATAACCCAGTGGGGAGTTTCACCAGCGGCAACTTCGGATATGTGACGAGCGCGCGCGATCCGCGCATCGGACAGATGAGCTTGAAGTTTCTCTGGTAGCCTGGCGCGCACAGGCGGTCACGTTCGGATGGCCTGTTTGTATGCAGCGCCGTGAATTTTTGCGTCTTGGATCTGCCGCCATGCTGGCGCATCCGCGCGGCCGGGCAGAGGGCTTCTGGAATCCCGCCAAGCGCCTGCTGCTGGAGCCCGGCCTGGTGGAACGCGCCGAGGGAGCCGCGCTGAAGATCGGCGCCGTGCAAAAGCACTCCGGCAATCCCTTGTTCGGCGAGGACAAGCCCTGGGAGGTGCGCTTCGACAACCTCTACGCAAACGTGATGTTCGACGAGCAGGAACGCATCTTCAAGTGCTGGTACAACCCGTTCCTGCACTATCAAAAGCACGAAATGGTGCCGCGCGACCGCCGCGCAACGACCGACTACGCGTCGGTCCCGCAGCGTGAACCGGAGATGGGCGTCTGCTATGCCACGTCGCACGACGGCCTGGCGTGGGAGAAGCCGGAACTGGGGCTGGTGGAATATAACGGGTCGATGCGCAACAACATCCTGCTGCGCAACCGGCCAGCTCCGAGCCTCTGGCGGCCACACGGATCGGGTGTGTGGAAAGACCTGCGCGACGCAGACCCGGCGCGGCGCTATAAAATCTTCTTCAGCCGCCCCGGAAACTCGATGTGTGTCGCCTTCTCAGCGGACGGCGTGCATTGGGGCGAGCCCATCGCCTGTCCGGAGATCGCCAGCCGGGGCGATTGCCACAACAACACCTTCTGGGCGCCGTCTCTGGAGCGTTACGTCGGTATCACGCGCAACTTCGACAACCGGGAACGCACACGCCTGGTGGCGCGCACGGAAAGCCCGGACTTCCTGCACTGGACCAGGGCCGAGGAGGTGCTGCGGCATGCCCCGTCGGAGCCTCTGCGGCAGACCTACACGATGATCGCGTTCCCCTACGCGGACGCCTACCTGGGACTGCTCATGTTGCTGAACCGCGGAGACCGGATCGACCGGAGCGATCCGCACAACGACACGGTGGACTGCGAACTGGCGTGGAGCCGGGATACCGTGCGTTGGGAGCGCATCCTGCCCGGCAGCCCGCTGATCCCACGCGGCGCCCTGGGAGCGGTGGACAGCGGCTGCATCTACGCCGCCGCCTACCCGGTTGCGCACAACGGCGAGTTGCGGCTTTACTATGGCGGCAACAACGGCAAGCATACCGACTGGCGGGACGGCTTCCTGAACCTGGCGCGCCTGCGCCCGGATGGCTTCGCGGGTATGGAGGCGCCCGCGGCGGGCTGGCTGTTCACGCGGCCGATGGCCTGGGAGGGAGCGGCCCTGCGCATCAGCGCGGATGCGCCGGGCGGGTCGGTGGTGGCGAAGATCCTGGAGGGCGAGCGGGTAGCGGGCGAGAGCCTGCCAGCCACCGGCACGCTCCATGACGCGGCCGTCGCCTGGCGCAAACCGGTACGGAAAGCCGCCGCGGGCCGGCCAGTGCGCCTCCGTTTCGAGCTGCATGCAGCAACGCTGTACTCCTTTTCGCTGGGATGAGGAAGTGTGGGGAGAAAGAACTCGGTGTAGCCTTGTCCATTCGCGTCGCCCTGCTGAACGAATGGAATTGGAGGGAACACGAACTCGCTGTCGGAAGGGAGTCCCGTGCGTGTTGGGCATCCTCGATTCGGTCATCATCGTCATCAGTCTGGCACTCGTTGTTGGCGCGGTTCTGCGTGCGGCGGGCAAGAAGCAAACCGACGCCGAGTACTTCTTGGCCGGGCGTGACCTGCGGTGGCCGTTTATCGGCATGTCGCTATTGGCCTCCAATATCTCGGCCGAGCATGTGGTCGGCCTGGCGGGCGACGGATACCGCGTCGGTATGGTCACCGGTGGATTTGAATGGATGGCCGCCTGGTGTCTCATCATTCTCGCCTCGCTATTCACCCCCCTCTATCTCCGCAGCAGAATCTACACCATCCCCGAATTTCTGGAGCGCCGCTTCGGATGGGGACTGCGGGCCTTCCTTTCCGGCAATCTGCTGGTGATGAACGTGTTCACCAAGAACGCCATCGATCTGTGGGCAGGTTCGCTGCTCCTGGTTCTGCTCTTTGGTTGGAACCAGATGGCGGTCATGATCGGCCTCTCCATTTTCACGGCCCTGTATACGATGAAGGGCGGCCTGCGGGCGGTAGTCTACGCAGACATGGTGCAGGGGACGTGGCTGATCGTCAGCAGCATCGTCCTTGCCATCACCGGCCTTGTGACCGTTGGCGGATGGAGTGGGCTGACCGCACGCGTCGATCCGGGGCTCATCCATATGGTGAAGCCGCTGGATTCGGAGCTTCCCATCACAGGCTTCCTCATAGGGAACCTGTTTGGCGGAATGTTCTACTGGTGTATGGACCAGACCAACGTGCAGCGCGTCCTGGGCGCACGCTCCGTGGACCAGGGCCAGAAGGGCGCCATCTTCGCGGGCTTCCTGAAACTGCTCATTCCGTTCATACTGGTGCTGCCGGGCGTGATCGCACATGCCCTTTATCCGAATCTCCCGAAGGCCGACATGGTCTATCCGCGCCTCGTCAGCGGCTTGCTCCCCATCGGGCTTCGCGGGTTGGTGCTGGCCGGCCTCATCGCCATTCTGATGTCCTCGATGAGCGCCTGCTACAACGCCAGCGCCACGCTCGTGGTCCGCGACTTTTTCATGCGCTGGAAACCCGGACTTTCTGATCAGGACCAGGTTGTCATCGGGCGCAGGATCACCGTGCTGATGGCCGTGCTGGGCGTGCTGGCAGCTCCTTTGGTCGGACTCTCGGTCACCATCTGGCATTACCTGCAGATGCTCTCGGCGTATCTAGGCGTGCCTCTGGGAGCGGTGATCTTCGTGGGCCTGCTCTGGAAACGCGGGAACACTGCCGGGGCAATTGCCGGAGGCGCGGCAGGTTTCGGCCTGGGCTTGTTCCTGTTCCTCGACCAGACGCTCGGCTGGAGGCTCGTGGCGCACCCCTACCTGGCCTCCTTCCTCCACCGTTCGATCCTGGTGTGGTTCGTTGCAGCGATCACGATGGTTGTGATCAGCCTTCTGACGGCACCGCCACCCGCGTACAAAGTCGAGAGCAACGTGTTCGCTTCCGCCGGGGAACAGAGTCTGGGAGGCACGGATTACCGCATCTGGGCCGGCGTGCTGTTCGTGTGTACGGTGATCCTATGGTCGATCTTCCGCTGAGCCTTCGCAGGACCTGGCTGCTGCGAAGAGGGTAACGAAGATGAGACGCGGCCCGGATTCGGGGATCCGCCTGAACAGGCCTTCCGGTGAAGTAGAATTCAGAAACGGACAAGGAGTCACGCTGGATGATCGATCCCAACAAGATGACCCGCAGAGCGGTGCTCGCCGCGGCCACAACCGCAGCGCCCTTCCTTCGGGCGGAAGACAACCCCATTCCCATCATCGACACGCATTTCCATCTGTATGACCCGACCCGGCCACAGGGCGCGCCGTTTCCCTTTACGCCGAATGCGCGTCCGTTTTTGCCCAGCGACTATCGCGAGTCGGCGGCGCCGCTCGGGATTGTCGGCGGCATCGAGGTCGAATGCAGCCCCTGGGTCGAGGATAATCTTTGGGTCCTGATGATGATCGAAAAGGAACCGATGATCGTCGGCACGGTGGGCAATCTCGACCCGGCGAAATGCGAATTCCAAGAGTGCCTGGAACGATATCATCGCAACAAGCTGTTCCTGGGCATCCGCTACGGCAACGTCTGGAAGGGCCAGGACCTGGTTACGGCGGTCCACAAACCGGAGGTCATCGAGAACATGAAGGCGTTCGCCCGCACGGGCCTGACCCTGGAGGTGGCCAACCCGCGGCTGGACCTCATCGAGGCCACCTTGGCCCTGGCCGACAAGGTGCCTGACTTACGGATCGTGCTGGGCCACCTGCAAGCGCTCCCGCTTCCCACGGATCCGCAGGTCCTGAAGACTTACTCGCACAACCTCAGGGAACTCAGAAAACGAAACGCCTATGCGAAGGTTTCCGGACTCACACGGGCCAACCCGCAGTCGCCGTTCGATCCGGCTGTCTACAAGCCGGTGCTGGATTTCATTTGGGATATCTTCGGCCCGGATTTCATCGTGTATGCCGGCCGAAACAAACAAGCTCTTGAGATCCTGAAGGCGTACACCATGGCCATAGGACGGCCTGCGGCCGAGAAGTTCTTCTGGAAAAACTCGATTCCTGCTTTCCGGTGGATCAGACGCGATCCGGGACAGCCGCAACTGGCTTGATCGCGCGATACCCGTTGCAGAGCGGATGAGCACCGCAGGCCGTTACGGCCCCGCGCGGAAGGCGGCGATTGCTTCGGAGGTGTGCAGGTACCGGTTGTAGAGGCGCACGCTGAGCACTTGCCCGTCGAGGTTTGAGCCGATTCGCATTTCCGCCGCTCCCGCGGCCGTTTTCAGATTCGGGCTAAAGCGCCCCCAGCCAAACTGGCGCACATCGCCTCCGTCGTTGAGCTTGCCGTCGGTGACGAAGCTGATGATCTTCGGCCCGCCATCGACAATGGCCACAATGTGCTGGATCTTGCCCTCCACAAGAGTTCCCGGATCGGAAGCCCAGCGGCTCTCACTTCGCCCGTCATTGAGAATGATTTCGGCCGCCCGGTTGTCCGTTGTGCGCATTGCGTAACCCCTGCCGTCACCGGTACGGGTGTCCACGAGCCACTGATCCGGTTTCAGCGAATCCAGACGGACCCACAAGGCAAGCGAAAAGCCGTTGTTCAGATCCTCTTTGCCGTAGTCGGAGCGCGTGGAGCGCCTGCTGAAAGGGGGCAGTTCGGGAGCCTCGACCGTGCGGGGGAAACTGCCAGCCAGTTCCAGGACCAACCCTTGCCTCGGCACACCTCTGGCCTCGAACTGATTCCACATCCCCTGCAACAGTGCCGGGGCGATTTCATGGACCCGGGCGATGTCCTTTTGGGTCTCCGTAAGAAAGTACTTGCCGCCGTCCTCCACCAGGTCCGGATAGCTTATGCGAATGAGCGGATCGTCGTCGTACAGCGCAATCTCCGGCTGCGACCAACGGATGATTTTGCCGTGGGGCGAGTCGGCTTCCACGCCTCCCGCCAACCACACCGGATTCCGATCTTCGTAAGCCATCGTCCGCCGGCGCGGATGCTCTCTGATGAACCGCCCGCCATGATTATGAAACCAGTAAATGAACTTGCCGTTTTCGCACCGCCATGCGAAGTTGGCCGCGCGCGGGTGTTTCATCAACCGGCCATCGTCGTATCGCATGTACTGAGGCGGCTCCCAAGTGTGTCCGCCATCGCGGCTGTAGCTGCAAGCAGGGTAGCCGTCGATCGTGCGATAGACGCAGAAGATCGAGCCGTCGCTCAAGACGGAGAAACTCTGCTCCTCCGCTATCGGCCCTCCGCCCGCCGGAGCGCGCAAACCCACGTCGCCATCGGGGAGTGTCCGCCAGCGGACCTTGTCAGGATCGCGTTCCGTCAGGATGTTGTCACTCCGCAGCAGTACGCCTTCGGAGGAGGTGAAGAAGCCTTCGCCGAAGCCGCCCACCTTATGTAGAGGGACGTATCCCGCGCCGCGGTAGGTGAAAGCGCGGCCTACGTTCCAGAAGAATTTGAGCTTGCCGCCGTACGGATTGTGCCGGTCGATTTCGAAATCGCGCATGGGGACGTCATACCGCCGCGGCGACCACGTGCGCCCGTTATCGTCGCTGTACTTGAAGACGAAATGTCCCAGGCTATCCACCCTCCTGCAGAAGCCGTCCGGGTAAGCCGGCTTGTCCGCGATGACTTGCCGCACATTATCCGTGTTGTGGTTGTAGAAGGCGTAGACGCGCCCGTAGGGAGTTTTCAATAGCACCGCGTATGAGGATTCGGGCCCGCCGGAGGGCTCGAGCGCGACAGGTTCGGACCAGGTCCGGCCCTGGTCGGTGCTACGCCGGGTCACCACGTGCTGGCCGCCGGCGCCCTCAACCCCCGGCCCGGTGGTGATGACGCACAGCCACGCACCATCGCCGGTCTTCACGATATAGGGCTGGTCCGAATAACCCTCGTCGGGGATTACCCACCCAGACTTTATGTTGCGCGGGTCGGCGGGCTGCGCCAACAGGCCCGAAGCCGCCAGGAGGGAGACTGTGAAACCTATTGTGAAACCTATCAAGTATCTCATCACAAGGGCTGCGACTTCAAAATAGAAGCGTCAGCGAAGATTGTACCTGCCGGCCGCCGTTCGCGGGCCACGCCGGGCTTTGGGCACCGGCCGCGATTCTACGCGGGCGTGGGCCCGCATTTTAGAAGAGCCGTTTTCCAATGACTTCATCCCTTGGACCAGACGCCATGATCCCCTAACATGAGAACCATGGACGCTGCGCGTGCTGAGAACTCCTTTGACGACTCACCGCTACTCGCGGAATTCCCGATCATAACCGAGGTTTCCGTCCTATGGGGCGATGAGGATTCCTTTGGGCATGTGAATAATGTGGCCTACCTTCGGTGGTGTGAGACCGCTCGTGTAGAGTACTTGCGTCGCATCGACCTTTTGCCGGAAATGCCGCCGCGCGGCCTGGGACCGATTTTGGCGAGCTTAACCTGTCATTACCGCCGGCCACTCAAGTACCCGGACACGGTGGCTGTCGGAACGCGCGTCACCAGCGTGGGAAATTCCAGCTTCCGGATGGAGCACCGTATTGTCAGTCGTTACCTGCGGGAAATCGTGGCTGAAGCGAACTCCGCGATGGTTACCGTGGACTATTCAACAGGAAAAACCCAGCGCGTGCCGGAGAAGGTGCGTGAGGCGATCGCGCGGTTGGAACAGTTGCGCGCTTAGGCGCAACCGCGCGGCGGGTGGGGGTGCATGTGCAAGGCGACTCTCCCCTAGCAGCCCGTGGTAATAGTCGGATCGCCAGGTCGAAAACATGTGACGTTGGAAATGTTCTGAACGTCTATATGCCATGGCGATGGGAACCCGGCAGAAACG
>JAJPJX010000181.1 GCA_021324015.1 Solibacteraceae bacterium | reverse complement strand
CGTTTCTGCCGGGTTCCCATCGCCATGGCATATAGACGTTCAGAACATTTCCAACGTCACATGTTTTCGACCTGGCGATCCGACTATTACCACGGGCTGCTAGGGGATATGGTAATGGAATCGGCCGGCGGTCGAGGGTAGCGACGCGGAAAGGCTGTCTGCTTTTCGCCGCATTCGCGACCAGATTCACGAACGGGTAAAGGCGTTCGTCCGGGAACAGGCGGCCACAGCCGGATAGAGCCCACTACTGGGAGCGGACTGGTGGAGAGACAGAGAGTGTTGATTGTCTGCACGGGCAACTCTGCCCGAAGCCAGATGGCCGAGGGGTTGATCCGCCACGAGGCGGACGATCGGTTTGACGTCTTCTCAGCGGGTACGCACCCCACTCAGGTGCGCGCGGAGGCAGTGGCGGTCATGCGGGAGTTGGGTATCGACATTTCGGGCCAGCGATCGAAGCCGCTGCTGGAGTTTGACGGGCAGACCTTCGATTTCGTGATCACCGTCTGTGACAGGGCCCGCGAAGAATGCCCGGCGTTCTCCGGAACTCCGGAAAGGCTTCATTGGCCTTTCGAGGATCCCGCAGCGTTTACAGAAGTTGGTGAGGAGCGCCTGAATGCCTTTCGGCGACTGCGGGACAAGATTCACGCCCGCGTTATGGTGTTCCTGGGAGAAGGCGCCTACGGCAGCCGAGAGGCTGGCTAGAGCTAGATGTGCCAGCCACTGCGCAGCAAAAGCTTGTTTCGCCATTTTACTTGGCTAGTTTGCCAAATAGTGTTAGAATCGAATTGTGATGGACTCTAAAACGCAGGCTCGTCTGACGACCAGAGCTAACGTTTTCAAGGCATTGGCCCATCCCTCCCGGCTCTTGATCGTGGAGGAGCTCGCCCGGAAAGAACGTTGCGTCTGCGAGCTGACGGAGATGATCGGAGCCGACATGTCTACCGTTTCCAAGCATTTATCAGTACTCAAGGGCGCCGGGATCATCCAGGACGAGAAACGCGGTCTTCAGGTGTACTACCGCCTGAAGATGCCCTGTGTGCTGCGTTTCTTCGACTGCGTCGGCGAGGTCATCGAAACCAACGTAAAGGAGCAGTGGGAACTCGTGAATCTTCGCTAGATCCACGGATTCTGCCGCGCAAAACACACCCACATGAATGTGAGACTGAAATGCACATGCAACGGAGCATCGGACCTGATGTTCTCGCATCCCGGACTGGCGGATGCGGAAAGCGAGGAATGACATGACCTCGAAACGAGCGATCCTTCTTTTACTGTTGGTCTTTTTCGCCACCAGCACGGTCTACCTGATCGCCGGCGGCGCCAAGAAACCCGAGGTTCAGACGCAGGCCCAAACTGCACAGGCGCTGGCGGCGGCTCCGTCAAGGATCATCGCGTATTACTTTCATGTAACCGTAAGATGCACTACCTGCAAGACGATCGAGGCTTATTCGCGCGACGCCATCCTGAATCACTTTAGGAACGACCTCGACCGGGGCCGTCTTGAGTGGCGGGTCGTGAACGTTCAGTTGCCGGTGAACAGGCACTTCGTAAAGGACTACCAACTCTTCACGAAGTCTGTCGTATTGGTACACATCGCAAACGGCAAGCAGCAGTCCTACAAGATTCTCAACGATGTCTGGGAACTCGTTGGCGACAAGGCCCAGTTCCAGGCGTATGTCGACAAGGAGGTGCGAGGTTACCTCGCCCGACTGTGATGGACGACATGGGCACGGCTTTCGGTTCCGCGCTTTGGCTGGGCTTTCTGACCTCGATCAGTCCCTGCCCCCTGGCCACCAATGTCGCGGCGATGTCCTTCATCTCTCGTGGCATCGCGAGTCCCCGGCGGGTTCTACTGACTGGCTTAGTCTACACGGCTGGCCGGAGTCTGGCCTATCTGGTCCTGGGGATCCTGATGGTAGCGAGTCTGCTGACCGCGCCAGGCGTGTCGCTGATTCTTCAGGAACGAATGAATCAGATCCTCGGGCCGGCGCTCATCCTTGCGGGCGTATTTCTGCTCGACCTGATTCGTCTTCCGTCACGCGGAGGCAGGATCGGTAACGGCTTGCATGCCCGAGCGGAGCGATGGGGCATCTGGGGTGGGGGCCTGCTCGGTCTGGTGTTCGCATTGTCGTTTTGTCCGACATCCGCAGCGCTGTTTTTTGGGAGCCTGATTCCCCTTGCAGTGAAATCCGGATCGAGCGTGTTTTTGCCGTCCGTTTACGGAATCGGGACTGCCATCCCCGTATTCGCGTTCGCGATCGCCTTGGCCATCGGAGTAAACGCGGTCGGCAGGATGTTCAACGTCCTGACCCGGTTTGAAGTTTGGGCCCGCCGCATCACAGGGGTGATCTTTGTTCTGGTCGGCGGGTATTACTGCCTCACGTACCTCTTCGAGGTGTTTGTGTGATGTGTTCCTTTACTCAGACAGGGTGACGCAGATGACCACGCACGGATCTTTGCTTCGAGATTTTCTTGGCGACGGTACCGATCCGGTTGCCGTCTTCCTGCTGAAGCCTGGCCAGGCGGATGGCGCTTTCATCGCGTTCGAGCCCGTGCGCGGTCACCGGTATTGCCAGGCGCTAATGAAGGCGCGGCACGGCGAGTCGGTTCTGTTGGAACCCGACGGTCTGTCTTGTCCCGCCGCTGCGGCGGCCTTCGGCTTCCGCCCACTGCCGGTGCAACTGGCGAACGGAAAAGGGCTGGTGGGATTCGGCATCGTCGCCGACGCCGGCGCAGGCGCGCGAATGTTCGCCGATATGCCGCGGTTGGCCGCGGGCAGTATCTCCGCTATTGCGCTGTGCCCGTTGCGCATGGCACCGCGGGTTCCAGACGTGGTGGTGGTGGAAGGTCCGTCGGAAGTCCTCATGTGGCTGCTGCTGGCCGATCTGAATGTCCATGGAGGGGAGCGGCGGACGGGCAACACCGCCGTTCTTCAGGCAACCTGTGTGGATGCGACGGTCATTCCGCATCTTGAGCAGCGCATGAATTTCAGCCTGGGTTGCTACGGCTGCCGCGAAGCCACGGACTTGATGCCGGGCGAGACCGTGTTGGGGTTACCCGGAGCGCAGCTGGAGCCGCTGCTCAGCGCTCTGGAAATGTTACGGTCCAAGGCTGTTCCACGTTCCCGCGCGAAGCTGGCTCACGTGTGCCTGGCTGAGGCAAGCGAAATATCGAATCAGGAGAATCAAATTGGATCTGAAAGAAACAGTGAAGCAGAAATACGGTGAAGCTGCCCTTCGCGTCTTCGAAGGAGGTAGTACGTGCTGTTGCGGGCCCAAGTTGCCCACGGGACTTGCGCAGACGTCTCGGATGTCTCACGAGATTTACGCCGAGGCTGAAACGGCCGGGATTCCCACAGAGGCAATTGTAGCGTCTTTGGGCTGCGGGAACCCTACCGCGCTGGCTCAACTGAAGCCGGGCGAGACCGTGCTCGACCTCGGGTCGGGCGGAGGAATCGACGTGTTCCTTTCCGCGAAGCGCGTCGCGCCGGGCGGTAAGGTTTACGGCCTCGACATGACGAACGAAATGCTCGCGCTCGCCCGCGAGAACCAGAAGAAGGCCGGCGTGGACAATGTCGAGTTCCTGAAAGGCGAAATCGAGAACATCCCGCTGCCAGATGGCGCCGTCGATGTGGTCATTTCGAACTGCGTCATCAACCTATCCGTCGACAAGAGCCGCGTGTTGAAGGAAGCGTTCCGCGTTCTGAAAGCAGGGGGCCGGTTTGCCGTCTCCGACGTCGTGCTCTGCGGAGATATTCCGGCCGAGCTTCGGAACAATCCGGAGTTGTGGGCGGGCTGCGTCGCGGGAGCGATGCAGGAATCAAAATACAGATCCGAACTGGCGGCGGCCGGCTTCGTCGATATAGGCATCGAGCCGACGAGGATTTTCCGGGCCGCCGACGTTCGCGAATTTCTCTCCGCCGCGGGAGCGGAGGCAGTGGCTGTCGCCGATCAGGCGGACGGCAAGATCATGAGCGCGTTTGTGCGTGCCACAAAGCCAGCCACAGACAGCGCAGATCGAACGAAAGGCAAAGCCGTGTCGAAAATTCAGATTTTGGGAACCGGATGTAAGAGATGCCGCGATCTGACCGCCAACGCCGAGAAGGCCGTTCAGGAACTCGGCATCGAGGCCGAGATCGAAAAGGTCACCGAGATCCAGGACATCATCAAGTTTCAGATCCTAATGACGCCGGGGCTGGTCATCAACGGCCAAGTGAAAGCGGCCGGACGAATCCCCTCGATTGAAGAGATCAAGCAGATGCTCGTGATAGCGGGAGGCAACTAAATGGCTGAGCAGCGCCCCGGACTTCTTATGTGCGTCTGCACGGGCAAGTGCCCAGGGTTCGAGAAGATGGACATCTGGGACTTCATCAACCGTGCGCGCGTCGAACTGCCGGTCGAGTTCGGCGTGATCCATCCTCAACTCTGCGAAGTGGATGGCGACCGGTTCCTGGCTGATTTCCTCGAGGCAAAGCGGCCCCTCGTGATCGCGGCGTGTGCGCCCAACATGCAGTACAAGATGTTTCGCGACGCCTTCGCCGACAAAGGCATGGACGTGAAGAAGGACATGACCCCGCTGGACATCCGGGACATGACCACCGATGCGGCCATCGAGAAAGTCTCCACGGCATTGCGCGAGATGGGGGTGGAAGCGGATGTCTGAAACGACTTTTATGGGAGTTCCTCGGGACAAGATCCCCTGGTACCCCATGATCGATTACGACAAGTGCACGTTGTGCATGGAGTGCGACAAGTTTTGCCCGCATCGCGTTTTCGACCGCCGAGAGGGCGGACGCATCCCTGTTGTGGCGAATCCCAATAACTGCGTCGTATTCTGCCGTGCCTGCGCGAAGGCCTGCGGACCGGATGCGATCTCGTTTCCGAGCAAGCCTGAAACGATCGCGCTCATCAAGCAGATTCGCGAGCAAGAGGCCTTGAAATGAAGCGCGCGATCCTTTCCTGCAACGGTCTGGACAAACCGGAGGGCTCCGTGGCACGGGAGGTGGCGATACGCGGCGCTGATGCCACCGGGAGTGAAATCATCTGCCCCGTCCTCCTGAATCGCGCCCCGGCGCGCTACAGGAAAGCGCTCAGTGAGAGTTCTCTGCTCGTCGTCGATGGATGCTCCACACGCTGCGCCACAAAGCTCGCTGCGCGCCTGGAGGCAAAGGTGGAGCGGAAGCTGCTTGTGTCGGATGCCGTAAAAGCCTCCGGACAGGCGCTGGAGCCCACGCTCAACCTGGGCCCCAATGGTACGGCACTGGCCCAATCGATCGTCGATGAGTTGCTTCGCAACCTCAACCCGCCCCCGGTTGCGGAGTTTGAGACGCCAACGGAATACCTCGTCGTGACGCACGACAAGTTCGAATTCCGGATTCCGGTCGTGGATTACGTGTTTAACGAGAACGACGTTTGGGCGCGAGTGTTGGACGGCGTGGCGCGCGTGGGCATCTCCGACTACATGCAGCAGAAGCTGACCGACATCAACTATTTCGACGCGCCACGAATCGACGCGGCCGTGGAGCAGTTTGGCGAGTTGGGCAGCCTGGAGTCGGCCAAGGCTGTATTTGAGATTATTTCACCGGTCGGCGGAACCGTGACCGCAGTCAATCAAGCCGTAATCGATAATCCCGGACTCATCAACGAAGATCCTTATGGCGCGGGATGGCTGGTGGAAATGAAACTGTCGACCTGGCCGCAGGACCAGGAGTTGCTGCTCGACCCGGCGGCGTATGCCGAAACGGTCAAGCGCAAAGCGGCGGAGGAATAAGAGGAACAGGCGAATGGGAAACGAGTGTGTAGACAATGCCGTACTGGTCATCCCGTGCAGCGGGATCGGCAAGGTGCACGGGCTGATCAGCCGTGAGGCTACTTATCTGGTGACGGATGAACTGGCGCCGGAACAGACGGAGACGATGTGTCTCGCCTTGCTGGTCAAAGGAGACCCCGGAGCGGTCGAGGCGGTGCGAACGCATGCTTGTATCGCCATTGACGGCTGCGCCAAGGCGTGTGCCGAGAAGAACGTACAAATCGCCGGGGGGGCCGTAGCCAAAGCCATCCAGGTGGCCGAAGCGTTCAAGAACCACCGCGGCGCCAAGCCGGGCAGCGCGACCATGCTGACCGATGAGGGTTGGGCCATCACACGGGAGATCGCCGGTTCGATCATATCCGAAGTCGAGCGTCTGCGCGCCAGTGAGGAGGTTGCCCGATGAGCGCGGAAATCACCAAAGTCGGCATCATCTGTTGTAGCGGCGAGGCGATCGCCGAGGGAACGATCTCGCGCCTGGCCACGCGCAGGGTTCTCGAATTGCTGCGGCCGAACGCCACTGTCACGCTTTGCCTGCCGCTCTTTCTTGCCGGCAACGAGGGCGAGCGGAACTTCGCGAAGACGCATCCTACGATCACGATCGACGGCTGCGACAAGCAGTGCGCCAAGTGGGGCACGGAAGAGCACAGCGGCCCGGTAAGCGCCGCGCTGGTGGTCACGGATATTCTGGGGACTCAGGCCACGGGCTGCCACCGCTCGTCGCGACAAGCATCGCAGCCGGAAAAGGAAGCGGTCTGGGCAGTGGCCGAGCGGATCGCCGCCGAAGTAGACAGCGTCATGGCCGAGACTGAGTTGCGCGACGGCGCGACGGCCCAGGCGGACGGAGCTCATTGTTCGTGCTCGAGCCCGATACCGGGCGGAAAGCTGGCGATTGCGGGCGCTGCCGTCACAATCCCTGGTCTTTCACTGATCTTCGAGCAGTGTGCAGAACGAAACATTCCGGCCGACATCACTGGGTGCGCCGCTTTGCTTGACACAGTAAAGATCTATCACCGCGTCCCGCCCGACGAGGAAGGCGAATACCGGAGCGCGCTGTTGGCGGCTTATCAGGACTTTCGTAACGGCGGCAAGGCGGCGAGGTAGTGGAGATCCTGTTCCAGTCGGCTCCGAGCGTCGCCGGGAACCTCGCCATGGACGACGCCGCGGCGCGTTCGGCGTCGGCGACTGGACTGCGGCGGCTGCGGTTCTGGTGGGGAGGGCCGCCCGCCGTGGTGATGGGTTCCAGCGAGCGTCCGGAACAGGTGGTCTATTCCGAGGCATGCGTCCGGCGGGGTGTGGAAGTTCTCAAGCGGTCCACCGGCGGAGGCAGTGTTCTCCAGACTGCCGGCGTGCTGAACTATTCGCTGATCACGCCGGCTCCCGCAAGCCTGGACCCGAAGATCGGCTTTCGTCCGGGCCTCGATCTGATTTGCGCCATCCTTGCGGCGTTCGGCGTGGTTGGGAAGGCGACGGGGACGTCGGACGTGGCCGTGGGGGACCGGAAAATCTCCGGCAACGCACAGGCGCGCCGGTGGAAAGCGGTCCTTGTCCACGGGACATTGCTGGTCGATTTTGACTACGATCTGGCCGATGCCGTACTGAAACACCCGCCGCGAGAGCCGGCATACCGGCGAGCGCGCAGTCATCGGGACTTCCTGGTCACGCTGCGCTCGCTTGGCGTGAAGGCGGACCGGAAGGCGATCGAACACGCGGCGCTTCATGCGGCCCAAGAGGTATTCGGAGATTCGAAAGCCCCGGCAGTACTCTTCAGTCCTTCATCCAAGATCTTGTTCCAGGGAGACTCACATGGCGCACCATCACCACGAGACTGCCCCCGGTAACCTCGACCGGCGCTTGTGGGCCAGCGCGGCGCTGAACCTTGGGATCACGCTTGTCGAGTTCATCGGTGGTCTATGGGCCGGAAGCCTGGCGCTGCTCGCCGATGCGGCGCACAACCTGGCGGACGTCGGTGCGTTGGGTCTGGCGATCTTTGCGCGCAAGCTGGGCCGGCGCCCGCCCACTCTGCGGCATACGTACGGTCTCAAGAGGGCGGAAGTCGTCGCGGCCCTAATCAACGCGGCGGCGCTGATCGCTATCTCCGCCCTGATCGGCCGTGAGGCGGTGGGCCGGCTGTTTCATCCGGAGCCGGTGCGCGCCTCGGTGATGCTGGTGACGGCGGCGCTGGCGTTCTTCGCTAACGTCGGCTCCGTTCTTCTCCTGCGCACGCACAGTAACGAGGACATCAACGTCAGGAGCGCTTTCCTGCATCTCGCGCAGGACGCCATGGCTTCCCTGGCTGTCGTGGTCGCGGCGCTGTTGGCCCGGACCGCTGTGGGTCGGTATGTTGATCCGGCGGCGGCGATCCTGATCGGGGTCGTCGTCCTTCGAAGCGCCATTTCGATCGTTTGGGAATCGCTGCATACCTTGCTCGAGGCCGCTCCGGCAGGGGTGAAGGTGGCAGAAATGGCCGAAGACGTTGGGCGGAGGTTCACTGGTGTCCGGCTGCATCACGTGCACGCCTGGGAAGTGGGGCCGGGCCAGCGAGTGCTGACGGCGCACATGAAAGTTGGCGCTACGACCTTGCTCGAAGCGGAAGGTGTCGCCGCCGAAGTGCGCCGTTTCCTGCACGATGAATGGAACATCACCCACGCCACTCTGGAGGCCGAAGCCAATGGCTGTGGCCAGGAAGACCTCCTGGGCAAGTGGAAATGAGATGAAGATTTCACGATTTCCTCCAATACTTCTTCTGGCGTTATTGCCGTCATTCTCCTTTGCTGAGACGACGGAACAGCAGCAGGTGAGGGTCGATCGCCTGGAGCACGCGGTTTTGGCTCCCT
>JAJPJX010000142.1 GCA_021324015.1 Solibacteraceae bacterium | reverse complement strand
TCACCTGGCCTGTTTCGGCCAATTTTGGCGGAGGCGACGTTGAAAGCAAAAGGAATTTTCTGGCGCTAGAGCCGAAAACGGCCTTGAACTGCGAAAGCCGGGCTAACGGCATTGGCGACCTGCCCGCGCTGATGGTCCGCTGAATCAGCAGACCTACGAGATGACTCCCTCTATCGCGCGGAGAGTTCGTGCTATCCGATCAGTTCCCGCAGCCTGCGGCCGATGGCGTCTGGGTCTTCCGGACGCAAGCAGGCAGGGCTAAAGCCGATGATGCCGCTGTAAGCCTGCGAAGGATCCACGTGGATAGACGGGCTGCCGTCTTGCAGCGCAATACAGACGTCCATGCCGGTCATTTTGAACCCGCGCTCGAGCGTGAGGATGAATTTGGGTGTCGCGCCTCCGGTGCGCACTTCAGTCCGCGCGTTGCGTAAGGAGCCGGTGGCCGAATCGAGCCGCTTCACCAGGCCGAGCAAGCGGTCATGGCGGGCTTGCTCATTCTCAGCGAGGAAGCGGCGAAGCGCCACCAGGAGGCCCACGATAGTTTCCTTACCCACCTTGCACTGCCGGCCGATGCCGTGCGGGGGCAGTCCTGACAGCCGGTTTTTGTCGATCAGACTCGGGGGGGGCGACCATTGCTCCCAGGCGATGTCCAGGTCAAGTTGCTGAAGTATCGCCGACATAATGAGGTCGCGCCCGCCACAGAGGATGCCGGAACCTTGCGGGCCGCTGATTGCTTTCCCGCCTGAAAAGGCCACCAGGTCGGCCCCCGCCGCGAGGAAGCGGCGGAGATTGGCGGCGGGCGGCAGTTGCGCGGCCGCATCGACGAGCAGCGGCACGTGTTTGGAATTGGCCACGCGCGCTACCTCTTCGATCGCGGGGCGAGCGCTCGCGTTGGCCACATAGACGATGGCGGCGGTGCGCTCGGTTACGGCGGCGGCGATCTCCCACGGCTCGGCGTCTCGGATGCCCGCACCCGCAACGCGGTCGGGCAAACCGACCTCTACAATGTGGACACCGGCCGAGCGGATGGCGTGGTCATACTCATTGCGCTGGCTGCGCACCATCACCACTTCATTCTTCAGGCCGGTGGTGTCGGGCAGGCGCGCCATTTTGGCCGGGTCGAGGCCCGCCACACAGGCGGCGGTGCCCAGCAGGAGTCCGGCCGCGGCGCCCGAGGTGACGATGCCTGCTTCGGCGCCCGTCACACCAGCGATGATCTTGCTCGCGGCCGCCTGAATCTCGGCCATGTCGACGCAATACTGCGCGGCCTCCTGCATGGCCGCCGTGACTTCGGGCGCCAGCAGCGCGCCGGACACGCGTGTGGATGTGCCTTTCGCGTTGATGATTGTGCGGACGCCGATCGTGTCGTAAATGCTCATCGCCTATTGCTACATCATCTCACGGGGCGGCTCCGTTTTTGAGCGAAGACAGCGAGAATGACATCGATGGTTTGCCTGCTTACTGCCTTTCCAGCACACGCCACATGGTGCCGCCGAAAATATTCGCCTGCGCCTCTTTCGAGACCCCGCAGGCGTCCAGCATCTTCTGGTAGCGCTCCAGTTCGAGGTCCATTTCTTCCAGGTCGCCGCCGAACACGTCCGAGCCGAACACCAACTTCTCAAACGCGCTGGGGCCGCCTTTGGGCGTGTGCGGGCTGACCACTCCGGACCACCAGAAAATGGACTTGAAGAAGGTGTAGTCCTCCTGCTTCTTGATCAGCGTGGAGCCCGATACGTCGAAGTACAGGTTGGGGTTCCAACGCGCGATCTCCGCGGCCCAGGCATAGTCCGGGTTGCCCAGGTGCGCGCCGATGATAGTCAGCTTCGGAAATTGCCTCGCGATATTGTCCAGCGTGGAGGCGCGCATGCGGTCGCTGCTCACGTCGCTGGGGATCTCCGGGTGCTGCCGGTTCACGATGCCCGTGTGGAACAGCAGGATCATGTGATACTTTTCCGCCTCCCGGTAGACCGGCCAGTAGCGCTTGTCGTGGTAGTCCGCCTTGGGTCCCGTGAGCTCGCCCAGGCCCTTGAAGCCCGCGGCGTGGAAGCGGTCTACCAGCGCCACGGCCTGCGGGTCGTCCAGCTTGATCTGCCCCAGGCCGATCAGCCGCCCGGGGTGCTGCGCCATAAACTGCCTGACGCTCTCCAGATCTTTCGGCTGGACCAGGAGAAGCGCCGCGGCGTCATGCGCCTCCAGTTTCTCGACCAGCTTCGGGAGGAAGGCGGGGTCGCCGTTGTGGTGCACGTGCGCGTCCAGGATGCGCGGATGAGACGCCTGCCCCCAGGCCAGCGCGCCGCAAATCAGAGCCAGTAGTATCGGTTTCATGGGATGACGAAGACTATAGTAGCTCAGGGTTGATCTCCACACCGAGGCCCGGCCCCGGCGGCAGGCGTAGCATGCCGCGGGCGTCCACCAGCGGTGGATTCCGCATGATGGCGAAACGGTGCCGGTAGGAGCCGACGGGAGGATCGTGCAGCAGTTCCAGGTACGGCGCGTGGCGCCAGGAGGCCACCAGGTGCAGGTGCGCAACGGTACCGAGGTCCCCGCCGCCGTGGTGCGGCACGATGCGCTTGCCGAAGGCCTCGGCCAGCACGCCGATCTTACGCAACCCGGTGGCGCCCTCCATGACCATGCTCTCCGGCTGCACGATGTCGTACACGCCCTGCTCGAGCATGGCCAGAAATTCGTGCAGGCCGCGGTTGTTCTCGCCGCCCGCGATGGGGATCTCCACCAGGCGGTTCAGCTCCGCCAGGCGGTCGAAGGCGTAGCGCGGCAGCGGCTCTTCCAGCCAGTAGCAGTTCAGGCGCTGGAGTTCGCGCGCCGTCTCCACGGCCCGCCGGAAGTCCCACCGCACGCCCGGCTGCCAATCTCCGGAAGACTGCGCCTGGTTGGCGTCCACCATGATGGTCATGCCGTCGCCCACCGCTTTGCGCACCGTCTCCACCAGACGGATGTCTTCCCGCAGCGTGGGATAGTGCAGGCGCAGCTTGATGGCCTGCCAGCCCTCGTGCGCCAGCGAAGCGGCCATGCGGGCGCGCTCCTCGGGCGTCGAGAGTTGGATCATGCTGGCGTAGGCCGGCACGGCGTCCTTCACGCCGCCCCACAGCTTGTAGAGCGGCTGTCCGCAGGCCTTGCCGATCAGATCCCACAGCGCGATGTCCACGCCCGCGCTGCCGCGGTAGGGCTGGCCGGCCGCATAGTAGCGCAAGTGCGCGTTGTGCAGTTCGGTGTCGAAGGGATCTTTGCCGATGAGCTGCGCCTGGATGGCGGGCAGCAGGTCCGGCTGCATGCCCGGCCCGATGCCCGTGAGCCCCTGGTCCGTGCGGATCTCGACATACGATCCGCCGCCCACATGAAAGTTCATGCGTCCGCCCGGGTTCCACGCGGGCTCAATCCAGCCCGCGTCTTTCAGCACGCGCAGCGGGACCACCCGGATCCCCGTGATCTTCATGCGCCCGGCGGGCCGCGGCGCCTGCGCCGCCAGCACCAGGGAAGGCAAAGAGAGAAAGCCACGGCGGCGCATGCCGGAATGATATCAAACCCTGGGATCTGCGCCGCCGCCGGGGGAATGCTTTATTTTGGCACCCCGGCGCGAGTCCGCTGGGCGCTCTCCAACATGGCCTTGCCCACGGGAGACTGTGGATCCAGGCGCAGGCCCTCGCGGATCTCGGCGATCGCGGCGTCGTATTGTCCGGGGGTGTGCAGCAGGGCGCTCGCCAGGGTGAAATGCAGGCTGGCGTCGCGCGGATTGAGCTCCACGGCTTTGCGGATTTCGGCGTTACCCTCCTGCCAGTTGCCGATGCGGGTGAGCAGGGAACCCAGGTTGGCGTGAGCCGGGGCGGACTGGGGCTCCAGGCGCACCACCTGCCGGAATTCCTGGATCGCGGAGGGTAGTTCGTTTACGGCCACCAATGCCAGGGCGATATCGGTGTGCAGGCGAGGGTTATTCGGATCGGCGGCAGCCGCCTGGCGGAGCATCTCCAGGGCCGCTCCCGGGCTCCGCGCGGCGATCAGATCCTCGCCGGCGCGCATGCGAGCCACTTGGACGGGGTTGCCGGTGGGAGGACCCTGGGTGGCGGTGTACAGACTGTCCAGCCTTTTCAGCAGGGCTGCATCCATGCCGCGAATTCCGGCCTGAAAGTCCACATTGCGGGTAAGCCGGATGACCTCCGCGGCTTGCGGATCGAAGTCCAGCGATGTGGGGCGGGTGGCAGAGTCCCAGACGCCGAACAGCCCGGCAAGTTGATGCGAGAGGATGGCGGCGTTTTGGCTCTCCGGCGCTTTGGGAAAATCGTAGACCAGCAGCACGGAGGAAAAGGGGGCCGCGAATCCCAACGAGTCAGTGGGGGCCGGCTGGCCGGAGATGCCCAGCATGATGGCGTCCGGCCCGGAAGTGCCCCCGCGCAGGGCCGCGCAGAGCCGTTGAGCATCCACACCGTTCTGCGAAACCCAGGCATTGACGACCGCTACCTCCCAGCGGATGCCGAATTGCCGTTCCCAGTGTGGGCCGATGGTTTCGAAACGGGAGCGGATGATTTTTTCCCAGTCCGAGCGGTTCCGAAACTCCTGATCGGCAGCGACGGATACGCGCAGAATACGCGGCCCGGAGGTCTTCCGGTCCGCGCATCCGCAGAGCAGGAGCACCCCGGCCAGCAGGGGAGCCAGGCGCATCATTAACTGCAGCCGCTGGTACCGCCGCAGTTGCCGCATTTGTAGCAGCTTCCGTTCCGCGTCATGATGGAACCGCACTCGGCGCACAGGGGAGCATCCGGCGTGGAGGCGGCGAAGGGCAGTTCCTGCTGCGGGTCAGCCTCGGTGGGCCGCAGGGTCATGGTTTCGCCGGCTTCGGAGACGGCGTACTCGGGGCCCAGGAACTTGGCGCCGAGCCACCGGAAGATATAGTCCATGATGGACTTGGCGTAAGGCACCTGCGGGTTGCCGGTCCAGCCGCTGGGCTCGAATCGCACGTGGGCGAAATTATCCACCAGGAACTTCAGAGGCACGCCATATTGCAGCGCGAAGCTGATGGCCGTGGCGAAGCTGTCCATCAGCCCGGAGATGGTAGAGCCCTCCTTGGCCATGGTGATGAAGATCTCGCCGGGCATGCCGTCGTCATACATGCCGACGGTGATATAGCCTTCATGGCCGCCGATGGAGAATTTGCGGGTGATGGAGCGGCGCTCGTCGGGCAGTTTGCGGCGCACCGGGCGATAGACCACCTTCTCGGTAGCCGGCGCTGAGGCCGCGGCCTTCTTTTCGGCCTTGCTGCCGGAGCCGGAACTGAGCGGCTGCACCTTCTTGGAGTTATCGCGGTAGATGGCCACTGCTTTCAGTCCCAAGCGCCAGCTTTCGGTGTAGGCCTCCATGATGTCCTCGACCGTGGACTCCTCGGGCATATTGATGGTCTTGGAAATGGCGCCGGAGATGAACGGCTGCACGGCGGCCATCATGCGCAGGTGGCCCATGTAGTGGATGGAACGGGTGCCGTTCTGCGGCCGGAAGCTGCAATCGAAGACGGGCAGGTGCTCGGGCTTCAGGTGCGGCGCGCTCTCGATGGTGCCGGTGGAGTCGATATGGCTGACGATGGCCTCGACCTGGTCCGGGGTGTAGCCCAGCTTGATGAGGGCCTGGGGCACGGTGTTGTTGACGATCTTGATGACGCCGCCGCCCACCAGTTTTTTGTACTTGACCAGGGCGAGATCAGGCTCAATGCCGGTGGTGTCGCAATCCATCATGAAGCCGATGGTGCCGGTGGGCGCGATGACGGTGACCTGGGCGTTGCGGTAGCCCACCCGGCGGCCGAGTTCGAGAGCCTCATCCCAGCAGCGGGCGGCGCCCTGCGCCAGGTCCGCCGATATGTTGCGGCTGTTGATGCGGCTGACCGCGTCGCGATGCATGCGGATCACTTCCAGAAAAGGCTGCTGGTTTTCGGGATAGCGCGGGAAAGGGCCGATGGCCTCGGCGATGCGGGCGCTGGTGAGGTAGGCCTGGCCGCACATGATGGCGGTGATGGCGCCGGCGTGGTCGCGGCCCTGATCGCTGTCGTAGGGGATGCCGAAAGACATCAAAAGGGCGCCCAGGTTGGCGAATCCCAGCCCCAGAGGCCGGAAATCGTGCGAATTGCGGGCGATCTTCTCGGTGGGATAGCTGGCGTTATCGACGATGATTTCCTGCGCCAGGATCATGGTGTCCACGGCGTGGCGGAAGGCCTCGACATCGAACTGCCCGCCGGGCCCGACGAACTTCATCAGGTTCAGGGACGAGAGGTTGCAGGCCGAATCGTCCAGGAACATATACTCCGAGCAGGGATTCGAGGCGTTGATGCGGGCGGTGTTCTTGCAGGGATGCCAACGGTTGACGGTGGTATCGAACTGCATGCCCGGGTCGCCGCACTGGTGGGTGGCTTCGGAGATGGCGCGCAACAGGTCGCGGGCTTTGTAGCGCTTGACGGGCTGGCCGGTGACGACGGATTTGGTCCACCAGTCGCGCTCCTCGCTGACAGCCTGCATGAACTCGTCGGTGGCGCGCACGGAGTTGTTGGCGTTCTGAAAAAAGATGGAGCTGTAAGCCTCGCCGTCGAGGGAGGCGTCATAGCCGGCCTCCACGAGGGTGTAGGCTTTCTTCTCTTCCTTGGCCTTGCACCAGATGAATGCCTCGATGTCGGGATGGTCGGCGTTGAGAATGACCATTTTGGCGGCGCGCCGGGTCTTACCGCCGGACTTGATGACGCCGGCGAAAGCGTCGAAGCCCTTCATAAAAGAAAGCGGGCCGGAGGCGCGGCCGCCGCCCGAGAGCACGGCATCCTCTTCGCGTAGGGTAGAGAGGTTGGAACCAGTGCCGGAACCCCACTTGAACAGCATGCCCTCGGTCTTGGCGAGGTCCAGGATGGACTCGAGTGAATCCTTGACGGAGACGATGAAGCAGGCGGAGCACTGCGGGCGCATCACCCCGGACTCGAGCTTCTGGATGCTATCGGTGCTTTCGTCGTGGATCC
Source organism: Solibacteraceae bacterium (assembly GCA_021324015.1). GTDB lineage: Bacteria > Acidobacteriota > Terriglobia > Bryobacterales > Bryobacteraceae > JAJPJX01. The sequence goes on along the minus strand of JAJPJX010000142.1, from coordinate 20,165 downwards.
AGCCGTAGCCGCGGGTCTCTTTGACACCCACGTTGAACCAGACCGGCGAGTTGAAGCAGGCCTTCTGGGTGAGCATCAGGTGGGCGAGTTCGGCGCGGAAATTTTCGCCGTCTTCGTGGGAATGGAAGTAGCCGCCCTTCAAACCCCAGCCGGCGATGGTATCGACCACGCGCTGCACGAGCTGCGCAACGCTGGTCTCCCGGTCCGGGGAGCCCAGCTTGCCATAGAAATACTTGCTGGCGACGATATTGGTGGCGGTCTGAGACCAGTCCACGGGGACTTCGACGTCGCGCTGTTCAAAGATGGTGGCGCCTTTGTCGTTGCCGATGGAGGCGGTGCGCGTCTCCCACTGGACTTCATCGTACGGGGTCTTTCCAGGCTCGAGCCGAGCGGTAAAGTAACGGGGGAAAGCCACCCCGGCTTTACTTTTGGTCGTCTTTTGTTCTTTGGTCGTCAACACTTCCATTTTGGCACCTTCCGCCGCGGCTTGTCCGCGCAACTGAAATCATGGCCCAATATATAGTGGCGCGTCAAGAAGTTTATCTATATAGTGTGCTGCGGTTTACAGATGTCGAATGACACGACACAGCCCGTTCTGGGTGGGGTCGAGGTCATTTCTCCCGGATGCGGATGTTCCGGAACATGGCCGACGTGAACTGATCGTGCAATTGCAGGCCGATCGGCCCGGACTTGGAGCGCGCGGGGTCACCCGGATACTCGGCGACCACCTGGTTGTTGATGCGGACCCGGATCAGGTCATCGCGCGACTCGATTTCCATGCCGTTCCACTCGCCCCGCCGCTGGGCGCCGGTTTTGGCGGCGACGAAGGTGTATACGCTTCCCGAGGGGTACTTCTCGCGGCCATCGTCGATGATCTGGATCTCGTAGCCGATGTGCGCCGGCGTCGTTTTGGGATAGGAGGCCAGATCCGGCCGTTCGGCGTCGCCCTCGCCGATCGCGTGGTGCGCCCGCGAGTGGTCGCGAATGGAGACGCCGCTGTTGGCCCCCGGCGGAATCCAGTACTCGAGATGCAGGTCGTACTCGTGAAACTCGCGTTTGGTGTATAGCCATGCCTGGCGGTACAGCCACGCATCGTAGTGTTTCTGATCCACCGGCCAGAGCCCTGCGAAGGGATCGGCCGGCTGGGGGTGCGCCCGCTCGCCGAGCAGCACGCCGTTCTCCAGCACGCTCCAAACGGCTGGTCCGCGCACCTCCCAACCTTCCAGGTTCTTGCCGTTGAACAAGGGCTTCCAGCCGAGGTCCGGCGGCAGGGTCACCGTGCCCGTGGCGGCCCATTCCGCTCCGCGTGCGACCAGGGCCTTGAAGTAAACGTCGTCCAGGTTGGGGTTGGGCTCGTTCTTCCACGTATGGCCCAGCATGGTGGTGTAGACCCGGCCCTTGCCGTAGCTGCGGACCCAGTCCATGGGCTCGCCCTGGCGCGAGACTTCGGAGAAGGCATAGGTGAGAATGGTGAGCCCCTCGGCGGGTCCGTGCTGGCCGTGCGTGAGTTGCTCGGAAGGATGCAGCCAGTGCGGGGGTAATCCACGGGTGATGGGGTGGTCCGGATCGCGCACGAACAACTCGAAATCGTGCCGCGGCCCATGGCCGGGCGGGAGGCCTTCGCCCCTGGCGAGCGGGATGATGCGGCCGCCTGGCCCGATGGCAATCCCCGGGCCGAAGGAGGGTGGCCGCCACCCGAGCCCGATCATGCGATTGAACTCGGGCCACTGGAGGAAAGCGTTGTTGGCGGCGTGAAAGACCACCAGGCCGCCTCCGCCGCTGACGTACGCTTCGAGCGCCCGCTCGGCCGCGGCCGGCCAGCGCACGCCGTTCTCCGTGTGGCCGCCGTTGAAGTTGTCGATCACCACGTCGTAGCGCGCGAAATCCGGCAATTGCGGATAGCTGCTTACGTCCACGGTGAAACGGCCGGTGCCTTCCAGAATGGTGCGGATGGCGGCGGTGGCTGCGGCCCAATCATGGTTGTTCAGGCCATCCACCACCACTGCCTTGAGCTTGTTCTCCGCGCCGCAGGCACATGAGGCGGCCACCACTGCCCAAACCAACAATCTTCGCTTCACGCCATATAGGTTACATGACGATTTTCAGGCGAGTGGGCCGCCGGCCTTGGCGGCGCGGACGAAGGCGCTCATGAATTTCCCGTCCACCTGCGGTCCGATGGCCGCGGCGTCGATGCCTTGATCGGCCAGAAACGAGAGGGCGTCTTCGGCGCGATAGATGCGCGTGGGTTCGATGGAGACCCCGCCGAATCCGGCCGCGGCGAGTTTCGCGCGGTATTCGTTTTCCTCCAGCGCGCCGGCCACACAGCCCACCCACAGCAGCAAATTGCACGCTGCTGGGAGGTGCACGGGAGAATTACGGGTTCGCGTTGGCGCTGGACCCTTCCGGCAACACGTACCTAACCGGCATCACCACTTCCGACGACTTCCCCGTGACTTCGAGGGCCTTCCAGACGCGCCGCGGCACCGGCACTTCCAGTTTTGCCGCCAAGCTGAATACCACGGGGACAGCGCTGGTTTACTCGACGTATCTTGGTGGCAGCACCCGCACCGACGCCTACGGGATTGCCGTGGATTCCCTTGGTTGCGCCTACCTGACAGGCACCACCACCGCCGCGGATTTCCCGATCACGCCGGGAGCGTTTCGGGCAGGCGCGAAACCGGCCTCGCAGGGCGGCGACGTCTTTGTGACCAAGCTGAGCCCCGACGGCACGGATCTGGCCTATTCGAGCAAATTCGGCGGCAGCGGGCCGGATTTCGGCTCCGCTATTGCCGTGGACCAGGCGGGCAATGCCTACATTGGCGGAAGGACGCAGCCCTACGGCAATGGCCGCTGGATGGATTTTCCCACCACGCCGGATGCCGTGCAACGCTGCGCGCAGGGGAATCCCTTGGCGTTTTTCGCGAAGCTCGACACCAGCGGGAGCCGGCTGGAATACGCGAGCTACCTGGGCGGCGCATCCGGCGGCGGCAGTAGCGCCGGGGCGCTCACACTGGACGCGCAGGGCCGGGTTCACCTGGCTGGATCGACCAGCGCGGCGAGTTTCCCAGTGACCAGCGGAGCAGTCCAGACGACTTTCGGCGGTCCTGCGGCTAGCTTTGATTCCACAAACCTGTTTCCCTTTGCCGGCGACGCGTTTGTGGCCAGGATCGATCTTTCCGGGGCACCCACGCGCCTGAGGGTTTCCTGCCAGACGAACGCCGCAGGTCTCGCGCCGAACCTGGTCTCGCCCGGCGAGATGATCAGCCTGGACGGCTCGGGGATGGGTCCGTCAGCCGGAGTCTCCGCCGGTTTGGACGCCAATGGCCGCTTCCCGACTTCTTTGGCGGGAACCCGCGTGTTCTTCGATGGCCAACCGGCGCCGCTCCTCTACGTGCGGGCAGATCAGATCAACGCCGTGGCGCCCTACGGGCTGACCGGCAAAACCGCCACGCAGGTGCAGGTCGAATCTCAGGGAGTCACGTCGGAGCCCTTGGCGGTGCGGGTCACTGCCATTAATCCGGGGATCTTCACCCTGGACGGATCTGGCAGCGGCCAGGCTGCCGCTCTGAACGAAGACGGCTCCGTAAACTCCTCCTCCAATCCGGCGCGGCCAGGCTCAGTCATGGTTCTGTACGCCACTGGCGCCGGGGTGCTCCAACCAGCGCCCGAGGACGGCGCGATCGTTGCGGGGACTCCGCCACAAACGCCGCCCGCGGCCGTTTATCTGGGCAGCGGGTGCCAGGCGGAGGTGCTCTATTCGGGCAGCGCTCCGGGGCTGGTCGCGGGAGCGATCCAGGTTAACTTCCGCTTGCCGTCTCAACCGCAATGCCTGCGGGACAATATCCCGGTCGTGGTGCTCTTCGGAGGCGCTCCCAGCCAGGAGTACGCCACCATCAGCGTGCCCTGAAGACGGTTGCGCGGGCGCGAAATCCAAAGTTCCGGTCCTTGCGTATTACTGGATTGACATTCGTAGCACGCAATGCTAGTGTTACGAATTCTAGATTCTTGCTACGCAGAACGTGGACTTGGCAAACACAATCCGGAAGATCCGGCTGGGGGCGTGCTTGGCTCTCGTGGGGGCCGGCGGGGCCTGGGGTGGAACCGTGGTCCGCGGCAGCGTGTGGGATCCGCAGGGCAAGCCCGTGGCGGGGGCCACGGTAAGGCTCGTGCCTGGGGCGGAATCCCGGACCGGCGAGGCGGGCGAGTACCGTTTCGAGGACGTGGCGCCGGGCGAGTATCAGCTCCGCGCGGAGGCGCCCGGCTTCGAGCCGGTGTCGCGCGGATTGGCAGTCGCGGAGCAGCCGGTGGCGGCCGATCTGCGCTTTGCGCAACTGGCGGCGCGCCGCCAAACCATCGTAATCACGGCAAAGACCCTCGAACCGGAGATGGACCTTCGCAACGCCGAGGTCTTCAATCGGACTTTGTTCACCCGCGACGACCAGGTGTTCACGCAACTGAACGCCGGTATCGACGCGGGGCAGCACGAAGGCGGCGGCAAGTCGCTGGAGATCCGCCGATTCGGCTTCAACCTGGATCACGGCGGGGTCAACGGCGGGCTGAAAGTGCTGGTGGACGACGTGCAGCAGAACCAGGCCACCCAGGGCCACGGGCAGGGCTACCTGGGAGCGCTCAAGGCGCTGAGCCCGGAACTGATCCAGGAAGTGACCATCATCAACGGCCCGTTCAGCGCGGAATACGGCGACTTCAGCGGCCTGGGCGTGGTGCACATCCGCCAAAGGGAGTCGCTGCCGGAGCAGTTCACGCTGCGCTTGGCGGGGGGCAACTTCGACACGGGCCGCGGGTTTTTCGCCTTCAGCCCGGACGCGCAGCATACCGACGCCTACGCGGCCTACGAGGGGTCCTACACCAACGGGCCGTTCGCCAGCCCGCTGCGCTACCGGCGCGACAACGTCAACGCCAACTACACGCGAACGCTGGATGACCGCCAGAAGTTGGGGTTCCGGTTCCTGTTCGGCCGCAACGATTTCTACTCCTCCGGGCAGATCCCGCTGGACCTGGTGAGCGCAGGCCTGCTGGACCGGTTCGGCTATGTGGATCCGAGCGACGGCGGGCGGGTGAAGCTGGGCACGGCCGCGGTTTACTACAGCCGGAATTTCGCCCGCGGCGACACCTTCAAGGCCGACGGCTTTCTGGCGCGTTCGCTGTTCGACTTGTACTCCAACTTCACCTTCTTCCTGAACGATCCCGTGAACGGCGACGCCTTCCAGCAGCACGACTCGCGGCTGCAGGAAGGCCTGAACGCGCAATACACGCACCCGCACCGGCTGGGCCCTATCTCCGGCGTGTTGGTGAGCGGCGGCAACTTTCACGACAACCAGATCAACGTGGGGCTTTATCCGCGGGAAGGGCGCGTTCCCACCGGCGTGACCACCCGCGCTGATGCGCACGTGACCAACGGGGCGGGCTACGCGCAGGAGACCCTGACGTTGCTCGGAGGCCGCCTGCTCGCGGGCGGCGGGCTGCGCTACGACGAATTCCGCTTCGGCGTGGCGGACCGCGTGACTCCGGCCCGGGGCGGCATCCAGGCGGCGGGCGAGTGGCAGGCCAAAGCGAATGCCGCCTTCACGCCCGTGCGTTCGGTGCCCCTGACCTTCCATGCGAACTATGGCCGGGGCATCAACAGCACCGATGCGCGCGGCGTGGTGGAGCGGCCGAACGATCCGCGCCTCGCCACGACGGACTTTTATCAGGCCGGCGCCTCTTCGAATTTCGGGCGCGTGTCGTTGAGCGCGGATGCATTCCTGATCGATCATTCGCACGAGGCGGTCTATGTGCCGGATGACGGCAGCTTCGAATTCCAGGGACCCAGCCGGGCGTACGGATACGAGGCCAAAGCCTCGGTGGCGCTCACGCGGCACATCTCGTGGAACGGCGGGCTGACCAAAATGGGCAACGCCTTTTTCCGAGGCACTGATCCGCGCACTTACGTGGCCGCGGCGCCGCATTTCGTGGCCAACGCCGCGCTGACGGTGGCGGCTTGGCACCGATGGAGCGGTTCCCTGCGCCTGCGCGCTATCAATCACTACCGGCTGGACGAGCAGGATCCCTCGATTGTGGCCTCCGGCCACACGGTGTTCGATCTCGGACTCGCGCGCGAGATCCGCCGCGGCGTGGAACTGAACCTCAGCCTGGACAACCTGACCAACCGGGACTACTACGAAACACAAAACTACTTCGAATCGCGCGTGACGCCGCTCGCGCCGGCAATGTGGCGCATCCACGGCACGCCCGGCTATCGGCTGACCGCGGTGGCGGGCATCACTCTGCGGCTGCGCGGCAAATAGCTGCTACATTGGGAGGCGGAACCGCCCCTTCTCCGCATGCGCGCCTCCGAGTGGCTGCTGGTCGCCTATTTCGCCTATACCTCCGTGATGGCTTGGCTGCTGCCGGTGCGCCCACCCGTGCGCACGATCACGGTGACTCTGAACCTGACGATCCTCGCCGGCTACGCGCTGCTAGTCTATGCGGACGGGCTGCGGCGGCGCGAATTTCTGGGCGCCATCCGTGACTGGTTTCCGTTCCCGCTGATGCTGCTGGCGTATCGCGAGATGGGCTGGTTCGCGCAGCCGCACACGCGCTTCGCCCTGGAGCATTTGTGGCTCGGCTGGGACCGGGTGCTGCTTTACCCCTGGGGGTTCAAGGCGCTGCTGGAAGCCGCCGGACCGCTGGTGCCGGCGCTGCTCGAGATCTCGTATTCGCTGGTGTACTCGCTGGGGCCCTTCGCGGCGGCCATGATCTACGTCTACCGGCGCCGGGAACGCATGGACACGTTTCTGTTCCTCTTTGAGCTGGGCGTGCTGGTGTGCTACGCGCAGTTCCCCTTCTGGCCTTCGGAGCCGCCGCGCACGGTCTTTCCGGGGCAGGATTTTCCGGCATATTACACCGTGTTCCGGCGCTTCAACTGGTGGATGCTGGGGGGCTACGGAATCCACACCAGTGTGTTCCCAAGCGCGCACGTGGGCGGAGCGTTCGCGGCGGCCTTCGGCATCCGGCAATCTCTCCCCGAAGCGCCTTGGCTGTTTCGCTTTCTGCTGGTGATGGCCGTGTTGATCGCCACCGCCACCGTCTATGGCCGCTATCACTACCTTGCGGACGCCGTGGCGGGCTTCGCCATGAGCCTGCTGGCCCTCGGCATGAGCAGGATGCGTTCCTCGGCAGCGGCTTCGACGGCGCGGCGTGAGAAGGGCATGGGGTGATAGCGGCCGCCGGCCCAGTCTTCGAGCAGGTCGCTGTAGTGCCGGCTGGCAGGGTCGCCGGACTCGCCGGGCACGTTGGTCATCACCGAACGGTCCCAATCGGACACGTCCAGGATTTCGCGGTAGGACGCGCCGTTGGTCTGCGCGAAGCCCGGGCCGCTGGTGGCGTTGACGGTGTTGCCGTCACCGGGGCGTGGCACCGGGCCCCGGTTGAAGGCCGCCTGGTCGAGCGGGTGGCGGAAGTAGATCTGGTGCAGGCGCCCCCAACTCCATTCCTTACGGTCGGTACCCAGGCGGTTCTTGAGATCGTTCAGGGCTTCCTCGAGCGAAGACGCCAGGGCCTGCGGATTGGGCTGCTCCTCGAGGGTTTTGAGCAGCATGGCCACGTCCACTTTGGGGCCAAGGTCGGGGCCGAAGACCTTTCCCGGCAATTTGGCCATCCAGACTTCGTAAATGGCCGCCGCGCGCGAGTTCACGGAGAGACGCGCGTCCCAGGCTGCCAGCTCAGCGGCCTCGCGGGAGTTTGAATGCCAGCGCTGGAGAATGCGCTGAAAGCGGCGCGCGGGCAGCGAGACCACGTCCTGCTGCATCTTTTCGAAATCCGCCACATCGAACTTGCCGCCCGAGAGCATTTCGCGGATCCGCTCGTAGCGGAAGGGCAGGGCCCATTCGTAGCCGAGGGGAATGCGGTAGCCGGGCGGCAGGATGTTGTGATTCGCCGTAGCGATGAAATGCGAGGAGGGATTGTAGAGCAGAGGCAGTTCCGACATTTTGCGGAAGCCGCTCCATTCGAACTCGCCCGAGCCTGGTACGGGGAACAGGCCGGACCAGTTCTTGCGGATAGGCGCCATGCCGGTGGCGTGCCAGCCGATGTTGCCGTCTACGTCGGCGTAGACGATGTTCTCGCTGGGCACTTTGTAGCGTTCGATAGCGGCGCAGAACTCCTGCCAGTTGCGGGCGCGCGCCAGCGTCAGGCCGGCTAGGTAGCCGGCGGTGCCGGGCTCCGAGCCCACCCAGCGCAAGGCGTAGGCGCGATGCCGCGCCAGATCCTGGTGAATGACGGGGCCGTGCACGGTGTAACGCAACTCCACGGCCTGGGGTTGAGCCTGGCCCTTGACTCGAATCGGTTCGCGCTCCACTTCCATCTCTTTCCAGGCGCCGCGATAGCGGTACTGGTTGGGGTTTGTGGGGTTCAGCGTTTCGACGTACAAATCCACCTGGTCGACGCCCACGATGGTGAAGCCGAAAGCGATGTGCTCGTTGTGTCCCAGGGCGATGCCGGGCAGGGCGGGTTCGCCGGCGCCGATGGCGTCCCAGCCGGGAGCCACCAGGTGCACGGTCTTGCGCAGGGAGGGGATCTGCACGGGCCGGTGTGGATCGTTGGCCAGGATGGGTTTGCCGGTCACCGTCATCGAGCCGTCCACCACCCAGTTGTTGCTGCCCTGTTCGGCGAAACGCACAGGGCCGATGGTTTGGTTATAGACCTTGATAATGTCGGAGTTGATGTCCGACAGGTCCAGGCCCTTGGGGATTTCGAGGGGGATGACGGGGTCGGGCGGCATGAGCTTCTGCACCCTGGCCAGGCCGAAACGGCGGACGTCTTCGGCGCGCGCGACCTCCTTGACCAGGTTGCGGGTCATCAGCAGACCGGCGACGCGCGCCACGCAATCCTCCGGCGCCCACAGGCCAGGATCATATCCAGCGCTGCGAAACTCGACAGGGCGCTGCCCGTGAAGGGAACGGATGTAGGCGTTGATGCCATCCGTGAAGGCCGTGACGATCGCGCGGGTGTCCGGGCCGTAACTCTGCCATTCGGCATTCCAATCGCCGCGGAAGCGCACCGCGCGGGCCAGACGGTCACGTTCCAGAGCACGGGGGCCCAGCACTTCGGCGAGTTTGCCGGTGCCCACGCGCCGCCAGAGATCGATCTGAAAGAGGCGATCCACCGCGGTGATGTAACCCTGCGCGAAGAACAGGTCGTGCTGGTTCGCGGCGTAGATGTGGGGCACGCCCCAACGGTCGCGGAGGATTTCGACAGGTTGGCGAAGGCCCGAGACGCGCACTTCGGCGGCCTGGAGGAACGGGACGAATAGCAAAAGCGCCGCGAATTTCACGGCGCTATCTTATCGCAACCGGACGCTACTTGTCGGCTTTGGACGAACTCGCGGCAGAAGAAGAGGAGGAAGAGGAAGCGGGGGTTTCGGACTTGGAAGTTTCGGTCTTTTTCGCCGGTTCGCCAGATTCCTTCTTCGGAGATCCGTTGCCGCGGGCATAATCGGTGACGTACCAGCCGCTGCCCTTAAATTGGAGCGCCGGGGGTGAGAGCAGCCGTTGCACGGCGCCGCCGCAGGCCGGGTGCACAGTCAATGGTGCATCCGAGAACTTCTGTATTACCTCAAAGACTTCTCCACAGGAATCACATTTGTATTCGTAGAGCGGCATACCGGAAATCCCTTGCGACGATTCTTTAGTGAGATTCTAGCAGATTTCATGCTTTTGCGGCAAGCAGCTAACCTTTGAGGTCGATGGGTCGTCTCAACAGTATCATGCGGGTTCGTGAGTGGATTCTGGCGGTCGCTGTACTGGCCCTGGCCGGGGGCATTGGGGACTGCCGCAAGTGTTACCTCGCAGTAGGGGAATCCGCACGCAGTTTTCAGGGCTACTTTCAGGCCCTAAAAGCAGCTTCCCTGAATCCGATGGAGCGTTTCGTGTTCAGCCTGGCGCTGGCCAACACGAAAACGCATCCACCGGCAGTGATCTCCCCGCAGAAGCGGGGCACCTAGTTCTGGCTAGCCTTTGGTGGCAGCCTTCCTGCGGGCAGGAGGGCGGCGCACCGGGGCGGGTGCCGTGACCTTCAGGCCGGTGATTTTGGCTTTCTCGCAATCCATCGTCAGCATGAAGGGATCCTTGCTGAAGGCCGAGGGAACCCCCTCAAACTCGATCTCCGTGCCCAGTTCCGGTTTGCCGGTGAGAGGAGCGTCCAGTTTGAGCGTGACCTCGGCATTGGTGGCGTCGGAGATGGCGACCAGAAGTTCTTTGGAGCGGGTCGCCGGCTTGGCGTCCACCAATTTGCCCTTGAGCTTGGGCACGGCGGCGTTCTTCAGGTTGGCATCGAAATACTGCTCGCCGTTGGCGCCGGTGAGTTCCTTGCGGATACCCATCCACAGGGCCAGTTGCGGATTGCTCTTGCGAAACTCTTCTTCCTTCTCGGCGGCGATTTCGGCCGAGGTTTTCAGCTTGAAGTCGGCTGGAGGCAGCGGGGAGGCCAGGGCCTGCTGCTTGAGCTGCTGGAGGCCGGCCTCGTCGGGGCCGTGGTAGCTGGTGTAGATCTTGGTGAGGTAGGCGTCCACCTGTTTGCGCGTGGCTTCGTCCAGGCCGCCGTTGGCCGGCTCCATGGCTGCCGCGCGCGCGATCTCATAAATCGCCAGCGGGAATTTTTCGGGCTTGCGCTGCGAAATGATGGCGGAGCCCAACGAATAAGAAGCCTGCGCGCTGTTGGGATTTTCCTGCACCACCTTGGTGAAGACCTGTTCGGCGGCCTCGTAATCCTTTTTCTGGAGGGCTTCCACGCCGGGACGCATCTGCAGCCACACCAGGGTGGCCTTGGCCACGTTAAGAATGTTGTTGCGCGCGGTCTTCCAGTCCGCCTCGCTGGTGGAGGCGGGCTTTTTCTCGGGGGCGAAAAAATTGTCGATGTTGCTGACCAGCCCGCGGGCGGCCTTTTCGGCGTTGGCCACTTGGTCGGCGGTGGGAGAGGGGACTTTCTGGATGGCGACAATCACCAGGTACGACGCGGTAAGGTTGTTCGGATCCTTGGCCAGCAGTTGGCTGCCGAGGTCGACCACCTTGGCCGGCTGGTTCAACTGGTTGTAAAGCTGCAGCCGCTCCTCTTTGAAATCCGTGTCCGGATATTTCTCCGTCCAGGTATTCAAATACTGAAGTTTCTTAGCCGGATCCGTTTCCTTGAGAACGCTGTTGTAGAGGTCGTACTCACCCTGATCCTTGACTCTCTTCTGGTGTGGTTGCGCGGCTTGCGCCCGCGCCGGGGCGGGACTGTACACCGTGAGGGCGGTCAGAAGCGCCATGACGGCGATCCCCGAAAGACGCGTAAAAACTCTATACACTTGCAGCCTCCTGCCTGATCTTCCGCTTAGATGTGGGCTTTTCGATCCGCCTACGCATGAGGAGCTGTCCCACGGTGTTCCAATCTCTCCGATGGGTACTTGCGGAGTATAGCCGAACCACTCATGTGGCGCAACTGATTCGACGCCGCCGCTCCCATTCCAGTTCCCGGCCCCGGGGCGCTCACTACGCGCTCTCCGGAGCCAGGTCGAAAAGCCTCCGGACCGATCATATCAAAGTCACCGCTATGTTAGAATGCGCCTTCCGCATGCGCTACCTGGACCTGGGGGTCATTGTTGTCTATCTGGCGGGCATCACATGGTTCGGGGCGCGCTTTCGCCACGGGCAGAAAAACCTGCGGGACTATTTTCTGGGGGGCCGCACGGCGCCGTGGTGGGCCATTGCGCTATCCATTGTCTCCGCGGAAACCAGCACGTTGACAGTGGTCGGTACGCCGGCGCTCTCCTTTGCCGGGGACTTAGGGTTCTTGCAGATCGTGTTCGGCTACCTGCTGGCGCGTATCGTGATTTCGGCGCTCTTTCTGCCGCATTACTTCCGGGGGGAGATGTTCACGGCCTACGAGCTGATGCGCCGGAGGTTCGGAGAGCGCATCCGGCGTCTGACGGCCTCCATTTTCCTGGTGACGCGGGCCCTGGCCGAAGGCGTACGGGTGTTCGCCATCTCGCTGGTAGTCTCGATCGTTCTGGGCACCGGGGAGGTGGCCTCCATTGTCCTGATCGTGTGCCTCACCCTGTTCTACACGTTTGAAGGCGGCATGAGCGCGGTGATTTGGACCGACGTCGTGCAGATGTGCCTGTACATCGCGGGGGCCATCCTGGCGCTGGGCGTGATCCAAGGCAGCCTGCCGGGCGGCTTGGGCCCCGCGCTTACGGCGGCCGCGGCGGCGGGCAAGCTGCACCTGTTCGATTTCCGGTTCGCCTGGAACCTGGAGTTCTTCGCCCGCCCCTACACCTTCTGGGCGGGGCTGGCGGGGGGCTGTTTTCTGACCATGGCCAGCCATGGCACCGACCAACTGGTGGTGCAGCGTCTGTTGAGCGCCGGCACGCAGGCGCAGAGCCGCGCCGCGCTGCTGGCGAGCTGGGTGGTGATCTTTTTCCAGTTCAGTCTGTTTCTGCTGATCGGGATCTTGTTGTACGTCTACTACGGGGCCAATCACCTGCCTCCGCCGGCGCAGGCGGACCGGATCTACCCGGAGTTCATCTGGCGGCGCCTGCCTCCGGGGGTGGCGGGAGTAGTGATCGCGGCGATCCTGGCGGCGGGTATGGCCAACCTGAGCGCGGCATTGAACTCGCTGGCTTCCACCACGGTGGTGGATTTCCTGCGGCCGCTGGCGGGGGAGCGCGGCGAGGCGCAGGAAGTGAGGCGGGCGCGCTGGGCCACGGTCGCGTGGGGCGGGGTGCTGCTGGCGATTGGGATCCTGGCGCGGCGCTGGGGCTCCGTGCTGGTGGCCGGGCTGACCATCGCCTCCATCCCCTTCGGCGCGCTGCTGGGTGTCTTTCTGCTGGGCGTGCTGACACGCAGGATCGGGGAGCGGGCCGCCATGGCGGGGGTGGCGGTCGGGTTGACGACGGTGGTGTATGTGCGATTTTTCACGCCCATCGCCTTCACCTGGTATGTGCTGATCGGAACGGGAGTGACGTTTGTGGCGGCCTGCGCGGTGCAAAGCTTGACCCGGGGCCGCAACCCGGAGAGCGCGGACACATGGAGCTAAGACGCGAGTTGGGGCTTTGGAGCGCCGCCGCCATCGTGGTGGGTACGGTGATCGGCAGCGGGATTTTCCTGGTGCCCAGCACCATGGTGCAGCGCGTGGGGACTCCGGCGATGGTGTTGGCGGTGTGGGTATTCGCGGGGGTGCTCACCCTGGCGGGGGCGCTGAGCTATGCCGAACTGGCGGCCGCTATGCCGGAGGCCGGCGGGGAGTACGTCTACCTGAGCGCGGCCTACGGGCCGGTCTGGGGATTCCTGTACGGTTGGACGCAGATGTGGGTGGCCAAAAGCGGCTCCATCGCCACCCTGGCGACAGCTTTTTTCTACTACCTCACGAACTTCTTTCCGGGCATGGACCGGGTGTTTTACGTGGTGCCGCTGCCCATCGGTCCTCACGGGCAGCCCCTCGAACTGCGTTGGGGCCAGTTGTTCGCCATGGCACTGATCCTGTTTTTGGGGGTGGTGAACTACTTCGGGGTCAAGATAGGCGGGGAAGTGCAGGTGGCGGTGACCGGAGTGAAGGTGGTGCTGATCCTTTTTATCATCGGGGTGGGGGTGAGCGTGGGGCACGCGCCGGCGGTGCGTACGGCGGTCCCGTCCGCCCCGGTGACGGTGGCAGGTTTTTTCGCCGCCCTGGTGGCGGCCTTGTGGGCCTACGACGGATGGAACAACGTGAGCATGGTCGCCTCGGAGATCCACCGGCCCCGGCGCAATCTGCCGCTGGCCCTGATCTGGGGGACAACCGCTGTAATTTTGATCTATTTGCTGGCGAATATTGCCTATTTTTCGGTGCTCTCGGCGGGGGAGGTAGGCGCCAGCCAGCGGGTGGCGGCGGACATGATGCGGCGGGTGTTGGGCGAGGGTGGGGCCAGCGCCGTGTCCATAGCCGCGATGATCAGCATCTTCGCGGCCTTAAACGGTTCCATCCTCGCGGGTTCGCGGGTGCCCTATGCGCTGGCGCGGGGCGGGTATTTCTTCGCCCCGGCGGCGCGCGTGCAGGCGCGCTACGGCACGCCGGGGGTCTCGATTTTAGCGTTGAGTGGATGGTCCGCGCTGCTGGTGCTTTCCGGGCGATATGAGCAGTTGTATACGTACGTGATTTTTGCCAGCTGGATCCTTTATGGGATGACCACCGCCGCGGTCCCAGTGCTGCGGCGCAAGCGGCCGGAGATGGAGAGGCCCTATCGGACGGTAGGATATCCGCTGGTGCCGGTACTTTTCGTACTGGTAGCCGGGTCCCTGGTACTTGCCACCCTTTTTGATTCTCCGCGCGAATCGCTGCTCGGCATCGGGCTCATTATCCTGGGATTACCCTTTTATTTTCATTGGAAAAGAGCCCGCCTGTGATATCCTGAAGGCAGATGGCGCGCTAGTACCCCCGCCCGGCCAGACTCTCCAAAAACGCAGGCCCTCCCAAATTCTGTTCTGAATTCAGAACAAACCTCTTGATATCGCCCCCTATTTGCAGTAAAAAACAAAGTGTAGGAACTCGACGCTTCCCCGCGTTCTGTTCTGAATCCAGAACGCCCGGTTCGGGAAGCGGTGAAAAAGTCGTGAATGAGGCGGAATATGGACGTATCGAAGATTTTGACGGAACTGCGCCTGGAACGAGAGCAAATTGAAGAAGCCATCATGAGCCTGGAACGCCTGGCCCGTGGCCGCGGTCGCCGGAGGGGGCGCCCGCCAGCCTGGATGTCGGCGATGAATGCGGCAACCACCAAGCGGCGGGGACGTCCGCCCGGAAGTAAGAACAAGGCAACCAGTTCGTCGGAGGGAACCAAGGCGGTCTCTGCGGGCAGGACCATGGCGGTGGCCTGAGGTTGCGTGGCGGGCGAGCGGCGGGTCCACTGCGGGGGTGGTCCCGGCCGCCCGGCTCCGGCCATGCGGCCCGCAACTGGCAGCCTATAGAGTCTGAGGAGCTTCCCCCAGGTGTACCCGCACGACCGCGTTGCGGCCGTTCCGGAAAACGGTCAGCGTCAGCAAGTCCCCGGCACGTTTCCGGTTCATCACCCGCTGCAAGGAGTCCGTGCCTTCCACGGGCTGGCCTTCCACGGCGACGATAAAGTCGCCGCCGATCCCTAAGCGATAATTTCCGACGATGACCACTTGGCGGGGGCCCCGCAGCCCGGCGATCTCGGCGGCGGAGCCGCTCTCCACGCGCTGGATCAGCAAACCGCCGGCGGAGGGCAGGCCCAACTCAACGGCCAGATCACCCGCGATGTATACGGTCTGGATGCCCAGGTAGGGCAGGGCTACTCGCCCGCGCTCCTGAAACTCCCGCAGCATGGCCTTGGCGCGGTTGATGGGCATGGCGAAGCCGATCCCGATGCTCCCTTGGTCGCCATAGATAGCCGTGTTGATGCCGATCACATTGCCGTGGGAATCCAGCAGCGGCCCGCCGCTGTTGCCGGGGTTGATGGCGGCGTCGGTCTGGATCATGCCTTCCAGGCGGCGGCCCTCCTGGGCTTCCAGGGAGCGTCCCAGCGAACTGACAATGCCGGTGGTGAGGGTGCCGTCCAGGCCGAAGGGATTGCCGATGGCCAGCACCTTCTGGCCGACCTGCAGGACGTCGGAATCGCCCAGGCGCAGGAAGGGCAGGGCGGCGCCCGGATCGATCTTGACCAGGGCCAGGTCATTGCGCGGGTCGCGGGCCAGGATGCGGGCCTTGTAGCGTTTCTTGTCGGCCAGGGTGACGGTCAGTTGGGCCGTGCCGGAAACCACGTGAAAATTGGTCAGGATGGTGCCGTCGGCATTGATGAGGAAGCCGGAACCGGTACCCTCGGAGGGGTAGCGCACCTGCCAGAACCAGTCTTCCCGGTACACGATGCTGGTGATGTTGACGGTGGCCTGGCGGGCGCTCTTGTACACGTCGATGTTGTTGAGCTCATCCGTGGTGTAGGGGCTGGCGGTTTGGACCACGGGCGGGGAAGTCCAGAGCTGTCCGGTCCTCCGGAAAGGCTGCCAGAGCTGACCCAGGTTCCAATGGCCGACCGAGGTGACATAGAGAAAGCCGCCGGCCAGCACGGCGGCCCACAGGAACGGTCGCATACTCATATTTCTATTCTCCGCAAAGCTTCGTGTACTTCGTGGGTTTGGCGGAGGGTATCCTCCTTTTTCCCGGAAGTGTCAATGACGAAATCCGCGAATCGTCGTTTCTCGGCCAGCGGCATCTGGCGGCTGAGGCGGGCGCGGACCTCGGACTCGAGCAGGTGGTCCCGCTTCATGGCGCGCTGGATCTGCTGCTCTTCGGAGCAGACCACTACGATGAGCCGGTCGAAATTCCGGTAGCGGCCGGTTTCAACCAGGATGGCGGCCTCGATGACTGCGATTCCGCGGGGCTCGCGGGCGGCGAACTCGGCCAGCAACTGCTCTTCGCGGCGGAAAACGGCGGGATGCACCAGCCGGTTGAGGACGGCCAGGCGTTCCGGCTGGTCGAAGACCAGGGCGGCGAGCTTGCGCCGGTCGATGTTGCCCTCGCCGTCCAGGATGGCGGGTCCGAACTCGCGCACGACGCCGGCGTAGGCCTCGGCGCCGCGGGCCAGCACGGCGTGGCCCAGCTCGTCGGCCTGGATGAGGCTGCAGCCTAAGGCAGCCAGGTGCTGCCCGACGAAAGACTTTCCGGAAGCCAGGCCGCCGGTGAGCCCGACCTTCAGCATAGGTGTCGTTCGGCAGCCTCCACGGTATTGACCATGAGCATGGCGATGGTCAGGGGGCCCACACCGCCGGGGACGGGGGTATACGCTCCGGCCCGGGCGAGCACGTCGAGGGGATGGACATCGCCCACCAGGACGCTCCCCTTGCGGTCGAAGGCCTCGAGCTTCTCGGGCGCGCCGCGAAAGATGGCTTCCGCCTGGACGCGGTCGGTCACGCGATTGGTGCCCACGTCGATGACGGTGGCCCCGGGGCGGATATAATCGGCGGTTAGCAGGGCGGGCCGGCCCATGGCGGCCACCAGAATATCGGCCTCGCGGCAGACCGCGGGGAGGTCCGGGGTCTTGGAGTGGCAGATGGTCACGGTGGCGTGCTGGTGGAGGAGCAGCAGGGCGGCGGGCTTGCCCACGATATCGCTGCGGCCGACCACCACGGCGCGGCGGCCGGCGATGGGCAGCGAATAGCGCTTCAGCAGCTCAATGATGCCGGCCGGTGTGCAGGCGCGCGGGCCGGGCAGACCGGCCACCAGGTTGCCGACGTTGCAAGGGTGGAAGCCATCCACGTCCTTCTCGGGAGCCACGGCGAGCAGCACCCGCTTGGTATCCACCTGGGGGGGCAGGGGCAACTGGACGAGAATGCCGTCAATGTCCGCCCGGGCGTTGAGATGCTGCACCAGGGCCAGCAGTTCGGCGGTGGAAATGCTATCCGGGGGGGTGAGGGTTTCGCTGTAAATGCCCAGGTCGTGGCAGGTCTTCACCTTGTTGCGCACGTAGATTTCCGAGGCGGGATTGTGGCCGGCGAGGACCACCGCGAGGCCCGGGGCGCGTTTGGAGGCGGCCATGGCCCGGATGCGCGGCGCGAGCTCGCTCTTGATTTCATCCCGGATGCGGTTGCCGTCGAGAAGCTGGGGCATCCATTTCAATATAGCCGCAAAGCCGCGCAAACCGCTGCGAGCGCGGCTACTCGCGTTCGCCCGCGATATCCCGGATCAAAAATCGCCGCACGTTGGCCGGCACGGGGCTGGTCTGAAACGGGGCGGTGGCGTGGGGTTCGATCCGCGGGATGCGGGCCACGGCCAGGGCCACGGTGGATTCGGAGTTGACGTGCAGATTCAGGGTAACCACCACGTTGGTGTAGCGGTGGGTGGAGGAGTTACGCACCGTGCCGGCGATGGCGCGCTGCGCTCCCTCTCCCTGGAACGCGGCCTCGGAGAGGGTCAGGTCAGCTTTCTCCTCGGGAGAGAGGGGCAGGGCGGAGCCGCGTAGCTTGTAGCGCGGCATCACGGTTCGCACCAGCGGCACAGCCAGACCGCCGACGATGCAGACGACGATCAGCGCCAGGGCGCCCCAGGAAGACGTCTTTTTTCTGCGCTTGCGGTGGTGGCTGGGTTCCTCCGCGCCGGCGGAGGGCATGGCGTCCATGGCCTCATTCTACTGCAGCGCCTCCCTGACGGTCACAGCCCGGCACCTAACTGCCCCTGTTTGCTATATATTACCGGGATCGCGGGTCAAAAGGAGCGCACGCCCATGGAGACCACATCTTCGATGCGCAGGGTTTCCTTGACCACGAAGGGTTCTCCATAGCGCACCCCGATCAGGTTGCCATAAAACCGCGCGATGGCGGCGTGACGCTCGCGGATTTCCTTTTCCTGGGGGAACAGCTCCGAGCCTTCGGCGGACTCCCCGTACTGCGAGCGGTAGCTGAGCAGGGCCTGCATGCGGCGCTCGAACTGGGCCGAGATGTCCACCACGAAGGAGGGCGTGACATGGGCGTACAGCGAGGCATAAAGGATCTTGAAGGGGCGGTGTGGTTCGGAGTATTCGTCCAGCTTCTTGAGACCGGCGAGGAAGCAGGCCTCGTAGCCCAGCTCGGCCGCGCGGTAGTGATCCGGGTGGCGTGCCTCCCAGTAGGGCAGGATCACGGTGCGCGGCTGGAGTTCGCGGATCTTGACGGCCAGGGTCATGCGCGCGCTGAGGGCGTTCTCCAGGCGGGCGTCGGGCAGGCCCAGGTTCTCGCGGTAGCCCAGCAGCAGATGCCCTCCGGCGGCGCGCGCTTCCTCGATGCGCTGCTGCGGCGTGCCGCGGGTGCCCATTTCGCCTCCGGTCAGATCCAGGACGCCGGTGCGGTACCCCATCTCGGCCATGCGGATCAGGGTGCCCCCGCAGGTCTGCTCGACGTCGTCGGGATGCGCCGCGATCGCCAGCACATCGAGGCTCATGCGCGGGCCGCCAGTTTCTTCAGGAATTCTTCCACGGTGACCTTGTACTTGAAGGCTTTGACGCCGTTGATGGAGATGACGGGCACCTCCTCATTGTAGAGTTGGCGCCACTCCGGATGGCGGTCGATGTCGACTTCGTCGAGCTCGAACGCGGCGCGGCGGCGGGCGGCTTGGAGCACACCTTTAGCCTCTTCGCAGAGGTGACAGCCGGTGCGGGTATACAGGGTCACCTGAGGCATGGCCGAGTTACCAGGAGAGGTCCTTTCTGCGGGAATAGGGCCGCCGCGCGGCCATCAGGCGGACCAGCAGCATGCCGGCGAGGAACCCGCCCACGTGCGCGAACCAGGCGATGCCCCCCTGGGAGGACGCGGCGTAGCCGATGGAGCCCACGCCGCTGAATAACTGGATGAGGAACCAGTAGGCCAGCATCAGCACGGCGGGCAACTCTACGGTGGTAAAGAAGAACACGATGAAGATCAGCGTAAGAATGCGGGCGCGGGGGAACTTGACCAGGTAGCCGCCCATGACGCCGGCGATGGCGCCGCTGGCGCCGATCACGGGCACGCGCGAATCCGGGCTGGCGAGCACCTGGACCGCCGCGGCGGCCACCCCGCACAGCAGGTAGAACAGCAGGTAGCGGCCATGCCCGAGGATGTCCTCCACGTTGTCGCCGAAGATCCAGAGGAACCACACGTTGCCGAGCACGTGCAGCCAACCGCCGTGCAGAAACATGGAGGTGAGCAGGGAGATGAGGTGCAGCCGGTCGGGTACGAGCGCGTACGAGGCGATGAAATGATTGCGGGAGAAAGGATCCAGTGACAGCTCGTAGAGGAACACGAGCAGGTTGACGGCGATCAGCAACAGGGTCACGGCAGGCCGCGAGTAGCTGGGCTGAGTGTCTTTGATGGGGAACATGGGGCTGGTCCCGGAGGCCGCGCCGGCCCGACCCACAGGATAGCAGACGGCCAGGCAGTGTCTGGCAGGGCTAGGGGAGGGTGCAGCCGGGACTCGTTTTCACCCGTCGTCGCGGCTCCCGGGCCATGACCCATTCACAAGCTTTTCGAAACTTTATTTCTCTCTCCGTCAATCACTTCCAGCCCCGCGCGCCCGGCGCCCCGCGCTCGCGCGCTACTGTGTGGATGAAAGAGTTGCTCGCTCGCCGAGAGGCAACCGGCGGTAATGGGTCAGGCGCCCAACCTAGGGGGCAGGAAAGACCTGAACCAACCCAT
>JAJPJX010000154.1 GCA_021324015.1 Solibacteraceae bacterium | reverse complement strand
TGCAGATTTACGGCAAACCGTTCAGGATCGTAGGAATGGTCAAGGACAGCAAGTACTACAAACTGTCGGAAGCGCCGCAGCCATACTTCTACATGTCCTTCGACCAGATGCACTACGGCAGTGGCGAAAACGGAGTGGCCTTCTACGCCCGGACCGACCGTGACGCGCGCGATTTGGTCCCCTTGCTCCGCCACGAAATGGCGGCCATCGATCCAAATTCCGCCGGCCTCACGGCCATGCCCTTGTCGGACTACATCTCGGCTGCCTGGTTTGGGCCGCGGATCGCCTCGTCGTTCCTCGCAGTGCTCGGCGCCATTTCCATGCTGCTCGCCGGGGTAGGTCTTTATGGAGTTATGGCTTACTCGGTAAGCCGGCGGACTCGGGAAATCGGTATCCGCATGGCGCTGGGGGCCGACCCTGGGGGCGTGCTTCGGCTTGTCATGAGAGAAGGCTTGCTGCTGGCTTTATTGGGGATCGCCGCCGGCCTCGCCATCGCCCTGGCAGCGACCCCGCAGATCGCACCTCTGCTTTACCAGGTCAGTCCAGCCGACCCTGTGAGCATAGCGGGAGCAGCGCTGTTCCTTATTGTGGTTGCGGTACTCGCGAGCCTGATCCCAGCGCTGCGCGCCACGAGGGTTGACCCGATTCGCGCGCTCCGCCAGGAGTAACCGGCTGCGCGCTGGTGGCAACGCCAGCCGGCATTTGGACGGTTGATCAAGAGAGCGCCTGCTGTGTGCACGCGGTTGTGTAACGCCCAAACCGGAAGCCGGGGCGGGGCGCCCGGTTGTCTTTGCCCTCGCGCCGCGGCCTGCAGTTCAGCCTGGTTTCACCTGGGGAGGGTGCAAAAGCGGGATCATCTCACGGCGTCCCCGGCGGTAAACCCGGAAATCGCGCACATCCGTCGTGATCACCGCCAGCGAAGGATTCAATTCGCTGAGCCGGATGAGGCACAGATCGGCGAGATCTGGCTTGCGGTCAGAGTAACGCTTCGCGAGTTCCGCCAGCCGTGAAAGATGATCGGATATTATCAATTGGGGCTGTACCAAACCTTCCTGTACCATGGCAATCACCAGCGAGACGTTTCCCAGGTGGAACGCCGTCTCAGCCAGCACAGCATCGCACGTTAACAGCGCGCGGTCGATTCTGGAAGCGACCTCCACTGCCCAGTCGTGGTGCCGGTCCTTGCGGTTGGCGAACGCCACCAGAAAGCCCGTGTCGGCGATGCCGGTCACGGCTTGGAGAACCCTTTGCGGCTCGACAGGTCGCGCGGCCCATCGATCGATCCAGCCAGGCGCAAGAAGGGCCGTTTCTCCCGCTTGCGCGCAAGTTGGAGTTGATCGCGAACGATTCGGCCTCGGGGCACACCGGCTTTTCGAGAAGCGGCATCCAGCCACTCGGCCAGGTCTTCGGGCAGGCGGACGGTGATTGTATTACTCATCTGCTCGAATTGTAACACATCGTTCCCTCGGCCTGACCCGGTAATGCTGCCTAACGCCCCTATCCCGGAGCGGTGATCTACCTGGAGCTTTGCCTCCCGGCAGAATGGAGCCGGAACGATGCCGCCGGCTTCGCGGCGCCCGATCCCAGCGAGCCGCGGTCTGAACGCGCGAGCTTGGGGCCGCAATGTCATGCGGCCCCCTCTACACAGGCGCTTCGTTACCAGCCAATGATGATCACGATCGGGTCGGGAACCATGCCCTTCCGATCGGCTCGCGCCCGGGGCGACTTTAGACCGGCCACAGGCGAAACACCGCTCCCTCACGGTCGCGGCTCGGTAACCTACTGCTCCTTGCGAATCTCCTTCAGGCGCCTCTTGAGGTACTCCTCGTATTCCTTCTTCAGCGCGGGATCGTGGGGGCTGCCATAGATATCGCCGGATTTGTACTTGCCCTCGTCGAACTTCTTGCGGGTCCATTCGTCGTGAATGTGCACGATATCGGCGTTGTCCACAACTTCCTTGGCCAGTTGCGGCGGGATGAAGTAGACGCCCTCGCGGTCGCCCACCACCAGGTCTCCGGGCATCACCGTCACGTTCCCTACGCGAATGGGGATGTTAATGCCCGTGAGCATGACGTTGGCGATGGCGCTGGGATCGGCATGCCGGAAGTAGGCCGGCATGTCCATGCCGGAAATGCCGTCCAGGTCGCGGATCGATCCGTCCACCACCAGCCCGGCGCCCTTGGTGGTCTTCATGACGTAGTAGAACAGGTTGTCGCCTACGATCGTCCCGCCGTCCTTCTTGCCGAACAGGTCCACAACCAGCACGTCGCCGGGCTGAAGCATGTCAATGGCCGTCTGGTTGTGCAGGTGGGCGATGCCTTTGGCCTTGGCCTTGTTGAGGATCACCGTGTCCACGTCCGGACGCACCGGCATGAACTGCAGGGTGAAGGCGCGGCCCACCAGCTTTTTATCCGGATGCACGATGTGGAAGCCGTCGGCGTACTGGTTGCGGAAGCCCTTGCGGGGCAGCACGGCCCAAACTTCTTCCGAGGACATCTCCCGGGCCCGCTCGAGGATGGAGTCGGGAACCTTCGGACGGCCGTCCGGGAAGCGGTCGAAAGGGTTCTGGGAGGTGTACTCGATCAACTCGTCGCGGCTCATGGTGAACAACTGGGCCTGCCCCAGCGGAGCCAGCAGCGCCGCCAGGCAGCCGCCGGCCAGTGTCAGTCCGAATCTACGCATCATGGTTATCTGCCTCTCTTCCAAAAAATATTCAACTCCACAGCCGGTCGTTGGAGCGGTCCTTGTCCCATTGCGGGGTGGGCTCGAACCAGCCCGGCTCCGCCAGGTGCTGCTTCACGGCTTCCTCGTTCAAGGTCACACCCAGGCCCGGCTTGTCGGGCACGGTGATGAAGCCGTGGTTGATGATGGGCTTCTCCACCCCTTCCACCAGGTCGTTCCAGAAGGGCACATCCACGGCGTGATTTTCCAGCACCAGGAAATTTTCGGTCGCGGCGGCGCAGTGCACGTTGGCGAACGAGCAGATGGGGGTGCTGGCGTTATGCATGGCCATGGGTACGCCGAACTCCTGCGCGGCGTCACCGATCTTCTTGGTTTCCAGAATTCCGCCGGAGGTGGCTAGGTCCGGGTGGATGATGTCCACGGCGTGCTCCTGGCAGAGCCGGATGAAGCCTTCCTTCAAATAGATATCCTCGCCCGTGCAGATCGGAATGTCCACGGCGGAGGAGATCTCCTTGAGCAGGTCCGTATACTGCCAGGGAATCATGTCTTCCAGCCACGCCAGGTTGTACTTCGTCAGCGCCTTGCCCAGCCGGATGCAGCTATTGACGCCCAGGTGCCCGAAGTGATCCGACGAGAGGGGAACGTCCATGCCCACCATTTCGCGGACCTGCGCCACATAATCGCCCATCAACTCGGCGCCCTTCTCGGTGATCTCGATGCCGGTGAACATATGCACCGTGCGGTCGCCGCCGGAGAGGGTCTGGCCGGCGGGATGCGTGACCGTTCCGGGAAT
This sequence comes from Solibacteraceae bacterium, assembly GCA_021324015.1. GTDB lineage: Bacteria > Acidobacteriota > Terriglobia > Bryobacterales > Bryobacteraceae > JAJPJX01. The sequence continues at coordinate 4,551 of JAJPJX010000154.1, read as the reverse complement.
GTGGGCCACCAGGTCGATGCCCAGATCCATCTTCAGCCAGGTGAAGCCCTGGTCGCGGCGGGCTTTGAGGCGCTCTCCGTAAACCTTGGGGTCGTGGGACTCGGTGGTGTCGGCATAGCAGCGGATCTTGTCCCGAAATTTGCCGCCGACCATCTGGTACACGGGCACGCCGTAAGCCTTGCCCGCCAGGTCCCAGAGGGCCATCTCGATGGCGCACACGCCGCCACCCTGCCGGGCGTGGTATCCGAACTGCCGGATCTTGCGGAAAATCCGGTCCACGTTGCAGGGATTTTCGCCCAGAATCCGGCTTTTCAGCATCAGGGCGTAGTTTTTGCTGGCGCCGTCGCGCACTTCTCCCAGGCCGTAGATGCCCTGGTTGGTGTCCAGGCGGATGATGTGGTGGATTCCGGGGGCGCGCGCGATGGAGATCGTGCGCATATCCGTAATTTTCAACTCCGAGGGTTTGGACTTGGTGTTCGTGTTCAGGGGCAGGGCGTCCAGGGTGTGGTCCGCCCAGAAGCCCGCGCCGAAAACTCCCGCGAAGCCTTTGAGGAATGAGCGCCGGCCAAGAGCGCTCCCCAGCGATGCGTGCATGGCCGCATCTTATCAAAGCGAACGTACGGCGGCGGAACCGCGTGTCCTACAATAGCCCCGTGGGAAAACGCGTGGATCCGATTACCGTATCGGTGGTGCAGCACCGCCTGCACGGCATTGTGGAGGAGATGGGCGAGGCCATGCTGCGCACCTCCTATTCCCAGATCCTGAATTCCAGCCGGGATTTCTCCACCGCCATTTGCGACGCGCAAGGCAGGCTGGTGGCGCAGGCGGAGCACGTGCCCATCCACGTGGGCGCGCTGCCCTGGGCGGCGCAGGCGGTGGGGCAGTATTTCGGCGGCACGGTGCGGCCCGGGGACGTGTTTCTGCTCAACGACCCGTATCACGGCAACAACCACCTGCCGGACGTAACGGTGTTCGTGCCGGTGTTCGCCGGAGAGCGGCTGCTGTTCTGGTCCATCAACCGCTCGCACCAGAGCGATATCGGCGGGGCGACGCACGGCGGGTACAACCCCGCCGCCACGGAGATCTGGCAGGAGGGGCTGCGCATCCCGCCCCTGCGCCTGTTCGAGGCGGGCGCGGTGCGCGAGGACGTGCTGAACCTGATCGCCCTGAACGTGCGCCACGAGCGCGATTTCCGCGGCGACCTGGCGGCCATGATCGGCTCCGCGCGCACGGGCGAGCGGCGGCTGGCGGCGCTGCTCGACGAATACGGGGAGGAGGGCACGCGGGCGGCAGTGGAGGCCGTGCTGGACGCGGCCGAGCGGCAGACGCGGGCGTGCATCGCGGCGTGGAAGGACGGCGTGTACCGCGGCGAAGCGGTGCTGGACGACGACGGGCACGGCGCGCGGGACGTGCGCATCCGGGCCGAAGTCACCAAGCGCGGCTCCAGCCTGGCGGTGGATCTCACGGACTCCGATCCGCAGGTGGCCGGGTTCATCAACTCGTCCTACGCCAACATGCGGTCGGCGGTGGCCATGGCGCTGGCGTACCTGATCGATCCGGAGACGCCCAAAAACGACGGCACGTTCCGGCCGCTCTCGGTCGAGGCGCGGGAGGGCACCGTGGTGTGGGCCCGGCCGCCGGCGCCGGTGACGCTCTCGACGAATCATTGCGGGCAGGAAATCTGTGAGGCCATCCTGAAGGCGCTGGCGCGCGCCTGCCCGGAGCGGGTGATGGCCGGGTGGGGGCGGCGCTTCCGCATCGCCATCCAGGGGAAGCACCCGCGGACGGGGCGGACCTTCATCTGGCACCTGTTCCACGCGCGGCCGGGCGGGGGCGCCTCGGCGGCGGGCGACGGCTGGCCCGGCGCGGGCGAGTGGCAGGCGGCGGGCGGGATCAAATTCGGCAGCGTGGAGGTGATGGAGGCCCGCTTTCCGCTGTTCTTCCGGCGGCACGAGTTCCGGCCGGACTCGGGCGGCGACGGCCGGTACCGCGGCGGCCCGGGATGCCTGCTGGAGCTGGCCGTGGAGACGGAGGAACCGGCGCGCGCCAACACGGCCGGCGACGGCGCGCGACACGGCGCCTGCGGCATGGCCGGCGGCGCGGACGGCCAGCCGCACCGCTACCGGCTGCGTTCCGGCGTGCGCCTGCGCACGCTCCAAACCAAGGAGACGGGGGTTCTGGTGCATCCGGGAGACGTGTTCCTGATCGAATCCGCGGGTGGCGGCGGCTGGGGCGACCCGCGGCGCCGGGCGGCGGAGGCCCGCGCGCGGGACCTCGAGAACGGCTTTGTCACGCGCCGCACGCGCTCCCGGAGGCCGCGCTGAATGTACCGCATCGGGATCGATGTGGGCGGCACCTTTACGGACCTGGCGGCGGTGGACGAGCGCGGGCAGGTGACCTCGGCCAAGGCGGCCTCCACGCCACCCGATCCTTCCCTGGGCGTGATGGAGGGGCTGGCGCGGCTGGCCGCGGCTCTGGGCCTGGAGCCGGGCAGGCTGCTGGCCCAGACCGAGCGCATCGTGCATGGGACCACCGTGGCTACCAACGCGCTGCTCGAGGGGAAGGGCGCGCGGGTGGGATTGCTGGCCACCGAGGGGCACCGCGACGTTCTGGAGATGCGCGAGGGTCTGAAGGAGGACCGCTACAACCTGCGCATGCCGCCGCCGGAGCCGCTGGCGCCGCGGGCGCGGCGGCTCGGCGTGCGAGAGCGGCTGCGCGCCTCGGGCGAGGTGGAGACGCCGCTCGACCGCCGTTCGCTGGCGCGCGCCATCCGGGAGCTGAAGCGCCACCGAGTGGAGGCTGTGGCGGTGTGTTATCTGCACGCCTGGCGCGACGGGCGCCACGAACAGGCCACGCGGGCGGCGCTGGCCGAAGAACTGCCGGGCGTGTACGTCTCGCTTTCGAGCGAGGTGCTGCCGCAGATCAAGGAATACGAGCGGCTCTCGACCACGGTGGTGAATGCGGCCGTGGGTCCGGTGCTGGCGCGCTACCTGGCGGGACTGCGGGCGCGGCTGGAGGCGGCCGGATACCGCGGGCCGGTGCTGATCATGCAATCGCACGGCGGGGTGGCCTCCATCGAGGAATCCGTGCGGCTGGCGGCCGGCTCGGTGCTGTCCGGTCCGGCGGGAGGCGTGGCGGCCAGCCGGTACGGCGCGCGTCTGCTCCATGCCGGCCACCTGATTCCCTTCGACATGGGCGGCACGAGCACGGACATTTCCCTGATCGTGGACGGCGCGCCGCACCTGGCCGCCAGCCGGGGAGTGGGCGGGCACCGCATCGCGTTGCCGAGCCTGGACATCGCGAGCCTGGGGGCCGGCGGGGGATCCATCGCCCGGGTGGACGCGGGCGGCCTGCTGCGAGTGGGTCCGGCCAGCGCCGGCGCCGATCCGGGTCCGGCCTGCTACGGCCGGGGCGGCACGCAAGCCACCGTGACGGATGCCAGCCTGGTGCTGGGGTACCTGAATCCACGGAACTTCCTGGGAGGCCGGATGCCACTGGACGCGGCGGCGGCCGGGCGCGTCGTGGACGCACTGGCGAAGCGCCTGGGGATCGGGCGGCTGGCCGCGGCGAGCGGCATTCATGACGTGGTGAACACGCACATGGCGGAAGGCATTCGCGTGGTCTCGGTGCGGCGCGGCGTGGATCCGCGGCGCTTCGCGCTGCTGGCGTTCGGCGGTGCGGCGGGCTTGCACATCACCAGCGTGGCCCGCCGGCTGGAGATCGGGCGGGTGGTCCTGCCGCGCCTGGCGGCGGTGCTCTCGGCCTGGGGCATGCTGGCCTCCGACCTGCGCTGCGAGCTCGTGGAGACGCACATCGGCGAAGCGCGGGCGGTGACCGCGACGGCGCTCGGCCGGCTGCTCGCCCGCCTGGAAGCGGAGGGCCGGCGGCGGCTGGCGCCCGCCTTCCACGGGCCCGTGCGCGTGGAGCGCTCCGTGGATATGCGCTACGGGGAGCAGATTTTCGAAATCCGCGTGCCCCTGGACGGGTTGGATCTGAGCGCGGCCGGCGTCATGGCGGCGGTGGTGGAGCGCTTTCACCAGCGGCACGAGGAGCTATACACCTACAGCATGCGCGACCAGGAGGTGCTGCTGGTGAATGCCCGCGTGGCCGTGGTGGGAGAACTGCCGGAGCCGCCGCGGGAGCCCGAGCTGCCCGTGCGGACCGCCGCAGCGCCCCGCGAACAGCGGCGCGTCTACCTGGGAAAATGGCGCGAAGCCCCCGTCTTCGACCTACAGGCGCTGGCGGCCGGGCAGAGCATCCCGGGACCGGCGGTCGTGGAATCGGAAACCACCACCGTCCTGCTGCGCGAAGGCGATCGGGCGGCGGTGACGGCCCTGGGCTGGCTGGATATCGAGGTGGGCCGGCGGAACCGGTGGGCACCGGGTAGCGGACTGCCAGACTGAGCGAAAGACACTGCGGACAAATGGGTTACGTTCCGGTGCCAGTTAGCCCGGCTTTCGCAGTTCAAGGCCGTTTTCGGCTCTAGCGCCAGAAAATTCCTTTTGCTTTCAACGTCGCCTCCGCCAAAATTGGCCGAAACAGGCCAGGTGA
>JAJPJX010000179.1 GCA_021324015.1 Solibacteraceae bacterium | reverse complement strand
GGCGTGCGCAGCGTGAGCGAGGTTCTGATGCATACGGCGTCGGGGAATTACTTTTTTCTGCGATCGATGGGTGTGAAGGCCGGCGAGGATCTGCCGAAGAACCCGGAGAAGAGTGTGATCGCGAAGGCGGACGTGGTGCGATGGCTCAAGGCGTCGTTTGAAGCAGTGCAGGAGAATTATCCTAAGATCGATAAGCAGAAGGCGGTGAAGTTCCTGGGCCACGACGCGACGTGCGAAGGGGTGCTCCTGCGGGCGCTGGCGCATGCGAATGAGCACTTGGGGCAGATGATCGCGTATGCACGGGTGAATGGGATCGTGCCGCCGTGGTCGAAGTGAGGAGATTATTCCTCCTGGAGAACGCAGCCGCGCCGAGATTGCAGCTTCTGGGCGGACGATCCGCCAACCGGAACTTGAGCTATTTGTGTGGCCAGGTTGACGCAGAACACGCTTCCGTGAAAACGGCCCGCCGATGACTCCGCAGTGTTCCGGAATCCGCACGGACCTCGGTCTTCGGGAGGGCTCGAACTACGTCAGCATACCTCCGAAGCGGTGTACTTAGTAGGTTGATGACGCCGCCAGTCAACCCACGCGGTAGCGCGCCAGCTTGGCGTCGTCCAACTCCACGCCCAGGCCCGGCTTGTCCGGGGCTTTGACGGCGCCGTCGCGGACTTCGAGCGGCTCGGTTAACAGCGAGTCTTCGTAGGCCAGCGGCCCCAGGATGTCGCAGGGGAACTCCTCGGCGCCGATGCCCGGGGTGGCCGTGGCCAGGTGCGCCATGGCCGCGCTGGCCACGCCCAGCTCCAGGTTGCTGCCCACCGTGCAGGTGAGCCCGGCGGCTTCGGCCACCGCCGCGATCTTGCGCGCCGCGCCGATGCCTCCGCCCTTGCCCACGTACACCGAGAGGATATCCGCCGCGCCGGCGCGCACCAGCGCCATGGCGTCCTGGATCGTGTAGCAGCTTTCATCCGCCATCACCGGCACGGGCACGTGCCGCCGCACGTCCGCCATCCACTGCACGTCCAGCGGAGCCACGGGCTGCTCGGCGAAGTAGATATTGCATTCGTCCACCAGGCGGCGGATGGTTTGGATGGCCACGCGCGGGCTCCAGCCGCCGTTGGCGTCCGCGCCCAGGCGCACCTTCGGGCCGATGGCCGAGCGCACGGCCTTGGCGCGCGCCACGTCGGCTTCCGGCTCGATCCCCACCTTCACCTTCAGCGCCTTCAAGCCCTGCCGCATGGCCCAATCCGCCAGGTATGCCGCGCGCTCCGGTTCGGCGCCCGAAACCGACATCTTGATGGGCACGGTCTCACGCACCGGGCCGCCCAGCAAGCGGTACACCGGCAGGCCCGCCACCTTGCCCAGGATGTCCCACATGGCCATCTCCAGGGCGGATTTCGTGAACGGGTTGCCGGCCACGGCGCGCCGCATGGTCGCGGGCAGCCGCTCGATGGCCAGCGGATCCTGGCCCACCAGCGCCGGTTCCAGAAAGTTGTGGATCAGGTGCGCCGCCGTCACCTGGTCCTCGCCGCTCCACAAGGGCGTGCACGAGACCTCGCCCACGCCGCTCACGCCTTCGTCGGTATGCACGCGCAGCATCAGGAAGGGAGACTCGGCGTGGAACCCGAGGCTGCCGCGGATCTGAAATTCCGGGCAAATGGGTACCCGGACAGGAAAAGTTTCAATACGTGTGATCTTCATGAAGTTGTTTTATAATAGTCGCAAATTTGAACAGGATCGGGATGCTGCGTTATTGCTTTGCTGTCGGAGCCCTGTGGGCCGCGAGTGCCTGGGGGCAAGAAGCGCCGAATCTGTACCGGGACAAAATCCAGCCCATTCTCCAGAAGAACTGCCTGCCCTGCCACAACTCGAAGCTGAAGCAGAGCGAGCTGGATCTCTCCTCGCGCGAGTCGCTGCTGAAGGGCAGCGAGCACGGCCCCGTGATCGTCATCGGGAAGCCGGAGGATTCGCAACTCTACAAGGCGGTGGCGCACCTCAGCGAGCCCGGCATGCCCTTTCAGGGCAAGAAACTGCCGGATGACGCTATCGCCGCCATCGCCGAGTGGATCAAGGCCGGCGTGCCGTACGCCGGGGGCGTGCCCAACCCGGACGGCCTGGATCTCACCCAGGTGCGCAAGCATTGGGCCTTCCGCCAGCCGGTGCGGCCGGAGGCGCCTAAGGTCCGCAACCAGGCCTGGGTGCGCAATCCCATCGACGCGTTCGTGGCCGCCGAGCAGGAAAAGCGCGGGCTCCAGCCGTTGCCGGAAGCCGACCGGCGCACTCTCATCCGCCGCGTCTACCTGGACCTGGTGGGTCTGCCGCCCACGCCCGCCGAGACGGAAGCCTTCCTGGCCGACCGGTCGCCCGATGCCTACGAGAAGATCGTGGACCGGCTGCTGGCCAGCCCGCGCTACGGCGAGCGCTGGGGCCGCCACTGGCTGGACATCTGGCGGTACTCGGACTGGTACGGCGTGCGCTCGAGCGGCCAGGTGCGCTATTCCCAGCGGCACATCTGGCGCTGGCGCGACTGGACCATCGAATCGCTCAACGCCAACAAGCCTTACGACCGCATGATTCTGGAGATGCTGGCCGGCGACGAGGTCGCGCCCGGCGATCCGAAAGTGGTGCGCGCCACCGGCTATCTGGCCCGCAACTGGTACATGTTCAACCGCAACGTTTGGCTCCAGGACACCGTGGAGTTCACCTCCATGGGGTTTCTGGGTCTCACGCTGAAGTGCGCGCGCTGCCATTCGCACAAGTACGATCCCATCCCGCAGACCGATTACTACAAGTTCCGCGCTTTCTTCGAACCGCACGACGTGCGCATCGACCGCGTGCCCGGCGAGGCTGACACGGTGAAGGACGGCCTGGCGCGCGTGTATGACGCGGACGCGAGCCGTCCCACATACCGCTTTATTCGCGGTAACGAAAACAACCCCGATACCTCGGCCGTATTGCAGCCCGCCGTTCCCGAGCTGTTCGGCAACGTGAACCTGCACATCCAGCCGGTGACGCTGCCGGTGGATGCGTATTTCCCGGACGGCCGCGCCTTCGTGCCCGGCGACCTGCTCACGCAGGCGCGCGGGGAGATCGAAAAGGCGGAGACCGCTCTGAAGAAGGCCCGCGAGAAGCCCGAGCCCGGCCCGGTGATCGCGGCCGCCGAAAAGCGCCTGGAAGCCGCCAAGGCCGCTTTGCCCGCGCTCGAAGCCCGCATTAAAGCCGAACAGGCCTCCATGGCCACGCCGGTGCCGGACAACGCCGAGCAGCTTGCCGAGGAGGCGCGCAAGCTGGAGAAGGCCGCCAACCTGCTCTCCGCCGACGCCGATCTCATCCTGGCGCACTATGATTTCGACCAGGCCAAGGGCGATTCCTCCAAAGCCGGCCAGAAGAAACTCGCCGCCGCCACCAAGCAGCTCGAGGACGCGCTGAAGGCCATCAAGGAGCCCGCGGAAGGCTACACGCCCATTGGCCCGCGCTACCCCACTACCAGCACCGGCCGGCGGCTGGCGCTGGCCCGCTGGATCGGCTCGAAAGACAACCCATTGACCGCGCGCGTGGCCATCAATCACATGTGGCTGCGGCATTTTGGCAAGGCGCTGGTGCCCACGGTCTTCAATTTCGGCCGCAGCGGCAAGCCGCCCACGCATCCCGAACTGCTGGACTGGCTGGCCACCGAGTTCATGAACCGCGACTGGGACATGAAGGCCATGCATCGCCTGATGGTGACCTCGAGCGCATACCGCATGCGCTCTTCCGGCTACGGTTCGGACGCGCCGCAGCTCAAGATCGACCCGGACAACACCTGGCTCTGGCACATGAACACGCGCCGCATGGAGGCCGAATCCGTGCGCGATTCCATCCTGTCCATCGCCGGCAAGCTGGATACGAAGATGTATGGGCCGGACATCGATCCCGCCAAAGGCGAGGAAATCTATCGCCGCAGCATCTATTTCCGGCATGCGCCCGACGTGCAGATGGACATGCTGCACGTGTTTGACCTGGCCAGCCCCAACGAGTGCTACCAGCGCTCGGAAAGCGTGGTGCCGCAGCAGGCGCTGGCGCTCTCCAATAGCCAGCTCAGCCTGGAAATGTCGCGCCTGATCGCCTCCGACCTTGCCCCCGCGCTGGCCGAAGCGCCCGCCGCGCCTTCCCCGCTCGCCGGCAACCGGTTCGTTGCCGAGCAGCACGTCTCGCCCGAAGAAGAGTTCGTCACCGCGGCGTTTGAGCGTATTCTGGGCCGCCCGCCTTCGGCGAAAGAACGGAAGACCTCTCTGGAGTACCTGGCCTCGCAGGCAGATTTATACCGCGATCCTTCGCGCCTGACGCATTTCGCATCCGGTCCGCAGGCGCGCGTGAAGCCGTCCTCCGATCCGGCGCAGCGCGCCCGCGAGAGCCTGGTGCACGTGTTGTTCAACCATAGTGAATTCGTGACCATTCGATAAGGAGAAGCCCGAAGATGCCCCGAACTGGCCTTTGTTGTGACCGCCGCTCCCGGCGCGTGTTTCTGGCGGACACCTGCATGGGAATGACCGGCCTGGTGCTGGGCACCCTGCTGCCGCGCCGCGCCCTAGCCGAGCAGGCCTGGGCGCCGCCCGACGGCAATCCGCACTTCCAGCCCAAGGCCAAGCGGGTCATCTGGCTGTTCATGCTGGGGGGCGTCAGCCACGTCGAGTCCTTCGATCCCAAGCCGGCGCTCAACAAGTACGCCGGCAAGCAGCTCACCGAGACGCCTCTCAAAGGCGTGCTCGACAGCCCCTTCACCAAGGAGAACCTCAAGGCCTTCGTCCCCGGGCAGCACGGCATCAAACTGACGCTCTACCCCATGCAGAGCGGCTACCGCGAGCGCGGCAAGAACGGCGTGCTCATCAGCGACTGGTTCCCGAACATCGGCGAGATGATGCACGAGATCGCGCTGATCCGCTCCACCTGGACCACGGACAACGACCACGGGGCGATTTTGCAGTTCCACACCGGACACCACATCTTCGACGGCTATCTGCCCACCATCGGCTCCTGGGTGCACTACGGCTTGGGCACGCTCAACGAGAACCTGCCCGAGTTCGTGGTGCTGGGACAGCCTCCCGGGGATTGCTGCGGCGGCGTGGGCACGCACGGGTCCGGGTATCTGGGTCCGGAGCACGCCGGCGTGCAGCTCGAGGTGAATCCCGAAAGGCCGCTGCCCTTCGTGGCGCCCGCCTGCGACGTTTACCGCGAGGAGCAGCGCCGGGAATTTGATCTGCTGGGCAAGCTCGACAACCTGACTGCCATCGAGTACCCGGATGACTCCGCGCTGCGCGCGCGCATCAAGTCCTACGAGCTGGCGTTCCGCATGCAGATGGCGGTTCCGGAGACCATCAACTTCAAAGAAGAGAGCGAGGAGACCAAGCGCCTCTACGGCCTGGATCACGAGATCACGCGGCCCTTCGGCGAAGTGTGCCTGGCGGCCCGCCGCCTTTCCGAGCGCGGCGTGCGCTTCGTCCAGGTGTATCACGGCGGCGCGGGCAACGCCTGGGACGCGCACCACGATCTGAAGCAGAACCACAGCGACCTGGCGGCCAAGGTGGACAAGCCCATCGGCGGGCTGCTCCAGGACTTGCGGCGGCGCGGCCTGCTGGACGAGACCATCGTGGTGTGGGCCACCGAGTTCGGGCGCACGCCGGGGGCGGAAAACTCCAACGGCCGCGACCATCATCCGTTCGGCTTCTCCACCTGGATGGCGGGCGGCGGCATCCAGGGCGGCATCGTGCACGGGCGCACCGACGAGATCGGTTTCCACGCCGTGGAGAACCGCCATTACGTCACCGACATTCACGCCACCATCCTGCACCAGCTTGGCCTGGAGCCGCGCCGCCTGGATGTGCCGGGGCGCAAGCGCCTGGATATCGATTACGGCAAGCCCATCCAGGAAATTCTGGCGTGACGCTGAAACTCTCCGTGCTGGCGGCTGCGGCGGCCCTGCTGGCCCACGCCGAGCCGTGGACCGTGGATGCGCTGATGCGCATTCCCAACTTGGCCGACCCGCAGATCCGCCCCGACGGGCAGGCCTGCGCGTACGTCCTGCGCACGGTGGAAGGCCGCGCCTGGCGTGCCAAGGTGTACCTGAAGCCCATCCCGTCCGGCGGCGCGCAACTGGTGGCTGCCGGCTCGCAGCCGCGCTGGTCGCCGGATTCGGAATTGCTGGCCTACCTGGACGGCCAGGTGCAGGTCTTCGATCCCGCCGGCCGCCGCTCCCGCACGCTGACGCACGCGCCGTCGGCGGTCAGCGCGTATGCCTGGACCCCGGACGGCCGCGGCATTGCGTATGTCTCCGTGGACCCCGGGCCGCCGCCCGATCCGATCGTGGCCGACCACGACTACCGCTATGCCCGCCTGTACCTGCAACCCCTGGAGGGCGGCGCGGCGCGCCGTCTCACCACCGCGGACCGGCACGTGGTCTCCTTCGCGCTTTCGCCCGACGGCACGCGCGCGGTCTACGCCGCGCAACCCACCCCACTGAACCGCAACACCTTCGACGTGGATCTGTTCGAGCTGGATCTGCGCACGCTCGCGGACAAGCCGCTGGTCGTGCAGCCCGGGCGCGACGCCGATCCCGCGTATTCGCCCGACGGGCGCTGGATCGCCTTCCACTCGCAGGGCGGCACGCTGAATTATTTCGCCGCCCGGCAGGTGGCGCTGGTGCCTTCCGGCGGCGGCGCCATCCGCTATCTGGCCGAGCACCAGGACACCTCCTACGACGTGTTTCGCGGCGGCAATTCCTTCGCCTGGTCGCGCGACGGCCGCTGGATCTACTACAACGCCGGCCACAGCGTGCGCGATTACCTGGTGCGCCAGGACCTGAATTCCGGACGCATCGAGCGCGTCACGGAGCGGATTGCCTCGGCGGCCAGCTTTACTCCGGACCTGGCGCGCGCGGTCTTCCTGAAGTCCTCCACCTCGCGTCCGCCGGAAATCTGCCTGCGCGAGGGCTCGCGGGAGACGCCGGTCACGGCCATCCACGACAACCTGGCCGCCTACCCCGAGGTCCGCACGCGGGTGGTTTCCTGGAAATCGCGCGATGGCCTTCCGGTGGAAGGCATCCTCTATCTGCCGTTCGACTACCGCGAGGGGCGCAAGGTCCCCATGCTGGTGGAACTGCACGGCGGGCCCACCGGCGTGGCCCTGGACGCGTTTCCGGTGCCGCGCACGTATCCCACGCAGGTGTTTCTCCAAAGGGGCATCGCGGTGTTTGCGCCGAATTTCCGCGGCTCGGTGAACTACGGCGCGGCGTTCCGGCTCAAGAACATCGACTCCCAGGGATTCGGCGACTTTGACGACGTGATGACCGGCATCGATCAGCTTGTGAAGGAGGGCTTCGCCGATCCCGGCCGCCTGGGCGTGATGGGCTGGAGCTACGGCGGCTACCTCACCGCCTGGGTCATCGGCCACACGGACCGCTTCAAGGCCGCCTCGGTGGGCGCTCCGGCCACGGACTGGATCACTTACTATGCCCAATCGGACGGGCCCAAGAGCACGCTGATCACATACTTCGGCGGCACGCCGTGGAACAATCCGGCCGCCTACAACCGGCACTCGCCGCGGACCGGCGAAGCCAATATCCACACGCCCACCATGCTCCAGGTGGGCGCCGAGGACATCAACCACAACAACGAGATCTACTGGTCGCTGCACGACCGCCACATCCCGGTCGAGTACGTGGTGTATCCGCGCGAGGGCCACGGTTTCGTGGAACCCGCGCACCAGCGGGACCTCATGGAGCGCAATCTCCGCTGGTTCACCCAGTGGCTCAAGTAAGTAAGGGCGGGTTAGCGCCGCTGCGCCGCCAGCGCCGAGCGGGCAAACAGGAAGCCGCAGGCCGCGGCCAGCGCCCCGGCGGCCGCGGCGGCGGCGAACTTTCCGCCCACCAGGCTGAAGAAGGCGTAGGTCAGACTGCCGTAGAACAGCACCCCCCAGGCGCAGGCCGCCAGGTTTGTGCGCGTCTCGATGTGCAGCAGGCCGGCCTCCTCCGGGCTGAGCGCCCGCCGCACCGGTCCCCACCAGCCGATGGGCCGCACGGTCAGGTAGAACTTCTTCAGGACCTCGGGCGACTCCGGGCGGGTGAGCAGTGTGCCCGCCAGGATGAAGACCCAGCCCAACCCGAACAGGATGCTGAAGCCCATCCAGAAGGGGTATTGATCCAGGTTGCTGAAGGCCGGGATCAGGTTATCCAGGTTCCAGCCCCAGGAGGCGCGGACCCAGGCGCGCAGCGCTTGCGGCAGCACGCTGTCGGACCCGAACCAGACCAGGTAGCCGGCGGGAAACGCGCCCAGGATCCCCAGCATGTCGCCCACCACGTTGGTGCGCCACCAGAACCACTTGAGCCAGGCGAGCGGCAGGGGGAAGACCGCCAGCGCGGAGTTGATGAACAGCACCCAGCGCTCCAGTTGCTTCGGACTGATGGTGGCGCCCCAGATGAAGGCCCAAATCAGGAGGACCGCCGAAATGATGCGGCTTACGCGGATCAGTTCTTTTTCGCCGGCGTGGGGGCGCAGCGTATTGCGGTAGAGATCGTTGATCAGATAGCTGGCGGCCCAATTCCCGACCGAAGAGACCGACGCCATGTATCCCGCCAGGCTGCACACCAGCAGCAGCCCGAACAGCCCCGGCGGGGCGTACTCGCGCACCAGGTCAGACCACAGCGATGCCGGGGCGGGGACCTGCGACGGGGCATACAGCGCGGCCGCGGCCAGGCCCATCACCAGGAACGGGATCAGGCGGACGACCAGCGCCAGCACGCCGTTGAGCATCTGCCCCACGACGGCGTGCAGTTCGGTGCGCGCGGCCATGTAGCGCTGCGCGGTCCAGCCTTCGCCTGCGAAGGGAGAGCCGGCGAAAAACAGGCCCTGCACGCACAACGCCAGCAGGGAAACGCCGCCCAGGGTTCCGCCCAGCGGGAGGGTCTCGAGGAGGCGGCTCCCACGCAGCGCCTCGACTTTGTGCAGAGTGGCCGCGTATCCCCCGGTCCTGGAGAGCAGAATCCAGGCGAAGACGCCGTTGCCGGCCATCAGCACCACGAACTGAAACAGGTCGTTGTAGGCGACGGCGAACAGACCGGAGAGCAGGCAGTAAATGATGGTCACGCCGCCGAAGACGAACAGCACTTTGCCGGAAGACCAGCCCAGCACCGGCCCGGTGGCGGCGGCCATCCAGGCGGCGACATAGGCCAGCGTGGTGAGGCCCCAGAAGATGCAGGCGTACACGCCGTAGACGTTGCGGTAGATGGCCGCTCGCCGCCCGCCGTAGCGCCGCTCGATGAACTCGCCGGTGGTCACCACGCCCAGGCGCCGCCACATGGGCGCCCACAGCACCGCCACCAGCGGCATCCAGATGGCCCAGGTGACCCAGGCCATCAGCCACAAACCGGCGAAGCCCGAGACGAAGAACATCATCACGAAGGCCTGCCCGCCGCCGGTGTAGCTGGCCACGTCGGCAAAGCCGATCACCCACCAGGGCAGGTCGCGGCCGGCCACGAAGAAATCCTCGACCCCGCGGCTGGCGCGGGCGCGGAAATACAGGCCCACGCCCAGGATGGCGGCGCAGTAGGCGACCAGGATGGTCCAGTCGAGGAGGTTCATCGAGAGAGCGTAGCACGCCGCGGCTTGCGCGAGGTCTCGCTGGAGATCAGCCGGACGGCTATTGACCGCCGTTCCCGCCGCAGCCCTTCAGGATGAGGTCGGCGATTCGGTCCAGCTTGCGATCGAGCTCGGCCGTGCGCTCGTCGTGATACCTCATGGCGAGCGTGTGATCTTCCTTCCATTGGGTGTGCTCTTTCAGCAGCCGCGCCTGGTGGGCCTGGATCCCGGACATGACGATGACCGTTTCCTGGAGTTCCTTGATGGCGGATTCCATGTCCTTACGTTCTCCTATTATCGCCCAGGAGAGAGCGGCGCACGCCCCAATTTCGGCTTGTATTAGCACCGCCTGCGATGCTACTTTGAACCAACCGCGTGCCGCGGTATCGAGGGGGTGCGGGATGCGAAATCCGCTACGGCTGACCTTCGTGTTTCTGGCGCTGGCGGTGGCCGCCCATGCGCAATCCATTACCGGCTCGGTAGTCGGCAGCGTCACGGATGCTTCCGGCGCGCGTGTCGGCAACTGCACCGTGACACTCACCGACCTGAGGACTTCCCAGGACCAGACGCTGAGGAGTCCCGACGGCGAGTTCCTGTTTCCGCTGCTCAAGCCCGGCCGGTACCGCCTGAGCGCGGACGCCCCCGGCTTCCGGCGCAGCGCGCGGGAGTTCACGCTGGAGGTGGACCAGCGCGCGCGCCTGGACCTGGTGCTGGAGGTCGGCGCGGTGCAGGAGACCGTCACGGTGACGGCGGGCGCGGTGGTGCTGGAATCGGAGACGTCGTCCCTGGGCCAGGTGATCAGCAACCGCCAGGTGGTGGATCTGCCGCTGAACGGCCGCAATCCCTTCGCGCTGGCCGCCCTGGCGCCAGGCGTGCAGCCCCTGCAAACCTTCGGCGGCGGACTCACGGCGGGACGCGGCGCGGCCATCGCCGCGGCCTCTAACAATTTCACGGCCAACGGCGGGGTCACGGGCGGCAACGAGATTCTGCTGGACGGCATCCCCATCACGGTGTGCTGCCAGGGCCAGCCCGCCGTGGTCCCCAACGTGGACGTCACCCAGGAATTCAAGGTGCAGACCAACGTCTCGCAAGCCGAGTTCGGGCGCACCAGCGGCGCCATTTTCAACTTCGTCAGCAAATCCGGCAGCAACGATTTCCACGGCAGCGCCTTCGAGTTTCTGCGCAACGAGCAGTTGGACGCCACCAACTTCTTCGCCAATCGCGCGGGCCGGCCGCCCATTCCCGGGCGCACGGATTTCCGTCCACCGCTGCGATACAACCAGTTCGGCTTCACCATCGGCGGGCCGGTGCTGGTGCCCTATGTCTACAACGGCCGCAACAAGACCTTCTTCTTCGGCGGGTACGAAGGCGTGCGCCTGCGGCGCAGCCTGTTTTCTACCTTCAGCGTGCCCACCGCGGCCATGCGCCAGGGCGATTTCAGCGCCTCGCCGGCGGACCTGTTCGATCCGCTTTCGGCCCAGCCCAACCCGGGCGGCGGCTTTACCCGCACGCCCTTCCCGGGCCGGCAAATTCCCTCGCAGCGCTTCAACAACGTGGCGCTGAACATGCTGAAGCTCTACCCATTGCCCATCCGCTCCGGCATTGTGAACAATTACGACGCGGTGGCCTCCAGCCAGGACAACGACGACCAGGGCAACGTGCGCCTGGACCATTACTTCAGCGACCGGCTGCGCACCTTCGCCCGCTTCAGCATGGTGAACAACTTCGACGCGCAGCCGAACTACTGGAACTCCATCGCCACGCCGGGCGCCTTCACGCAGGCCATCACCGGCAAGGTGTTCGGCTGGGACACGGTCTACAACCTGTCGGCGAACAAGCTGCTGGACCTGCGCTACGGCTTCGCCTGGCAGACCAATTATCGCGAGCCGCTGGGCGTCCATGTGGACCTGGTGGGGCTGGGCCTGCCGGCCACGCTGGTAAGCCAGATGCAAGCCCGCTACCTGCCGGTGCTCAACATCACCGGCTTCAACGGCCCGGACCAGAATACCAACCAGGCGTGGTCGCGCTACACGCACATCCTGGCGGCCAGCATGACGTGGCTGGCGGGCGGGCACACAGTCAAGTTCGGCTGGGACGGGCGCATGTTCCGCGACCACAACGCCGCGGTGCAGAACACCTCGGGCAGCTACACGTTCTCCGGCAGCTTCCTGAACGGGCCGAACCCCAACGCGGCGCTGCCGGCGGGCGCCGCGCCGTACCTGGCCTTCGGCTCGTTCCTGATGGGCCTTCCCAGCGACGGCAGCATCGGGCTTCGCGACGCCACGTCGATCCAGCAGTTCTATCACGCCTTCTATTTGCAGGACGACTGGAAGGTCACGCCGCGGCTGACGCTGAACCTGGGCCTGCGCTTGGATTTCGAGACCGGCGTCACGGAGCGCTTCAACCGCCTGAGCGTGATCGATCCGAGCGCACCCAATCCCCTGGCGCAGCAGACCGGGCTGAACTTCACCGGCGCGGTGCGCTTCGTGGGGCAGGGCGGCCTGCCGCGCTCCGCCTGGAAGACCAACTACACCTGGAATCCGCGCGTGGGCATGGCCTTCCAGGTGGATGCGAAGACCGTGCTGCGCGGCGGCTACGGCATCTTCGTGGTGCCCACGCTCACGCGCATGTTCCTGACCGGGTTCCCCGGCTTCAGCACCAGCACGACATTGCTGGCCACGGTGGACGGCATCAACCCGGTGGCCAGCCTCTCGAATCCGTTTCCGAGCGGCCTGGTGCCGCTCCAGGGGGCCTCGCAGGGTCCGCTCACCGCGGTGGGCTCGAGCGTGAGCGGCTCGATCTATAACAACCCGGCATCCTACGTGCAGCAGTTCAACTTCGACGTGCAGCGCCAGTTGCCCGGGAGCCTGTATGTGGATATCGCCTATGCGGGCAGTTCGGGCGTGGATATTCCTCTGAATCTGCCGTACAACGATCTGAACCCAGCGTACTTCGGCAAGCCGGGAGACGCCGCCACCGTGAGCTACCTGCAACAGCTTGTGCCCAACCCGTTCTTCGGCAGGATCTCGACCGGCCCCTTGAGCACGGCGCAGGTGCAGCGCCAGCTCCTGCTGCGGCAGTACCCGCAGTTCACCGCGTTCACGGCCAACGCGCTTTCGGCGGGCCACACCAGCTACCACTCGCTGCAAGCCCGCGCGCAGTGGCGGCCCAGGAGCAGCGTGACCCTGCTGGCGTCCTACACCTGGTCGAAGAGCCTGGGCAACGTGAATCAACTGGTGACGAACTACCTGGACCCGGCGGTGGCGAACTATCAGGACAACTTCAACCTGCGGCTGGAAAAATCGCTGATGCCCACGGACATCCCGCAGCGGCTGGTGCTGAGCGGCGTGTGGGATCTGCCATTCGGGAAAGGCAAGGCGGTGGGGCGGGACGCCGGGCGCTTCGTGAATGCGTTCATCGGTGGCTGGCAGGTGAACGGCGTGCTCACGGCGCAATCGGGGTTTCCGCTGGTGCTGGGGGTGGCGGGAGCGCCGCCGTTTGCCGGGAACCGGCCCAGCCGCGTGGCCGGCCAGCAGGCCGCCACCAGCGGCGGCATCCTGGACCGCCTGGGACCGCCCTCCAGCACCCAGCGCTATCTGAACAACGCCGCCTTCGTGGTGCCGCAGTCCTTCCAGTTCGGCGACGTGCCGCGCGCGCTCAGCGATGCGCGCCGCCAGGGACTGTTCAACCTGGACTTTTCCGCCTTCAAGAACTGGAGCATGGGCGAGCGGTGGAGCCTGCAATTCCGCGCGGAAGCGTTCAACCTGACCAACACCGTGCAGTTCGGCGCGCCCGGCCAGACCTTCAACACGCCGGGCTTCGGCGTCATCGGGTCGCAGTACAACTTCCCCCGGCAGGTGCAGTTGGGGATGAAGATCCTCTGGTAGGAGGCCCTATCGAAAAATGGCGCAGAGCGCGGCTCAATCGTTTTCGTCTACATCATCCAGGTTGACGTGACCTGCCCACGCGGGGATGTTGGCGTTAGCGCCTGCCAAAGGAAATCCTGTGACTACCTCGCCACTCTTCGTCAGTCCACCGAGCACGTAAACGTATCCGTCAACTTTGGCGTTTCCCACCCACTTCAGGCCCCTTTTTTTTGCAATTCCATTCAGACGAGTCCCATCCTTGCGGTCGGCGTTCAAGTTCCAGTACTCCACGGCGGCACGAATCGCCTCCAGCACCTTCTTATCCCCCCAGCCGTTTGGAAACATCGTGCTCCACTTCAACGGCGTATCCTTTCCGTCGTAATAGTTCCATCCGGCCAGATAGAATTCGGAGCCGCCCAAGTCAAGTTTTCTGTGGATCACCGGCTTGAGAGAGCACTTCCCAAGCCTTGCGGTGCTGTGAAAACCGCTCAGCGACTTTTTGTTTTTGTCGCCAGTGCCGAAGACGTGATTCCCCAGAACAGACTCGTTAATCGGTAAAGCTGGCATCCGTAATCCTCCGCGACTTTCCCTCACGCTATCGCACCAGGGGCTGGTGGTCAAGCGGCGGATTTTCGCCCGGGATGCTCTGGTACGAGAACCTACCGCGCCGGCGTCCAGTGGAGCCAGCGGTCGAGAAAGGGGAAAGTCTCCGCGCCGTCCACCATGTGCGGGCCGTGGAAGGCGGCGACGCCGGCGCGCTCGGGGATGCCCAGGCGGCGGTAGAGGTCCAGCACGCGCTGGATTTCCAGGTCCACGAAGCGGCGCGGGCGCATGACCACGCCGTCCTGGTCTCCGATTTCCACCATGAAAGGCCGGGGCGCCACCAGGGTCGCGAGGTCCGAGTGGTTGAAGGCGCGCAGAAGATCGAAATTGAACTGATCGAAGGATTCTTTGTAGAAGAGGAACGAGGTGCCTTCGGTGAGGTCAGTGGTCTTCAGGTCCCAGTCGTTGAAGTGGCCGCTACAAATGATCACCCGGAAGCGCGGCTCGGCGGGACCGGTCCACAGCGCCGTGTAGCCGCCGTAGGAGAGGCCGTAGAAGGCGAAACGGTTGGGGTCGATGAAAGGCAGCGTCGAGAGGTAGTCCAGCACGCGGCCGAACTTCTTGACTTCGAGGCCCAGAGGAATCTCGCCCAGCAGATGGGCGTGCCGCGCCAGTTGCATGCGGCCGGGGCCGCTCTGGGTGAAGATCATTGGCGCGAAGACCACGTAGCCGCGCTCGGCCAGGCGCGCGCCGAAACGAGAATAGATGCGTGCGCCGGGTGTATCGGCCATGCCCAGGGCTTCTTCCGGGTTGCTGCTGAAGCCGTGCTGCGTGAACACGCAGGGGCGGCGTTCGCCCGGGCGAATGCCTTTGGGGACCAGCAGGATGCCGTAGGCGTGCACGCCGTCATAGACGCGCACGGAGAGGCGGTAGCCGGTGAAGGCGGGCTGGTCGTAGACCTGGACGCTGCGCGCCTCGAGCGGGCCGGAGGGCGCAGGGTAGCGGCCGATCATGTCCAGATACGCCTCGAGCTTGGGCTGCACGGAACGGCGGTAGGCTTCGATGGAGGTGGTATCGAGCGGCCAGCGGGCGTCGCGGCCGGCGTAGGCTTCCATCGCCAGGTTGCGGTAGCGGGCCTGCCACGCGCTGAACTGCGCGTTGGCGATGGCGGCCACGTCATCGGCGTCCATGCGAACCGGGGAGGCGGGCGCGGAGGACGCGGCGGGCGGCCGAAGCACGCCGGCGAGCCAGGCCAGCGCGGCTTCGTGAATTCCCTGGCCGGAGAGCAGACGCGCGCTGGAGGACTGGATGCGCGCGAACTCGTCGCGCACGCGCGGGCCGCCGCCCGAGACGGCCAGGGGGCGGGGCGCCGCCATGCGGGCGATTTCGGCGTCGCCGAAGCGCACCAGGAGGCTCCAGACGGTGCGGTCCTCGGGCTCGTCGAAGGCGCGGCTGCGGTTGTCGAAGTAATCGGCCACCAGCGCGGCGGCCAGGCGCGTATCGAGCGCCGCGGCGTAGAGCGCCGTGAGCCCGCCCTGCCCGGCGCCGGCCACGGCGATACGCGCGGGGTCCACTTCGGGTAGGGTCGCCAGGAAGTCGCGGGCGGCGGAGACCTGCCGGACCTCGCTGCCTACCAGGTGGTGGCCCACCTGGTAGGCGAGGCGGAAGAGCCAGGCGCGGTCGTCGGTCCAGGGCTCGCTGAAGGCGCGGCGCTGGGTGAAAAAGGGCGCGAAGACCACGTAGCCGGCCAGCGCGAGGCGGCGCGCGGACTGGTCCACGGCGGGCAGGCGGGCGGTCGATCCGGCGAGGTCCGCGGCGGAGTGGGTGGCATCGGGCACGGCGATGACCGCGGGGCGGCGGACGGCGGGCTTGGGCAGCAGCAGGAGGCCATACTCGCGCACCAGCGCGCCGGAAGAGCCCGAGGTGGAGCCTTCGTTGCCCAGCCGCAGCAGCGGCCAACTGACCAAGGAAACCGTGTAGGCTCCGGCGTCGCCGAGCAGGCGGCGCTCCGGCTGGGGCGGCAGGAAGGTATCCATCGCGCCGATGAGGCGGCGGAACTCCGCGCGGTTGCGCTCGATCGCCTCGGCGCCGGCAGGCTCCCAGAACGTGTGGCGGCGCGCGGCGGCTTCGGCGATCTGCCGCTCGTAGAACCCGATCATCTCGCGGTATTGCTCGGCCACAATGTCCTGGGGGAAGTTCCAGGGCGTCGTGCCGGGAAGGATCTCGAAGGCCAGCAGGGCCGCGCTGAAGATTCCGATCATGGGAGTTCCAGTATACTCGTGGACATCCCATGAGACGACTGTTTGGATTTGCTTTGCTCGCGATGACGGCCTGTGCCGCGGATCTGCGGATCGGGATTATCGGCACGGATATCTCGCATGTGCCGATCTTCACGAGGATTTTGAACGACGATACGGCGCCGGATCACATTCCCGGGGGCCGCGTAGTGGCGGCCTACAAGGGCGGCAGCCCGGACATCGTTTCCAGCCGCACGCGCGTGGACGGGTTCGCCGAGGAGTTGCGCGCGAAGTGGCACGTGGAGTTCGTTCCGGACATCCCCACGCTGTGCACGAAGGTGGATGCGGTGCTGCTCGAAAGCGGGGACGGGCGCATCCATCTCGAACAGGTAAAGCCGGTGATCGCGGCGCACAAGCCGGTGTTTATCGATAAGCCGCTGGCTTCGACGCTGGAAGACGCGCGCGAGATCGCGCGCCTGGCCAGGGAAGCGGGCGTGCCGTGGTTCAGTTCCTCGGGGCTGCGGTTCGGCCAGATCGCCACCACGATGAAGTATGCCGACGCGACGGGCGTCACCGTGTGGGGACCGGGGCCGATGGAGGAGCACCATTACCTGGATCTTTCCTGGTACGCCATCCACCCGGTGGAGATGCTGTTCACGCTGATGGGCACGGGGGTGGAGGAAGTGACGCGCATTGCCGGCGGGGACCGCACGAGCGGCAGCGACGTGGTGGTGGGCCGGTGGAAGGACGGGCGCATCGGCACGGTGCGCGTGCTGCGGCCTTCGGGGCCTTACGGCGCCGTGGTGTACCGCGGCAAGGAGATTGTGCAGAGCCCGCCCAACGTGCCCTACAGCTACGTGCCGCTGCTGAAACAGATCATGGCGTTTTTCCAGACGGGCAAGCCGCCGGTTTCGCCGGAAGAGACGCTGGAGATTTTCGCGTTTATGGATGCGGCGCAGCGGAGCAAGGAGCAGGGCGGGAAGCCGGTGAAGCTGAGGTAAAGAGACACCACGGCTGAGGGAGCGGAAAGGCACCGCTCCCTGACGGCCGCGGCTCGGTAGCGGGGTGCTTGGGTTCGGAGTATTGGCTACCTTCGGTTCTTAGAAAGAACTGAAAAATCGTCGCTGGGTTTGCCTGCGATGAGGGATCACCGGCGCATCCATTGGCGAATGAATGCCACGGTTCCTTTAGCGTGAATCATGTGGGGGCCGTTGAAGTACTCGATGGCGGTGCGGTCGGGCAGGCCCATTTCATCGTAGAAGCGCTTCACCTTGGCGTACTCGTAGGTGACCCATTCATCGACTCCCACGCCGTCGCGGTGGCCGCGCTCGACCATGAAGGGGCGGGGCGCCATGATCTTGGCCATTTCGGCGTGATTGGCGACGCTGGCGAGATCGAACTCGTCCATCTCCCATTCGCCGGTGAACATGTAGCTGTAAGGCGCCTCCACGCTGGTGAGTTTGCGGACCCATTCGTTGAAATCTCCGGAGCAGACCGAGAGGGCATAGCGCGAGAGCAGCGTGGGCACGCGCACGGCGGTCTTCCCTCCGTAGGAGAGGCCGTAGAAAGCGATGCGCTGAGGGTCCACCTGGGGCAGGGAGGTGAGCCAGTCGAGCATGCGGTCGTGCTGGCTGAGGATGAAAGAGAACAGGGAGAGGCCCAGGGGGTTGGCCATCCGATTGATGCGGCGGAAGCGGTCGCCGCCGATGTAGGGGTTCTGGGGCAGGTAGACGACGTAGCCCAGGTCGGCGAATTTCGAGCCGATGTTCTGGTAGTAGTGGAAATTCGTGTAGGTATTGTTCTGGTCGCGGTCCTGCTCGGGGAGTCCGAACAGGTCCTGGGGGCGGCCTTCCAGGCCATGCTGGCCGACCAGCACGGGGCGGCGCTCGCCCGGGGGAATGTTCTTGGGCATGAGCAGGACGCCGTAAGCGAAGACGCCGGGGAAGACGTCGAGGGTGACTTCATAGCCATCCCAGTTGGCGCCGCTATAGGATTTCCGTGTGCGCGGGTGGAGGGGTTCGGTGGGGGCGGGCAAACGGCCCAGCACTTCGTTCCAGAAGGAATCGACCATGGGCCCGCGGGTGGCGAGCCAGCGCTCGGGCGTGGAAGCGTCCGCCTTGGACCAGAAGACGTCGCGGACATTTTCGGAGTTTTCAACCAGCTTCCAGGTGTAGTCTAGAAGCTCGCGCAACTGGCGCTGCTGGCGGGCGGAGGCGTCGCGCAGGGGGATTTCGGCGGGGCGGGCGGACGGGCGCGGTTCCGCGCCGAGCGCGCGCAGGAAGCGCGGCACGCCGTCCGGCTCGAGGTAGAGCCGGCCGTGAGGCGAGAGCTTGCGGGCGCGGGCGAACTCCTGGCGGACGGAATCCGCGGGAGGGGAGACCAGGCGGCCGGGCGCGGCGCCGTGGCGTTTGGCATCCGGCGCGGGCGGGCCGCTCACTTCGGGGCCGGGGGTGGTATCGATCACCAGGGTGCGCGCCGCGAGCATGGCAGCCAGTTCGGCGTCGCCGAAGTCTTTGAGCAGGCCCCACACGTTGCGGTAGATGGGCTCCTGCCAGAGATCCTGGCGCGACTGGAAGTAACCCGAGACGCCCACGGCGTCAATGCGGGAATCGAGCGCGGCGGCGTAGAGCGCCAGGCCGCCGCCTTCGCCGTAGCCCCACACGCCGATGGGTGCGCGGCGGGGCGCCCGGGCGAACCAATCCACCGCGGCGAGGACCTTCTGCACTTCATAGCCCAGGATGTGGCGGCCCACCGGGAAGGCCATGCGGTAGACGAATTCGCGGTGCGGCTGGTTGGTCATCCGAAAGCGCGGGTTGCCGGAGAAGGTATCGTCGCGGCTGAGGAGCACGGGCACCAGCACCTGGCAGCCGGCGGCGGCCAGGCGCTGGGCCACGGCCATCTTTTCGGGTTCCTGGCCGGCATCGGGGATAGCCACGATGCGCGCCACGGGCGCCTGCGCGGGCTCAAGCAGCAGGCCTTCGGCGGTGACCCGCTCGAGCACGGGCCAGCGCACGGCCAGGATGCGATAGGATCCGGCATCGGCCAGGAGCGCGGGCGTGCTGGTGGTGGCCATGAGCTCCGGCGCGTCGAAGGGAACGCGCCGATCCACCACGCCGAGGATCTTACGCAGCCGCTCAGGCGTAGGATGCCGGCGGCTCACCGACGCATCCGTAAGCCGCTGCAGGTAGGCGCAGATGCCTTCGACCATCTGCGCGGCCGGGTCGCCGGTGAGGGTGAGAGGCTCGGTATCGGGCAGCGATTGGGCCGCCGCGAGGGAGGCCGCCAGCAGAAGGGACACCACAGTCCGCATGGCCGGGAAGTATATCGGATGTGCGCGGGCGGGTGCCAGTGCCCGCGCGGTGATAAACTGCAAAACCATGGACCGTAGAGCGTTCTTCATCGGCACGGCCGCGGCGGCGGGCAGAATCCTGGGAGCCAACCAGCGCATCCGGGTGGGGATTATCGGCAGCGGAGGCCGCGGCCGGTACCTGACCGGGGAGTTCAAGGAGATCGGCGCGGAGATGGCCGCCGTGTGCGACGTCTACCAGCCCAACCTGGAAGCAGGTCTGAAGGTGGCCTCCACGGGCGCGAAGCCCTACGACCATTACAAGAAGCTGCTGGAAGACAAGTCGATTGACGCGGTGATCGTGGCGACGCCGGATCACTGGCACGCGCAGATGGTGATCGACGCGGTGGACGCCGGCAAGGACGTGTACGTGGAGAAGCCCATGGCGCACCACATCGACGAAGGCTTCGACGTGATCCGCGCGGTGCGGAGGACCCGGCGCGTGGTGCAGGTGGGCACGCAGCGGCGCAGCGCGGAGCTGTTTCTGGAGGGCAAGGCCATCATGGACTCGGGCCAGCTTGGAGAGATCCGCCTGGTGACCTCGCAGTGGCTGAATCACCAGAACGGGCTCACACCGCGGCCGCTCAAGGGAAAGCTGGACTGGGACCAGTGGCTGGGCAAGGCTCCGAAGCGCCCGCTCGACCCGCTGGTGTTTTCCAACTGGTATTACTTCTGGGATTTTTCCGGCGGCCTGCTGGTGGGGCAGGCGGCGCACATCGTGGACTGCATCCAGTGGTTCATGAATTCGAAGGAGCCGGTGGCGGTGACCTGCACGGGCATCCGGCCGAACCTGACGGGCGCCGAGGTGCCGGAGACCGCCACCATCGCCATCGAATATCCGGAGAACTATCTGGCCACCTTCACGCTGGGATACAAGGCCATGCGATACAACGCCTTCAACGACCAGCTCAAGCAGTTCCACGGCGCCAAGGCGCGTTTCGACGTGGGGCGGGAATGGTACTCGCTGTATCCGGAGAGCAATGCCATCGAGATGAAGGCCAGCGTGGACAAGCGCCAGCCGGGCAGCTTCAACCGCGCGGCTCCGGCGCACATACGGAATTTTCTGGAGTGCATCCGCACGCGCAAGGATCCGAACGCACCGGTGGAAGCCGGGCAGGCGACCAATATCGTGCTGTGCATGGCCATGGATTCGCTCCGGCAGGGCCGCCGGCTGAAGTGGAATTCGCAAGCCCGGCGGGTAGAAGCGTAAGCCGCGGCGCATGAAGATCACGGGCATTCGCACCGACGTGGTGCACGCGGACTTTCGCAATTGCATCCTGCTCCGCATCGAGACGGACGCGGGCATCACGGGCATTTCGGAAACCGTGATGAAGCGCAAGACGCGGACCATCGAGCAGTCCATCCTGCAATTGCGCGGCTACCTGGCGGGCAGGGATCCGACCGAGATCGAGGATCACTGGGAGAAGATGTACCGGGACTCGTTCTGGGTGGGCGGCCCGATGCACGCGACGGCCATCAGCGCGGTGGACTGCGCGCTGTGGGACATTCTGGGCAAGTCCCTGGGGGCCCCGGTGCACAAGCTAATGGGCGGGCCGACGCGGCGCACGGTTCCGGTCTACTGCCACTGCCCGGCGGGCGAGACGCCGGAAGAATTCGCGCGCAACGTGAAGGCCTGCGTGGCGCGGGGTTTCCGGTCGCTCAAGACCACGCTGCCGGTGTTCTACGGCGGCAAGGGCGGCAGCCAGGTGAACTATTCGGGGACGCGGGGGCGGATCGACCGGAGCTGGAAGGAGACCGAATACGTGAACCCGGCGGTATTCGGGCGCATCCGCGAGTTTTTCGCCGCGGCGCGGGAGGCCGGCGGGCCCGAGGTGGGTATCGCCGTGGATTGCCACGGACGGCTGAACTTGAAGGGCGCGGTGCGGCTGTGCCGGGCGCTGGAAGACCTGGACCTCATGTTCGTGGAGGAGCCGGTGCCGCCGGAAAACGTGGAGGTGCTGCTGCGGGTGCAGCAGGAGACCTCGATTCCCATCGCGGCGGGCGAGCGCTGGGCCACGATTCACGGCGTGCGCGAGTTCGTGGAGCGGCAGGCGGTGGACATCCTGCAATGCGACATCGTGAACTGCGGCGGCATGACGGGGATGAAGAAGATCGCCGCGCTGGCGGAGGCGCACTATATCGGGATGGCGCCGCACAACCCGAACGGCCCGGTGGCCACCATGATCAATTTGCAGTTCGCGGCGGCGGTGCCGAACTACTGTCAGCTCGAGATGATCGGCTCGGAGACGGACGCGCGGATCTGGGCGGACCTGCTGGGGGCGCCGCCGCGCCTGGAGGACGGCTGCCTGGCGGTGCCCTGCGCGCCGGGCTACGGGGTGGAACTCCACGAGGAAGCGCTGGCGAAGTATCCGTACACGCCGCACGAAGGCTGGCGCTGATGCATCGCGCGCGTGTTCCGGCCGGCACTTGGTGGATCTGCGGGCTGCTGCTGGCGGCCACCATTTTGAACTACCTGGACCGGCAGGTGCTCTCGCTGACGGCGGAGAAGATCATGGCGGAGTTCCGCCTGGATCAGGAGAGCTTCGGGCGCATCCTGGCGGCGTTCCGTTATTCCTACGCGGCCCTGCAACTGGGCGGCGGCTGGCTGGTGGACGCGTTCGGCGCGCGCGGGATCTATCCCGGGGCGGTGGGCTTGTGGTCGCTGGCGGGCGGCTTGACCGCGGCGGCCGGTTCGCTGGGCGCGCTGTGGGGCTGCCGCTTCCTGCTGGGCATCGGGGCGGCGTTCAACTGGCCCTGCGCTCTGAAAGTGACCGAGCGCATGCTGCCGCCGGAGGACCGGCCGCTGGCGAACGGGATTTTCAACAGCGGCACGGCGGCGGGCGCGATCCTGGCGCCGGTGATCGTGACGGTGCTGACGGTGCGGCTGGGGTGGCGCGCGGCCTTCGTGTTCACAGGCTTGCTGGGCGGATTGTGGGTGACCGCCTGGCTGGGCTACACGCGGGGACGATCCGAGCAGATTCGCGCGCGGGCGGTGGCGGCTTCGGAGATTCCGCGGGTGATGCTGGACGTGCTGCGCGGACGCGGCTTCTGGATGCTGGCGGCCTCGGCCATCGTGATCAACAGCGTGAGCTATTTTCTGGCGGACTGGATTCCGCTCTACCTGAAGACCGAGCGGGGATTCAGTTTCGGCGCGGGCAACGCCCTTTCGATGCTGGTGTACGGCGGCATGGACGCGGGCAACCTGGCGGTGGGCTTCGTGGTGCGGCGCCTGGCGGCGGGCGGGATGAGCGTCGCGCAGGCGCGCCACCGGGCGCTGGCGGCGAGTTGCCTGTGCATGTCCGCGGCCATGGCGGCGGGCTGGACGCCGTGGCGCTACGTGGCGCTGGCCTGCATTGTGCTGACGGCCGTGGGCGTGGCCGCTTTCCTGGTGATCTACCTGACGCTGGTGCAGGACCTGGACCCGCTGCACGTGGGAACCACGTCGGGCCTGCTGGGCGGGCTGGGCAATTTGTGCTACGGGCTGCTGAGCCCGTACATCGGCCGGCTGGCGGATTTGCATGAGACGGGATTGACGTTTTTGCTGATCGGGGTGTTGCCGTGGGCGGCGTATGGGTCGATCGTGTGGGGAGAGCGGGGGAGCGTGGGAGATGTAGCCGCGCGGTGAAGGAAATGAGATGCCTTATTCTTTGAGCAAATTTCGCGGAATTTTTCCGGCGGCTCTGACCATGTTCGACCGGGAGAACAACCTGGACGAAGAGGCGAGCGCGC
The DNA here is from genome assembly GCA_021324015.1 of Solibacteraceae bacterium. Classification (GTDB taxonomy): domain Bacteria; phylum Acidobacteriota; class Terriglobia; order Bryobacterales; family Bryobacteraceae; genus JAJPJX01. Next base: position 6,950 of record JAJPJX010000179.1, on the reverse strand, counting down.
GGCATTGGGATTGGCTGATCCGGCAGGGCGTGGACGGACTGGTGATCGCGGGGACGAGCGGGGAGTTCATCGCGCTCGAAAATGAAGAGCGCGTGCGCCTGTTCCGCCTGGCGCGGGAGGTGGCGGCGGGGCGCGTGCCGGTGATCTGCGGGTCGGGGCACTATGCGACGAAGCTGACGATCGAGCTCAGCCAAGCGGCCGAGCAGCACGGCGCCGATGCCCTGATCGTGATCCTGCCGTACTACCAGAAGCCCTACAAGCCGGCGGTGATCCGCCATCTCCGCGACGTGCGGCAGGCGGTGGATCTGCCCATCATGCTGTACAACAATCCGGCGAATTCGGCGTGCGTGGACCTGAACCCGCGGGACGTGGCGCAACTGGTGGACCAGGACGTGCTGCACATGGTGAAGTCCACGTACGAAACGGTGGTGCCGGTGCACGACTTGAGCTTCCTGGTGGGCGACCGGATGGCCATCTTCTACGGGTCGTTTCAGGCGGCGCTGGAAGCCTTCGCCGCGGGCGCGCACGGGTGGATCAGCGGCATCCTGAACGTGGCGCCGAAGGCGGCGAAGGCGATGTACGAGGCCTGCCGGCGCAACGATGTGGCGATGGGCTTCCGCATCTGGAAGCGCATTCTGCCGCTGGTGCACCTGTACACACATCAGCAGATCGGGCCGGTGAGCGACCTGGCCACGTACCGCTCGATTTTGAATTTCTGGGGGTTGAAAGGCGGCTACAGCCGCAACCCGTTCTACCCGCTGGACGAGGCGCAGGAACGGGAATTGCGGAAGCGGCTGGAGATTTCCGGCTGGATGGATCCGGAGCACGCGCTGGACGGGATCGGGGATGCTTAGGCTGGCGGTCTCCGGCTATGGCGCGGTGGCGGCGATTCACGCGGCGCAGGCGCGCGGGCATGCGCGGCTGACGGCGGTCTACGGCCCGCGGGAAGCCAAAGCGCGGGCGTTTGCGGAAGCGCACGGTTTCGAGCGGTCGGCCGGGACCCTGGAAGAGGCGCTGCGGGATGCCGATGCGATTCTGATCTGCTCGCCTTCGCCGCAGCATTTCGAGCAGGCGGCGCAGGCGCTGGACGCGGGAGTTTCGGCGCTGGTGGAACTGCCGGCCTGCGGCAGCCGGGAAGAGGCCGCGACGCTGGCGGAAAAGGCCGCGCGGCGCGGCGTGGTGGTGCAGTGCGCGCACACCAGCCGGTACCTGGAGCCGTACGCGAAGTTGGGAGGCTGGCTGCGGGAGGGGAGACTGGGGGCAATCGAGCAGATCACCTACTGGCGGCACATGGAGCCGCGCAGCCGCAGTTGGGTGGACGACGCGCTGCTGCACCATGCGGAGCATCCGCTGGATTTGTTCCTGTGGTGGTTCGGCGAGGTGAGGCCGCTGGCGTGCGCGGCACATCCGCAAGCCGAGCGGGCGCAGAACGCGGCGCTCGCGGCGCGCCTCGGGGAGGGCGCGCCGGTGAGCGTCTCGATCAGCTACACGGCGCGGATCGCGAAACTGCAAATGACGGTGATCGGCAGCGAGCATACGCTCGACACGGACGGGTTCAGTTACGTGCGCTCGGACCTGGCCGGGTTGTGCGGGCAGTGGGACGGGCAAGCGACCTACGAGGCCGCCATCCGAGAGCAGGACCGGGCATTTTTTTCGCGCTGCCGGGGCGAGGCGGGAGGCGTCGCCTGGGAGGAGACCATGGCGCTGGCCGGTCTGGTGGACCGCTTCCGGGAACTGTGGGTGGGGTTATGCGCCTGAGGAGGCCGGCGCGGCTTTGGGCGGCCGGATGGTTGTGGGGCGCGGCCCTTTGGGGGCAGGCGGCGGGCATTCCCGCCACGGTGAGGCAAACGCTCCCGGGCACGCGGCCGTTCACGTTAGCTGCAGACTGGCAGGAGCAGCAGCGGGCGCAGATTGCCGGCTATTTCCAGAAACTCATTGACGCATCGCCCGGGGAGCGCGAGCGCGCCTGGACGGGAGCCTCGATCGAGCAGCATCGCGAACACCTGCGCCGGCTGCTGGGCGTGCGAACGCACGCGCCGGGCGAGGCACGCGTGCGGGACCTCGATCCGGAAGTGGCGGAAGTGGTGCTCGAGATCGAGCCGGGATTCACGGCGCGGGGGTTGCTGTTTAGACCCGTTGGGGGAGCGCGCGGGCCGGCGGTGATCGCGGTGCCGCCGGAGGACCAGACGGCGGAGGCTTTCGCGGGCGTAGCGCCGGGTACGGCTCCGGCGGCGTGGCTGACGTCGCTTTTGGGGAAAGGCACGGCGGTGCTGGTGCCCGGCATGGTGGAGCGCACGCTGGACTATCCGCTGGGAAAAAAGCTGCGCGGCAAGGACCGGCGGCACCTGCTCTACCGGCTGGGCTTCATCGTGGGAAGGCCGCTGGTGGGGCTGGACGTGGAGCAGGTGCTGGCGCTGCGCGCGTTTCTTGCCGCGCAGGCGGGCATCGACGGCGCGCGGATCGGGATCTTCGGACGGGGGCAGGGCGGCATGACGGCGCTCTATGCGGCCGCCCTGGAGGAGCAATTCGCCTGGGCGGCCGTGGAAGATTATTTCGGCCCGCGCGAAGGATGCTGGCGGGAGCCGGTGGACCGCACGCTTTACGGGCAGTTGCGCGAGTTCGGCGACGCGGAGGTGGCGGCGCTCATCGCGCCGCGGCCGCTGACGGTGATCGGCGGCGGGGAAGCGGCGCAGCAAGAGGTCGCGCGCTCCCGCCGGGCGTACCACGCCAACATCCGCGTGGCGGAGACGTTCGGGGGAGCGGCGCCGGCGGCGCCCGCGGCGATCGCCTACCGGGCTTCGTCGGAGGCGGTGGAAGAGGCGCGCAACCGGCATTTCGAAGGGTTGCTGGAGTATCTGCGGCGCCTGGACCGGGAGAGCGACCATGAGCGTGCGGAGCACTGGAAGCTCGAAAGTACGGCGCCGGGCGAGCGCGCTGGGAAGGCGGAGGCGCTGCGGCGGGAATTGGCGGGGCTGATGGGCGTGCCGGAGGCACGTGCGCCGCTCGATCCGCGCACGCGGCTGATCCGCGTGACCGACAAGTTCCTGGCGTACGACGTGATGCTGGGCGTGCTCGACGGCGTGGAGGCGTACGGGCAGCTATTGGTCCCGCGCATTCCGGGGAGGCACTTGCCGGCGGTGGTGTGCCAGCACGGGCTGGGCGGGCAGCCCTCGGATATCACGGGATTGAACGAGAAGCCGACGGTGTATCACGCCTTCGGCGGCAAACTTGCGGAGGCGGGCTATGTGGTCTTCACGCCCTACGTGACGGTGCCGGTGCCGCAGGCGGAGCTGATCAATCCGCTGGTACGGCAGGCCGCGTCGCTGGGGCGCATGCGCACCGGCGTGGAGGTGGCTAAGCTGCGGCGCATCGTGGATTTTTTGCAGTCCCTGCCGTTCGTGGACGGGGAACGGATCGGCTACTACGGCCTGTCTTACGGCGGATATTCGGCCATCTGGATGGGGTCGATGGAGCCGCGGCTCAAAACCGTGATCGTCTCGGGACACTTCAACGACTGGCGCAGCAAGATCACCAACGAGGACCTAACCACCAGCTACCTGTTTCATCCGGACGAGGATTTCTACAACTGGGACGTGCTGCGGCGCTTCACGCATCGGGAGCTGATCGCCGCCATGTGGCCGCGCCCGGTGATGGTGGAGTTCGCGGACCGGGACGGGACCACCACACCGGAATGGCACGAGCGCGCATGGCAGCAGGTGATAGCGTGGGCCGGCGCGTGGGAGATGGGGAACAAGATCGCGCGCTACCGTTTTCACGGGGTGCATGAAATCGGCGGCACGGGCACGTTCGCGTTTCTGGACCGGTGGCTGCGGCCGGAGCGGGCCTCGCGGCTGGAGTACAGCTACCTGCTGTGGCCCAGCCAGCGCGAGTTGCCGGGGTTGGGAGACAACGCCGAGAACACCTGGCCGTTCGTGCGGCAGCTTCTGGACGCGCGAGAGGAAACAAGGGTGCGCGGCCGGTTCCGGGTTTCGAGCACCGCGCCGGTGTTTGCCGGGATGGCGCTGCGGATCTCGCGGGCCGGGAATCCGGGCGACCTGGTACTGCGCTTCGGCAGCCGGGAAGGCGCGGCCGATCTGGGAGAAGCGCGCATTCCAGCCCGCGTGGTGCAGCCCCTCTACGATTTGTGGTACGAGGCGCGCCTGCCGGAGCGGCGCCTGGATGCCGACCGATGGTATTTCGTGGAACTGCGCGCGGCCGCGGGGGAGACGCCGGCGGACGCCTACGTGCTCTACGGTCCGCGGCCCCTGGGCGGCACGGCGTGGGAGCACGAGTTCGGCTTTGCGTACCGCGTGCTGGACGGAGGCGCGGCGCGTTCCCGGGGCGAAGAGACGCACGAGTTCACGCGCCGCTACCTGGAGGGCGAACCGGGCGGACCGCCGGTGGCGGTGGCGCAGGCGAGCCCGGCGCGGCCCGGCGAAGTCCGGATCACGCCGGAGTGGGGCGTCGTGGTGACGGCCGCCGGCGATGAAGTGGTGGAGACGGCCGCGGCGGACTTGCGGGAGTTTTTCGCGCGCGCCCTGCGGATGAAACTCGCGGGCGGGCGGGGGCCGCGCATTCTCCTGGAGGTGTCCGGCGGAGTGGATGGCGTCGCCAGCGCGGAGGGCTTCGAGGCGCGCGTCTCGGCCGATGGCATACGCATTCGCGCCGGCGCGGGGCGGGGCGTGATGCGGGGCGTCTACTGGCTGGAGGACGCCATCCGCCAGCGGCAGGCGCCTTACCTGGCGGCGGGAACCACGGTGCGCAACGCGCGCTTTGCGCGGCGCATCACCACTTCCATTCTGCCGGGCGGCGAGCGCTACACCGAGACCTCGCGGCCGATGATCTACACCGACGGCCTGCTCCAGCGCATCTCGCGCGACGGCTTCAACGGTATCTGGGTCTGGCTGAACACGGAAGAAGCGGCCATGGGGTCGCGGGTGTTTCCGGAGCTGGACGACCCGGAGGCGCCGGCCCGCCTGGCGCGCCTGGAGGACGTGGCGCGGCGCGCGCGGCGCTACGGCATCGACGTGTGGGTGTACCTGGCCACGGGCTACAACCACCACGTGCCGCCATGGTTCTACGACAAGCATCCGGAGGCAAAGGGGCACGGATGGGGCAACCCCATGTGCACGTCCGACGAGCGCGTGCGGCGGTATCACCGCGAGATCGTCGAGAACCTGTTCCGGCGGGCGCCGGACCTGCACGGCCTGGTGGTGATCTACGACAGCGAAGGGTTCTTTTACTGCGGCAACAGCGAGCGCAACCGCGCCGCGTGCGAGCGCTGCCGGAAGTATCCCTCCGAAGTGCTGGCGCGGCAAGTGCTCACCAACCTGGACGACGCCATGCACGCGGCGGGCGGGCCGAGCAAGGAGCTGATCGCCTGGGACTACGGCACCGATTACGGATGGATCCGCAAGCTGATCCCCACGCTGCCGAAGGACATCCTGGTGCAGGTGGATTTCACCAAGGGCGGCCTGGTGGTCCGCGACGGCGTGCGGCACTACACGGGCGACTACAACCTGACGCTGGTGGGACCGCCGGATCACTTCGTGGAGCAGTACCGGGACGCGCGCGCGGCCGGCCTGCCGTTTATGGTGAAGACGGAACACGCGGTGAGCCAGGAATTCATCTTCGTGCCGTACATTCCGGCGATGGAGCAATGGTTCCGGCGCATCGCGCGCATCCGCGAGTTCGACGCCGCGGGCTGGTTCGGCAACTGGGATCACTACGGGTACGCGGCTTCGCTGCCGGCCCGGCTGATCAACCGCATGTCGTTCGATCCCGCGCCGGGAAAGGAGCAGTTGCTGGAGGACCTGGCGCGCGAGAGCTACGGGGGGCGGGCGGCGCCGCTGGTGGTGCGCGCGTGGAACCACTTCAGCGAGGGAATCCGGCTGTTCCCGTACTCGGACCGCGTGTCGCGGCTGCCGGGGCCGTTGCAGAAGGGGCCGAGCCAGCCGTTCTTCCTGGACCCCAAAGTGAAGAGCTTCGGCGCGTGGCGCGCATGGCAGAACGATCTGCAATGGACCGCGCCCTGGGGACCCGTGATCGCGCGCAAGTACCTGGCGTTGGTGAAGGACCAGTTTTCGGCGGGCATCGCGGAGCTGGAAGCGGCGCGGCGGGGCGCCCCGGAGCCGTACCGAGAGGCCATCGCGGGCGAGTGGCGCATCGCGCGGACGATCGAGAGCAGCCTCCAGACGGTAATCCACCTGATCGACTGGCTGACGGCGCGGGACGAGTATTTCGCCGCGACCTCGGCGGAGGGCCGGGCGCAGGCGGCGGCGAAGCTGGAGCGCATCGCGCTGGCGGAACGCCGCAACGCACAGGAGATCCTGCCGGTGCTGGAGAGCGACTCGCGGCTGGGTTACGCGTCGGAGGGCGGCGGAGTGATTCGCGGCGGCCTGTTCACGCCGGAACTGGTGCGCTGGAAGCTGGGGCAGTTGGACGATGTGCTGGCGCGGCAGCTTCCGGCGCTGACCGGGCGGCCGCCGGCGCAAGTGCCTTGAACGATAATCTGGCAGCGCCGGGAAGCATAAGCTGGCAGTGCCATATCCCGGGAGTCCTTGCTGCTCATGCCGGACTCGTGGGCCGAGTGCCTCGTTCGAAAGCATAAAATTGGCAGACCCCACATGCCCCGTCTTGAGCCCCTCTCCCGGAACGTGACGTTCAGGGGTCCGGCCAGTGGCCTGATCGTAAAGTAAACGCTACACCCTGCGCCGATGACCCGTTCAGTCCGGTATCGGAAACCGCGATCATCAGAACGCTGGGCTGATCTGGAGGCGGTCTGGGTGAGGATGCAGGGCATCGCTTCGGCGTACAGACACACTTCGGCGGCCTCAGGGGTGTCTTGCGGATGGGAAGGTGATCGTCACCGCCCCGGCCCTCCGCCTTTGAGGCGGGGACCGGGGCGGGGTGAAACGTAACGGGGCTTATCGGCGGCAGTCTCCGGGGGG
>JAJPJX010000103.1 GCA_021324015.1 Solibacteraceae bacterium | reverse complement strand
TTAACTGCCCGGCGGTCAGCCCGCCGGGCTTTTTGTCGTTCTTGCCACCTCGGGTCAGTGGTCAGGTCTCACTCGAAAACCGAATTTTGCGCCGGAAAGTAGTCTAGGCCTCCGTCCCTTTGGTGGCCGATTGGTGGTGACTGTAGGGTTTTCTGCAGGTCTCCGAGTGTATATCCAGCGGCAGGATTATTCAAGCCCCGTTCGCTGATCGGCTGGAAGCGCGCCGGGATGGAGTACACGACCGACTTCAAGGACGATTATGACGATCCCAAGAAGCATAGAGGAGCGCCATTGCCGCGGCAATTACTAGCAGCGGGGGCTCAGGGGTGAAGGGTGATTGTGCCCTTCATGACTATGATTTCTGGGCAGCCATCGACTTCCGCGCTAATGCGGTTGTCAGCGATTCGGATTGATCGCGAGAGCAGTGTCCTGGCCGCCCGGGTGATTTACGTACGACAGGTCCGAACAACGCTGACAGTCCATAAATTTTGGACCATCTAAGATCGGGTCATGGATCCACAGGCGGTTGTTCAGCGTGTCTGTGCCGCCTACGACGATCCAGTGGCCAAAGCAGCGCTGGACGATGCGGTTCATAAACGGCATCTTCAACCCGCCGTATCTGCCGGATACCATGATGGGGCCGTACTGGCGCAACAGGATGTACATCCTCGCACCGCTTTCAAGTGCTCCGGTCGCCGGGCCACTCACGTCGATTAATCCGTGCTGCTCCTTTACATGGTCCATGTCATCGCCGAAGACGTTAAGTTGGTGGCCAAAGATTCCCCGCCGGTGATCCTGAGCGAAGTCACCAGGTTTCACCTTATGGCCGGCCTTATAGGAAAGAAGCATCTGAAGACAGGCGTACCAGCAGTCAAACAATTTGGTCTGCTTCTTATGGACGATATTCAACCTCAAAGTGGGCATCCGTTACCTCCCTGTCTCATTCCATCAGCGCGGAGTCACCGAGGCGAGTATCCGATCACGCCGGATCGGGGTGCCTTTGGTTCCTGGTCGAGGAAAATCCCGTGCTTCGTTCCAGAGCATATCGCCGTTTAAGGCCCGCGCCAAAACCCACCCCGGAATCCAGCCCCGAAACCCCGCCCGAAGACGGGACTTATGAGGGCGCGGACTGACCCGTCATAAGCTGATGTTTTTGGCGCGCGGTGCATACCCCTCGGGACCTGGCCGCCTTACTGCGTTTAGGTCCGCTAAGTTGAGAAGCGCATGCGCAGTTCACTGATCGCGTTCTTGATGATCTCTGCACGCTGGCCTACGTCCTTGTATCCTTGCTCGATGTTCGCCCTGATGATCGCTAGGTTCTCCTCAGTGAGCGAAGCAAAGGTTTTGTCGAATAGTGACTGCAGCAGAGGAATGGACTGGTTATACAGATCCAGATGATAGCGGATATTGAGAACCGCACGCTGGAAATCGATGGGACACATACTGAGGTCCGCCATTTGGCTCACGAACAAAGGCAGTGCGTACTGCTTGACGGACAGCCCAGACTCTGGTTTTCGCATCACCTTGTGATGCGCAATACGGTCTTGCTCAGGCCGTTCGCGCGACCTCTTCATTGCAGTAATCATTTCCTCGTTTCGATCTGGCCCTTTATATTGCTCAATGATCGGGATTATGGAATCGAGGAATGAGTCTGTGACCTCGGCGTTGCGGGCGCGATGGATCCAGGCCACCATGGTCATCGTGTACTGCAATCCCAAAAACTCGTCGACAACAGCGTTCATCAGGTCACGCTGCTTATAGCGTCGCCGTATCTTTTCCACTATGGTCGGCGAAAGCAAACCCATTGCCCAGCCGAGCACCAACATCAGCAGCGGCTCAAGCTCTCCGACGTAGTCCAACATAGGCCTCAGCACCTCACTGGCATTACTCTTCTGATCGTCGCCTCTCCCACGCCCAACCCGCCTGCGATCGCGCGGTAGTTCATTCCTTGCCGGCGCAGATCCGTCGCCTCGTCTCTCCGGAAAACCCGCCGCGGCCGTCCGATCGCGCGGATCCGGGCATCGAGGCCAGCCCGGACGCGCTCTTGATCAGGTTCCGCTCCAGCTCCGCGCCTCGCAGATTTTAGTCAAGGGGGACTAGTTTTGCGGGTTGGCCCGCTGGTGTTCTGGAATCTCTGTCCAATATCCGCCTTGTGCTCCTAGGGGTCCTATTTCCTCCAAATACTCCCAGGTTTTCCCTGTCCGAGTGTCGATGCGGTAAAGAAGGTTCCCGCCAGCACCGGAGGAGCCGGGGCCCCGGTAAAGCTGGTAGCGCCCAACGTCTCCCGGAGCAGAGGCAAACGGTTGACGCTGGCCGTAGGCGAGTACCAGCCCAACAACAGCAATGCAGGTGGCCCATAACAACTTTTCTCGCATGGCTGTCATTGTAGATCCCGGAAAAGCGAAATGCCGGGGGCATCACCACTGCACAACCCTCGCGACGGGGGCGCGGCATTGTCACCATATCTGTAACCGTCAGGGTGCCACTCCTGGCGGCAGGTTGCTATTTACGGTCGTGCAGAATCAATACTTTGCAGCTCGGCGCAACCCCGCGCAGTGGGCTCGGCGTGACTCAAAATCCCGCGCCCTTCACTGGGCATGAGGGTTCGACCCCCGCCTCCAGCACCAGCCCACGCATCCAAACCATCGTTCGCTGCGCTACCATAAAACCAGTTCCACCAAAGGGCAATCAGACCGATTTGCCTGATTGTGAGGAGGCATGGCTATGCCAGTCACGCGACGAGCGCTGGTCGAGTCCTCGCTGGCCGCTTCCGCCTTGGCGGTGGGAGCGCGGGGTGCGGCGCCCAGCGACCGGCTGCGCATCGGGTTGATCGGCTGCGGGGGCATCTCGGTGGCGGACAGCAACGCGTTCCTGGCCCATCCGGAGTGCGAGATCGCGGCGGTCTGCGACGTAGATGACGCGCAGATCCGCAAGACGCTGGATCGGCTGGAAAAGCTCGGCCGCCCACGGCCCGATGCGGTGAAAGACTTCCGCCGCATCCTGGACCGCAGCGACGTGCAGGTCTGCCTGATCTGCACGCCGGACCACTGGCACGCGCTGCCGGCTATCGCGGCCTGCCAGGCGGGCAAGGACGTGTACGTCGAAAAGCCGCTGGCCACCTCGATCGGCGAAGGGCGCAGGATGCGCGACGCCGCGCGGGAGTACGCCCGGGTCTGCCAGATGGGCACCCACTGGCGCAGCGGGGAGCATTACCGCGAAGCCGTGGACCTGGTGTGCTCCGGCAAGCTGGGCAAGGTCCGCCAGGTGCGCTGCTGGGCGTACCTGGATTGGATTCGCGACATCGGAAATCCTCCCGACGGCCCCGTGCCGCCGGGCGTGGATTACGACCTGTGGCTGGGCCCGGCGCCCGCGCGCCCCTTCAACAAGAACCGCTTCCACTTCAACTTCCGCTGGTTCTGGGATTACGCCGGCGGCCTGATGACGGACTGGGGCGTGCACCTGATCAACATCGCGCTGTGGGCCATGGGACCGGGATGGCCCCGGAGCGTCTTCTCCTCCGGCGGCAAATACGCGCTCCAGGACAATTCGGAAACCCCCGATACGCAGATCACGGTATACGAGTTCCCGTCCTACACACTGATTTGGGAACACCAGGTGCAGTGCGGGCTGGGGCCGGACCGCCGGGAGCACGGCGTGATGTTCACCGGCTCCGAGGCCAGCCTGATTGTGGACACCAGCGGTTGGGAGGTGATCGCCGAGCCGGCCAAGCGCGGCATGGTGGAGATGAAGCGCCGCGCCCGCACCGATGAGGGCGTGCGCGCGGCGCACGCGCGCAATTTCCTGGACTGCGTGCGCTCGCGGCAGGCGCCGGTGGAAAATCTGGACATCGGCCATCACGTCTCGGCGGTGGCGCACCTGGGCAACCTGGCCCTGCGCTCGCGGAGCCGCATCGACTGGGACGCGGCGGCGGAGCGGGTCACCAACAGCGAAGCCGCCAACGGCCTGGTGACGCGCGCCTACCGGGCGCCGTGGAAGCTGGGTTGAGACTTTCTACGGCTTTTCTTGCAGGCGCTTTTCGAGGTCGGCCACGCGCCGCTCCAGTTGATTCAGGCGGGCATCGCGCTGCGCCAGCAGGTCGTCCCATCTCTCCGACCACTCGACCATGCGCGTGATCTGGCGGGCGCCGCCCTGCAACAGGCCGCCGTGGCGGGAGAGGCGCGTGTCCTGGCGGTCCAATTTCTCGTTGAGTTCCGAAAAGCCCTGACGAAGTTCCCGCTCCAGGCTCTCCTTGACGTCCATAATCAGTTGTGCAAGGTGATTGTCCTGCGCCACGCGTTGCTCCCGTTCGGTTGTCGGCACCTTCAGTATGCGGCCCCTGCCCGGCAAGCGTCAACGGCGCCCGCGCGGGGCGGAAAGGGATATAGTGTAGGCAGGGCGCCGCCCGCGCGGCTCCGCCCGGGAGGAGGGCATTCATGAATCATCCCCTGCAATGGAACCGCCGCAGCTTTCTCACGCGAAGCAGCCTGGCATCTTTGGCCGCCGCGGGTTTCCGCCCGCGTTATCTGCGCGCCGCGCAGCTCGCGGCGCAGCATGGCGACATTTACCGGCAGCTCGGCGTGCGGCCGCTGATCAACGCCGCCGGCACGTATACCGTGCTCAGCGGTTCGCTCATGCCGGAGCGCGCCCGGCAGGCCATGGAAGAGGCCTCGCGCAGCTTCGTGCGCCTGGAGGAATTGCAGCGCGCCGTGGGGGCGCGGATCGCCAGGCTGCTGGGAGTGGAGGGGGCCATGGTCACCTCCGGGGCGGCCTGCTCCATTATGCTGGCCACCGCGGCGTCGGTCACCGGCGCGGACCCGGAGAAGATCCGCCGCGTGCCGGATCTCACCGGCATGAAGAGCGAGGTTATCATCCCGCGCGAGCACCGCAACGGCTTTGACCATGCGGCGCGCAACGTGGGCGTGAAGCTCATCGAGGTGGAAACCCCACAGGATCTTTACCGCGCCATCAACCCGAAGACGGCGATGCTGTATTTCACGAACATCTACGAATACAAGGGCAAGATCAAGCGCGGGGAGTTCATCGCCGCGGGCAAGCGCGCCGGCATTCCGGTGTTTAACGACGCCGCGGCCGAGCTGCCGCCGGCCACCAATCTCTCCAGCATCGTGCACGAGGGCTTCGACCTGGTGGGCTTCAGCGGCGGCAAGGGGATGCGTGGACCGCAGAGCAGCGGCCTGCTGCTGGGCCGCAAGGACCTGATCGAGGCCGCGCTGCTCAACAACAATCCCAACGAGGACGCCATCGGCCGCCCGGCCAAGGTGGGCAAGGAAGAGATGATGGGCCTGCTGGCGGCGGTCGAGGAGTACGTGAATCGCGACCACGACGCCGATCTGCGGCTGTGGCGCAGCTTCATGGAGAGCGTCGCCGGCGATGTGCGCGGCATTCCTACGGTGACGGCGGAGGTGTACGTGCCGGGCGCCGGCGGCCATCCGGTGCCTTACCTGCGCGTGGCGTGGGACCAGGCGCGCCTGGGATTGAAGTACGCCGACTGCGCCCAGCGGCTGCGCGACGGCGAGCCCTCCATCGAACTGAATGCCGGGCAGGACGGCCTCTCGCTGGCTTCGTATAACCTCTATCCCGGCGAGGAGCGGATCGTGGGGCTGCGGCTGCGCGGCATTTTGCGCGGGGCCGCCAAGCAGGCCTAGCGGCGCGGCCGTTACGCGGACCGAGCGACGCGGTAGGAATAGAGACGGGCGTTTTCGATCCAGAAACGCAGGCGCACGGGTCTTCCCCGCAGGCTGCCAAAAGTGGCTTCTTTCCAGCGGACCGCATGCTCCAGGCTGTCGCCGTGCAGCGGGATACATTGCTCCCGGGCGAAACCGGCGACGGGGCGCCGAGCTTCGTCGAGCACCTCCACGGCAATCCGGCCGAAATCGGACTTGGCATTGAGCCGCAGCGTGCCGCCTTCCCAGAGGAACGGCCGGGTGGTCACCTGGCCGCCGTCATAACCAGCTTCAACCGACGCAAAGCCGTCCACGCGCAACGTAGCCAGGCACAGTCCGCCGCCCACCATGCCGCTGTCCTTTCCCTGGTAGGGGTTGTGCCGGTTGGCCAGCGCGCGGTAGTAGAGGTACAGGCGATGGCCCACGCGGATGGGCGGCGCTCCGGTGATCATGTTCGTGAAGCGGTCCGCGTCTCCCACCGCGCCGGGGCCGATCAGCGGGACGCCGGTATCCGGGCGGCCCCAGTGTTCGCCGTCGCGGCTGGTGAGCAGGCGGACTGTCAGCAGCGGATTTCGGGGGTCGCGCGCGAAGTAAGTCAGATAACCCAGGTAGCGGTCGCCGTAGACGAAGCCCAGGTGGTTGTAAATGGTGTTGACCATCTCGCCGTCGCGAGCCGCCAGGCACACCTCCGGCGGAGTCCAATGCACGAAGTCCGTGCTCACACTCATGCCCCGGTTGGGCAGCAGCCGGAGGTAGGCCACGTAGCGGCGCCGCAGCGTGTCGATCATCAGGCTGTGCGCATCGCCCACCGGCCCGAGATCCTGGCTGTTCGGGCGCGGATGGAAGTGGAAAACCGGGTCGGGCGTGTGGGTCCAGTGCAGGCCGTCGGGCGAGACCATCGTAAAGATGCCGCTTTGCGGCCCGTCCCAGTCGAAGCTGGACCAGCCCAGGGCTTTGTAGCGGGCGCGCGGGTCGGTAGCCAGCGGGTCCTGGCGCACGGATTCCCAGTGCGCCATGCCGTTGCGGTAGTCGTCGCCGATGACCACATTGTTGCGGCGCGTGCCGGCGGCCTCATGCAGACCCAGGCGGGGGCGCTCCCAGACTATGCCGTCCTGCGAGACGGCGTAGCACAGCACGGAATTGGAGCGGCAGTTCGGCCCGCTGCATCCGGAGACATCCCGGCCGGAGGTGCCGCCGTACCAGGCCTTGAAGACCCGCTCTTCCGGGTCGTAGATCACCGAGCCCCAGGTGCCCCGGTCCGTCTCCCAGGGATGCTCTTTGCGCAGCACGGGATTGGCGGGGTGCTTCTCCGCCGGGTGAAAGGTGCGGACGACGTTTTCAAGTGACTCGATGTGGTCGAAGTCCACGAACAGTTGCGGGGCGTCGCCGATTCCAGGGATTTCCGGCATGTCAGGCTCTGCGCTGCGCTGTCATCATACCTGAACGGCCCCGTTACGGCGCGTAGGGCGCGAGATGCGGCGGGCGCGCGTCCGGCTCGAGCAGCCACGCCTGGCGGTCCGGATAATAGCGCTGCAATTCTTGATTCTCTTCGGGGCCCAGGTCCCGCGCCCAGACCACGCGGGCGGCGTCGATATCGGCGGCATTGTAGACCCATTCGTCCTGGAAGATGTGCTGCGGCCAGTAGCGCACGAACACCAGCAGCTTGCCGGGAATCTGCGCAAGTTGCCGCTGGACCAAAATGCGCCGCGCCGGGTTCTGGTGATTGATCTGGTTCCAGGTCTCGTACTCGCGCAGGGTCTGCGAAAACTCCCGGGTGTCGAACAGATGCAGGCCGTACCAGAAAGTGAAGTGGGCGGCGCACACGAACAGGATCAGGCGGGCGGCTTCCGCGCCGGCCGTGGAGCCGCCCAGGCGCAGGCGGCTGAGCCGCTCGAGCCCCACCACGCCGCAGAGCAAAAACAGGCACACCACGGCTGCCAGGTAATGGTGCTGGTAGGCCGGGAAAAAGTTGACGCCCAGCGCGAATAAGAGCAGGGTCAGAAGCACCCAGGCGAAGCGGAACTCCCGCGCGGCGGGCAGAAAAAAGGGCAAGGCCAGGTACAGCGCGGGCAGAAAGAAGAAGCGGTAGAAGCGCACGCGGTATTCCAGGCGCGCCAGAAAGGATCCCAGCGTCTCGGAGCCTTTCCCCCGGAAGGCCAGTTGCATCTGGTAGCCGCGCTCTTGCTGGGGAGTGAGCGGCCGGTGCGGAACCAGGTTGGCCTGGAAGGTGAGCGCCGCGGGCACGCCGTACTGATACTGGCTCAGCACGTAGGGCAAGTTGGTCCAACTGCCGGTGACCTGGCGGTTTTGCAGGAGCACCAGGCCCGCGGCGGGAAGAAGTACGGCGAGCGCGCCGGGAGCCACACGCGCCAGGGCGCGCACTTCGGCGGGGCGCCGCAGAACCGGCAAAAAAAACAGTGCCGCGGCGCACAACAGGAAGATCGATTCGTAGGGGCGCGTCAGCAGGTGCAGGGCCAGGCCGGCGCCCAGCAGCAGGGCGTCGCGCAAGCGGGGGTTGCGGCGCAGGCGCGGCAGCGCGCCGAAGACCAGGCATCCCGCGGCGGCGGCGACGGCGCCGCCCCAATAGCCGTTCATCCACTGGTTCAGGGGGCCGAATTCAAAGGCCGCCAGCAGGCCTCCCGCCAGCGCCCAGGCGGGCGTCGTCCAGGCCCGCAGCATCCAGTAACACAGCGCGCAGAAGGCCGCTGTGGCCAGCAGCACGCCGGTCCAGGGCTGGCCGGAGAGCATCCGGCCGATGGCCAGCGCCAGACCCTGCCCGATGGGATAGATGGAACTGTAGGTGGGCTGCTGGAGCACAAAAAAGGTCTCGAAGAACTGCGAGAGCGGATGCGCCGGATTGGCCAGGCGGAAGTGGCGTAGCGTGTCGGCCACCAGCAGATGGCCGAACTCGTCGTACAGGTCCGGCGTGGGCACGGGGTGATGCGGCAGCAGCAGGAGCCGCAGGGCCACCGGCAGAACGGCCAGCAGCAGCATGCACCAACCCGTGCGCTCCGCCAGGCGGACGGCATACGGCTCGACGAGCGGACGCCACGCGAGGGCCATCAGCAGCAGCAGCGCCGCGATGGCGCAGACCAGCCAGTCGCTCGCGCCGAAGCCGAGCGCATCCTGAATGGGCAGGAAGGCGCGCGAGGACTGGAGCACAAGCATGGAACGCCACTATTGTGCCAGAGGCGCCGGGGTAGAATTGCGAAAGAACGCGCATGCCCCCGGTTTCCGATGAGGAGAGCTTTCTGGAGCGAGTGCGGCGGCGGGTCCGTCTGCCGCGCGGATCCGCCGTGGCGCTGGGCATGGGCGACGACTGCGCCATTTACCGGCCGCGGGGATCCCGCGATGACCTGCTGTTCACCACCGATCTGCTGATAGAGGATGTGCATTTCCAGCGGGATACGCATCCACCTGAAGCGGTGGCTCACAGGGCGCTGGCCCGCGGGCTGAGCGATATCGCGGCCATGGGCGGCGAGCCGCGGTTCTGCCTGCTTTCCCTGGCGTTGGCGCCGGGCACGCCGCAGGAATGGATCGGCCGTTTCTTCGACGGGCTGCTGCGCCTGGCCCAGCGGGAGGCTGCGCCGCTCGCGGGCGGCGACCTGGGGCATGCGGAAAAACTGATGTGCGACGTGGTCGTGTGCGGCGCCGTGCCGCGTAGCACGGCCCTGCGGCGCGATGGCGCCCGGCCGGGCGACGGCATTTACGTCTCCGGGCGTCTGGGAGGCTCGGCGCTAGGTCTCGAAACCCGGCGCGGGGCCGCGTGGAAACGGCACCTCCGGCCCGAAGCGCGGCTGCGGCTGGGCCAGTATCTGCGCCGGCGGAAAACCGCCTCCGCCGCCATGGATCTGAGCGACGGCCTATCCCTGGATCTGCACCGGCTGTGCCTGGCCTCCGGCGTCTCCGCGCGGATCAAGGAGCCGCCGCGGGATCGCGGAGCCAGCCGGGAGCAGGCTCTGCACGGCGGCGAGGACTACGAGCTGCTGTTCACCGTCCGCCCGCACACGCGCGTGCCGGAGAGCTTCGAAGGCTTGCCGCTGACCAGAATTGGTACCATACACAAAGGCAGCCCGGGCTCCGTGTTTCTGGACGAGAGACCGCTCGCCCCCCTGGGATACGACCACTTCCGCCACCTATGACCTCCGCCAATCCCGCGCCCGTGCTCGATTTGATCGACGCGTTCCGGCGCTCGAAAGCCATGTTCACCGCTGTCTCGCTGGGGGTGTTCGACCTCTTGCACGAGGGTCCCGCGGGCGCGGCGGCGCTGGCCGAAAAGACCGGCACACAGACCGACGCCCTGGCGCGGCTGCTGGACGCCTGCGTGGGGCTGGGCTTCCTCGGCAAGCAGAACGGCATTTACACGAACACGCCGGCAGCGGAAGTCTACCTGCGCCGCCAGAGCCCGCAAACCCTGGCCGGCTACATCCTGTATTCCGACCAGGTGCTGTTCCGTCTGTGGGCCAACCTGGGCGACGCCATCCGCGAAGGCACCCACCGCTGGAGACAGACATTCGGGCTGGATGCCGGATCGCTGTTCGACCATTTCTTCCGCAGCGATGAGGCCATGCGCACGTTTCTCGCGGGCATGCATGGCTTCGGCCTGCTGAGTTCGCCGAGCGTGGCCGCTGCCTTCGACCTGGGCCGTTTCCGGCGCATGGCGGACCTGGGCGGCGCCACGGGCCACCTGGTGACGGCGGCCTGCGAGCGGTATGGAGACCTTCGCGGCGTAGTGTTCGACCTGCCGCGAGTGATCGAAGTGGCGCGCGAGCACGTGAGCCAGTCGCCGGCGCGGGACCGCATCGAGCTGCTTTCCGGAGATTTCTTTCAGGGAGACCTGCCGGATGCGGATCTGTACGCGCTGGGGCGCATCCTGCACGACTGGTCGGAGGAGAAGATCCATCGCCTGCTGGCGCGCATCTACGAGCGCCTCCCTGCGGGCGGCGCGCTGCTGGTGGCCGAGCGGCTGCTCGAAGAAGATAAGAGCGGTCCCACGCCCGCGCACCTGCAATCGCTGAACATGCTGTGCTGCACGGAAGGCAAGGAGCGCACGCTCAGCGAGTACGCCGCGCTGCTGCACCACGCCGGTTTTGCGCGTGTGGAGGGCCGGCGCACGGGAGCGCCGCTGGACGCGGTCCTGGCAGTCAAGAATTGAGATAATAGCGGGCTATGCCGAAAGCCGGGCTCCTGCTGCTGGTATCTGCTATGAGCGTCTCCGCCGCGGTAACCATCCAAAAGGTCAATTACAAGGGCTGGCCGAACAGCTACCGGATTTCAAACGGCGAGGTCGAGCTGGTGATCACCAGCGACATCGGGCCGCGGATCATGCGGTACGCATTCGTGGGCGGCCAAAACCTGTTCAAGGAATTTGAAGAGAGCCTGGGCAAGTCCGGTGAGGCGGCCTGGGTCCTGCGCGGCGGGCACCGTCTGTGGGCGGCTCCGGAAGACCCCGTGAAGACCTACGCGCCGGACAACGGGCCGGTGCGGGTAGAGATTCATGGCGGCGTGCTGACGGCCACCGAGCCGGTCGAGCCGCTCACCGGTTTGGAGAAGCGCATCACGGTGAAACTGGCGCCGCAGGGTGCGGCGGTGGCAGTCGAGCACCGCATCCGCAACGCGGGCAGCCAGCCTGCGGAGCTGGCGCCCTGGGCCCTGACCATGATGGCGCAGGGCGGCGTGGCCATCCACGAATTCCCTCCGCGCGGCAAGCATCCCGAGGTGCTGTATCCGACCAACCCGCTGGTAATGTGGGCCTTCAGCAACCTCTCCGATAAGCGCTGGCACTTCACCCGGAAGTACCTGATGCTGCACCAGGACCCCCACAACGCCGCCCCGCAGAAGCTGGGCACATTCAACCCGCACACCTGGGCGGCTTATCTGTTGGGCTCGGAACTCTTTGTCAAGCGCTACGAAGCGGACAAGTCACCCGCGGGTTACCCGGATTTCGGCTGCTCGTTTGAAACGTTCACCAATGCGGATTTCCTGGAGATGGAGACCCTGGGACCGCTCACCAACCTGCCGCCGGGGGCGGCGGTCGAGCACGTGGAACACTGGACACTGCACAAGAACGTGCGCGTGTTAGCGTTCACGGACGACGAACTCGACCGGGTGGTATTGCCGCTGGTGAACGCACGGTAGGACCGCGGGCCTCCCGCGGCAAGCGCCCGCCCTGGCTCAGGCCAGCAGCGGCCGCACCAGGTTGCCGGCGACGTCGGTCAGCCGGAAATCGCGGCCCTGGAAGCGATAGGTGAGCCGCGTGTGGTCAAAGCCCAGCAGGTGCAGGATAGTGGCGTGCAGGTCGTGCACATGCACCTTGTCCCGCACCACGTTGAATCCCAGTTCGTCGCTCTCTCCCATGACCAGGCCGGGCTTGACGCCGCCACCCGCCAGCCACATGGTGAAAGCGTTGGGATGATGGTCGCGCCCGTCGTCGCCGCCCTGCACCATGGGCGTGCGGCCGAACTCGCCGCCCCAGATCACCAGCGTGTCTTCGAGCATGCCGCGCTGCTTCAGATCCCGGATCAGCGCGGCGCACGCCTGGTCGGTATCCTGGCAGTTTTTCCTGATGTCCTTGACCAGGTTGCTGTGCTGGTCCCAGGCCTCGTGGTAAAGCTGCACGAAGCGTACGCCGCGCTCTACCAGGCGGCGCGCCAGCAGGCAGTCGTTGGCGAAGGACGGTTTGCCCGGCTCGGCGCCGTACATCTCCAGAATGTGCTTGGGCTCGCGCGAGAGATCCATCAACTCCGGCGCGCTGGTCTGCATGCGGAAGGCCATCTCGAAGGAGTTGATGCGCGTGGCGATCTCCGGATCGCCGGTCACGTCCAGGCGCATCTGGTTCAATTGGCGGATGGAATCGAGCGAGTCGCGCTGCAATTCCGCATCCACTCCGCGGGGATTTGAAAGGTACAGCACCGGGTCTCCGCTGCCGCGGAACTGCACGCCCTGGTAAACGGTGGGCAGGAAGCCGCTGCCCCAGCAGGAATTGCCGCCGCTAGGCCCCTTCTTTCCGGAGCTGAACACCACGAAGGCGGGCAAGTCCCGGGACTCGCTGCCCAGGCCGTAAGTCACCCAGGCGCCCATGCTGGGCCGGCCGAACTGCTGCGTGCCGGTGTTCATCAGCAACTGCCCGGGAGCGTGGTTGAAGGCGTCGGTGACCATGGACTTCACGATGGCCACGTCGTCCACGACCTGGGCGAAATGCGGCAGCAGTTCGGACAGTTCGGCGCCCGATTCACCGTGGCGCGCGAACTTGAACTTCGGTCCCAACAGCTTCGAGTTGGGGTTGATGAAGGCGGCGCGGTAGCCTTTGAGGAGATCGGCGGGCGGCAGGGTGCCGTCAAACTTGGCGAGCTGGGGCTTGTAGTCGAACAGTTCCAGATGGCTGGGGGCGCCGGCCATGAACAGGAAAATCACGCGCTTGGCCTTGGGAGCGAAGTGCGGCGTTTTGGGCGCCAGCGGATCGGCCGGGGCCGTGCCCGCGGTGGCCGCATAGCCGGACTGGCGCAGCAACTCGCCGAGCGCGATGGCGCCCAGCCCCACGCGGCACTCGCGGAAGAACCAGCGGCGCGTCACCCGCTTGGGGTCCTGATTGCGATAAAGGGAATCCTGACAGTTCATGGGCAGACTCATTCCTTGGTGATGGTTTCGTCCAGGTTGAGGAGCACGCGCGAAACCGCCGTCCATCCGGCAAGCTGGGCCGGCGTGGTCCCGGCCGGTAGCGGCGGCGGATCCGCGGGATTGGCCGCGGCCAGATCCCAGGGGTTCCGCGCGCCGCCGGAGAAGCGATCCGTCTGGCGGTGCAGCAGGCCCAGCAGGACCTGGGCCTCTTTTTCCGTGGGCGTCCGCGCCAGGCAGCGGCGAAACGCATAGGTCAGCCGGTCCGCGTCCGTGCGTCCGCCCTCGCGGACGGTGCGCAGGGCCAGCGCCTGCGCGGATTCCACGAACAGCGGTTCGTTCAGGGTGGTGAGCGCTTGCAGCGGTGTGTTCGAACGCGCCCGGCGCACGCAGGAGAAGTCGCCGTTCGGGGCGTCGAAGACCTGCAGCGCCGGGTATGGCACCGAGCGGTAGCGGAAGGTGTAAATTGCTCGGCGGTAGCGCTCCGGGCCGGCCTCCTCCTTCCAGATCTTCGGTCCGTAGCTGGCCGGCGGCTGGAACAGGAAAGCTGGCGCGGGCGCATACACGCTCGGCCCCCCGATTTCGGGATTCAGCAACCCGCTCGAGGCCAGCGCGATATCGCGCACCACCTCGGCGTCCACGCGGAAGCGCGGGCCGCGGGCCAGCAGCCGGTTGTATGGATCGCGCGTGTAGAGCTCGGGCGTCACGTTGGACGACTGCCGGTAGGCGGCCGAGGTCACGATCAGGCGGTGCATGTGTTTCAGGCTCCACCCGTGATCCATGAACTCGACTGCCAGCCAGTCCAGCAGCTCCGGGTGCGAAGGCGGTTCGCTCTGCGTGCCCAGGTCTTCGGAAGTGGCCACCAGGCCCGTGCCGAAGTACCCCTGCCAGATGCGGTTCACCATGGCGCGCGCGGTGGTGGGCGAGTTGCGGTCCACCAGCCAGCGGGCGAAGGTCAGCCGGTCGAGCGGAGCGCCCGCGGGCAGAGGGTGCAGGAACGCGGGCATGCCCGGTTGGACCAGCTTGCCGGGCTTCAGGAAATCGCCGCGGATGAGGAGGTGCGTTTCACGCGGTTCCTCGCGCGCCTGGAGCACCAGTTGCGAGGAGCCCTCCGGGAACTGCCGCCAGAGCTCGCCGATCTTCGCATTGGCCTCCCGCCATTCCGGCGCCGTAGTGCGCCAGTAGCGGAACAGGATCTGCTCCTGCGTCTCGGTGCGCTCTCCGCGCGGAACGCCCAGGAGCGCGCGCACGTTGGCGGGCAGCGGATCGGCCACGGCGCCGGGCGCGGTGGTGAGCGAAAGGCGGAAGCGGCCCAGGTTGTTGTTCTGATTGTCGTCGCTGTTCCAGCCGCCGTGCTTCTGGCTGAGGTAAAAGGTGAGGATGGTGCCGTTGGGGTTGTCCACCGGCGCGGCGGCCGTGAACACGGCTTTGCGCGGCTGGTTGCGCAAAACCGGGCCGGCATCGATGCCCCAGGCGGTATCGTCCCGCCCGTCGATGGCGTATTCCACCGGACCGGTCACGCGGCGCTTGCCGCTCTTGTCGTCAAAGATCGCGTCCAGCGGTTTTTCCGGCAGCGCGATATCCGCCGTGGCGCGGGCGAACTTGATCTTGGTGACTTTGTTGGGCGCGCCGGCCGGCGCCGCCTCCACTTCGAACTCGGTCAGCGCGCAAGTGCCCTTGATGGAGCGGCCCGGCCCGCCCAGCGGCAGGTTCGGATCGTTCAGCAACTCCAGCCGGAAGGCCGTAATGTTCCGCACGTCCGTGCGGACAGTCAGCTTCACCCGGTGCTTGGTGGGCGCATAGCCCTGCGCCAGGAAGGAGCCGTCCTTCATAGGCAGGTACTTCTGCCCGCCGGTCGAGATATCGTCCACGGCGGGCCGCAGCACCACCCATTCCGGCTGATCGTTCCGCACGCGGTCTTCCCACTCCGCCATGCGCCGGCGCCAGTCTGGATTCCGCTGCTGGAGGTCCGCCTCGATCCCGCGGATGGCGTGGAACAGCTCCGCGCGCTTCTTCTGCTCTTCCGGCGTGTAGACCCCGATGTTCGCTTCGTGCGAATTGTTCAGGAACGCGAACATGCGGTAATACTCTTCCTGCGTGAGCGGATCGTATTTGTGGTTGTGGCACTGAGCGCATTGGATGGTGAGCCCCAGGACGCTCTTGCCGAGGGCGTCCATGCGGTCGAACATGGCCTCCATGCGGAACTGCTCCGGGTCCACGCCGCCCTCCTCGTTGATCATGGAGTTGCGCAGGAAGCCCGTGGCCACGCGGTCGTCCTGGGTGGCGTCAGGCAGCAGGTCGCCGGCCACCTGCTTGATGACAAACTGGTCGTAAGGCAGATCCTGGTTCAGGGCGTGGATGACCCAGTCGCGGTAGAACCAGACCTGGCGCTGCTTATCTTTCTCATAACCGTCGGAGTCGGCGTAGCGGGCGGCGTCCAGCCAGCGGCGTCCCCACAGCTCGCCGTAGTGCGGCGAATGCAGCAGCCGGTCCACCTGCTTCTCGTAGGCGTTCGGGCTAAGGTCGCGCAGAAAGGCGTCCACTTCCTCGATGGTGGGCGGCAGGCCGGTCAGATCCAGGCTCAGCCGGCGCAGCAGCGTCACGCGGTCGGCTTCGGGCGAGGGGGAGAGGCCTTCCTTTTCGAGGCGCGCCAGAATGAAGGCGTCGATGGGATTGGCCACCCAGTCCTGCCGGTGCACTGCGGGCAGCGGCGGCCGCTTGGGCGGGATGAAGGCCCAGTGCTTGTGGATTTCGGTCACCTGGGAGCCGGCGCCTTCCGGCCATTCGGCGCCCTGCTCGATCCAGGCCTGAATCGCCGCGATTTTTTCCGGATCGAGCGGCTTGCCGCCCATGGGCATGCGCGCCTGGTCGCCGATTCCGGCCACCCGCTGGTAGAGCAGGCTGTCGGCCGGCTTGCCCGGAAGGATCACTTTGCCGGAGCGTCCCCCGGCGAGCGCCGCCTGCCGGGCGTCCAGCCGGAGCCCCGCCATCTGCTGCTTCGGGCCGTGGCAGCCGTAGCAGGACTTCTCGAAGATGGGCTGAATGTCCCGAACGAAATCGACTTTGCCGGCAGCCCCGGCGGTTCCCACCGCCAGCAGCCCGCCGCACAGAATTGGAAAAACCCTCTGAATGGTCATGAAACTGCGGGTAACAAAAGTATATCCCAGCCACAGGGGGGCCGAGTCTAATGCGGCAAAGCCCGTTCTAACTGCTTCCAGCCCAGCCCGGCTTTGCAGGCCAGCGCCAGCCAGTCGCCGGGCGGGGCGGTTCCCCGCGTGGCTGCCCGGATGGCGAGGTCGATGGCGACCCGCTCGCGATCCTGTGCGCTTTCGGCCGACTGGAGGAACCCGACCAGCCGGCGGACGTGCGAGCGGAACGCGTCCAATGTGAGCGTGTGACCCGCGGAGGCGAGTGCGAGCACGGCCGCGACCGTCCGGGCAATTCGCCCCGCGGGGCTATCGCCGGGCATTCCGCCATCGGGCTCCAGTTGCGCGGCCAGATCGATGAGAGGATCGTCTTCGGAAGGCGGGGGATCTCCCGGGCCGCCCGGAACAGAATCGACCCGGTGCTCGCGAGCGGCGCCGAAGAAGATGCCATGGCGGATGAGATGTCCATCGCATAGCGCATCGGGGCGGTCAGCTTGAAGGCCGGCATGTCGACATCATCCAGGTTCGGAGCGAAATATGCACCGAAAGCCGTGTCCTGCGGCATTCCAACCGGGACCACGCGGGTATCCGGGAAGTGTCAAGTACTGTCAAAATTCGCTAGTGGGTCAGTTTGAAAATCCGGGCCGTTTCTCGGACGGCCCTCCCGCCAAAGCGCTCAACTCGGCGGTTCGGGTTTTTCGGCCGAGTGGTATCGCGGGACCCTGGCCGACTTTGCACGCGGTATCGCCAGACTCGGGGCGTGATACGGCCAAGTCTCAGGGGATATGTCAAAGGGTCCTTTGTTTGGCAGGAAATCCGCGTTACCCTGAACATCGTGATCGCGTAGGAGGTGGGCATTTTGTTCGGATGGGGCAAGAAGAGCAAAACATCGGAACTTGAGAACCGCCGCATCGAAGCGCTCTCTGCAATTACTGGAGAACGCGTATCTGTCGAGGCGATGGCGCAGCGGCCCCGGAGCGCTGACGATGCCCTCAACAAGGAGCTACTGGAGATGGTGTTGAAACGCCTCGCCGAGATTGACGTGAAGGCCAGAGAAGCGGCACACGTGGACGACCTTGACGACCTAGAGGACGACGCCGAAACACAAGGGGAGTTCAGCGCGTACCTCTGTCCGGTGGTGGACGTGCTCACTGAAGGCCAAGGAGTGCTCAATCTACTTGAATGGTGGGGCATTCCTAAGACTGAGATCAAAAAACTGCGCGATCTGCTCGAGAGCAAGCTCAAGAACACGGATGGCAACCCGGCTGCGGCTCGAAGCGCGTTGCGGGCTCTCTTCGAGGAACGCAATGCTTGGGAGGCTTACAGCTATGATTACGAAGACGCGATGGAGCCCTGGGCGAAGAAACTGTTTTGGTGGACGGTTGGTTTGCTCCCTGCGGCAACGCTCTGTTTCTGGTTTGCAGCGCGGTTTTCGCCGTTGTTGATTTTCGGCCTGCTGTGCGCGGGTGCTGCGGGGAGTTGCGTCAGCGTTTTGGCAAGGATGCCTGGCATGGACGTGAGCCTATCGAATGAACTCGATGCCTATGATCGGCGTGTGGTCAGCCGGATTGGTATCGGCGTTATCGCGAGTCTGATCGGCTCGGGACTGTTAGCATGGCTCCCCGTGTCCGTTCAAAATCACACCCTCGCCGACGCCCTCGACGCTTGTGCGACGGGTAGAGCCACAGCCATTTCGGCCCTTACTGTGGAAGCGTTTGCCAGTATCTTGGGATTTAGTGAACGGGCGGTTACCTTCATTGAGCAGCGGCTATTCGGAGACTCGAACAAAGTGCAGAAAGGGTGACTTCTGGTACTCTGCGCAGTATGAGAATTCCGATCACGAAATGCCCGGCCTCCGGCTGTGTGAGCACTGAAGTTGAGGCCGTTACCATCGGCCCTCCAGAGGTGGTTCCTATGGAACCCGACCTTCTGCGGTACCAGTATGACGGTCATTGTCCCCTGTGCCGTGTGCCGTTGTTTGGCTGCTTTTGGGTTAAACAGGACCGAACTACTGGGCAGCCGAAAGACCAATAAATCCGGTCTCCGTACCCGCCTCGTGCTGAGATCCGGTTTCGCTGGATTTTCGGTTCACCTCAGAAGGGGTGAGTTTCGAGAGCGGGCGGAAGGCTCTGATCTTGCCTCGTGCCATAGGCCATTTCGTGTCGTAGCTGGCCTATGTTGACGGTTTGTCGCCGACGCGTCGAAGCGTTGGCCCGCGTGGTCAAACTGACCCACTACCCAAAATTTAGCGGTGCAGCTCTTCCGTGCTGCGCGTGATAGGCCCGTAGGCGTCCGGGCGGCGGTCGCGGAACAGCGGAAAGCTGCGGCGCGCCTGGATCACTTCTTCCCGATGCACTTCCAGGCTCAGGATCTGTTCTTCGGTGGGGCTGGCCTGGCAGAGGATTTTGCCGCGCGGGTCGATGAGCATGCTCTTGCCGGACATGACCCACTCGCCTTCCGGTCCCACGTGGTTGCATGCGGCGAGGTACACGCCGTTTTCGAGCGCGCGCGTGGTGAGGAAGTTTTCCCACGGGTCGGCCACCGGCGTGGCGTAGGGGGCGATGATCAGTTCTGCCCCGTTCAGCGCCAGCGTCCGGCAGGACTCCGGGAAGAGGTTGTCGTAGCAGATGGAGAAGCCGATGGTCCACTCGCCCAGGTGGAAGACCGGGAAGGAGGAGCCTCCGCGGAAATAGATCTTTTCCAGGCTGAGAAGCGCCGCGGGATGCACCTTGCGGTACTTGGCCGTGATCTCGCCTTCTGGGTTGATGAGCATGGCGGTGTCGTAATACAGGCCCGGACGCGCCATTTCGAAAATGGTCGAAACCACGTGAAAGCCGTGCCGCCGGGCGGCTTCCCGGATGCGGGTCTGCGTGTAGCCGTCCTCGGTTTCCGCATAATCCATGTACTTGTAGTCGCGGTATTGCGGAAAGTACTCCACGTTGAAGAACTCGGGCAGAACCACCAGGTCGGGTTGGGCGGCGGCGGCCTGCGCCAGGAAGGCGCAAGCACGTTCCACGTTCTGGTCGCGAGCCGCCGCGCGGCTGTTCATCTGGATCAGTGCGATGCGCATCGGACGCTCACCTGGCTTGGCGCGCCTGGATGAGCATCCGTGTGGCGGCCTCCACCATCCTCTCGCCCCCGCCGGGAGCCATCCGGGCGCTGACCACCTCGTAGGCGCCCTGCGGGTACGCCTTGCGGTCGGGCACGTAGCCGATAGAGCCGTTGGCCAGTTCCGCGATGATGGTGCGGGGGAAGGGCGAGGCCACCTTGAGCGCCTTGCCGTGCTCCACGAAGATTTCGCCCGGCATTCCCACCCAGGCGAGTTGATCGCCCAACGTGATCACCTGCACTTCGGCTTCGATGGGCTTGCCGTGGCGCTCCTCCAGTTCCAGCACCTTGAAAGCGTTGACCTGTTCCAGAAACGGGCTGGCATTGGGCTTCCCGTAGGCGGCCACGATCTGGCGGGCTTTTTCCACCTCCTCCGGGCGATAGGCGGCCAGGGGCAGCGGTACGATTTCGCTGGCGGTGCGCAGCGTGCCGGGGTCGATGTCTTCCAGGTGGCGCCAGGCTTTCAGAACGTCCGCGGCCAGGATGGCGCCGATGCGCTCGGCCTCGGCGGGACCCTTCTGCGGCTCGGCGCTGGAGGTGTCGATGTGGTTGATATTCCCCGCGGTGCCGATGGTGAACAGCGTCAGCAGGTCCGGGCCTTTCACCTCGCCCAGCAGACGGCTGATGGTGTAGGCGTAATCCGCGGAGAATTGCATCCCGCCCACGGTATCCAGGTGGCAGGCGAAGTTGACGTACACGGCCAGCGGCCGGCCCGCCGCGGATTCGAAAACCACCACCGGAAGATCGGGGTCGATGGTGCCCACCGGGCCGACGATCTGCGGATTGCGCTTGCCCGGATTCCAGCCCACCGTGCCGTTCTTCATGTAATAGCGGCGGATGAAACTGACGGAGTCTTCGTGCGCCAGCGCGACGCGCACGCGCGCGGGCTGGAGATCGGCGGCCGCTTTGCGCACGCTTTCGGCGATGAGGCCCGGCAGGGCGGCCAGGTAGTCGTGCGCCAGCTTCTCGGTTTTCGCATCTACGCCGCGCAGGCGGCTGCCCATCTCCGGGCCGGTGTGCGAATGGGTGGCGCTGATCATCACGTGCGCGCCGTCGAGCGAAGTAGTCCGGCTGATGGCTTCGCGCGCGGCCTCCACGATGGGCCGCGGCACGCCCACGAGGTCCAGCGCCACCATGGCGGCTTGCGCGCCGTCCTTTTCGAGCACCAGCGCCTTGGCGTACAGGTCGTCGTGCACGCCCTCGTTCAGCCGGACATAGTAATAGCCGGCCATGGGCATGCCCGGCGGCGGAGTGATCTTCACCGCGGCGCGGCCTATCCGCAGGTCACCGGCGCAGGCCGGCAGCGCGGCCAGCGCGAGCACAAGACAGAGTCTGCGTACTTGCATCGTTGTAGTGCAGTATACTGCACGGTCTATGGGAGACAGGTTATCGAACAAGGTCGCGCTGATCACAGGCGCCGCCGGAGGGATCGGCTCCGAGATGGCGCGGCTGTTTGCGTCGGAAGGCGCGGCGGTGGTGGTGGCGGACATCCACCAGGCCGGTGCTGAATCGGTGGCCGAAGCGATCACGCGCGGCGGCGGCAAGGCCCTTGCGGTGGCGGTGGACATCAGTTCGGCCGCCCGGGTGGAGGCCATGTTCCGGCGCACCAGCGAGGTTTTCGGCGGACTCGACATCCTGGTGAACAACGCCATCGAACTGGCGGGTGACGGCCCCATCGTGGGCCTCGAAGAAGCGGCCTGGGACCGCACCGTGGACGTGTGCCTGAAGGGCCCCTTCCTGTGCACCCGCGGCGCCATCCCCAGGATGCAGGCCCGCGGCGGCGGCAGCATCGTCACGATTTCCAGCGTCAACGCCCTGGCCGCCTTCGGCGAAACCGCCTACACGGCGGCCAAGGGAGGCCTGATCTCCATGATGCGCCTGGTGGCGGCCGATTACGGCCACCTGGGCATCCGCTCCAACATCATCTGCCCGGGCACCATCGAGACGGAGACTTCCATGCGCTACTGGAGGAGCCATCCGGCGGGTTTCGCCCGCCTCCAAGAGATGTACCCCATGGGCCGCATCGGGAAGCCGCGCGAAGTGGCCCACTGCGCCCTGTTCCTGGCCTCGGACGAATCCAGCTTCGTGACCGGCTCCGTCCAGGTGGTGGACGGCGGCCTGCTGGCCGGGCGTCCGTTCGAGGATTGAGGCGCCGCGCCGGCGGCCGCTGCAAGGGAATTCCCGTTGATTTTGATGCGCGGCTTGACCCTTTTCTTCCGCGTGTGATAAACAACCCAGGATAAAGGGGACCAGTATGTTCCGTCACAGCAGGACCTTGTTTGTCCTTTTCGCCTGGTGCGCGTTGCGCCTGGGCGCGCAGAATTTCGGGGAAATCACGGGGACGGTTGCGGATGCCACTGGCGCGGTGATCGCCGGAGCCTCGGTGACGGTCACCAACACCGCTACCAACCAGGTGCGCCAGGTCGCGACCAACGACACCGGCAACTATTCCATTCCGTACCTCGTTCCGGGATCCTACGACGTGAAAGTCGAGAACCCGGGATTCAAAACCGCCACCCGCAAGGGGATCGATTTGCAGGTGGGCGCCGCGGCGCGCATCGATTTCAAGCTGGAAGTCGGCGAAGTCACCCAGCAGATGGAGGTCAGCGGCGGGGCTCCTCTACTGACCACCGAGACGGTGGCCCTGGGCACGGTCATTGAAAACAAGCGCATCGTGGAGCTGCCGCTGAACGGGCGCGATTACCTGCAACTGGTCACCCTCAGCCCCAATGTCACCACCGAGGGCGGCGCGGGAGGAGGCGGCGGCCTGCAGGGCGGCGTGCGCAGCCAGACCTCGCTCTCGGTCGCCGGGCAGCGGCTGGAATTCAACCGCTACACGCTCGACGGGGTGGAAAATACAGACCCCAATTTCAACTCCTACATCATCCATCCCTCGGTGGACTTTATCCAGGAATTCAAAGTGCAAACGGGGGTCTACTCCGCCGAGTATGGCCGCGGCTCCGCGCAAATCAACGTGAGCACCAAGCCTGGAACCAATGAGTTTCACGGCGCGGCCTTCGAGTTTCTGCGTAATTCCGCCGTAGACGCCCGCGAATGGCGCCAGTCGGAGGCCCGGAAGAATCCTTTCCGCCGCAACGACTACGGGTTCACGCTGGGCGGCCCGGTGATGATTCCGGGCGTGTTCAACGGCAAGGACAAGCTCTTCTTCACGTCGAATTTCGAAGAGCTGCGCGACCGCCTCACCACGCAGGTGACCGCGTCGGTGGCCACCCTGGCCATGCGCCAGGGCGATTTCTCCGCCCTCAACCGCACGCTCTTCGATCCGGCGTCGAGGGTCTTCAACTCGGCCGGCGTGGCCGTCTCCGCCACACCTTACCCGAACAACGTGATTCCGCAGTCCCAGTTGAATCCGGCGTCTCAGAAGATGCTGGAGTTCTTCCCCGCCCCCACCGTACCCGGCAACAGCCTGGTGCGCAACTACATCCGGAACGCCGTGGCGCCTACCGATTCGGACCAGTTCAACCAGCGCATCGATTGGAACGAGAGCAGCAAGTCCAGTTGGTTCGGCCGCTACAGTTGGGGCAGCGATTTCCAGTCGCCGGCGGCCACCTTCCTCACCGACTCGCTGCACGTGGCCACCACCGTGCGCCAGGGGATGATCTCGAACACGCGCATCCTGAGCGCCTCCGCGGTGAACGAAGCCCGCTTCGCGTGGAACCAGTTCAACAACGACCTGGCCGGCTACTTCGCCAACACGCGCAACGTGCAGGCGGGCCTGGGCATCAATGGGCTGTTCGCCGCCAGCCCTCTGGCCTATGGCGTTCCGGCCATCGACCTGGGGGGCGGCATCAACAGCTTCGGCGGCGTCACTCCCTGGATCACGCGCGACGACACGTTCCAGTTCATGGACAACTTCTCGCTCATCCGCGGCCGCCACTCGATCAAGTTCGGCGGGGAGATCCGCCGCGACCGCTACAACCAGTACGGCAACCAGAAAGCCACCGGCGAGTTTCTCTTCGACGGCCAGTCCACGTTCGACCCGGCCAATCGCAACGCCACGGGCTTCATCTTCGCGGACTACATGCTGGGTCTGCCGGCGCAATCCGCCCGCGTGGTCGCCATGGCGGACGCCATGCTGCGCCGCACCTCCTACTACGGCTATGTCCAGGACGACTGGAAGGTCACGCCACGGCTGACGGTGAACATGGGCATCCGCTACGAGAACGCCCGCCCCTGGGCCGATAAGTACCGGGGCATTATGAACGTCCAGTTGTTCAACCCCGGCGTGGGTCCGAACGGCCTGCTGCCCAACGCGCAGCCGCCCATCTTCATCCGGCCGGGCAGCGGCGATTTTTACCAGGGCCTGAATTTCCACTTCGCCGACGGACAGGCTACCCAGGCCGGCGACCAGTACATGGGCCGCAGCCTGGTCAACCCGGACAACAACAACTTTGCTCCGCGGCTGGGTCTCTCCTACAGCCCCACGGACCATTGGACCCTGCGCGCCGGGGCAGGCATCTTCTATGTCCAGGACACGGGCAATCCGGTCTTCGACATGTCCCGCAACCTGGCCGGCCGCGACCTGTTCATCACCAGCAACGAGCAGCGTAACGCGGTGCTTCAGGATCCCTGGGCGCTCGAGCGCCAGCGCTTCGTGTGCACGGGGTACACCGGCACCTGCCTGGGCGCGCCGCAGTTCCTGGGCAATATCCAGGGCATGCGCACGCCGTACATCACGCAATGGCTGTTCAATGTCCAGCGGGAGCTGACCCAGAACCTGGTACTCGAAGCCGGCTACCAGGGCAACGAAGGCCACAAGCTGGAACGTTTCCGCCTGTATAACCAGCCGGTGGTCAAGACCGGTCCCACGGACACGCGCAGCGTGGCCCAGCGCACGCCCTGGCCCGCTTACGGCCGGCTACAGGAAGTGGATGGCAACGATAACTCGAACTATCACGCCCTCAGCGCCAAGCTCACGCAGCGCTTCAGCAAGGGCCTGACCTACATGATCGGCTTCACCTGGTCGAAGGCCATCGACGGCGGCAGCGCCATCCGCACCAACTCCGGCGACACGCTCTGGCCCACCAACAGCTACAACCTCCAGGCGGAGCGCGGCCTCTCGCAGTTCAACGTGGGCCGGCGCTTCGTGGCCTCCTACGTTTACGAGCTACCGTTCGGCACTGGAAAGCCCCTGGCCAACCAGGGCTTCATCCGCCATATCCTGGGCGGCTGGCAGCTCGGCGGCATCATCACTTTCGCCGGCGGCACGCCGGTCAACGTGGCGCAACTCGGCGATACCGCCGGACTCAACACCCTGGGCAACCAGCCCGATGCCACCGGCATCAGCCCCATCCCAGCGAACCGCTCCGCGCAGCAGTTTTGGAACATCGCGGCGTTCAACTTCTCCAACCCGGACCTGAGCTGGCGCCCCGGCAACATGGGCCGCAACACACTGCTCTCTCCGGGCACGCGGGAGGCGGACCTCTCGCTGGCCCGGAACGTGCGGATTCACGAGAGCCACGAGCTGCAATTCCGCTGGGAGGCTTTCAACGCCACCAATCATCCCAACTGGAACACCCCCAGCTCGGACGCCCGCAGCCCCTCCACGTTCGGCGTCATCACGTCAGCGAAGACCATGCGGCAGTTGCAGTTCGCGCTGAAATACGTGTTCTGATACACTCCCCGCATGGCTATCAGGATTCCGCGGCGCGCGCTGGTGGCGGCGCCGCTGGCGGCGTGGCGCGCCCGTGCCGCCGGTTCGAAATGGGAGCTGGCCACCTTCCGCGCCGACGTCACGCCGCCGCTCGGCTCGCCGCTGTTCAACGCGGTTCTGGCGAAGAAGATCGTCGATCCGCTGGGCGCGCGCGGCCTGGTGCTGCGCGGCGCGGGCAGCACGTACGTGCTGGCGGTGATCGACTGGTGCGAGATCCGCAACAATTCCTATGATCGCTGGCGCAGCGTGCTGGCCGAGACCGCCGGGACCAGCCGCGAAAAGGTGCTGGTCTCCTGCGTGCACCAGCACGACGCGCCCTACACCGACCGCCGCGCGCAGGAGTTGCTCACCGAGAATCACGTGCCCGAGCCCCTGTGCGACACGGCCTTCGAGGATCGCACCATCCGGAACGTGGCCGCCGCGCTGGGGGAAAGCCTGCGCCGCCTGCGCCCGG
This sequence comes from Solibacteraceae bacterium, assembly GCA_021324015.1. GTDB lineage: Bacteria > Acidobacteriota > Terriglobia > Bryobacterales > Bryobacteraceae > JAJPJX01. The sequence goes on along the minus strand of JAJPJX010000103.1, from coordinate 16,766 downwards.
TCTCGCATATCGGCACGGGTATGGCGCGCGTCGAGCAGGTCGCCTCGAACCGGCGCTACGTGCTGCCGGACGGGCGCGTCTCCTTCGAGCGCACCAGCGCCACCCGGGACCCCGCGGTGCGCGCGCAGCCGGAGGGGTTGATCGATCCCTGGCTGCGCACCCTCAGCTTCTGGAACGGCGGCCGCCCGCTGGCGGCGCTCTCGGTCTACTCGACGCACCCCATGAGCTACTACGGCAAGGGCGAGGTCTCGGCCGATTTTCCCGGCATGGCCCGCGAGGCCCGCCAGCAGGCCACCCCGGACGCCCTACAGATCTACGCGTCCGGCGCCAGCGGCGACACCATGGCGGGCAAGTACAACGACGGCAGTCCCGCGAACCGCCCCGTGCTGGCCGGGCGCATGCGGCGGGCCATGGAAGAGGCCTGGAAGAACACCCGCCCCTTTCCCTTGGAAGCGCTGCGCTTCCGCAACGCAGCCCTGCGCATGGAGCCGCGCCGTACGCCGGGTTTCTCCCTCCAGGAGCTGAAAGACACGCTGGCCGACCCGCGCCGCACGCGCCTGGCGCGCTTTGAGGCCGCGCTCGGCTTAAGCTGGCGCGAGCGCCTCTCCGAGGGACGCCCCATCGACGTGCCGTGCCTGGAGCTGGCCGGCGGCGGCAAGCTGGCGCACGTGGTGCTGGTGCCGGCCGAGTCCTTCGTGCAGTATCAACTCTGGGCCCAGCAGATGCGGCCGGATTCCTTCGTGGTCACGGTGGGCTTCAGCGAGTGCGCCCCCGGCTACATCCCCACCGCCGAGTCCGCGCGGGAGGGCTACAACGACCACTACAGTTGGATCGCCTTTCCGGAATGCGAAAAACAGATGCGCGGCGCCATCGGGCAGGCGCTGGGAGCCCGGAGCGCTTGAGAATTGCCATGCGCTATCTGGTTTGCGGTTTCGCCCTGCTTTTGCCCGCGGCGGCCCAGGAAGCCTCTATTTGGATCGGCCGCCAGGTGGCGGTCGAGCGCGTGGACGTGGTGCGCGGCGGTGGATATTTCCCTGTGCTGATCCGCCTGGACAACGGCGAACTGGGCGCCGCCGTGCGCGGCGGTGACACGCACATCGGCGCCCAGGGGCGCCTGGACTGGGTGCGCTCGACCGACGGCGGCCGCACCTGGTCCCGCGGCCTTCTGGCGGATGCTCCCATGGACGACCGCAACCCGGCCGTGGGCCAGTTGCGCGATGGCACGGTCCTGGTCACCTACATCATCGACCGCAGTTACAGCCCGGGCGGCGAGCGCCTCAAGCAGCTCACCCGCGACGGCCTCTACACGGTGCGCTCGCACGACCGCGGCCGTACCTGGGAGGCGCCCGCCAAGTCGCTCATCGACCCGCGGCATGGCGCTTCTCCTTTCGGGAAAATGGTGCAACTGCCTGGCGGCACCGTGCTGCTAAACGTCTACTACGAGCGCGGCCCGGGCCTGGAGCACGAAACTTCCTACCTCTACCGCTCGCGCGACGGCGGGCTCACCTGGGGCGATCCCACCCTGATCGCCGATGACTTCAACGAGACCGCGCTGGCTCTGCTGCCCGATGGGCGCCTGCTCGCCGTGGCGCGCTCCCATCACGGAGGCTACCTGGCGGCCACGTATTCCGGCGACCAGGGGCGCACCTGGAGCCCGCCGCGCCGGCTCACGGCGGAACGCGAGCATCCCGCCGATGTCATCCTGCTGCGCGACGGGCGCCTGCTGCTGGTCTATGGCGAACGCAACCGGCCCTTCGGCGCCCGGGCCATGCTGAGCCGCGATCTCGGGCGCACCTGGGGCCCCGAACTGATCGTGCTCGCCGCCGATGCGCACAACAGCGACTGCGGCTATCCCAGCTCAGCGGAAGTCGCGCCGGGCCGCATCGTCACCATGTATTACGGGGTGGACGAAACCACCGATGCCGCGGGCAAAACCGTGCGGGCGCTCAGTGGAGCTTATGCCCGCGCGGTTCTGTGGCGCGCGCCGTAGGGCCTGCGAGCTTGCTCCCGCTCAAACCTGCGCCGGAACTACGTACGGCGCGCGATAGTCCCGCGTGAACATGGCGTTGGCCTCGTCGTCGCCCAGGAAATGCCCCGTGGCCCGGTTCATGCGCAGCGTGCGCCCCACCCGGTAGCTGATGTTCGCCAGGTGGCAGAAGGCCGCCGCGTGCGCGCCGATGGCCACATCCGCATGCAGCAGCTTATGGTCGCGCGCCCGGATGGCTTCGAAAAAGTTTTGCATGTGCGGGTTGGTGGACCAGGCGGACTGCTCCTGCGCTTTCTCGTCCATCACTTTGTCGTACTTCTCGACGTTGCCGGCGCCCGCCCCACGCGCCGCTTCGCCGCTGACGCTCGCCGCCGCGCTCTTGTAGACCTGAAATCCGGCGAAGTCCACCACCAGAAAACCGCCGTCGCCGAAGAAAATATTGCCCGTGTAGTTCGGCTTCAGCGGCGCCATGCCTTCGGTCGGCGAAGGCAGATTGCGCACATCGAAGGTGATTTGGGCGTCCCCGAAATCGAAGGTGGTCTGCTGCGTGTTCGCGGTTTCCTGATCGTCTTGCCACACGAATTTGCCGCCGATCGAAGAAACCGAGACCGGCCAGCCGGTGCGGCCCAGCCCCCACAGGCACATGTCGATCTCGTGCACGCCCTGGTTGCCGATGTCTCCGTTGCCGGTGTCCCAGAACCAGTGCCAGTTGTAAGCGAATTTGTTTTTGCTATACGGCTTCCACTGCGCCGGGCCGAGGAAGCGATCCCAATCGAGCCCCGGCGGCACAGGCTGGTCCGGCGTGTGCCCGATCGAGAACCGCCGCCGGTAGCACAGCCCCCGCGCGTGATAGATCTGCCCGATAATGCCGTCGCGCAGCAGTTGCATCGCGCGCATCTTGTGGGCGATGGAGCGGCTCTGAGAGCCCACCTGCACCATGCGGTTGTACTTGCGCGCGACGGCCACCATTTGGCGGCTCTCGAACAGGTTGTGGCTGGCGGGTTTTTCCACGTACACATCCTTGCCCGCCTGGCAGGCCCAGATGGTCGCCAGCGCGTGCCAGTGGTTCGGCGTGGTGATGGAGACCGCGTCCACGTCCTTGGACTCGAACATGGCGCGCATGTCGTCGTAGTCTTTCGTGTCCCAGCCCTTGGTCTTCTTCAGCAGCGCGCCGGCGCGCTCGCGGGCGGCCTGGTTCACGTCGCAGATGGCCACGATGCGGCACTCCGAATCGAGCGACGAGTAATACTTCAGGTGGTCCGTGCCGCGCCCGCCGAGCCCGACCTGGCCGACACGGATCCGGTCGTTGGCCCCCAGAATCGGAAATTGAGCCGTGGCGATGGCGGCGGCCGCTCCGCTCACGAAGTCGCGTCTCCCTGTTTTTCCAAGCATCAGATTCTCTCCTGCACTCTCGGTGCGCCCATTTTATCCCAGCCCCGCGGCGGGTTCAGAGCCGGCCCGCCCGGATGGTCAGCGGCCAGCGCACCAGGCGCTCCGCCGGTCCGGCTTCCCAGGCGCGTGTGACGTCCCGCCGGAAGGCCTCGATCGCCCCGCGTCCCTGGGACCGTTCGAGCGCGCGCAGGGCGGACCAGGTTTCCACGAAGCCCAGCAGATCCTCCAGCCGCCACCTCCGCCGCATCTCCAGGGGTGGAGCCGCGATTTCCGGGAACGGAAACGGCAGCGAGCGGTAACCGTCTTCGACGTGCCGCCGCTCCGGCGGCCAATAGGACCCCAGCGGCCCCGCGTAGAAGCCGCGGAGGATCGGATCGACCTGCGCGTCCACTTCGAGCAGGTTGTAGGTGACCAGCGCCACGATGGCTCCGGGCCGCGCGACGCGGCGGACCTCCGCGTAGTAACCTTCCAGGTCGAACCAGTGCGCCGCCTGCGCTGCTGTGGCGGCGTCCACCACGCCGGCGGGCAATCCGCTGGCCTCCGCCGGCGCCCGGCGGTATTCGATCCTCGGGTGTGGTGCGGCCTGTGCGATCTGCTCCGCGCTCGCGTCGGTAGCGATCACCCGCTCGAAGCGCTCCGCCAGCAGGGTGGAGAGCTGGCCGGATCCGCATCCGCAGTCCCAGGCCAGGCCGCGCCGCGGCGCCTGCTCCGCCACGAAGTCCGCCAGTTCCGGCGGATAGGCCGGCCGGTGCGCCGCATAGCCCCGCGCGTGCCCCGAAAAATGGTCCGCGAAGGGGCGGCTCAGTTCGCCTTCTCCGCCTCCGGATGCTGCTTTGCCCATGCGAGATACTCGTCCACGGTGTAGAACGTCTCGTGCCGGTAGAGCCGCCCGTTGTCCTCCACCAGTTCGTGCCAGTCGTATCGCCAGGAGTCTCCGGTGCGCTCGATCCAGCCGGCCAGCCGGCGCTCCATTTCGGCAACCAGGCCGCGCGCGCCGGGCTCGTCTACCAGGTTGCGCATCTCGTACGGGTCCTTTTCCAGGTCGAAGAGCACCCAGGGTTTCGATTCGAAGCGCGCGTACATGTACCGCGCGGTGCGCACGCCGCGCCACCCGTCCTCGGTGCCGTCGCCCTGGTACGGCCCGAAGATTTGAAAAAACGCCGAGTCCGGTCCCCGGCTTTCCCTGCCCAGCACGACTTTCGAGAGATTGGTCCCTTGCATTCCGTCCGGGCCTTGGACGCCGCACAACGCCAGCAGCGTGGGTGCCAAATCCACGTGCGTGAACAGGCAGTCGCTGGTGCGCCCCGGCCGGACCTGGCGCGGATATCGCAGGATGCCGGGCACGCGAATAGATTCCTCCCAGGGCTTCCGCTTCAGCCGCCGGCCCTGCGACCCCAGCATGTCCCCGTGATCCGAGGTCAGCAGCACGATGGTGTCTTCGCGCATGCCCAGGCGGTCCAATTCCGCCAGCAGCCTGCCGATCTGCGCGTCCGCGGCGGTGATCATGCCGTAGTATTGCGCCAGGTCCTGCCGCCCCGGCAGCCCCGGCCCGCCGCGCCAGTTGGGCCGCATCTCCAGCTTCGCCGGGTCGTACAGCCGCGCGAACTCCGGCGGGGCCTTGTACGGGTCGTGCGGCGGGCCCATCTGGACGGTGAGGAAAAACGGCCTCGTGTCGCGCTGGCTGCCGCGCAGGAACTCCACTCCCAGGTCCACCCAGGCTTCCGGCTCGAACCTCTCGATCGGGATGGGCTGCGAGGTATCGCGGAAATACTGCGTGTGGAAGTGAGAATGATTGCACTCGTTGGCCGCCCAGAATTCGAAGCCGTGGCGCCGCGGCCCGGGCGGCACGAATCCCGGCTGGCGCTTGCCGCCGTCCAGGTGCCACTTGCCGATGAAGCCGGTGCGGTATCCCGCGTCGTGGAATGCCTGCGGCATGGTCGGCTGGCTCTCCCGCAGCCGCAGGTCGTTGGCCACCATCCCGTTGCGGTGCGCGTATTTCCCCGTCAGGATGTTCGCGCGCGCCGGGCAGCACACCGGCGTGTTCGCGAGCGTCTGCCGGAATAGCAGGCCCTCGGCCGCCAGCCGGTCGATGTGCGGGCTGCGCACGTCCCGGTTGCCCATGACGCCGAGCGCCTGCGCCCGCAACTGGTCCGGCAGGATGAGAAGCACGTTGGGCCGCCGTTCGGCCGCGCGCCCGGCCAGCGGCGCAGCCCCCAGGGCCAGAAAAGTTCGCCGTCGCATCGGGATCATCTTATTATGGAAGCCAGTGATTCATCGACGTGCGTTTCTCAAGTCCACGGGCGCAGCCTTGGGTGCCACACTCCGGGCCGCGCCCGCCAGGCTACCCAACATCGTCTTCATCCTCTGTGACGACCTGGGCTATGGGGATTTGGGCTGTTACGGCTCCCGCATCCGCACCCCGAACCTGGACCGCATGGCCGCCGAAGGTGTGCGCTTCACCAACTTCTGCTCGGCCGATCCGGTCTGCTCCCCCTCGCGCGCCGCGCTGCTGACCGGCCGATATCCCACGCGCGTCGGCGTGCCGCGCGTCCTGTTTCCGCGGGATGCCGGCGGCCTGAACCGCGACGAGACCACGCTGGCCGATGTGCTGAAGGCCGGCGGCTACCGGACCATGTGCATCGGCAAGTGGCACCTGGGCCACACCCCGCCGTATCTGCCCACCAGCCGAGGCTTCGACGCCTACTTCGGCATCCCCTACAGCAACGACATGTCGCCCCGCCCGCTGATGCGGGATACGCAGGTGATCGAGCAGCCCGCACGCCTGGAAACCCTGACCCGGCGCTACACCGAAGAGGCCCTGGGCTTCCTGCAAAAGTCCGCCCGGGAGCCGTTTTTCCTCTACCTGCCGCACACCTTCCCGCACATTCCGCTGGCGGCGTCCGAGCGTTTCCGCGGCAAGTCCGCGGAGGGCTTGTATGGCGATGTGGTGGAGGAGATCGACTGGAGCGTGGGCCAGGTGCTGCGCGCGCTGCGGGAAAACGGCGTCGACCAGGACACACTGGTGATGTTCTCGAGCGATAACGGCCCCTGGTACCAGGGTAGTCCCGGCCGTCTGCGGGGGCGGAAAGGGACGACCTATGAGGGCGGCATCCGAGAGCCCTTCCTGGCGCGCTGGCCCGGCAAGATCCCGGCGGGCCCTGTCTCGGATGCGCTGGCCTCCATGATGGACGTCTTCCCTACCGTGGCGCGGCTTACCGGCGCGTCGCTGCCGGCAAAACCGCTCGATGGCGTGGATATCTGGCCGCTCCTCGCCGGAGAAAAGGAATCCATCGACCGCGAAATCCTGCTGTACTTCGACAACTGGGATCTGCAATGCGCCCGCTGGAGGAACTGGAAGCTGCACATCGCCCGCCACAACTCGGCAGCCTATTCGCCCGCGCCCCCGGGCGGCCGGCACAACCTTCTGCTGCCGCGCGCCGAACTCTACAACCTGGCCGAGGATCCGGACGAGAGCTACGACGTGGCGGCTGAAAATTCTGCCGTAGTGGCAGAAATGGAGCGCCGTATCCGGCGCCTGATCTCCGGTTTTCCGGCCGAAGTGCAGCAGGCCTATGCCGAGGCCCAATCTCGCAAGGCGGATCCGGCAACACCTACGGGAGCCTATCCCAGGCCCCAACCCTAAGGAGAACGACGCATGATTTTCGAAGACAATTCGCTGAGCATCGGGCGGACGCCGCTGGTGAAACTGGGACGGCTCGCCCGGCAATGCCCGGCCACCGTGCTGGCCAAGATCGAGGGCCGCAACCCCGCGTATTCGGTGAAGTGCCGCATCGGCGCCTCCATGGTGTGGGACGCGGAGAAGCGGGGCGTGTTGCGGCCCGGCTGTGAAATCGTCGAGCCGACGAGTGGCAACACGGGCATCGCGCTGGCTTTTGTGGCCGCCTCCCGCGGGTATCCCATCACCCTGACCATGCCAGAGACCATGTCGCTCGAACGCCGCAAGGTGCTCAAAGCCTTCGGCGCCAACCTGATTCTCACCGAAGGCCCGCTGGGCATGAAGGGCGCTATCGCCCGGGCCGAGGAAATCCAGCAGTCGGACCCGAAACGTTACGTGCTGCTGCAACAGTTCCAGAACCCGGCCAACCCGGATATCCATTTCCGCACCACCGGGCCGGAGATCTGGGACGATACCGATGGCTCGATTGACGTGCTGGTCTCCGGCGTGGGCACGGGCGGCACCATCACCGGCGTCTCCCGATACATCAAGCAGGTCAAGGGCAAGGACATCCTCTCGGTGGCGGTGGAACCGGTGGCCAGCCCGGTGATCACACAGCGTCTCGCGGGCCAGCCGCTCAAGCCCGGACCACACAAAATCCAGGGGCTCGGAGCCGGGTTCATCCCCGATACGCTGGACCTCTCGGTGGTGGATCGCGTCGAGCAGATCACCGATGACGAGGCTCTAGAAACCGCCCGCCGGCTGGCGCGCGAGGAAGGAATTCTCAGCGGCATCTCCTGCGGAGCCGCCGCCGCCGTGGCGCTGCGGCTGGCCCGCAGCCCGGAGTTCGCCGGCAAAACCATCGTCACGATCCTCCCGGATTCGGGAGAGCGCTACCTGAGCTCGGTGCTCTTCGACGGCCTGGTGTAGCCGGTGGTCACAGATCGGGAATCAGGACAGGCCGTTTCTCTCCGGCCTGCCGGGCTTCGTCTACTTGTCGCACCACGTCCGCCAGCGTGGTAGTGTCCAGGATGTTGGCGATGGCGTCCCGCACCTTCCGCATCACGATGCGCGTGCCACACCGCTCCACGTCCCGGCATTCCTCGCACGGCCTGAAGGCCGTCTCGCTGGCGCAGGGCAGCGGCGCGAGCGGCCCCTCCATCTTCCGAATCGCCGACCCCATGGTAATCTGCGACGGAGGCCGGCTGAGCTGATAGCCGCCGTGCCTGCCCTTGCGGCTCTCCACCACGCCCGCATTGCGCAGCTCCAGCAGAATCAGCTCCAGGAACTTCAGCGGGATGCTTTCCTCCCTGGCAATGGTCGCGATGAGCACGGGGCCCTCGCCATACCGCCGGCTCAGCGCGATCAGGGCCTGCAAACCGTACTTGGTCTTTTTCGAAATGGTTCGCACGGGTGGCTTTATTCTATAGCACGGCCGCGGCGCTACGCCGCGAAAAACACCCGCGCTGCGGTGCCCCGCAGCAGCCACTCCCGGTCGTGGGCGGAAAGGAAATCCAGCCGGTCGCGCACCAGCTCCAGCGATCCGGCGTAGGTGTGCCCGTTCTGCACCTGGAAGGGACAGTCGGTGGCCCACATCAGCCGCTCAGGGCCGTATGCCTCCAGCACCCTTTGGATCAAGCCCGCCAGGTCCGTGTAGGGATACTGCTTCTTGCCTAGCGCGTAGAACGCCGAGACCTTCACGTGCACCTGTGTGTGACGCGCCAGGTCGCAGAGTTGCCGGACGGCCGCGTCGCGGATTTGCCCGTCCGCGCCGATGCGCGCCAGGTGGTCGATCACCACTGGCGTCTCCGGATGCCGCGCGCACATCCGTCCGATGGCAGCCAGGGCGTCCGAATCTACCAGGGGGCACATGGCCATGCGCTCTTCGGCCCCGCACTTCCACATGGCGGCCATCCCCGGCGCGTCCAGCCAGGTCTGCGGCTGGCCTCCCGGCGTGATGCGGAATCCGCGTACCCCGAGCCGCTTCAGCCGCCGCATCTCGTCCGCCACGCCGGGGGCGTTGTGGTCCACGATGCCCACTCCCGAAAACACCCCCGGGTAGTGCGCGATCGCGTCCAGCATGTACCGGTTGTCGGTGCCGTAAAAGCTCATCTGGATAAGCACCACCCGCGTGACGCCGCAAGGCCGGGCGTGCGCCAACAGTTCCTCCGGTGTAAAGCTCGTCGGCGCATACTGTTCGTTCCGCGGCCGGGGATAGCGCTGCGTGTCCGGCGTCCACACGTGCACGTGCGCGTCGATGTAACCTTGGTCTGTCATGGCCGATTTCTTTCCTTGTGGCGCGCCCAGCGCCGCGGCCGCCGTCGCTCCCGCCAGCCACTCTCTGCGCGACCACTTGTTTTGCCTCATGTCTCCCCAAGCATAGACCAGCGCCGCCTCCCGGCGCCAGAAGTAGTAATCAATAGTGCTCAACTGCGCCGTCCTGGTCCCAGGCGTCTGGTATCATCCGGGAGATGTTCCGTCAGCGATATCCTGTTCTGGAACGGTCTGGCCTCTGCCCCCTTCTCGTTGTCCTGATTCTGGCTTCTGGTTGCGGACGCACGCCCGACGTTGCCAAAACCCGCGCCATCACAAACACCGCCGGCTGGAAGGACGTACCGCCTCAGCCGGGTGAGGATCGCTGGAAGTTTACGCAGGACCTGAAAGCGCCCATGTGGACGCGGCACGTGTGGGCGAAAAGCTCTCCCGGGCCGCAGGAAGCCGTTTTGTCCGGGGGCGTGGGCCTGGTTTCCAGGTTTACAGATCCAAAAGGTCGCCTGCAAACGGCGTACGACGATTTGCGCCAATTCCTTTCCGCCGGAGGCGTATCGAGCGAGAACGGCGCGTATGTGATCGAGACCGGCTACGTGCCGAACCTTGGGGATGAAACGTTCCGCGTGGAGGTGGGCAAGCAAGCCTGCCGCATTCTTGCCGCCGACACCGAAGGCATACGGCGCGGGATTTTCTACATCGAGGACGAAATGCTGCGCCGGCGCGGTCCATTTCTGCCGTTGGGCAAAGTGGAGCGGCGTCCTTTCATCCGCCGCCGCATTTCACGCTGTTTTTTCGGTCCCATCAAGCGGCCCCCAAAGATGCGCGATGAGCTGATGGACGACGTGGATTACTATCCGGAGCAATATCTGAACCGCCTGGCACACGAAGGCATCAACGGTCTGTGGCTGACGGTCGAATTTCAGGACCTCTGTTCGACCTCCTTCACACCGAAAGCCGGGCGCGATGCCGAAAGACGGCTTGCTAAGCTCCGGCGCACGGTAGCAGCCTGTCTGCGTTACGGCATCCGCACCTACATTTTCTCCATCGAGCCGCACGCCTGGGACGCGGACAGCCCGGTTCTGGTGCAGTATCCGGAACTGGCCGGCGCCGCCCTGAGCGGCGGAAAGCGCTACTTCTGTCCCAGCAGCGAAGCCGCCCGGAAGTATCTTTACGAGTCGGTCCATCAAATCTTCCAGGCGTTGCCGGAACTGGGCGGCCTGATCAACATTTCCCACGGCGAGCGGCCGACCACCTGCCTGAGCGCGCTCTCGGCTGTCGGCGGGGGCCGGATCGCCTGCCCCCGCTGTTCCCGGAAAGCTCCCTGGGAAATCCTGTACGCGTCTCTCTCGGCCATGGAGCGAGGCATGCACGATGCCGCACCCGGCGCGGAACTGATCAGTTGGCTGTACATGCCACAGGCACGCGGAGCGTTCCGGGAAGGCCTGGCGGATTGGGTCTACGAGATCCCTGCTCACACCCCCAAAGGAGTGATCCTACAGTTCAACTTCGAATCCGGGGTGCGCCGGACTGAATTCGGCAAGGAACTGGTCGGCGGGGACTACTGGATCTCCGCCCCCGGGCCGAGCCCGAGGTTCGAGCGCATCGCCCGGATCGCGCGCGAGAACCGCACGCCGACCTCCGCGAAGATCCAAACCGGCAATTCGCACGAAGTGGCCACCGTTCCGTACGTGCCGGTGCCGTCGCTACTCTACCGGAAATTCGCAGGCATGCGGCGCCTGGGCGTCTCTCACTCGATGCTGTGCTGGTACTTCGGCAATTATCCGGGGCTGATGAACCAGGCCGCCGGCGAACTCTCGTTCGAGCCTTTTCCGGAGGACGAAAACGCCTTTTTGAGCCAACTTGCCTCCCTCTACTGGGGAAAGGACCATTCCGCCGCGGTGGTGGAGGCCTGGAAAGATTTCGCGGCCGGCTACCAGAATTACCCGCTCACCAACCTGTTTCAATACTACGGCCCGATGCACGACGGTCCCGTCTGGCCGCTCCTGCTGAAGCCCGAGGATGCGCCACTGGCGCCGACGTGGCTCCTGGCTTCCACCACCACCCGCGCACCGTGGCCGCCCAGCGGCGACCGGATCGGCGAATGCATCAAAGAGGTGCTGACACTGGACGAAACGGTCGAGCTTGCCAGGCGCATGACTACGGCCTGGGATCGCGGTGTGGAAATTCTGCGCGGCCTGGAGCCTTCCTTTGAGGGCCAGCCAGACCGCTTGCTGGATATCGGCGTGGCCCGAGCGCTTGGCATCCAGTTCCGAAGCGGATACAACATCCTGCGTTTTTACAGCCTCCGGGAAAAGATGCTGCGTGCGGAAGGAATGAGGCGCCTGGAAATGCTGAAGCAATTGGGCGACATCGTCCGCGAGGAATTGCGGGGCGATGAAGATCTGCTGGCGCTGTGCGAGAGGGATTCCCGCCTGGGCTTTCATTCCGAGGCGGAAGGCTACAAATACTACCCGGAAAGGATCCGGTGGCGCATGCAGCAATTGCGCATGGTGCTCGACAGGGATATTCCGGAAGTGGAGAGGCTCATCCGAGACGGGAAAGACCTGTTCCCCGAGTACACCGGCAAACAACCGAATGGGGCGGTGGCCTATGCCGTCCCTTCCGACGGCTCCGTATGGTCGAGCCCCGAACTCACCCCGCCTTCGAGTCTGCGCTGGGAGGCCTGCACCTATGCACCGGAGAGTTCGGCGGTCCGGTGGGGAGCAAGCTACGACGCCAAGACGCTATACGTGATCGTCTCGGGAAAGGAAAGCGCCGGCGGGTCCCCCGCGGCACCGCCACTATCGAGCATCCTGGTGAAGGTCGAGCCGCGGCGGCTGTGGCCGTGCAAGCATTTCGTCTTCATGCCGGGCGCCGAAAACCGCGCGGAACTGCCCGACCAGGTGGCCCCGCAAAGTGCTGAGGGGCGGATTGCGATCGCACCCGGCGAGTGGCGTGCCGTGGTGCGCATTCCTCTGGCGAATATCGGGCTTAGTGCGGAGCAGTGGCACCCGGTTCGAGTGGATGTCCGGGTTCAGCGAATGGCCGCCGGCGCCAGCGCCTGGCGCCCCCAGAATCCCCTTACGCCCCGCCTGGCGCTGGGAGCCGACAATCCCGCCGATCTGGGTTGGCTGCTGTTTGCCAAACCGCAGAACTGACCCAAAGGAACGACAAACCGTACCAGCTGAACCTGCCCGCCTTGGCTATAGCGGAACGGCGTTTTGGGCAATGTAGCTGTCCCACTCCGACCCGGCCGGCCCGATGTAATGAAAGTCTTCTGCCCACTGCAGATTGTGGGCCACACCTCGGGCCCGGTCCCGGCTCAGCGCGAAGTACTTGGTGTATTGCCGGTTCGCTGTTTCGGCGTCATTTCCCAGCAGCGGCAGCCGCTTCCCTTGTGCAGCCAGTTTCTTCCACAACCGCTCGCCGGTGTTGCCGGCGGGGCCTTGCGTCACGTTGGCCAGGTTGACCCACACCTTCTGGTCGATATAGTCGCCGATGTCCACTACCCGGTTGACGAGTTGCGGTCCGCGCGCGAAATAGTATCGTTCCGACACCGGGTGGGGCTTCACTCCGGCCAGCCCGAACTCCGGATAATCCCACTTCATCGCGCAGATCCCCGCCGCCCATTCCACGGCGCGAGCGGTTACATAATGATCGGGGTTGCGCTCGTAGAGGCCGCTCGGATCGTACACAATCACGGTATCCACTTTGAAATACCGGAAGAGAAAAACCAGCCTGGCCCGCATCTCGACAATCGGCCACGCGTCCAGATTGTGGTTGGGATAGTTGAGGAAGATGGCTTCCCGCAATCCGAGCCGCCGCGCCACTTCCCGGGTGTCCTGTTCGTTCTTCGCCGCCACTTCCCCGTTTCCGACTCCGTCTCCGGCCATCGCATCATCGGAGACCGTGATCAGGATCCCTTCATAGCCTTCGTCGATGAGTTTCAGCACCGTCCCGCCGGCAAAGATGGGGATGTCGTCGCAATGCGGCTGAATCGCGGCCAGGACCTTCCCCTTATGCGGCTTGCCCGGCCGTTTCCGTTCGATCGTGACGTGGACGTTGTAGGAAACCTCCCCGGCGCCACTCAACGCTTTCTCATCGGCCGGCGGGAGCGGAATTTGCGCAGATTGCGCCATCGCCGCCGCCGACCCCAAAAACTGCCTTCGATGCATACGGATCCTCTCTTTCCATGCTGCAGTGAAGCCACATTGTTAACCTGTTCGCGGCCGGAAGACAAGTTTGGCCGGACAGCGCCGGGCGCGAGGCTGGTCGCGGGGGTTTCGTTCCGGTAACATGGGTCCGGGACGCGGCTCATGCGAATCCGCTTGATCTGTCTGCCTCTTCTCCTTTTTTCGGCGCTGCGCTGCGCTCGGGCGCAAGGCTCCGTTCCTACGTTTCAGCACACCGCCGGGCAGGTACCCTACACTCTGGTGGGGCACGCGCCGGCGCAGGGCAAGACCACCACCATTCCGGCCGTTCTTGTCCCTGTCACGCTTTCCTTCGAAGCGAAGAAGATCGCCGGCAAGCCTTTCCGCATGGATGCGGTCCCGGACGTGCCGCTTGTCGTTCAATCCCCGATCTTCTCGAATTTCGCCTTCCCCTCAGGCGGCGCCACCCAGTACGCCGACGCGATGCTCCGCGCCACCTTTGCCCATCGCGAGGACTGGCACACCTTGCTCGGCAAGCCGGAGGTGAAGCCTGTAACGATTACCGTTCCTGCCGGCTACGGCTACGTCCTCACCTCGAAGAGGTCCGGCGCCTCCGTGGCGATTGCCGATGTCGAGTTTTTGCAGAAGGAACTCTTCAAACAAGTTCCGAAACACGAGGGCAAGCTCGTGATCGCGGTGACTCACAACACGGCATACTACACGGATGGCGATGCTACTCTGTGTTGCGCATGGGGAATGCACGGGATCGACACCGCGACCGGAAACTCGTTTGTGCTCGGTTCGTATTTGAGTGGGGCGCCCGCGGTAGTCGAAGACCGAGACGTGCAGCCGCTCACCCAGCAGCTCGCGGAGTTCATCAACGATCCTTTACATGACCCCCTCTTTCACGGGCCCCGAAACACTAAGGTTCCGGGAAACACGTTCACCGCCTGGATGCGTCCCGCGTCCATGCGCCCCGGAGATCAGGGTAGGTGCGGCGGCACGGGCATCGCTACCAGTTACTTCCTCCTCGAACCCACGAATGCGAACCCCAAGAACAATTTCCCCTCGTCCAAAGCCTTCGTTGCACGTGGGAGCGGAGCCAGCTATCACGTGTACAACGTGGCTCTTTTACCCTGGTATACCGGTCCGGCCCAAGGTCTCGGCGGCATTTACAGCTTCCCCGACTCGCAGGTGCTCCCCGAGCCCGCCAGGCCGTGCCCGGCCCGCGGTGGACGTTTTGCCTCGGGGGGTGCATCGGCGTCCCGCGAGCCGGCGGCGCCGCCGGTACCGGTCACCGCCCCGCCGAATGGCCATCAGTTGATCGGCTACTGGGCCGGTTACGGAGGCCCGGGGTCCACGATTCCGTTGCGCGAACTCTCGCCGCAGTGGGACATCATCCTGGTCGCTTTTTCGACACCGGACAGGAATGCGCCGGAAGGTACCATGCAGTTCCGCACCCCCGCCGGACTGGATCCCCAACAGTTCAAGGCCGATATCGCCTGGCTGAAGAGCCGGGGCAAGAAGGTGATGATCTCGCTGGGCGGCGGCGGCCAGCACTTCACGCTCGCAGATCCGAAACGCGTTCCGAACTTCGTCTCTTCGGTAGAGGGCATCGTTGCCGAATACGGCTTTGATGGCATCGATATCGACTTCGAAAGCCCGTCCCTGTCCATTGACCCCGGCGACACGGATTTCCGGCGTCCGGCGACGCCGTCTATCGTGAATCTCATCTCGGCGCTGCGGCAGTTACGCGATCATTTCGGTCCCGGCTTCATGATCAGCCTGGTGCCGGAGGGCACGCAGGTGCCGTCCGGATATCCCAGCTATGGCGGCCAATTCGGCTCCTACCTGCCCATCCTGCACGCCATTCGCGACATCCTCTCGTTCGTTGACGTGCAGGACTACAATACGCCGCCACTCCAGGGCCTCGACGGAGAGATCTACCAGCCAGGCTCCGTGGATTACCATGCCGCGATGACCGAGCTTCTGCTGCACGGTTTTAACGTCGGAGGCGATCCCGGTCAGTTTTTTCCGCCGGTGCCGGCCGATAAGGTTGCCGTCGGCTTTCTCACCGGGGACACCACACCGCTCATCGTCAGCCAATCAATGGACTACATCATCACCGGAAAGGCTCCTGCCGGGACGCGGTACAAGTTGCGCACTCCCGGGGGCTACCCTGGCATGATCGGGGCCATGTTCTGGACGATCGATGCAGACCGCAGCGGCAACTACAAGTTCTCGAACGTGATCGGCCCACAACTGCACGGCTATCGGCGCCTCGATAGGCATCCGTGAGCGCGGCCCTTAAGGATTCGTGCGTACCACGAGGTCGTGTACCTTCTCTACAATCGTCTCTTCGATTGCGGGGGCGAATGGTCCAGGGAAGTCCTCACCGATCATCGCTTCGCCGCCCTCATAACCGCCTTCCCGCAGCACGCGCGTCGAAGGGATATAGGCGAAGATGTCGTTCGAGTAACCGGCGACCCACGTGCGATCCGCGCCGTACTGAGGCTTGAGGCGGAGCGCGTAATCGGCCACCACTTCGCCGCCCAGAATGATGATTTTCAGGCCACGGCCGAGCTGCCAGACCTGCACGGGATACGGGTAACGGTCGATCAGCTTCCCATCCCGGTCCAGAATGTCCAGCAGGCGCCGTGCGTGCTTTGCCGCTACTCCGTCGCCGCTCTGCGCGATCTTTTCCAGCTCCGGGCGCTCCGGCGGGTTTTGGAATGCGACATCCACATGCTGGAATGCCGCTCGGATCGGCCCGGCCAGCGGCGTCATCTTGCCACGGAGCACCTCATCTACGGCCGCCGCGAGAATTCGGCCATAGGCTTGCGCCAGTGCTACCGTGCCCCTGGGCAGGGCATTGGCATCCGCTCCGCACCCCTGCACGAATAGAGCGGCTGCTCCCGGGTGCGCTCTTTCGATTTCCTCCTGGGCGTATCCGGGCCAGTCCCCGCTGATCTCGTAATCCGAAAGGACCGTCGCGTGGCAGGAGTATCCGACCACGATGGCGCGCAGATTTGCGCCCCTATCCCATACCGCCAGTACCGGAACGTCCTGATCGACCGGACCCGGCAAAGAGCGCAGCCGCACGCGGCGGCGGTTCACGGCGATTCCCGCCAGCCCCTGCTGGAACTCCAGCCTCGCGGGCGCCAGGTTCGCCATCGCCTGCCCGACCACCGAGACGGTTTTGTGGATGAACTCGTCCGTGTATCGCCGGACCGCCCCTTCCTGGTCCGCGTTCAATGGGTAGTAAACAGAGATTGCCGCGCGGGTCGTT
>JAJPJX010000125.1 GCA_021324015.1 Solibacteraceae bacterium | reverse complement strand
TTAACTGCCCGGCGGTCAGCCCGCCGGGCTTTTTGTCGTTCTTGCCACCTCGGGTCAGTGGTCAGGTCTCACTCGAAAACCGAATTTTGCGCCGGAAAGTAGTCTAGTGGGACGCTTTCCAGAACGGGGATTTCGGAATTTACAACGGTGTTTTTTCATTTTTGCTACTTTGGAGTTGCCGCATCCAGCTTTCCCGAACGTCCATGCACAGACCCAGCTTGCTTCTTCTAATGGCTATCTTGTCGCCAACGGGCTTCTCGGCCAACCTGGCGATTTCCACGTATTTGAAGGACGGTTTCACACCCGCAGCCATCGCAGCGGATCTCCAGGGCAACGTTTACCTGGCCGGTAGCGCCGTGATCGATCCGGCGTCGCAGGCGACGGGCGCGGCGGTCGCCAAAGTCAACCCGCAGTCCGCTCAATATCTCTATCTCTCTTACCTCGATAGCGCCGCAAGCGACCAGGTAGCGGCGATTGCGGTGGATAGTTCGGGCAACGCGTATGTTGCCGGGTCGACCACAAATCCGAATTTTCCTGTGATCGGCGGCAGTGCGTTCGGCACTGCTCCGGCGGGCGGCGCGGACGCGCGGTCGTTCGTCACCAAACTGAACCCGCAAGGCGCGGTGGTCTTTTCCGTACTCATCGGAGGGTCGGCGATCTCCACGGCGCGGGGCATCGCGATCACGCCGCAAGGCCGTATTCTGGTTAGCGGAATCGCTGCTTCGAACGGATTTCCCTCCACGCCCGGAGCATACAGCGTGGCTGACTCCACCAACCAGTGGTACTTGACGGAATTGGACGCGGCTGCCAGCAAGATGATCTTTTCCGCTACCGGCATCGGCGGCAGTTCCCTCGTGCTCGATGCAACAGGCAACATCTATATGGCAGGAAGCAGCGTTGGCACGAACTACCCCACGACGCCGGGCGCGTATCAGACCACGTTCTCGCTAGGCCATTACTGCTTCGGTTTCTGCCAGACCGGCTTTCCAGGCAACCTGCAACACGTCACCAAAACCGACGCGGCGGCGTCGAAGCTGATCTACTCGACCGGCCTCAACGACCCCAAAGGCGCCGCCGGATCTACGACGAATACAGGCCTGGCGGTGGACGCCGCTGGGAATGCTTACGTCACCGGCACGTTGTTCGAAGGGCAGTATCCTTTCACGGTGACAGCGGCGCAGGGGGCCACCAGCTACCTGACGAAACTCGATCCCGCGGGTGCGAGCGTCCTCTTTTCGGTTCCCGTGGGTGGAGGCGGCGTACAGTTGGATTCGTCCGGCGCGATCTATATTGGCGGGGCCGTGACTAGCGTCGCGCCCATCGGGTTTCCGGGGCTCGGACCTCCGCCTCCGGTTGCGATTCCACCGGCATTCTCCGGAATTCCGCAGGTGTGCGTGCCCAACTTCACGACCGCAATCAGCGCAGCCTACGTGTTGAAGGTCGATCCGGCCACCGGCGCGGTGCAGGACGCGCAGTGGATCGACGGTTCGGCGCCCGGGGCGACCGGAATTACCCTGGCGGGTGGCAAGGTCTGGATCACCGGTCCGACCCCGGGGCCGCAGGTGCCGATTTCGCCTGGCGCGCTCATGCCGCCGGCTAGCAGTCCGGGATTTCTGGAAGGGGTCTATCTATCGGCGGTCGATTTTGCCACGCCCGCGACGTCCGGGCCGTCGATTGCTTGTGTGCTGGACGGCGGTAACCTGTCGCATGCCGGCGCTGTTGCCGCATTCCAGTTGCTCTCCATCTTCGGGACCAACCTCGGACCCGCAGTCCCGGTTCAGGCGCCGGATGGCGCCGACCCATCGATCGGAGGCGTCTCCGTCACCTTCGACGGGGTACCGGCGCAGTTGCTGTACGTGTCGGCGTCGCAGATCAACCTGGCGGTGCCAGGGCCGTCCCCGTCGTCAGCCGGAAGTCCTGCCAAATCGAGCACGATCATGCAATTGACCTACAACGGCGTCAGTGTGCGGCGGCAATTTGCACTCACAGCTTCCAACCTGAATCTATTCGCGGATCTCTCCACGAACCGGAATCCCTGCCCCAACGGTGCTCCCAGCGACAACGGATTTCAGCCCGTCGCGGCCAACGCCGACGGCTCCATGAATTCCTGCACGAATCCGGCACAGGCAGGCTCGATCGTGTCGTTCTTCGCGCACGGCGCTGGGGGATTCGGCTCCGCGCCCCCGCGTCTCGTGAACCTGCACGCTTCTGTCGGCTTCGGTTGCACGGCGCTGGTCACCAACACGTCACTGGTCACGGACTTCGTATACAAGCTGGACGTGAGCCTGCCCGCGTCATTCGAGCCCTGCGGCGAGTCTTTCACCGGCATTCAAGGCATCCCGGTCACCGTGAGTTATCGGGATGCGCCGGTCGGACCCCTTTACATCCCGGCCGACTTAGCCGGCCCCGTGACCGCGTTCTTGCCCCCGGGCGAACCTATGCGGATGATCGTCTGGGTGAAGCAATGATCGGGCGTGCAATCGTCCCCGTCCCCGGGCTCGTTTTACGAAAGTTTTACAGCACTGCGACACTCCCCTCCCGATTCGCCTATACGATTGGCTTAGTTACGGCAATCGGAGGCGTAAAAATGGACTGCATTCACATCGCGAACACTCAAGCAGAAAGTTATCAAGATGCGCACCTGGAGTTGGACTTCCGGCGCAGAACGGCCAGAGTAGATTCCAAGCCATTGGTGCTCACCCGGAAGGAATATGACCTCCTGGCGTTGATGGTGCAAAACGCCGGACAACTCATTTCTCGCGGGGACCTCCTCATGCGGGTCTGGGGCTATGGTCCGCAAATCCGCACCCGCACGCTGGATGTACACATCCGAAGGCTTCGCAAGAAGCTGGGGCCCTTCTGCGAGCGCCGGGTCGAGACGATCTTTGGCGTGGGGTACCGGTTCCAGTCACACCGCGCGCTGGAAGCCGGACGGTCCGAACCTGTACTGCTGGCCATGGGAGCTTAAGAGTCCATGACGTGGGTAGGGATCTCCAGACAAGGCCTCGGGATGATTGCGGTCCTGGTGGCGCTCCTGTGGGCGTGTGTGGTCGGTGAGCGGGTGATTGTGAGCCGTGCCAACCGGGAGGTCCTCCGGGCGCTGCGGGACGTGCGGCGGCTGCCGGTGGTCGAAACAGCGGCTTCAAGCCGAACTGAATGAGTCTCGGGTCGTCGGCTGCGATGATTTTGCCGGCGTGGCCGTCTGCCTCACTTGGCCCAGCGGTCGAGGAACTGGTATGCCTGCTGGCGAACCGCGGCGGGGAAGCCGTGGGGGCCGTCTTGCATCACGAAACGCAGGTTTTCCGGCGCGCCGCACAGCCGGTACACCTTCTCGAGTTGGCGGCCAGCGGCTTCGATGGCGGTGGCGTTCGAGAAAATGGGATCTTGCCGCGCGGAGAAGTTAAACAGGGTACGGGGCGCCACCAGGGCCATGACTTCGTGGAAATCGAAAGGTGCGATGCCAGCTTCCAGGTAGGCGTGCAGCCTGGGAAAGTGCACGAACCCGTCCCTCCGCGCCCAGGCGAACGGTTTTGGGGAGCCCGCCAGGGGACCGAGGCCACAACTAACCACGGCCGCGCCGATGCGGGTGTCGAAGGCCGCCAGGAAAAAAGAGTTATAGCCGCCGAGGGAGTGACCGATGACTGCAATGCGGGAGGGATCGACGAAATCCAGCGTTTCGAGGTAGTCGATGCCACGGCGGTGGTCCGCCAGCATTTTCCCCATGGCGGACCAGGCCGGATAGTCGCGGTCGAAGGAGGCGGTCACGAAGGCGCCGTCGCGCGGCAGGATGCGCTCGCCGGCGGTGATCGAGTCGGGGGCCAGCACCACATAGCCCCGGCGCACCAATTCGAGGGCGTAGTGCAGATTCGGATCACCCTCGAGCCCCACTGGTTCCCGCTTGCCGGCCCTGACAGTCTGGTGCAGCGCCAGGACCGCGGGCCTGCGGCCGGATAATCCGGCGGGGATCAAAAGGTAAGCGGGGATGGGCTCGCCGGTAGCGGCGCGATAGGCGACGTTCTGGCGAACGTACCCGTCCAGTTTTTCCTCGGCCAGAACGGTGGGGGAGAGCGGCGCGGAACCCTCGGGGCCCCGGCCCAGGGCTTCGAGCACGCGGAGACGAATGCTCTGCCTCTTCCGCTCCCAGTCCGCACGGGTGGCGATGGCGGCGGACCGCGCTCTATCGCCCTTCTCGGCTTGTGGAGACATGGCCAGCAGATCCAGTAATTCGCGGACCGGAACCGCGCTGGGTTCCGCGGCAGGGTGCAGCTGCGCCTGGAGCGGGAGCCCGTTGGCACAGAAGATCAGCAGGATGACCCATTCGCCGGCAAGAGGTTTCTGCATGGACGCAGTTTCCGAACCTCTACTGTAGACCAGGCAATAGGGATAAGGTTGACAGGGGGCCGCGGCGCGTACCAAAATGCGGGCGATGAAACGGATCCGCGTGGTCGATTCCCACACTGGCGGCGAGCCGACGCGCATCGTGCTAGCCGGCGGACCGGACCTGGGCGGGGGACCGATGGCCACGCGCCTGGAGCGTTTCCGCACCAGCTTTGACTCCATCCGCTCTGCGGTAGTGAATGAGCCGCGCGGCTCGGATGCCTTGGTGGGGGGCCTGTTCTGCGAATCCGAACATCCCGCATGCGTGGGTGGCGTCATCTTCTTCAACAATATCGGGTACTTGGGGATGTGTGGCCATGGCACCATCGGACTGGTGGCCACCCTGGCGTACCTGGGCCGCATCACCGCGGGGACATATGGCATTGAGACGCCGCCCGGCCGGGTGTCGGCACGGCTGCACGAAGACGGCCGGGTCACCATTCGGAACGTGCCCAGCTACCGGCTGGCGGCAGGCGTGACCGTGAAGGCGCCCGGGCTCGGCCGGGTCACGGGTGATGTAGCGTGGGGCGGCAACTGGTTTTTTCTGGTCCACGAACACGACCAGGAACTGAGGTTCGACCGGCTGGAGCAATTGACCGATTTCACCTGGCGTATCCGGCAGGCACTCCGCGCGAATGGCATCACGGGCGCGGGGGGCAAGGAGATCGACCACATCGAGCTGTTCGGGCCTCCCACCACTCCCGGCGCGGACGGCAAGAACTTCGTGCTTTGTCCGGGGAAGGCCTACGACCGCTCCCCCTGCGGGACGGGAACCAGCGCGAAGCTGGCCTGCCTGTTCGCTGACGGGAAACTGCGGCCGGGCCAAATCTGGCGACAGGAGAGCATCGTGGGGAGCGTGTTCGAGGGCTCGGTCACCGTGGAGGGCGGTGAGATCTATCCCGAGATTACCGGATCAGCCTTCGTGAACGGTGAGGCGGACCTGATCCTGGACGAGCGGGATCCGTTCTGCTACGGCATCCACGGTTTGTAGGGTGCGCTTCAGCCCACCCGCCGCCACAGCCTCTCGATCTCTTCCAGGCTTTTGCCCTTGGTTTCCGGAGTTGCTTTCCACACGATCAGGCAGGTGACCATACACATAGCGCCGTACAGCCAGAACGCGCCGGTCGCCGTGATGGCCTTCACCAGGGAGAGGAACGTCATGGTGAGGGCGACACAGGCGACCCACAGGCTGATGGTCGCGATGGACATCGCCCGGCCGCGGATGCGTGTGGGAAAGATCTCCGCCAGCACCACCCACACACCCGGGCCTAAACCCACGGCGAAGGCAGCCACGCAGAAGAGCATGATCGTGAGAATCAGTGCCGAGGGAGGTGGGTGAATCAGGAACGCCGCGCCCAAAGCCACCTGGCACAGGGCCATCACGCCGGAGGACAGCATCAGCAACGGTCTTCGGCCCAGGCGGTCGATCATCCAGAGCGCCGCGATGGTGGCCAGAAAATTGATGGCGCCCACGATGACATTGGCGCCGATGGCGGAGGTGGCGCTATGGTTGCCAACCTGCTCGCGGAAAATGATCGAACCGTAGAATAGCACGGTATTGATTCCGGTGATCTGCTGGAGGATGGCCAGGGCAACGGCAATAAACAGAGCTCGCCGCAGGCCGGGCTGCAACAGTTCGGCGAGCGACCCCGTCTCTTCCGCAATGGCTTCCCTGATCTGCTCCATCTCCGCCAGGGCCGCGCTGTGTCCATTGACCTTGCTCAAGACCGCCAGAGCCGTGCCGGCCTCGCCGTTTTCCGTCAGCCAGCGGGGGCTCTCCGGCACGAAAAACAGGGCCACGAGGAAGGCGCCGGAGGGGACAGCGGCCGTCGCGAACATCCAGCGCCAGCTTTCCGCGCCAAGGAAGGAGAGCAGCCAGTTCACCAGGTACGCCAGCAGGATGCCGGTAACAATGGCCATCTGGTTCAGGGAAACTAGGCGCCCGCGGCTGCGCGCGGGAGAGACTTCGGCGATATACAGGGGCGCCAGCACTGAGGCCATGCCGATGGCAATGCCGCCCAGAAATCGCGCCGCGGTGAATTCCGGCAGGTTGCGGGGCAGCGCCGCGCCCAACGAGGAGAGCGTGAACAGAAGCGCGGACAGCATCAGGATCCTCCGCCGGCCGAAGCGGTCGCTCATCCATCCGGCCAGGCTGGCTCCGAACACGCAGCCGATCAGCAGGCTGCTGGCGGCGACTTCCGTCTGCACCTCGGTGAGATGAAACTGTTCGCGCAGAAAAATGATGGCGCCGTTAATCACGGCGATGTCAAAACCGAACAGCAGTCCCGACGTCGCCGCGACTACTGAGACCAGGTAGACGTAAAGCGCGCTACCCTTCTCCGCCAAGGTGCTTGCAAGAGCCGATTTCATGGCTTCCAGACTTCGGCGAGCGCCGAGAAACCCGTGGGCCTGATCACATCGAACTGCACGCGCAACGCCTGTTTCTGGCGAAACCGCAGGGGAACCGCCGCCGCCTCTCCGGGAGCCAACGTGGGCAGCCGTGCCTCCACCTGTTCCAGCGGTATTTCCTCAGGCCCGTAGAGCACTCCGCGCACCCGGTAGCCGGCAAGCGGATACGCCGGCAGGTTCCGGCGGGCGTGCACGCCGACCTCGAACGAATCGGGCTGGCCCTTTACTTCGATGCGCTCTACCGGGCTGGATTCCCGCCGCAGTTCCGCGAACGAGGACTTCCGCGCTCCGAACACATCTACTACGCCGTGAACGCGCTGTTTCATCACGCCGCGACCTTTGTCGCCGATGTGCGTGCGGTAGTCGTTGTAGCAGAAAAAGATCAGGCCGGCCACGTAGTCGTGGCGGCGAAACACCGCATCGTGGCCGCGCAAGATTTCGATGCGGCGGGCGTCACCCTCGGGGCGGTCCGCGGTGCAGGCGCAGTAACCGTACTCCGAGACGACGATGGGCTTTTCCGGAAACGCGCGGTGGATCTCTTCGAGATTCCGCTCCATATCCGCGGGACTGCCCCGGAACCAGGTCTCGTAATACTCGTTCCACTCGATGAAGTCCATCAGCCCCGCCACGTCCCGCGCGGGCGTCTTCTGCAGAGAATTCGAGGCATACGACCGCAGGCGGTGGGGATCCAGTTTTTGCGCCTCTTTGTTCATGCGGCGCACGAACTCGTAGGCCGGCGGGTTCTGGCCGTTGATCTCGTTCGAGAGGCCCCAGGAGAAGATGCACGGGTGGTTGCGGTCGCGCTGGATCATCTCGCGGAGCTGCTCCAGGCCATTTTCGAGGATCTCGGGAGAAGGCTTGCGCTCCATGCCTTGAAAGGTTGCCCCGCCCCAGGCGGGCACCTCGGTTTGAATGAGGATTCCGTGGCGGTCGCAATAGTCCAACACGCGCCGGTCCTGCGGCCAGTGCACCCGCGTGAAGACGCAATTCAGCTCCTTGAGGTCGTCGTGATCGTGGAGGAGCCAGGCGGAAGGCTCGGCCATGCCGAATTGCGGACTACTGCCGGCCATCCGCTCCACCCCCATCAGCCGCACCCGCTCGCCGTTCAGATAGAAACCGCCGGACCGCGCTTCGATTCGGCGCACCCCGAAGGTGGCCGCGAGCACGTGTCCGGGAATTTCCGCATGCAGCCGGTAAAGATGGGGATCGTCGAAGTGCCAGAGCTTGGGATGGGGAAGCGTCGCGGGGGGCACCTGGATGGTGCGGGTTTCTCCCGGAGCGACATCGGCACCTGCGCCTGCACCCGGCTCCAGCACTGTCAAGCCGGTTTCGTCATCCACTACCCGGAAGCGCACCTCGCCGCGCCACGCGCGCGTGCTAGCGTTGCGGACCACGGCGGCGATTTCGAGCGTGGCCGCGGCGCCGTCCGGTTTCGGAAGCGCCTCCACGTCCACCCGCTCGATAAACACCTGGGGCGTGATGAGCAGATTCACCGGACGGTAGATTCCGCCATCGTGCGCCCAATCGCTCGAACGGCCGCGCGGGAGCATGGCTTCGTCGAAAGAGTTGTCCACCCGCACAGTGAGAACGTTGGTTGCGCCGAAGCGCAGCAGCCGCGTGATGTCGAAGGTGAACGCCGTATATCCTTTGCCCAGGTGCCGTCCGGCCTCCTGTCCGTTGATCCACACCGTGGCCGAGTGGAAGACCGCCTCGAACTCGATGCGCACCGTGGAGGCTGCCCATTCGGGGCGGGCCTCGAAGTCCCGCTGATACCAGGCGACGCCCATGTAATCCGCGGTTTCCGGGGTGATCTGCCAGGTGTGCGGCACGGTGACCTCCGCCCAGCCGGTGGAAGGCGAGTTGGCCCCACCCGTCGGGTCCGGGCAGAACTGCCAGCGGCCGTCCAGAGAAAGCCGCGCGTCGCCGGCGCCGGGTGCGGTTACTGCTTCGGAGGGAAAGCCGGCCAACGTGCCGGCGGCCGCCACGCGTGAGAATCTGGCGAGGAAGCCTCTGCGGGATGGCATCGCCTACCTCCCAATGCAGCAGACGGACGCGCTGCTGTCAACTTGGGCGGGTTTTCCGCCCGGTGGCACGGTCACTCGTGCCGGATCGCCACCAGCGGATCCAGCTTTGCCGCACGCCGCGCCGGGATATACGTGGCCAACATACCGGCGCCGCACAATACGCAGGTGACCAGCGAAAAGGTGACGGGATCGGCTGGAGCGGTTTCATATAGCAGGCTGCCCAAGCTGCGGTTCAAGATTGATGCCGCGGCCAATCCAAGGGCCGCGCCTTGAAGTATGAGCACGGCTCCCTGCCTGCCGATCAGGCGCAGGACGTGGCCGCGCGTCGCGCCCACAGCCATCCGCACGCCGATTTCGCGCGTATGGCTCACCACCATCCGGGCGACGACGCCATAGATGCCAATAGCCGCCAGCAGCGATGCCATGCCGCCAAACAGGGAGAGCACGCCGGCCCGGAACTGCGGGTACTTCAGGTTCTCCGCAATGGACACAGTCACCAGCCCCACGGGTCCCAGAGGCAAGCTCGGGTCCAGTCCGGATACGGCTTGCGGCAGCCCAGAGGCCAAGCTGTTTCCGGCGCCCGAGAACCGCACCAGCACGTTAGCCTCGTTTGAAGGCGCCTGCGCCAAGGGCCGGTACAAATATGGGCCCGTGACCCAAGCCATCTCCCGAAAGACCGTGGGCCCCCGCGTATTACCAACCACGCCGGCAATCTTGAGCCAGGGCTGCTTCTCCAGCGGAAAACCGATCCTTACGTGCTTTCCCAGGGCGTCCCGGTCCGGGAAGTAGCGCCGCGCGAACGCCTCGTTGACCACCGCTACCGGCTCCGAACCCGCGCGGTCTCCCTCATCGAAGTCGCGGCCGCGCAACAGCGGGATGCCGAGCAGTTTGAAATATCCGACGCCAATGGAATGCTTGCCGGTATCGCCTAAAGCCACCTTCGCGGGCGGCGCAGGCTGGCCCTCCACGTCGACCGGCTCGGTTCCCGGCCACAGTAGAGGGCCAAAAGACGTCAGAACCGATCCTTCCACGCCCGGCAGGCTGCCAACACGATTGGTGAGCCGCCCGTAGAACTGGAGTATCCGCACGGGACCCGAATAGGTTTCCTTCGGCAGCGTGAGGTGCAGGCTGAGCAGATGATCTGGCCGGAAACCCAGGGAGGCGGATTCCATTCGGGTGACGCTCCGGATAAGCAGCCCCGCGCCGGCCAGCAGCACCAGGGAAAGCGCGACCTCGAGGCGGGCGGTGTGCGGCTCGTAGGTGACCTTCCGGTCGCCGTTCACGATCCATAGGGCATAGCCGTGCGGACGAAGCACATACTTCGCGCGCACGTAGTCGTTCATTTTCGTGAACATTTCCGCTGCCCAGGGAGCGCCGGTGTGCTCGTAGATCAGGAGCGTGCCGATGAGGACCTCTTCCTGCGCCCAGAGCACTTTGTCCAACGCCCACTGGTTGCGGTCCACGTGATTCAGGCTGCGGAAGACGCCACCGTAGACGCCGTCCCAGGATACTTCCACGTGGCGCCGGAAGCGTTCGGCGGCGAGGTCGAACAGGCTCTTGTTGCGCGTCCGCGCTGATTCGTAGGCCACCATCCAGAGCGTCTCAATGGCGTGCCCGGTGTAAACGAACTGCGCGAGGACGTTGCGGGGCCGCGAGTAGTCGTGTTCCAAAAGCTCGTTGTTGAGTCCGAATTCGGGGTTATAGTGGCGGTTCATCACCGCATCTAGAGCGCGGTCCAGAATCGGCTGGAGTCCCGGGTCGGCGCGCTGTTCCAGCATGGGGCCGAGCGCGCGGATGAGCACCATGGACACGCCCTGGATTCTGGCGCCGGACATGGGAGGAGCCACGGGTCCGCTATAGCTGGCGACGATACCAGGTTCGTAATCCGGCCGGTCGTAGATGCGGACGCACTTGAGCACCAGGCGTTTGGCCATGTCCCAATACTTGCGTTCGCCGGTGGCGCGCGCGTACTCCGCGAGCCCTTCGGCGATGAAGAGGTCGCCGTAGATGGCGGTCGCGGGCGGAGTCTCGGGTTTGCCGTCGCGCGTCAAGGTCACCGGCCAAAGCGTATCTTCGTCCTTGGGCTTTGCGGAAAGGATGAACTCGACCGATCTGCGGGCTACTTTCAGATGCTGCGGCTGCTTTCCGCAGTGATTGTAGAGGAACGAATAGACCCAGATGCCGCGGCCTTCGTACCAGGTCGTTTTGCGGCCGCTGAGGTTCGTGCCGTCACGATCGGTGTGGCACAAGAAGCCACCGTATTGCCGGTCGAGGACGTGCTTGTCCACGAAAGGCAGGAAATCTTCGAACAGGTCGAAGTAGTACTGATCGCGCAGTTGTCGGAGGGGCAGCAGCCCGGGGGCGGGCGCCGCCTGCACGGGCGGAGCGATTGCCGGAGCCGCCGCCAGGCCCGCTAAGCCGAAGAACGCTCGCCTCTTCACGACGCGCTCCCGTGGGAGGCGCCTGCCAGGAGTTCCCCGGCCTGATCGCGGACCTTCTCCACGGCGCGGACGAAGTCGGCGAGGTCTGACTCTTCCGCCAGAAGGATTTCGTGGGACACCCAGAAACACTCGCGGCAGAAACGCTCCGCTTCCGGACAATCGCCGCGGCGGTGTGGGTACCCGTCAAACACCTTGTTTGTGTAGATGGGGTGAGGATAGCTTCCGAGGCCGGGAATGCCTTCGGCTGCCAGGGCGCGCAGAAAAAGGTCCCTGGGGAGGTCGGAGGGGCGCATGCGGACCGTGTACAGATAATAGCCGTGTACGTTGACGCGCGGGTCGACGGCGGGCGGCAGCAACACGCCCGTGGAAAGCAGCTTGGAGTGGAGCAGGGAGGCGTTGCGGGCGCGCTTTTCTAGCTGCGCCGGCAGCCGCTCGAGTTGCGCGAGCAGCACGGCAGCCTGCCAGCCCGTGAGCCGGTAGTTGCTGCCCAAGCGCACGTGTTCGTACCAGGCGCCCCCCGTGCGGCGCCCCTGGTTGCAGACCGAGCGCGTGCGTTCGGCGAGTTCCGCGTCGCTCGTCGCCACGAGACCGCCCTCACCCGCCGTCATGTTCTTGGATTGCTGGAAGCTGAAGCTGCCGAAGTGGCCGAAGCTGCCCGCTTTGCGCCCACGCCAGCAGGCGCCGTGCGCGTGGGCGGCATCTTCGATGACTACCAGCCCGTGCCGGGCCGATATTTCGAGGATGGCATCCATGTCGGCCGGGTGTCCGGCGAAATGCACCGGGATCACCGCGCGGGTCTTGGGCGTAATGGCCTCGGCGAGGCGCTGCGGCGAGAGATTGTAGCTGGCGGCGTCGATGTCTGCGAACACCGGAACGGCTCCCACGCGCAGCACGGCGGTGGCGGTCGCGATGAAGGTGATGGGCGGTACGACGACTTCGTCGCCGGGTCCGATCCCCGCGGCAGCCAGAGCCGCTTCGAGCGCCAGCGTGCCGTTGGCAACGGAGATACCGAAGCGGGACTCATGGAAGGCGGCGAATCGCCGCTCGAACTCCGCAACCTTGGGGCTGTAGCCGCCCCAGACGCCGCTGTTCAGAACGTCCAGCACGGCCTGCTTTTCGGAATCATCGAAAACCGGCCACGCGGCGAAGGGTTTCCGGCGGACAGGCGGCCCGCCCAGCAGGGCAAGAGATGGCATCGCGGACTCCTGGAGAGGATCGCTCTCGGTTCGCCCTTCAGTGTACTACAGAAGCATACTTGGACATCTCATTTCGCGTTCGAGCCGCTGCTCGGCATCTGTCAAGAGAATCAGGGGATGTTATCGTTTTTTGCTATTCTGGTGGCTCAAGGAGGGCCCTTTGCTTCAGGCCGGTTTTGAGAGAGTGTGCATCACTCCTTCCGCGGGTGCCTCGCTGGCGGGGTTCGCGGCCCGCAAGGGTGTCTGCTCGGGTGTCCATGACGATTTGTTCGTCCGTGCGCTCGTCCTCGCGAACGATTCCTCCGCGGTCGCGATCGTCAGCATCGACGTGCTGGCGCTTCCGGGCGAATTCGTGAATAGGGTGCGCCGCGCTATTGCCGCGCGCGTGCCGATTGGGGCGAGCAGCCTCATGGTCGCCTGTACTCACACGCACGCGGCGCCGGTCACGATCCGCACCTTCTTCAACCCGGATGAGTCAGTGGACCCGCGATACATCGAGCGGCTGGCTGCCGCTATCGAGAATGCCGTGGCGGGCGCCTGGGAGAATCGCTTCGATGCGCGGGTCGGGCACGGGTCGGGGCGGGTCGCGGGCATCGGCGTCAATCGCCGCAATCCCGCGGGCGGACCTGTGGACGAGGAAGTCGGAATCATCCGGGTGGCGGACGTGAGCGGGAAGACTCGGGGCGTGCTGGTCAATTACGCATGCCATCCGACCGTGCTCGGTCCGGACAATCTGCTGGCCACCGGCGATTTCCCGAACATGGCGGTGGCGCGCATCGAGGCTGCGCTGGGTCCGGACAGCTTCGCCATGTACACGAACGGCGCGCAGGGGGACATCAGCATGGGCCATTCCTCCGAGTTGAGCGCTATCGGCGTCATCGCGCCGGGCCGCACCTTCGAGCATGCGACCGAACTCGGACACCGGCTCGCGGATGCCGTGTTATCCGTGCTACCCGAGGTGGAACTGCGGGATTCCTTCGAACTGGGGGCTCTGGTGCTGGAGGTGAAACTTCCCCTGAAGCGCTATCCACCTGCCGAGGAAACGGCCAAGGCTCTGGCGGAGGCGGAGGAAAAGGTGCGGAGCCTGGAGAGCGCGGGTGACGCATCGGCGGAGTACCGGCGGGCCAGGTCCGAACTGCTCTATTGCTCAATCACCGACTTCTACGCGCGTGAAACCGCCCGTTACGCGGATGGGCTGCTGCCCATCGGCCTGCAAGGCCTGCGCATCCACGATGCCCTCTTCGTAGCCGTGCCCGGGGAACTGTTCGTCGAAGTGGCGCTGAGCGCCAAGCAATCCGCGCGGGTTCCGCTCTTCGTGGTGGGGCTCGCAAACGGATACGTCGGTTATCTGCCGTGCCGGGAGGCCTATGAGGGCGGGGGATACGAGGTGGTCTCCGCGAAATGCGGACCGGACTTCCCGGAGCGGCTGCTGGAGGCCATCCAGCAACTCGAACAGAGGTTGATTCCATGAATAAGGTACGGATCGGAGTCATTGGCCTGGGGACCATGGGTGAGCAATATACCCGCATCTACCAGGTTCATCCGCTGGCCGAGGTCACGGCTATCGCGGACTCGAAGCCCGATCGCCTGGAAGAGATCGGAAACAAGTACAAGGTCGCCGGGCGCTATGGCGACGCCGAGAGTCTGCTTGCTGAAGCGCCCGTGGACGCCGTGTGCGTGGCGACGCCGGACTTCGCGCACTACACGCCGGTCAAGCAGGCGCTCGAAGCCGGCAAGCACGTGCTCTGCGAGAAGCCTTTCACCACGGACCTGGCGGAGGCGGACGAACTGCTGGGTCTGAGCCGCAGCCGTCCCCGGCAGAAACTGCAGGTCGCCTTCAACCACCGCTGGCTCTCCTCCTACTATCAAGGATATGCTTCGATCCGGAACGGCTCGATCGGAAAACCGGTGGCCGGATTCGCTCGCAAGAACGACACCATCTGGGTATCCACGGAGTTGCTCAAGTGGGCGGCGCAATCGACGCCGGTGCACTTCCTGGGCGCGCACGATATCGACCTGATGCGCTGGTTCTTCGCCAGCGAGCCGGTGGAGGTGCACGCCTACGGATCGAAGGGGGTGCTGACGGCGCGTGGAGTGGATACCTACGATGTGATCCAGGCGCAGGTGAAGTTCGCCAGCGGCGCGTTCGCCACGTTCGAATCCGCGTGGATCTATCCCAACACCTTCCCGACCATCGTGGATTCCTTCGTGGAGGTGCTGGGCAGCGCCGGGCATCTGCATTTCGACCGCAAGCGCGAATCCATTGAAATGAGCACCGAGGAGCGTTTCAGCTACCCGAAGGTGTTCCTGTCGAACGAGGTGTTCGGCAAGCTGCGGGGCGCGTTTGTGGAGTGCCTGGGCGATTTTCTCAGCGCCATCTTGAACGACACCGAACCGCAGGTGACAGCTTTCGACGGACGGCAGGTGACGGCGGTGTTGGATGCCGTGTCGCGGTCGCTCGCCACGGGCCAGACCTGCGCGGTCACGCCGCCCTCCCTCTGATTCCGGCCAGTGACGCATGCCCAAAACGCTTCATCCCGCCGACCACGTCGTGATCGTCGGGTATTTCGTGCTCCTGGCGTTTGTCGGAATCTACTTCTGGAAGCGCATGCGCCGCGCACGCGATTACTTTGCCGGGGGGCACAGTATTCCGTGGTGGCTGGCCGGGGTGTCCTTTTATCTGACGGCCTTCAGCGCGTTCACCTTCGTGGCGTATTGCGAGATGGCCTACCGGTACGGCATGGTGGCCATCACCTTGGTCTGGAGTTCCGCGGCGGCGATGCTGGTGGGCACCATTTTTCTGGCAGGGCGCTGGCGGCGGGCGCGCATCATCAGCCCGGTGGAGTTCCTGGAAGCCCGTTACAGCACGCAGATTCGCCAGATGATGGCCTGGGCGGGTCTGCCGCTGCGGCTCATCGACGACGGGCTGAAAATCTACGCCACCGGTATCTTCGTTTCCGCGGGACTTGGGTACGACCTGAAGATGAGCGTGCTGGCGAGTGGCACCGTCATGGTGCTCTACACCTTTATGGGCGGGCTGTGGGCGGTGGTGGTCACCGACTATATTCAGTTCATCATCCTGACGCTCGGCGTGACGGTGCTGTTCCCACTGGTTTTTTCCCGAATGGGCTCCTTCTCGATTCTGGGGCAGGGAGCGCAGGCAGGTTTCCTCTCGCCGGTGCACGCGCCCTTCTCCCTGCTTTACGTGTTCGCGTTCTATCTTCTGGTGCAGCTCAGCTACAACGGCAATTGGGCATTCGCCCAGAAGTTTTATTCTGTGCGAGATGAGCGGGCGGCGCGAAAAGCCGGCCTGCTGGCCATGGCGTTGAAGCTCGTGGGACCGCCTCTGTTCATCCTGCCGGCCATGGCCGCGCGGACGCTGATGCCGGAGCTGGAGGTGCCGCCCAATTCTCCGCAATACACCTACGCGGCGCTGGCTCTGCGGTTTCTGCCGTCAGGGCTGATGGGGCTCATGATTGCGGCGATGTTTTCCGCCACCATGTCCACGCTGAGCGCCGACTACAACGTGATGGCCAGCGTGCTGACCCAGGACATCTATCACCGGCTCTTCGACCGGAATGCCAGCGAAAGACGCCTGGTGGTGGTGGGGCGCGTGGCTACGCTGCTGGTGGGTTCCATCACCGTGTGCGCAGGAGTGTACCTGGTCGGCTCGGCAGCGAAGGGGCTTTTCGAAATCATGGTGACCTTATTCGGTTTGTTCGTCGGCCCCATGCTGATTCCGATGCTGGCCGGTCTGCTGAGCCGGCACATCACGTGGCGCGGAGCCGCGGCGGGCATGGGAGCCGGATTTGTCGCCGGCTTCGGGCTGTTCCTCTACAAGCTGCTGGTGCTTTCGAAGCAGCCGGGCATCGACGCCAACTGGCTGCGATATGACTTCGAGGCGATCAGCATCCTCACGAATTTCGCAGTGACGCTCGGCACCATGCTGCTGGTGACGAAACTGGAGCGCATTCGCCCGGAGGAGAGCGCGCGCATCTCCGCATTTTTCGCGCGCCTCGAAACGCCCATTGACCTGCGGAAAGCAGATGCGCCGGACGAGGGCTTTTCGCCATTCCCGGTGATGGGGTGGATCACCATGGCCACCGGCGCGATGCTGTGGGGCGCCGCCGCGCTGCAACCCCCCGGGCTTGGGCGCGGCATCAACCTGGGCGCGGGTTTGGCGCTGATCCTGATCGGCGCCGGTTTTCACGTGCTGCACAGGCGCGTGAACGGGAAGCTGCGAGGTGCGGGCGATGCGAAGTAGGTCGATTTTTCTAGCTGCGTTGTGCGCCTGCGTGGCGATGGCGGCCGCCGTCCCGCAAGCTGCCGTGTCTTCCTACACGTGGAAGGAAGATTTTCAAGGCTCCGATCTGGGGCAGTTTGCCAGCTATCCGCCGGTGCAGGATGTGGGCTACGATCCGTCGCTTTCCCCGGCAACCGGATTCGGCGCACCCGGCGGACGCGCGTTGATGCGCATCCTGAAGCCGTCGCGCACCGGGGAAGAGCGCTTCGGCTTTATTCGGGCGCTCGACTTGGTGACCGCCGCGAAAGGCAGCCTGACCTTCAGCTACCGCCTGGATTTCGCCAGGCTGGGAGACACGCTCGAAGTAGGCATCGCAGGCTCCAATGCGAAGCGTTACGCGGCTACGGTGGCTGTCGAAGGCGGCGAGGCGTGGCACGCGGTGCACATTCCGCTGGCGCGCTTGCTGGACCCGGCGGGGCGCGCCGCGCCCGCGCATACCGGGATCGAGGCCCTGTTTATCGTGGCAACTCTCAGGAAGGCCAGCGCCGACATTACGTATCGGTTTCTCATCGATGATCTACGCCTGGAAGCCGCGCGCAAAATGTGTTTCGATGTGCGCACTCCGCGTGTGGTATCGATCGCACACTGGCCTGAGTTGTTCGCCGCGGTGAATGTGGAGAGCGGGCGGCCGATCGCGGTGAAGGCTGTGGCGCCGCTGCGGCTGAGCAAGGCGGAATGCGTGGTCGAGGATCAGGATGGGCGCCCGGTGGGCGGTGGAGAACTGCATGACACCGCGCATGAAGGAGTGTGGTCGAATGACGCGGTGCCTGCCGCAGGGGCCGGCATATACACGCTGGTTCTGCGCGGCACTGCGGAAGACGGACGGACGATCTCTACATGCGTGCGGGTGCTGCGCCGTCCTGCTACGGCGGCGATTCATCCGCGGCTGTTCTTTGGGCCGGAGGACCGCGACCGTTTGGCCGCGCGGACCAGGGATCCGAAATACGCCCCCATATGGCAGCACCTGCGAGAACGTGCCCGGTTGGCGCGGGGGCGGCGCGATTGGTCGCACGTGCCGGCCCTATTTGCCCTCCTGGACCCCGTTTACCTGCTGCCCACGCTGCCGGGCTACATCAACATCGCGGATTCGGCCGGCGAGTCCGTGGAGCTGAATTCCCTGGATGCCTACCTGACGGACGATGCGGAATCCCGCGCGGCCGCCAAGACGGCGCTCCTGGCGATTGCGCGGTGGAACGCCTGGGCGCCGCCGTGGTTTCCGGAGCATGGCCAGCACACCTATTATCCGGCGGGGCAACTCACGGAAAGGGTGGCTTTCGCGTACGACCTCTTATATGACCGTTTAACGCCGGACGAGCGGGGTGTGGTGCGCGGCGCTCTGCGCGAGTACGGGATTGCCCGCAGCTACCACGAGTATGTGGCGGATAATCGCATCTTGGCGAACACCAGTAACTGGATCGGCCATACCGTGGGAGGCGCGCTGGTTGCAGCGGCAGCGATCTGGGGTGACGCGGATGACGGGGATCTTCCGCTCCAGACCAATGGCCTGCTGCGCAAGTTCGAAGATCACCTCGCGGCCAGCTACCTGGATGACGGTTCGTACGGGGAGGGCGTCAGTTACCAGGAGTTCGACCTGGAATCCACCGGGCTGGCTCTGACCGCGATCGAGCGCGTGCTGGGGCTCAATTATTGGGACCGCTCTTATGTGAAGGACTCGCTGGCCTATCCGCTGGCGACGCTCGCGCAACCGGTGCGGGGCAGCCTGGATACGGGCGATTCGCATTCCCCGAGCGGCTACACCAGCGCGCCGATTGTCGCGCGGCTGCGCGATCCGGTATTCGCGTGGTATTACGACCATTTCCAGCACCGGTCGTTCCATGACTTTGTCTTTGCGGACCTTTCCCTGCCTGCGCAGCCCCCGTCCGGACCCGGTTCGCGCTATTTCGCGCGCAAAGGATACGTGATTTTCCGCACCGGCTGGGGCGAGGAAGACACGCTTGTGCTCTTTCGCGCCGGGCCGAATTTCAACCACAACCACGCCGATCAGGGATCGTTTCTGCTGCGCGTCTTCGGCGAAAACCTGGTGCGGGAAGCCGGTCCTGCGCACTACTACCAGGACCCGTACTACGACAGCTTTTTCAAGCAGGCCGCGGGCCACAACACCTTGCTGGTGGATGATGACCCGGAGAGCCAGGAGGTGGCCGACACCCAGCGATTCCCCGCGCTCAACCGCTACCCCAGAATGGCCGATGTTTTGCTCAGCCTGTCTCTGGGCGCCGCCACCGCCGAACTCGAGCAGGTATATCGCGGCCGTTTGCGCAGCTACACCCGGCGCATCCTGTCGGCGCCGCCAGGCTACCTGGTGATCTGCGACGATCTGGTAGCCGACCGAACTCCAACGCCTTTCGACTGGCGCGTGCACCTGCCGGACGTCGCGCAGGTGAAGACAGATGGCGCGTCCGCAGTCTACGTGGGGCCCAAAGCGTCACTGGCGGTCCTTGCGCTGTTTCCGGCGGATGCCGCACTGCGCGTGGAAAGCGGGCATCTCCCCTACTCGATCTTCAACCCCTCGGCTCCGCAGGTTGCTCCGCCGAATCCGGCCATCCTGGACATCCGCACGCGGGCGCCGGCCAGCCAGACACGTTTTCTGGTGCTGCTGGCGCACGCCCGCTCGGAAGCGGACGCGCGTGCATTCGTGTCGAGCGCGAGGCGGATCGATGAGGCTGGATGGGAGGGGTTCGAGACGTCCGGGGATCACGCCGACCTGGTGTTGTTCCGTAAGGAACCGGCGGTTGGGGAGGCGCCCTATGCGGACTGGTCCACCGATGCAGCAGCCTGGCTGGCGCGTCGTGAGAACGGCGGCGACACGCTCCTGGCGGGCCAGCAGGTAACGGCACTCAAGCGCGGCGGGCGGGTGCTTTTTACGAGCGACCGGGCGGTCAGCTTCGTGGCGGAGCAAAAGGGCGATCACCTCGATCTGACCTTCAACGCGCCTGCGGCTGCGAAGGGGGAGGTCGCCCGCGCGGACGGCTCGCTCGCGGACTGGAATGTGCCCGCCGGTCAGCAGCACTTGACCATTCGGTAAACGGCTTCCTCCGCTATGCAGCAGGCTCTCCCAAATGTTGACGACAAGATAACAGAGTCCTAAACTAGGATTGAACTCGCTGAGGAAAAGAGCCCGCGGATGCCGGTTCGGGCAATGCGGCAGGAGGAATCAATGGGCTACTTATCCGTGGGCTTTATCGGCCTGTCCCACTTGCATCCCAAAAGCTACATGCCGGTGTTCCGCGCCGCAAGAGAGCTGGAGGTGGTGGCGGTTGCCGAGAGCAACCCGGCGGTGCTCGAATCCTTCACACGCGACTTTCCTGTGCGCGCTTATCGCGACTGGCGGATGATGCTGGAACAGGAGCAGCTTGACCTGGCAGTGCTGTTCCTGCCGCATTGCCAGTGTCCGGAGGCGGCGGTGGCGTGCGCCGAACAGGGCGTGCACGTGCTGGCGGAAAAGCCCATGGCGTCGGGTACGGAGGGACTGCGGCACATGATCGCGGCTACGGCGAAAGCCGGCGTGCTGCTCTCCTCGCCATACGTGTGGCGCTACCACCCGGTGGCGCGGGCGATGAAGCGGTACCTGGAGGAGGGCGCGCTGGGGCGGGTGGTGGGCTGCGAAGGGCGTTGCGCCGCGGGGCGCCTGCACCGGTACATCGAAGGCAACGCCCGGTGGATGCTGAGCCGCGCGATGAGTGGGGGCGGGCCGATGAACAACCTGGGCGTGCACTGGATCGATTTGTACCGATGGCTGCTCGACGATGAAGTGGTGGAGGTCCTGGGCAAGAACGTCAAGATCAACGAGGAGTACGACATCGAGGACAATTCGTTCGCCCTGGTGACGTTCTCGCGCGGAACGGTGCTCTCGCTGGACATTAGCTATACGGTGCCAGACGCGTTTCCTTACGGGCGCGATCTGTACCTGGCGCTGCGCGGCACCGCGGGCGTGCTCTCGTGGAGCCCTTCTTTCGAAGGCCTCAAAGAGGAATTGTTCGTGTGCAGCGACGCGGCAGGATTCGCGCCGGCCACGCGCCGGCATATTGCTTTTGAACTCGATCCCCAAGCCGGATATGCGGGCCCTTGCACGTTGCCGTTCCTGAAAGACCTGGCGGAGTCGATTCGGGCCGGAAAGCCGGCGGCGATCAGCGGAGAGGACGGCCTGCGAGCGCTCGAGGTGGTGGAAGCAATTTACGAATCGGCCGAAACCGGACGGGCGGTGCGGCCGGGAAGTCCCATTTTGGCCGGAGCCGATTGAAGATGAAAGTCGTAGTCACCGATTACATCGAGCCCGATCTGGGCTGGGAAACCTGCAAGCTGACGGAGCAAGGCATCGATTTCGTAGCGCACCAATTGAAGTTCGCGCCTCTCGAAGACGTCGCGGGCGCCACGCGGGATGCGGACGTGGTGGTGGTCAACATGGTCCCGGTGACCCGGGACCTGGTGCGGACCTGGACGCGCTGCCGGCTGGTGATCCGGCACGGGGTGGGCTACGACAACGTGGACCTGAAGGCCATGGACGAGGCGGGCATTCCGCTTTGCTACATCCCCGACTACTGTGTGGACGAGGTGGCGGAGCAGGCGATCGCACTGATCTTCGCCTGTGGGCGCAGGCTGATTACCGGGCGAAGGGTGCTGGAGGCTTCCTCGAAAAACGGGCGCTGGGACTTCACAGAGACCATTCCGGTGTTTCGGATGGGCGGGCAGAAGCTGGGCATCATCGGGTGTGGGCGCATCGGCAGCCGGGTTTACGAGAAGCTGAAGAGCTTCGGCTTCGGGTTTTTGATCTGCGATCCTTTTCTTAGCGCGGAGCGAAAGCGAGAGCTGGGCATAGAGGTGGTAGATAAGGCAACCGTCTTTCGCGAGTCGGACTTCGTCACGATCCACACCCCGCTGACGGCGGAAACCCGGCACATCGCAAACCGGGAAACGCTGGCCATGATGAAACGGACCGCGTACCTGATCAACACCGCCCGCGGCGCCATGGTGGACGTGGACGCGCTGGCCGAGGCTTTGCGGAACGGCACGATTGCGGGCGCGGCGATCGATGTTTACGAAACGGAGCCGCCGCCCGCGGATTACCCCCTGTTCGCCCTGCCGAACGCCATTCTGACTCCGCACCTGGCGTGGTACTCGGAAGATTCGGGGTGGAGAATCCGGGAACTGATCGTCCTCGAAATCGAGCGGTTCCTGGCCGGTTTGCCGCCGCGGTATGTGGCCAACGGCGTGAAATTCGCGGGCGCGGAGCAGAGGAGATAGTCGAGATGACGAGCCAGACAACTACGGTGGCACGGCTGCACGGGACGTTGCCCGGTCCGCGCTCGCGCGAGTTGTTCGAGCGCTGGGCGAAGGCCGAGGCGCAGTGTACGGGGTATCAGGCGCGGGTTTGCTGGGACCGGGCGCAAGGCGTGGTAGTCACGGACGTGGACGGCAACACGTTCCTGGACTGGACTTCGGGTGTGCTGGTGACCAACGTGGGACACTGTCATCCGCACCTGGTGCAGGCGGTGCAGGCGGCGTGCGCCAAACTCATGAACAACTATGAGTGCCTGAACGAGCCGCGGGTGAACGCCGCTGAAAAGCTGGTGTCCATCCTGCCGCCGCACCTGGACAAGTGTTTCTTCCTGAGCACCGGCAGCGAAGCGACGGAAGCCTGCGTGCGCATCATGAAGCGGAAGACCGGGAAGTTCGAGATCATCAGCTTCCACGGCGGCTTTCACGGGCGTACCTATGCCGCGCTCAGTTCCGGCGGGTTGGCGGGTCCGAAGAAGGGGTACGGTCCCACCTTGCCCGGCGCTATCCGCGTACCCTTTCCGTATTGCTACCGGTGTCCGTTCCGCGCGGAGCCGGAAACCTGCGACCTTCTGTGCCTGGACTACCTGGACGATGCCGTGCGTGCGAACAGCACGGGAAGCCTGGCGGGCGTGATGGTGGAGGCGTATCAGGGCTCGGCGGGATTCGTATTCGCGCCGCCGGGATGGTTCGCGCGATTGCAGGAGTGGATCCGTGCGCACGGACTGCTATTCACGCTGGACGAAGTGCAGTCGTCGTTCGGACGCACGGGCAAACTGTTCGCGATGGAATGGGAGAATCTGGAGCCGGACCTGGTGGCGCTGGGCAAAGGCATCGGCAGCGGTATCCCCACATCTGCCGTGGCGGCACGGGGCCAGGTGATCGACGCGCTCGGGGAAGGCGAGATGAGCAGCACTATGGGCGGCAACCCGGTGTCGTGCGCGGCGGTGGTAGCGGTGGTGGAGATCCTGGAGAGTGAAAAGCTGGAGCAGAATGCGCTGCGGGTCGGTGCGCTGATGAAGAGCCGCCTGCTCGAGATGAAAGAAAAGTGCCCGTACGTGGGAGACGTGCGCGGGCTGGGACTGGTGATGGGTGTGGAACTGGTGAAGGACAAGAAGACCAAAGAACCGGCGCCCGATCTCACGCGCAAACTGATCGACGTGGCGGCGCAAAACGGGCTTCTAATCGGGTCGGTGGGGGTGTTCGGAAGCGTGATCCGGGTGGCGCCGCCCCTGGTCATTACCGAAGCCGAGGCGCACGAGAGCCTGGATATCTTCGAGAAATCCCTCGGCATGCTGTGAGGGGAAGAGCCGACATGACCACAGAGATCTCCTTGTGTGACGCAAAAGCGGCGGTGGAGAGTGTGCGCCAGGACGCGCAGAGGTTTCTCTGCGAACTGATTCAGGTGCCATCGCTCGCGGGCAACGAAGCGGACGCGGTGGATTGCGCCGCGAAATGGTTCGAGGGACTGGCGGAAGTCGCGCGCATCCCGCTTTCGAACGATCTGCGGCG
Organism: Solibacteraceae bacterium; assembly: GCA_021324015.1. Taxonomy (GTDB): domain Bacteria; phylum Acidobacteriota; class Terriglobia; order Bryobacterales; family Bryobacteraceae; genus JAJPJX01. Next base: position 49,268 of record JAJPJX010000125.1, on the reverse strand, counting down.
CGACGAGGATTACGCCGATCCGGTGCCCGGGCTCGAGTACGAAGGGCGCGCGAATCTGCGCCTGCGGGTGCCGGGGACGAACGGCGGGCGGTCGCTGCTATTCAATACGCATCTGGACGTGGTGCCGGCATCGGAAGGTCAGGATCGCCCGTTCGACCCCGCGGCGGAGGACGGGGTCGTGCGGGGGCGGGGCGCGTGCGACGCGAAAGGTCAGGTGGCGACCATTTACACGGTGCTGGCGGCACTCAACCGCATGCGCGTTCGGTTGGATGGCGACCTGCTGGCGCACCTGGTGGTGGAAGAGGAAGTTGGCGGGAACGGTACGCTGGCGATGATCCGCAGAGGCGAGCGCGCCGATGGATGCATCGTGATGGAGCCGACGGATCTGCGAATCCTGTCGTCGGTAAGGGGCGCGGTCTGGTTCCGCGTGACGTGCACGGGCAAACCAGGACACAGCGGGCGGGCGGGGGACACGGTGAGCGCCCTTAAGATGGCCATCCGGGTGATCGAGATTCTGGAGGCTTACCACGCGCGCCTGCTGGCTGCTTCACGCGGGATCCCGCTGTTCGACCAATACCCCAATCCCATGCCGATCACGTTCGGAAAGTTGCAAGCCGGGAACTGGCCGGCATCGGCGCCGGCGCAGGCGGTGATCGAAGGCGTGCTGGGGCTGCTGCCGAACAAGACGCGGTACCAGGTGATGGACGAGGTGCGGCAGGCGATCCTGGATAACGCCGATGAATGGCTGCGGGCGCATCACCGGCTGGATTTCATGTACCGGCACGATTCGCACGTGCTCGACCCGAGCCACCCTTTGGCCGCGGGACTGGCCGCGGCTTGCCAGGATAGCGGACTGCGTGGGGAGATCGGGGCCATGACCGCGTCTTGCGATTCCTGGTTCTACAACAATCAGCTCAAGATTCCTTCGGTGGTATTCGGACCAGGCAGCCTTTCGGTGGCGCACTCCCGCGAAGAGCACATCCGCATGGATGATATCTGCACTGCGGCGGTCAGCCTGCTGCGTTTCGTGCAAGCCTGGTAACAGATGATCGTCGATCGAGGAGCCATATGCGGGATTCACGTGTGGGTTTCGGATTACTGGGCGCGGGACTGATCGCGCCGTTTCACGCGCGGGCATTGCAGGCCTCACAGGTGGCGGAACTGATCGGGGTGACGGATCTGGACGCCGGGCGGATGGCCAAGATCACCAGTGCTTTCGGTTGCAAAGGCTATCCGTCGCTCGAGGTCATGCTCGAAGATCCGGCGGTGGACGCGGTGAGCGTGCTAACTCCGAATCACCTGCACTACGATGCCGTCATGAAAGCTGCCGCCGCGGGCAAGCACGTGCTGATCGAAAAGCCGCCGGCGATGACGCTGCGGGAGACGGACGAGATGATCAAGGCCTGTCAGGCGGCCGGGGTGAAGGCCTGCGTCAGCGTGCAGTGCCGTACTCGGAAAGCCGTGCAGGCGATCCGGAGGGCAGCGCGCGAGGGCAGGTTCGGGACCATCTACCACGCGGACGCCTACATGAAATGGTTCCGCTCGGCGGATTATTACCGCTCCGATGCGTGGCGCATGTCGCGAAGGTCGGGCGCGGGTGTCACGATTCAGCAGGCATTTCACTATGTGGACCTGCTGCAATATTTGGCCGGCCCGGCTCGGACGGTGCACGCGCGGATGCGGAACCTGGCGCATCCCGCGATCGACCTGGAGGACACGCTGCTGGCTTTCGTGGACTATGAGAGCGGCGCGCAGGGCGTGGTGCAGGCATCCACGGCGCTATGGCCGGGGACCGATATCCGCATCGAGATCAACGGCGAGAACGGAACCGCGATCATGTCTGGGGAGCGCATGGATACGTGGAAATTCCGGGACGAGCGCCCCGAAGACGCGGAGATCCGCTCGTACGGCAGCGCAGCCGTGGCAACCGGCGCGACGGGAGCAGCCGACCTGGGATTTCAGGATCATCAGGCGGTGATCGAAGACCTGGCCAAGGCCATTCTGAGCGGGGGTGAACCCATGATTACGCTGCCTGGCGTGCGTCCGACGCTCGAGTGGTGCCTAGCCATGTATCTTTCGGCCAAGCTCGGGGCTCCGGTCTCCCTGCCGCTCGAGGACGAGAAGGCGATCTGGTAGCGCGGCTATCCGTGGGCGGCGAGCAGGCTCCCGCAGGAGTGGCATACCGCCGCGTCCGGCTGAATTTCCTCGGAACAGTACGGGCACTGCGGTGCTTGTTCAGGCGGGAGGTCCTGGCCGAAGACCAAGTCCTCGGTGGCGGCGAGCAGGCTTCCACAGGATCGGCACACCAAACCTTCGGTGACCTCCTGGCAATAGGGGCAAACCTTTACTTCTTGCGCAACGAGCATAACCTGCCTCTCGCACCTGGATCTTACTGCAAATACGTCTCGAATTCAAGAGGTACAAGTATGAAACCCTATTTCATGCGAACGCGGATCAGATCGCTCATCTGGCGCCCGTTGCGGTTGAAACTGGCGAGCGCATAGATGGCATTGTCGCGGGCGATGGCGATGGAGTGCACGAGCGTGGGGCGCTGTCCGTCGGGCAGGAAGATGGCGCCGTGGTCCTCGTACTTCGCGGTGGGGATATCGTAGGTGACGAGGCGCAGGTCCTCCGCGCGTCCGCGGCGGGGGCGGGGCGCGTTCCCGGCGGCGGGACCGGTGGTCAGGTAGTAGACGGTTCGCCCGTCCGGACCGAGAGCGAAGCTGAGATACCCGTAAGCGAAGGAATCGTACATGCCGCTGCGTTTGGAAGGCTCCGAGGCGAGGCGTTCGATCACTTCCACGCGGGGTACGCGAGGATTGAACCGGAACAGGTAGCCGGAGCGCCCGTGCAGTCCGTAGATCATCTTTTCCGGGGCGTACCAGAAGGTCTGACGCCAGTTGTAGGCCATGCCTCCGCCCGCCGAGGGGTTGAACGAGCCAAAGTAATCCTTGCGGAGGTTTTCGCCCTGTACGGTTTCGAGACTGTCACTGTCGTAGCGGTAGCGTAGGATGTCGCCATCGGCGGTGGTGAAGTAGACGGAGCCGTCCTCGGGGTCCACGGGGAGCGAGCGGCACAAGACGCGGTAGTTGGCGCCGTTGCCGACTTCGCCTTCCTTGGAGGTGGGGCCGAGATTTTTGAGGTCATGCGTGGCGAGGTCGAGGCGCAGGAAATAGCCGTTCGGCCAGGTCAATCCGTAGAGACGACTGCGCTTGGTGTCCATGCTCATGGCCAGGATGCCCTGCTCGGCGGGTGCATTGCCTAGGTTCTGGAACACTCCGGAAGCGATGTCGTAGGACAGAAAATGGCCGCCGGGATACCGTTTGTAGCCGAGGGGCGGCACGCCCATTTTCTCTATACCGTTCTGAATGGTGTAGTAGCCCACGTGCGTGGCGAAATAGAGCTTTCCGTTCCATTCAACGAAGTTGACGTGGCTCTTGCCCTGCGGAATGGCTTTGAGACCCTTCTCCCCGGAAGCTTCGGTAAGGTCGCCCAAGTGCCGGATCTGGTTGGTGGCGGGGTCGTAGGAATACATCTGCGCGCCGGCGTCGATGGAATCGGAGCACAGCACGTAGTAAATCTTCCCGTCGCTCGCGGACAGCATACCGTTGAACGTGGCGTGCGAGAGCGCGAAGCCGGAATCGAAGGTCTCCGCCGCCAGCCGCGCGGAGGAGCCGTCGGCGCCCGCGCAGCTACAGAGCGCCAGGAGCACGGCGGCCAGGATCGAAAGGATTCGTTTCATCGGTTTACCACCACAGTTTGATGAGGCCCTGGTTGCCGAGTTCGCCAAAGCCCTTTTGCATGGCTTCCTGGAAGAGCCGGTGACACAACTCGGCGCCGGGCGCGGCTATCCCCAGTTCTTCGAGCAGTTGGACGGTGAGGCGGAGGTCTTTGGCGTGATGGCGGATCATGAAGCCCGGGCGGTAATCCTGTTCGGCCACGCGCGGACCGAGATTCGACCACATCCAAGAACCTGCCGCACCGCCGGCGACGGCTTGCAGCGTGAGTTTCAGATCCAGCCCGGCAGCCGAGGCAACGCGCACGCCCTCAACCATGGCCAGGAGGTTCAGCGAGCCGACAATCTGGTTGACGAGTTTAGTCTTCTGTCCGTAGCCGTTGGGCCCCGTGTAGACCACGTTGTTGCCCATGGCCTGGAAGAGTGGCAGGGCGCGGTCGTAAGCCGCCCGGTCGCCGCCCACCATGATGGACAGGCGCCCCGCCTTGGCCCCAGGCTGGCCGCCGCTCACCGGCGCATCCAGCAATTCAACGGAGCGCTCGCGCAGGCGCCCGGCAAACTCCACGGTTGCGCTGGGCGAAATGGTGCTCATATCGATGAAGACGGAGCCCGGTTCGAGGGCTTGCGCTACTCCGTTTTCTCCGAACAGCACGGCCTCCACGTGAGGCGTTTCGGGGAGCATGGTGACGACCATCTCGCTCGCTCCGGCGACCGCCGCCGGTGAGGCTCCGGCTTGCGCCCCCATCTCGACGAGCGGCACGGCGCGCGCCTCGTCGCGGTCGAAGACCGTCAGCGTGAAACCGGCTTTGATCAGGTTGGCAGCCATGGGCTGCCCCATGATGCCCAGACCAATGAATCCGACTTGCATTGGCATAGTCCTTTCGTATTCTTGCCGTCAACGCTCGATGCGTTTGGTCAGGTTGTCCAGAATGTTGTGGTCGATCTCATAGCCGAGTCCGGGTTTGACTGGGGCATGTACGTAGCCGTCGGCGGCGATGCGGATCTGGTCCTTCATGTACGGGCTGGCGTAGACGCCCTGCGGCACGGTCATCTCGAACCAGACGTTGTTCGGCATGGCCAATTCGCAATGGAAATGCACGGCGTGGTCGAGCGTATCGCCCCAATTGTGCGGGGCGCATTCCATGCCGAAGCATTCTGCAAGGTTGGCGATCTTCATGCCGCCGGTGATGCCGCCGACGTTATCCACGATGAAGCGGACCACGTCCACCGCGCCGCGGCGGAGGTACTCGGCGTAGTCGTAGATGGAGAAGATGAATTCACCGGCATGGATGGGCACGTCGAGCGCGCGGCAGAGCTCGGCGAGGCCTTCGATGTCCTTGGTGGGGATGGGATCTTCAAACGCCACGAACTTGAGCTCATCGAGCAGGCGGCCGACGGCCATGGCCTCCTGCCGGCTGTACACTCCCACTGGGTCCATAAGCAGGATAAAGTCGTCGCCGGCGGCCTTGCGCACCGCCTTGCAGACCTCCATGTCGAGTTTGTAGTCGCTGCCGTTGCCGCGGGAGGGCAGTTCCGGCGGATGAATCTTATATGCGCGGAAGCCTTCGGCCTTGCATTGGAGGACGGATTGGACGAAGTCGTCCACTGTCTTCATGTGCTGGGAGCTGGCATAAGCCATGACGCGGTCGCGGTATGCGCCGAGTATCTGGTAAACGGGCAAGCCGACCGCCTTGCCGGCGATATCCCACAGACAATTGTCGATGGCGGAGGCGTAGGAGCTTTGTCCGCGCCGGCGCTTGGGCGGATCCCACTGCGAGGTGAGGGCGGGCCGCTCGATCGCGCTCTTGCCGGAGAGGGCTTGTTTGGCGAACTCTACCCACCCGGCGTTGTTCCAATCCGGGTGCCAGTATCGATCGCCGAGGGTGTAGTTGCCCTCGATACCGCTCTTGGTCACCACCGAAGCCAGCCGCCCATGGTCGGTGACGTAGACTTTGACCTCCTTGATGGTCAAGTCGGGCAGATCGCCGGGTTTGATGCCCGCCGCGGCACTTACCTGCGCGGCCACCCCCGCAGTGACACCGCCGAGAAAGAAACGGCGCGAGACTGGCGTCCGAGCCATAGAACCTCCCGTTGCTAATCTAGTATAAACAGGTCTGAAACATATGAATCCACCGGCCGGCTTGGTTGGCGCCGAATGCTGTGCCATGCCTGTGTGGTCAAGTTCCGATTTATCTGTCGCCAGGCTGGTCGAGCGGAGCCCAATTCGGCTGGAACCGATATCCCATGCGGTCGAAGATCCGCTTGACCGACGTCTCGACAGCGTCGAAGATGGACCGCGGATCGACACGCGTCGGGCGTCTCGCTTCAAGCACGACACGGCCATCGATCAAAACGGTGTGCACGCTCTTTGCCCCGGCGCTGTAAACAAGCTGTGAAATCGGGTCCGTCAAAGGAAATGCCTCCGCGATGTCATTGGCGCGCACGACGAGGTCAGCACGCTTGCCGGGAACCAGCGACCCGATCCGCGCATCGAGGCCGACCGCCTTGGCTCCGTTGATGGTTGCCATCGCGAGCGCATCCTCGGCCGTCAGAATGGTCCGGTTGCCGCACTTCTCGCGCGCCGAGAGGACCGCCAGGTAGCTTTGCAAGCACAGGTCAAAGCGATTCGACCAGTTCGCTGAGTCCGACCCCAACGCGATGTTGACACCGCGATGATATAGCTCGGCATGACGGCCGTGGAACGTGCCGCCGACACCCCATAGCATGGAGCCCGCGGGACACCACGCGATCGACAATCCGCTGCGCACAATCGGCTCGATCTCGTCTTCGCGGATCACATTCATATGCGAGAAGAGGCAATTCTCCCCTAAGACGCCAATGTCCTCCAGATGCAGGATGGCGTGACGGCCGTGCCGCCGGTCGTCCGTCTCGGTATCGACCTGGTAATACGACTGGTGTTGGTTGAGCACCGTGCCGGCCCCATCCGCGGCGGCTTTCGCAGCTCGTTCCAGTTCGTCAGTAGCCGTGCCCATGCCGGCGATTGCGATATGGCCGCCTACCAGCGCATTCGGGTCCCGATTGCGGCGAAGTTCCGTCCCGAGCAGGGACAGTGCCCTTTTCGTACTGGCTGGCGCCCGCTCCAGCCGGTAGGCATTGTAGCCGCCCGGCGTTTCCTCCGCGTCCCACAGGAAAGGGTCCGCCACGAGGCCGCGCATCCCGAAGGCCTCGCTGGCCGTTGCGACCGCCGCGGGCGAATACGCCGTACCGGCTTCAATAAAACAGGTCGTTCCATTGCCCACCATCTCGAAGCAGGCGAGCAGGGTCGAAGCATACTCTGCGTCCTCGTCTATGGCGTTGACGAAGGCGCACTCCGTTTGCGGCCCAGTTCGGCATAGGAGATCGTATCGCCGAAGGCGCCGCGCGCGATGTGGTAGGTGACGTGGGTGTGGCATTCCACAAAACCCGGATGGACGACACCGCCGGCGGCATCGATGGTGCGCGCGGGTTCGAACTGTGCGAGGATCTCTGCGGTTGGACCCACGGCGACGATGTCACGGCCGGCGATCGCGACCGCGCCGTCCGCGAAGACCCTGCGGTGCTCGTCCATCGTGACGACATATCCGTGAATAATGGCGAGATTCACACTGCGGCGTGGCGCATTGTCGCTGAGAAACGTCATTCTAGCCTCCAAAAAGTTGGAAAATGCCGGGCCGGCTTCAATCTGAACTTTCTGCCCAAACGCTCGCCGCCGATGGCGCCCAGCTCAAGACCACCGGCGTGCCTGCCTTCAGGCCCTCAGCCTCGTCGTCGCGAAGGTCCGCCCATACCACCGCGCCGTTCCTGGTTACGGCTCCAATCCGGATCCGGCTGCCCAGGTACACGACCTCTCCAATGTGCCCGAGCATGCCCTGGCCGTTGCCGGAGGATTCGCGCACCCCGACCCGGATGGCCTCCGGCCGCACGGAGAGCGTCACGCGTGTGCCGGGCGCCAACGGCAGTGAAGTCTTCGCCCGGAAGTGGCCTTCTTCGCCAACCGCGAGAGTCACAACCAGATCCTCCGTGCTCACGACGATGCCTTGCAGCAGATTGGTTTCGCCGATGAACCCGGAGGCAAATGCAGAGACAGGCCGGGTATACACTTCTTGCGGGGTGCCTTCCTGAATGATCCGTCCTTCATTCATGATCGCGATACGATCCGACATGACCAGCGCCTCGGTCTGATCGTGGGTGACGAATAGGAAGGTCGCGCGCAGCTTCCGCTGAATCGCCCGAAGCTCGATCTGCATCTGCTGGCGAAGCTTGAGATCCAGCGCGGACAAAGGCTCATCGAGGAGGAGGACGCTCGGTTCCGCTGCCAGCGCCCTGGCGAGCGCGGCACGCTGGATCTGTCCGCCGCTCAGTTCCGTGGCCCCACGGTGGCCCAGGTTTTCCAAATGCACCAGGGAGAGCATCTCCTCCACCTTGGCGGCGATTCGCGGCTTGGGCCACTTTCGCAATTTCAGGCTGTAGGCGATGTTGTCGAAAACGTTCATATGCGGGAATAGCGCGCCCCGCTGGAAAACGATGTTGGTGGGCCGGCGCTCCGGAGGCACACGCGTCGTGTCTTTGCCGTGGATGAGCACACGTCCCGTGGTCGGGAACTCGAAGCCAGCGACGATTCGCAGCAGGGTGGATTTCCCACAGCCACTCGGGCCCAGGAGCGAGACGAACTCGTTCGGCCGGATGGTCAGATGGATCCCGTCGAGCGCGGCCACTTTCCCAAATCTCTTCGCCACGCCTATGACCTCCACGGCAAACCGGCTCATAGCTTCTTCCGATTTAAGAGCTTCGCCAGCACGACCAGGGTGACGAGAGAGAGCAATACCGTGGATGCCAGCGCATTGATCGAGGGATCGATGCCCCTGCGCAGAAGACCCCAGATCAGCACCGGCAAGGTCTGCCTGCTCCCCACGTTGAACCAGGTGACCACAAAGTCATCGAGCGAGAGCGCCATGGCGAGCAGCGCAGCGCCCAGCAAGGATGGCCGGACCAGGGGAAAGGTAATATCGCGGAAGGCCCGCCAAGGAGATGCTCCGAGATCACGTGCCGCTTCCAGCGTGGAGAAGTCGAAGGTTTCGAGGCGGGCATACATGGTCAGGATCACAAAGGGAAGGCCCACCAGGGCCTGTCCGATAGCCGCATTGCGCAGTCCTTGGGAAAGCCCGGCCTCCTGAAAGAACAGCGCTAGCGAGATGCCGAGAACGAGCGCCGGGACGATGGCAGGCAGCACGCCGGCGGTCAAGAGGATGTTGCGGGTGCGCCGCCTGAGCCTCGCAACTCCGAAGGCGAAAGAAGCTCCAAGCACTCCTGCAACCACGGCGCTGAGGAATGCCAGGATCAGGCTATTGGCGAGCGCATCGGTGAACAGGGGGTTGGAAAATGCCTTCTCATACCAATCCAGAGTTAGCCCCGTTACAGGCAAGCTCAGCCGCGGAGACGTGGTGAACGAGAACAGGACCGTGACCGCGACAGGAACAAAGAGATAGAGCAGGACGGCCACCGCGAACCCCCATGCGAGAAGGCCATGCGCCCTTGTCCGAGGTCCAGTCATCGCTCCAGGACCCCCCGGGATATGCGGGTGATCGCATACCAGATGGCAAGGACGGCGGCCATGACGAGGACGGCCAGCGCGGCGCCGAGAGGCCAGTTGGAGCCGATGCCGCGGAACTGGTCGGCGATCACGTTTCCGATCATCAGGCCTTGCGTCCCGCCCACCAACGCAGGAACCACGAAGTCACCCACGGACAACAGGAAAGCGAAGGCAAACGCCATCCTTAGTCCGGGAAGCGTCATGGGAATCAGGATCGTCCGGTGGAGATGGAATCCGCTGGAACCGAGATCCCTGGCTACCTCCAGGTGGTCTTTGGAAACGTTGGACATGGAGGAATAAATGGGCAAGAGTGCCAACGGAATCAGCAATCCCACCAGCGTGATGATCACGGCCCAGTTGCTGAAGATGAGAAATCGAAGAGGCTTGTCGATGAAGTGCACCTCCAGCAGGACAGAGTTGAGAATGCCATCCTTTCCGAGGATGGTGCGCCAGGCATAGATGCGCACCAGGTACCCGCTGAACATGGAAGCCAGGACCAGATCCAGCAGCAACTGCGCCCGATGCGCAAAGACGAACCGCATGAGATACGAATACAGGTACGCCGCCGGGACCACCAGACAAGCCGTGATAAAACCGACCAGGACGGTTCGAAGGAGTACGGCACGATAGAGGCTGGATGTCATGCCCTGCAAGTAATTCAAGAGAGTGAAGCCCGGCGCCAGGTTAAAGCCGCGCATGCTCCAGAAACTGAGAGCGAAGAGAATCAGAATGGGCGCCAGGAAAAACGCAACATAGAACGCCGAGGCAGGTCCTACCAGGCGTAGCACCGCCGGGAGGCGGTCTCCCTGATGTTCCGGTGTCTCAGTCGGTGACGGCATCCGCACTCGATTCGCTGCGCAAAGCTGCCCGGGCCTTTAACTCAGCCGGAAGGCTTCCCACGCTTTGGCCCACTTTGCCGCCCCCACGATGTCTCCCCGGTCTTCCTGCGGCGGAATCACGATCTGCGTGTTCAGGATTCCACCGTTGGGCTTGCGCACGATGTCATACGGATGGAGATCCCTGAGCTTTTTGTCTATGAGGTCAACGGCTTTCTCGATGGTGGCGCCGGAGCCGAGCTTGGACGCAATCGCGGCATTGGACTCGGGCCGCATCATGAAGTCGATGAAGGCGTATGCATTGTCGAGGTCGGGGGCATCCAGCGCGATCGCATAGGCATCCGACCAGAAGAAGGTCCCGTCGGTACCCGGCGAAGCCACACGCAACTCGACGCCCTTTTCGGCTGCAATCACCGCCTGGAACACCCAGCCGCCGATCGCCATGGATGCATCTCCACGAATCAGGATGTCGGCCATATCTCCGAGCGACGCACCGAACGCCACGATATTGGGTTTTACCGTGAGCATAGCGGCGATGACCTGGTCCAGTTGTTTCTGGGTGAGCAGGTGAGGCTGCGGCATGTTGAGCGAAGTGGCGAATAACCAGATGTTGGAGTACGGGTCATTGAGGAAGACCAACTCGCCTTTATACCGGGGATCCGCAAAGTCCGTATATTTCGGCGGAACGCCTTTCCATTTTTTCGGATTGTAGACGCAAGGCTCGTCTCCCCAGATCAGGGGTACGGCAAAGGTTCTGCCGCCGCGCGTCAGCCAGGGTGCATTCTTGAAGGCCGGGAACAGGCCGTCCGCGTTCGGAATCCGGTTCATATCCAGCGGCAGGAGGAACTCCACGCCGGAAGCCAGAATCGCCCGATGAAAATCCTTGTTGGAGGCCACAATATCCATGGCTCCGCGTCCGCCGGTCTGGAACCGCGTAAGCGCCTCGTCCGCGGAACTCTGAAACGTTGTCTGTAGCCGGATGCCGTGAGACTCCAGAAAAGGCTTCGCGACGCTTGCGCCGTCTTCGCCATCGTATCCGAAGAAGTTGAGCACGCCACCGAGTTTTCCGCCGCCCGTGGATTTCCCGGGGGACGCCGTGCGCGATGCGCGGCATCCCACCGATAGCGCGGATCCGATCAGGGTCACCGGCAGAAGGCTCCCCGCGCGGCTGAGGAACCGCCGGCGGCTCACGTTTGTACGTAGCTTGCTTTCCAACAGATCCCGATGAAAGCCCGCATGCATTTGAGCCCGAGCCTCACTCACTGAATTGCTTCAATAACCACCGGCAGTTGACCACTTTTTCCACCAAGTCCAGGGGTAGGTAAAAGTACTGGCAGGAAGGTTCAAAACCGATCCGCGAGTCGTCCCTGGTGAGGGTAAAGAGCTGCCGCGCCAGTGCGATCTCGGATTCCAGCAGGTCCTTCATCTCCAGCCGCAAGCGCCGCTGCTGCTCGGGCGCGAGAGGCTTCGAGGAATCGACCAGCGCGTCGCGCGCGAGGATGAAGCGCGCCTGGTTCGCGACAGACCGGAAATTGATGGCGGCTGCCCGGGCGAATCGCAGGTCCTCCGCCACAGCACTGCGCCGCTCCGGGGGTGACTTCTCCACCGCGGCCTGTAACTCCGCAATTCCCGGTTCCCACCCGTCGGCCATCTTTTCGAACTGTGCCGCAAGCACCTCCGGCGTATATGGACCGCGCCAACTGTCCAGGTCGTCGTAGGGGATCCCCCACATGGTGGCCTTGTACCCGGTCTTCGACGGATAGAGCGGGTTTGCCGGACCGATCTGCACCGGAGAGGTATACACGACGCTGATGTGAAACGGATATTGGCGAAAAGCCTTGCTCACCAGGGTCCACGCTTTGCGCGCATGAGGGGCACCCTCGGGGCCGAACCGCTCCGCTGCCATCGCATCCAACGCCGTGTCGATGTCCGGAGTGGGCATGCGGCCCAGCCGCTGAACAAGTTGAAAGTTGGGAGAAGGATATCCGCCCATCGTCCAGCCAATCAGCATTCCGTCCAGCTTAGCAGGCGCGAGGTTGCGGATGTGCTCGGCGATCAGATCCATCACGGGGAGATACGGAATGCTGGCGATTTCACAGGTGTTGTTGAACTGAACCTCGGCTGCTCTCCGGAGTCCGGCCCGGCTGGCGGCCGCCCACTCGCCGACGGCTCGCGGCCCCGGTCCCACCGCGGAGATGGAATACTCGCCTACCTTGGTTTGGATTCCGCCGCGTTCGATGGGCTTGGACCATTCACTGACCGACATCAGCCAAACCGATTTCGGAAGCAGAGCGATGATGTCCGGCGCAGGGCCGTGGCCCCTCCAGCCCCAGTCCGACACCAGAACCTTCGCCTGGGGGTTGCCGCGGTGAATGCCGGTTTCGATGGCTGCATTGACTTCGGCGATGATCTCGGCATCGCTCCGGTTTCTGCATCGGGGACACTCCCGCCAGCGGCCGTGGGAGGCGCAGTTGGTGAGGTTTTCCGAAGCCGTCATGGTGAAGACTCCAGCCAGTTCGGGCACGGTCGAGAATACGTGCGCCAGGGCCCCGGAAATCCAATTCCGGACCGCCGCCTGGGAGGTGCACAAGGTCGCGTATCCTTCCTCATGCACGCCGGCCAGTTCGGGCCGTGCACGGAAGAAGGACTCGGGCATCGCGCGCGGTTCGTTCAGGTACAGGTAGATGCCGATTCCAAAGCGCGCGGCGCGTCTGGCCAGCGATTGCAGCCGGGCGAGGCGCTGCGCGGATTCGGCACCAAACTCAGGAAACGCCGGCCCGCCTGGCGCCAGGTCGCGCAAAACCACGTGCAGCCAGACCCCATTCACTCCGACCGACGACAACCGCTGGAGGAGTCCGTCGGGATAGGGATCCAGTTTTGGATTGGACAGGGGATCGCCGTAGACCGCCAAATACGAATAGACAATCCGCAGAGGTTCCGGCCGGACGCGGTCCGGCTGGGGAGGAGAGAAGTCAGGAAGCGGGTCGCTGAGACGCTGTACGAAATCGAAACGCGGTTCGGCCGCGCGGCGGATCTCCGGCCCAAATTCCTTTTCGACGACCCGGCGAATCTCGGCTTCGCGCAGCATCGCCGCATGGTCTGGAAGATGATATCGGAGCGGCTTGCACCTCGGTTTCAAGCGCCCGAGCTTGACCCACAGCATGTCGTCTTCGCGCAGGGTGAAGGCCAGGCGCTCGGGCGTCATTTCTAAAAGCTGGAGCAACTGATCGTAAGGCAGAAGATGCCAGTTCCTCCGGATTAAGGTGATGTAACCCCGTTCCCTTTGTGCGGCGGGGACCGTAGCGGCAGGGGGCAATCCCATGGACGCAGCCAGCCGGGTGATGTCCCCGGTGGAGGCACCGACGATCCGGGCGAGCTTTGCCGGTTCGACGGCATTCCAGTTTCGCCAGACGAACTCGTGGAGGCGGTCTGGAAAATGAGGGCTCACCAGCGCGGGCGGAGCCTCGCCCTGTGGAAGAACGGGCTCCCGGGCGGAACACATGCCGGTGCAGCAGAAAAGTAGCATGCAGGCCCAGCGCATGAAAAATGAGAGTACGGGAATCGTAGTCGCGTTCAAATTGCGAAAACTCCTGGGCTGGAACGGAAGCTTCAACTCAGAACGATGGAACCGGTTGAAATGCTCATTTCACCCCTATTCAGCTTGCGCCTCGGTTGACTATCAGTCATTGTAGACGTACAAACCTAACGGAGTCGCGCGGGCGGGCTGACTTGTGGCCGGGCATCTCGGTATTGCCGTCCACCTGGCCGTCCACAATCAGGTCGACATGCGGCCGGGTGGCCTATTCGGGGGGAGATGATTGCTGGCCTTGCCGGAGCCCGTCCGGCCCCCAGAGAAGGAAACGATCCGGAGCTACCGGGGGAAGTTCGGGTCGGGCATGTTCCAGTTGCCCGGAATCGGCGGATACAGTTCCTCCAGCCCCTCCTTGAGTTCCACACCCAGCCCCGGCTTCTGGGGCACTTCGATGTAGCCGTCGACCGCCTGGAACTTCTCTTTGAACAACCCCTCCTTGAACGGGTTGGGAGTCATGTTTGATTCCAGCAGGAAGCGGTTCGGCACGGCAGCCAGCAGGTGCGCGTTGGCCGCAGTGATCAGCCCGTCCTGCCAGTTATGAGGGCAGATGAGCTTTCCCCGGCTGCCGGCCATGCGAGCCATGTGCCAGCACTCAGTGACGCCGGCGTCGTCACAGCCGGGCTGCACGATATCGTAGGCGCCGCGGTCCACCCATTCGGCCAGGGTGGCGCGGTTCGGCATGGTCTCGCCGCCGGAGATCCTCACCGTGGGCAGGTACCTCTTGAGCTTGACGTAGTCGTCGATGTTCTTGCGCGTGGGCTCCTCGAACCAGAGGTACTTCAGCTCTTCGAGCACCGGAGCGATCTCCATGCACTGCTCCATCGACCATCGTGTGTTGGCTTCCTGAATCAGGTCGAAGTTCGATCCCACAGCCCCGCGTAGATCACGCATGTACGGGATGTAATCCGCTATCTTGATGCCCAACCTTCCGAAACCGCCGCCGGGCCGGTACTTGAAGGCAGTGTAGCCGGCCGCCTTGTGGCGCAGGGCCTGCTTCACCAGGTCGTCCGGTCCCACGAAGCGGGAGCCCTTCTGCCAGGTGAACTCGCCGCCCGAGGCGTACATGCGGATGTGCGTGACGGGCTTGGTGTCGGTGGCCAGGATTTTGTAGAGCGGAAGCTCTTTGGCCTTGCCGATGATGTCCCACATGGCGGTGTCCACGCCCGCCCATACGCCGCGGGCCCGCGGCCCGCACAGGCCCGCGGCGAGATATTCCACGTCGAACGGGTTCTTGCCCAGGATGGCCGGCTTCACTACGGCCTCGGCGTACTCCTTCATCTGCGCCGGGGCGTTGTAGCGGGAGGCGCCACCGATGCCCTTCAGGCCTACGTCCGTGGTGAGTTCCACGATCACTGACTCGGTCTTGTAGATGATGACGTTGTCGTCGCCGTCTGGCCACTCCTCTTCCGGCTTGAGCCGGTAGCCGAGGCTGATCACCTTGAGGCCGGTGATCTTGATCTTTTCGCGCCGTACGCCATCCATGGGCGAGATACGGCCCTGCGGCAACTCCGCGGCGCCACTCGGCCGCGCCGTCAGTGGGGAGGCTCCAGCCGAGCTCGCCGCTAAACTCAGAAACGCTCTTCTCGACGATGTCATGCGCCATCTCCTCGCGCCCCGGGTGGGCGCGGCAGGCTCAGGGTAGCATCCGGCATGCTTGTGTGGATGAGGGGCATCGACCCAAAATACCGGAGATTCCGCATGTAGAGACGCGGCGATTCGCGAACGTTTCATGCGCATGCGGCAGGTGGGGCCGCGGCAGGACTTGTGGGCCGAGCCGGCACGCCGGGATCGATGCCCCGCGCACATCGAGCCACCGCAGACGAAGGCCTTCGTCGAGTAAACTGGGTGTCATTATTTAGAAACGGAGCACGCTAATGGCCCACACACCTCTCCTGCGTTGGTTCCAGCAGTTGTATCGTGATCTTGAAATCGCAGAAAAGCTCGGCCGCTCGGTGGATGAGATCCAGGCGGAGCGTCACCGCCTGCGCCACACACGCCGCGGATTCTTGAAGGCCGCGGGAGGCGCGGCGGCAGTTCGGGTCCTGGCTCGTCCCGCGAGACTGTCAGCCGCCGGCTCGCCGCGAATCGCGATCGTCGGTGGGGGAATCGCTGGTCTGAATGCAGCTTTGGTTTTGAGTGACGCCGGCTACGCTTCGACTGTCTACGAAGCGTCTGGCAGAATCGGCGGGCGAATGTATTCGAATTCCACGTCGTGGGCCAACGGCCAGGTTACCGAACATTGCGGAGAGTTGATCGACTCCGGCCATAAGACGATCCTGAAACTGGCCAATCGCTTCAACATTCCGGTGGACGACCTCAAGGCAGCCGAGCCCCGGCATTCGACCGGTACCTACTCCTTCGCCGGTCACTACTACACGGCTGCTCAGGCCAACGCGGACTTCAAGCCGGTCTATCACGCCGTGAAAGACGATCTCCGCGCCGCCGGATACCCGACGCTTTACAACAGCTACAATTTCGCCGGCTTGGCCTTGGACGGCCTCAGCGTCTACGAATGGATCGAGGCCCGTGTTCCGGGCGGACACGGCTCCCCCCTGGGTCAGTTGCTGGACGTAGCGTACAACATCGAGTACGGGGCAGAGACGAATATCCAAAGTTCGCTCAACCTGGTATACCTGCTTGGCTACAACTCACCGGGAAACCTCAGCCTGTTCGGACGATCCGACGAGCGGTATCACATGCGTGGAGGCAACGACCAGTTGCCCAAAGCAATCGCCGCGTTGCTGCCCGCGGAAAGCATCGTGACGGGGACGTCTTTGACCGCGATTTCTCGGAATGACGACGCGAGTTATACACTCAGCTTTAGTAGCGGGTTCTCGCATTTCGACATCATCGCCGATCGCGTGATTCTGACGATTCCTTTCTCCGTCTTGCGCAATCTGGATTATAGCCACTCTGGATTTAATGCTGTCAAGGTCACCGGCATTCAGCAACTGGATTATGGAACGAATTCGAAGCTGCATCTTCAGTTCGCGAATCGATTTTGGAACGAATCTGGACCGTGGGGTGTCAGTACAGGTTCCAGCTACTCCGACACCGGATATCAGAACACCTGGGAAGTGACGCGCGCCCAGCCCGGGGCCACAGGAATACTTGTGGATTACACCGGAGGCAACATAGGAGCCTCTTTCACCGGCGATTTGGGTGATCCTTCGGTCATCCAAGGGTACGCCTCCGCGTTCCTGGGCCAGCTTGAGCCCGTGTTTTCGGGCATCACGGGCCAGTGGAATGGCCGGGCAACGCTTGATACGCCTTGGAGGAGTCCGTATCTGCTGGGGTCCTACTTTAATTGGAAGGTTGGCCAATATACGCTGTTCAGCGGCTCCGAGAAAGAGCGATCCGGCCACTGCCACTTCGCCGGAGAGCACTGTTCCACGGACTTTCAAGGGTACATGGAAGGCGCAGCCGAGGAAGGGGCTCGCGCTGCCAGTGAAATCTTGACCGATTACAAGAATGGGATCTTTCCGTAAACCGCGGCGAGACGGAACAATGATGGGGGCAATATGGTGAATGGCGGCGCCGAATTCCTGAAGGCCCGTGATTTTCTGCTCGCTCACCGCACCGAATATGAACTTGCGTGTCGGCAATTTCGCTGGCCCAAGCTCGACGAATTCAACTGGGCGCTGGACTACTTCGATGTCATGGCAGCTGGCAACGCACGCACGGCGCTATGGGTAGTGGATGACAGCGGCGCGGAAATCAAGGCCAGCTTTGCGGAGCTGGCGGAGCGATCGGCTAAGGTCGCCTGCTTCTTGCAACGCTTGGGTGTGCGGCGCGGCGACCATGTTCTCCTCATGCTCAGCAATGAAGTGCCACTCTGGGAGGCTCTATTAGCTGCATTTAAGATCGGCGCCGTGGTGATTCCCGCGGCCGCGATGCTTGGAACCGATGACCTGCGGGACCGGCTGGATCGAGGCGAGGTGCGCCACGCGATCGTAGGATCGGCTCACGCCGGCAAGTTTGCCGCTCTGAGCGGCGGCTACACGCGCATCTGCGTCGGCGAAGCGATACCGGGGTGGCGCCCGCTGGAAGAGGCTTACGGCGAATCGGGGTCATTCACGCCGGAAGGCGCGAGTCGCGCCGCCGACCCCCTACTGCTGTACTTCACATCGGGAACAACCGCGGAGCCGAAGTTGGTGCACCACACCCAGCAGAGCTACCCAGTCGGGCACCTGTCCACGATGTATTGGATCGGTTTGCAGCCTGACGACGTACACTGGAACATCAGTTCGCCGGGTTGGGCGAAACATGCCTGGAGTTGCGTGTTTGCCCCGTGGAATGCTGGGGCCACCGTGTTCGCGTACAACTATTCGCGTTTCAGTGCGAAGGCCGTGCTCAACATGCTGGCCAGTAAACCGATCACGACTCTGTGCGCTCCGCCCACCGTGTGGCGAATGCTGGTACAGGAGAAACTGGCCGACTATCCGGTCCGTCTGCGGGAAGCTGTCGCCGCGGGAGAGCCATTGAACCCTGAGGTCATCGAGCGGGTGCGGGCTTCCTGGGGGATCACGATCCGCGATGGTTTTGGCCAAACGGAGACCACGGCCGTAGCCGGCAATTCGCCGGGCCAGGTGGTGAAGGCCGGCTCCATGGGTCGGCCTTTACCCGGCTACCGCATCGAAATACTGGACAGCGAAGGCCAGCCCGCTGCAGAAGGAGAGCTATGCCTGGACCTCTCCCCGCCTCCGCTGGGAATGATGCTGGGCTATGCGGGCGAGGTGGGGAGGACTGCCGAAGCGATGCGAAGAGGATACTACCACACGGGCGACGTGGCCTTCCGGGACGAAGATGGCTACCTCACGTATATCGGGCGCGCCGATGACGTCTTCAAGGCCTCCGACTATCGCATAAGCCCTTTTGAGCTGGAAAGCGTGTTAATCCGGCACCACGCCGTCGCGGAGGCGGCCGTGGTCCCCAGTCCTGATCCCCTGCGCCTCGCTGTTACGAAAGCGTTCGTGGCGCTAGCGCCGAACTGCAGTCCGGGCGAAGATGTGGCCCGCAGCATCTTCGCGTTTGCCCGACAAAATCTGGCGCCCTACAAGCGCATTCGCCGCCTGGAATTCTGCGAGCTGCCAAAAACCGTTTCGGGCAAAATTCGCCGGGCGCAGCTACGGAAAGACGAGCACTCGCGGCCGGCCGGGGCCGGCCGGAAAGCATTGGAATTCTTCGAAGAAGACTTTCCGGGTATGGCTTGAGAGAAAGATCGGTAAACGCTGGCCGTGCTGCGAAACCGAACCCTGCGGCTCTGTGGAGTGTCGGCCGGCCGTAAAGCCTCTCCTACTCCTGTCTTAGCGCGACGGCAGGGTCTACCCGCATCGCACGGCGCCCAGGCAGGTAGCTGGCCAGTCCGGCAGTCAGCAGCATGACCCCAGCCACCATCGCATAGGTCGCTGGGTCTGTCGCCTGTACGCCAAACAGGAAGGCCGCCAGCAGCCGCGACAGCGCAAGGGCCGCGCCAACTCCGGCTGCGAGCCCTAGCAGGGTCAGCGCCAACCCTTGTGCCACAATGTGGCCGAGGAGCATCCCGGGCGAGGCGCCTAGCGCCATCCGCACTCCAAACTCGGACCACCGCCGGCCCACCGAGTAGGCCAGAACTCCGTACAATCCAATGGCGGCCAGCAGCAGGGCAAGAGCCGCGAACGCCGTGAGTAACAGCCCCTGCATCCGGCGCTGCGAGACTTCCTTGTCGAGAATCTGATCCATCGTGAAAACGTCAGTCACCGGTTGCTCCGGATCCACGCTCCACACGGCGCGCCGTACGGCCCCCGCGATGCTGGAGGGCTCGACTTTGGTGTGGATGACCAGCGAACCGGACGGGAATCCCGCCTGGAGCGACGATATGTAGAACTCCGGCTTCGGCGCGGCGTCCAACCCGTCCTGATGAATGTCCCGCACGACGCCAATCACGCGAACGGAGACGCCAGATTCGAAAATCAGCTTGCGCCCAACCGGATCCTGGTCCGGCCACAACTCGCGCGCCAGCGTCTCGTTCACCAGCACTACCGGGGGTGTGCCCTCCCGATCGGATTCCGCAATGTCGCGGCCTCGAAGGACCGGAATGCCCATCGTCGCCAGGTATCCGGGACCGGCCGCTCGGGAACGGCACTGAACTCTGTCCCGCGGATTCCGCCCTTCCGCAGTCACCCCGGAAATGTCGCCTTTGAACGCGATGGGAACGTGATTGGTGAACCCGGCGGAAACCACGCCAGGGATGGCTGCCACTCGCCGCAGCATCTCCTGCTGCCAGCTTGCGATCTCTGACAGAGCCGGGCGCGCCGCACTCAGCCTGGGTAGTCCCACCGTGAGAAGGTTGCGCGTGCGGAAGCCGGTATCCACGCTCCGAAGCCTCGTAAAAGTCTGGATCAACAGGGCTGCGCCGACAGCCAGCACAAACGCGAGCGCTACCTCCGAGCCGACCAGCAATGCTCGTGTCCGGTTCGCATCCGAGGAGGCCAACGTACGGGCGTTCTGTTTCAGCGAATCGATCAGGTCCAGCCGCCGGACGTGCAAAAGCGGAATGAGGCTGAAAGCAAGCGCCACAGCGATGGAGAGCGCCGAAGTGAACCCCAGCACGCGAACGTCCACTGCTAGCGACTTAAGTCCAGTCATATCTCCTGGAGCGAGGTGTGCCAGAAATTGAAACGTCATCGTCGCGAGCAGAAGTCCCAACGCGCCGCCTAGAGCGGAAACCAGCAGGCTTTCACAAACGAACCGGCGCGCAATCTGCCACGTTCCGGCTCCGAGTGCGGCGCGAACGCTGACCTCCTTTTTCCGGCTTGCGGCACGCGACAGCAACAGGTTTGCCAGGTTGCAGCAGGCGATCAGCAGCACAAACGCAACTGTGCAGAACAACAGCATCAGGATGTGCCGGCTACCTCGGACAAAGTGGTCGCGCAGCGGAGCTACGAACGCGCCAACCTTCTCGTTCGTCTCCGGGTACTCGCGGGCCAAAGCCTGGCCGATGCCGTGAATTTCCGCGTTGGCTTGCGCCAGGGTGACGCCCGGGTTCAGGCGCGCGATCACCATCCAGTTGTGGCGGCCTCGCTCGTTCCATTGCTTCGGGGTGTAGGAGGCGCCGAGCGGCGTCCAGACCTCGCCCAACTTGCTGACATACTGGGAGGGTGGCTCGGTTCCAGAGGCGATTACGCCGACCACGATGTGCTTCTCCTCGCCAAGCCGAATCGCCTTGCCGATGATTTCCGGGTCCCCGCCGAAGCGCCGCCGCCATAGTGGTTCCCCGAGGATGGCCACTTTCGCCGCATCCAGCCGGTCGTCGTCATCGCGGAACACCCGCCCCAGCAGCGGACGCGTGCCCAGAGCCCGGAACAGGCCGGCCGTGACGACCGCTCCCAACACCAGCTCGGGCGGACCATCGCCCGTAAGTCGGTAGCCCGCAATCTCCAAAGCGCCCATCTGCTCGAATGAGCGGGCGCGTGTTTTCCAGTCCACATAATTGGCGGGCGACACCGGGCTGTCTGCGACGCCGAAAAACGGGGCGCTCTCCCAAACCAGCACCAGGCGCTCGGGATCGGCGTACGGCAGAGGCCGGAGCAGCACGGCGTTCAGCAGGGAGAACACAGCCGTATTCGCCCCGATTCCCAACGCGAGCGTGAGAACCGTCACGGTGCTGAAGCCTGGCGATTTGGCAAGAGATCGCGCGGCGCCACGGAATTCGTGCAGAAGGCCAGCCATACAAAGTTTCAGACGCAAAAATCTGAAAAATGTTCGGCAGTTCGAACGGCGCGTTGCCTCATCGCGCGCGGCAGGCGCTCGCCCCCCACTATGTCCTTCGATCGGGAGCCTTGGGCCGCCCTACGAGGCTCACACCTTACTCTCCCGGGCTGCCTCCCGCCACCATCGCCGGCTTCCATCCCACCCTCTGCATCACCCGGTGGATGGCGCCAAAAATCCTTTCTTCCACGTCGTCCGCCCAGGGCCCCGGCTGACCGTAATAGATCATGCTGTCGTCGGCTTCGTAGCCGCCTTCTTTCAGCACACGCAATGATGGGATGTACGCCATCACGTCGTTCGAATAGCCCGCCACGATAACGCCCCTCGCTCCGTACTCTTTCTTGATCCGCAGGTCGTAGTCCACCACCACTTCGCCGCCCAGCGCCACCAGCACCAAGCTTTTTCCGAAGGCGATGGCCTGCACCGGATAGGGGTATTGCCGGATGGGCCGTCCCTCGTCGTAACTGCGCAGCATAGCCCGCGCATGCCGCACTCGGACCGGGTTTTTCTCTCCCAAACGCGCCTCGTAAGTCTCCCGCGTGTGGTGGGCGAACGCCAGGTCCACCACCTGGTAAGCGGCGTGGATTGGACCGCGCGCGCGCTCGAGCTTCCCCTCCATCGCGCGCTCGACTTCCGCCGCGAGTTCCTGCCCGTGCTGCCGCGCCAGCTCCACCGTGCCGCGCGGATTGGGATTTTGGTCTGCGCCGCATAACTCCAGGAACATGGCCGTGGCCGAAGGATACTTCCGCTCGATCTCCTCCTGCGCGAACCCGGCGTAATCCCCGCTGATCTGGTAGATCTGGCCGGTCATGGTGGTGTTGTGGCAGGCGTAGCCGAACAGCACCGCCCGCAGGCGCCCGTCCGGGGTAGTCACCTTTAGCAGCGGCACGCTGGGATCGGTGGGCCCCTCCGGGTTCAGGCCGATCTTCACCCCGGCGGGAGTCGGCTCGCGGCGGTTGATCGCAAAGTGCGCTCTGCCGCTCCCCAGCCACACATCGGCCGGCGCCAGTTGCTGGATGGCCGCGCCCACCACTGCCACCAGGTTGTCCGCCAGGCTGCGCGCATAGCTCTCCACCGCCTCCCGGTCGCGCCCGTTCAGGTCGAACATGATGCGGTTGTCCAGCGGCAGCGGGCCCGTGTGGGTGTGCGAAGAATTCAGTACTAGAACCGAATGCGGCAATCCGTAGGACTTCTCGATGCGCGCGGCCACCGGATCGGCGATGGCGCGCGGCAGTCCCACCAGGTCCGTGGTCACGATGGCCACCCGCTGTCCCTTGGCGTCCTGAATGACCATCGCCTTTGCTTTCAAATCCAAATTCACGCCCTCGGAGGGGTGGTTCCGGTTACCGTAGCCAGCCAGCCACACCGGTTCCCGCGGTGTGATGTCAATCGCCGCCACGCCCACCCGGTAGTCCGCCGCCGCCAGGACTGGTACGCAAATGAGGACCGCCAGTATTCCCCGCATCGCCTAAATCCGGCCACAATTATACGAACAACGTTAGAATAGTGGAACTTCTATGAGACAATTGCGCCTACTTCTGCTGTGGATTGGTGTCGCCGCAGCACCGCTTTTTGCCCAGGCGCAGGCCAGCTCCGGCGACCTGAGAGGTACGGTCACCGATCCCGGGGGAGCGGCCATCAGCCAGGCGAAGGTGCGGGCCTCGGACCCGGCCCACGGCGTCCAGCGCTCCACCACCACCGACGCCGCCGGCGAGTACCGCATCCCGCTGCTTCCGCCGGGTACCTACCAGGTGCGCGTGGAAGCCGCGGGCTTCACCAGCAAAGTGCTGGATGGCGTGGTCATCCGCGTGGGCGATACCGTGGCGCTGCGCACCCAGCTCGAGATTGGCGCGGTCTCCAGCCAGGTGACCGTCACCGCGGAGACACCTGTCATCGAGACCGAGCGCACCCAGCAGGCCACCACCATCGACAGCCATCGCATCGAGAACCTGCCCATCAACCGGCGCAATTATCTGGACTTCGCGCTGCTCTCCCCCGGTGTCAGCGAAACCAACGATATCGTGGACGGCAATGATTTCCGGGTGGCGCAGACCCCTCAGTCCGGCCTTAGTTTCGGCGGCGGCAACGGGCGCGGCAACGCCTTCACGGTAGACGGTGCGGAAAGTTACGTTACCTCCGGCGGTGTGCGGCCCTCCGCCAGCCAGGAAGCCGTGCGCGAGTTCCAGATCAACCGCAGCACCTTCAGCGCCGAGTTCGGCGGGTCGCTGGGTGGCTCCGTCAACATCATTACCAAGTCCGGCACCAACGAGGTGCATGGCGACGTGTTCGGCTTCCTGCGGCAGCGGGATCTGCAGGCCCGCAATTACTTCGATCCTGGTAAGTCCGCCTTCACCCGCGGGCAATACGGCGCCACCCTGGGCGCCCCCATCCGCAAGGACAAGACCTTTCTGTTTACCGCCTACGAGCGGCTGGACCGGCACGAGACGGCCTTCGTTCCTATCCTCCAGGACCGGTCCGTCTTCAACCAGTTGACCCCCGGCCAGAGCGCGCTGATCGACTTCTTCGAGAACGGCCCCTTCGTGGGATTGAAATCCACCGGCCAGCAGCTTCACGACGCCTTGCTTACCAGCAACTATCCGGCCACCGTGCAGTTGTTTGACGCGAATAGCGGCAACTTCCCGTTCGCCGAGACCGAGAACCAGTTCTCCGTGCGCCTGGACCACCAGTTCAGCCCCACGGATTTCTTCTTTGCCCGCGGCGTGTTCGTGAACGATGACAACCAGAACGCCCAGTTGGGGGCGCTGATCGCGTACAACCGCGGGCGCAATTTCCGGGCCAACGATTCCAGTATCACCCTGGGCAACACCCGCATCCTCGGCTCCAAATGGGTCAGCGAGACGCGTCTCATGTTTGACTACAACAAGAACAGCATCACGCCCAACGACCCCTACGGCCCCGACGTGACCATCACCGGCTACGGGTCCTTCGGCCGCGAGCTGTTCCTGCCCTCCACCACCTTCGAGCGGCATTTTCAGTTCGTGCAGAACTTCGATTACACCTCCGGCCGGCACTCCTTGAAGTTCGGCGCGGATATCAATCCCGTGCGCGTCACGGCGCGCTCGGAGACCTTCTTCGGCGGGCGCTTCCTGTTCGCGCAAAACATCCCGCTGAGCGCGCTGCTGAACACGGCTTCCGGCGATCCCAACACCTCCGCTCAGTTAGCCGGTCTGATGAGCCTCGCTGGCAGGCAGGACCTGGTGCCCTACCTGGATCAGAACATCACTGCCTTGCAGGCCTACAACCTGGGCCTGCCCATCCTGTACCAGCAGGGATTCGGCGATCCCAACTGGACGGCCTGGTTCCGGAACTACAATTTCTTCGTCCAAGACACCTTCAAGCTGCGGCCCAACTTCACGCTGAATCTGGGAGCGCGCTATGAACTTGAGGGCGAGCCGCAGGGGGTCAACACCGACACGAACAACCTGGCGCCGCGCATCGGCTTCGCCTGGACCCCCTGGAAGAACGGCAAGACCGTGCTGCGCGGCGGATACGGCATCTATTACGCGCCCGTCAATGCCCAGATTGCTAACCTACCCGCCACTCTGAACGGCGTCCGCATCGCCCAGGTGGGCATCACCGCCCTGGGAGTGCCGGGCCTGAACAACCCGCTGACCGGCGCGCCGCTTACCTCCTTTGACGTCTGGCAGACGCTTCAGCAGCAGAACGTGCTCGGCACGCGCACGATCACCAAGGCCGATATTGCGCAGTTCGGCCTGGTGCCCGGACCGAACGCGCCCGGGCGCGTGCTCTTCGGCATCTCGCCGGACTACGTCAACCCATACGCGCAGCAGGCCAGCTTCGAAATCGAGCACGCCTTCGGGAGCTACTCGCTTTCGGCGGGTTACGAGTTCAACCGAGGCGCGCGCCTGCCCCGCGAGTTGGACCAGAACCTCTACTACAGCGGCCACACCGCTACCGGCCAGCCCACCTACGGCTTTTACGATCCGCAGATCCTGCAATACAACGTGCTCCAGTCCACCGCCAATTCCTTCTACGACGCCCTGATCGTGCAGCTCTCCAAGCGCTTCAGCCGGCACTTCACCCTGAACGCGCACTACACCTTCAGCAAGTCCATCGACGAGGTTACGGATTTCAACAGCGACTTCGAGCCCAACGACCAGCTCAACGCCCGGGCCGAGCGGGCGCTCTCGAGCTTCGACCAGCGGCACCGCTTCGTGGCTTCCGGCATGTTCGAGTCTCCGGTGGCCGCCGGCCGCGGCCGGGGTTTCTGGCGCAACTTCCTGGGAGGCTGGGGTGTGGCGCCCATCATCGTGGCCAGTTCCGGCCGGCCCTTCAACCTGCTCACCGGCTATGACAACGTGGGCGACAATCACCCCACCACGCACCGCCCCTACGGCGCGGGGCGCAACATCGGCCTGGGCCCGGATTACTTCACCGTGGATCTGCGCGCCGGCAAGCGCATCCCCTTCGGCGCCGAAGGCCGGCACAACGTGGAGTTCATCATCGAGGGCTTCAATCTGCTCAACCGCACCAATTTCAAGAACGTGAACAACATGGTGGGAGACCTGCAGCTTTCCGATCTGCCCAGCCCCCTGGTGGGCCAGCGTGCCGACCCCATCCTGCCGCTTTCCTTCACCTCGGCCTTCGACCCCCGGCAGTTTCAGATCGGCTTGAAGATCAACTACTGAAGGGCTCGCTTCCTAGCAGGCGTACCCGCACACTCCAGCGCGCGGAGAATTGACTGCCGGCAGGCACATTTCCAGACCACACGGGTAGCCTCCGGCCACGGTCGCATCGGAATCCAGCGTGACATCCTTCAATTCCACGTGCGCCGCTTCCCACACCCGGTGCCGCATCGGCCGCTCCACTTCCGGTAGTTTGCCGCACCACCCTCAGTTGCAACGACGGCCACGGGGAACGACCCGCCGCAGGCCGTCAGGTTCGACGCTTGGAAGTCATTACGCGAGCGGCGAGTTGCGGAAAGGTGAGCCACCGACCGGCAAGCAAATCGCCGCGCACCTGGACAGCGTGTTCGCCGCACTGCCGACTACGGTGCAGAGGGCGTACGCGCGGGCGGACTCGGGATTCTACCGGCAACGGGCGGGGGCGGAGAATCCAATCAAGGAAGCCGCCAACGACGCGGGCTTGGCGGTGCAGCCATCTGGGCGATGGGCGGTGAACTGCGTGCCCTTCCAGTGGCGATGCTGGCCTACAACCTGAACTGCTGGCTGATGCTGTTCAACCGGGAGGAGCACGTCAAGACCGAGGACGTGCACCACACCACGCTGGCGACGGCACGATTGTGGTTTCTCTTCCTGGCGGCCAAGATCGTACGGCAGTGTCTCGCCGGGCTTCGGTAGCGCGGCGGTATATTCATTCCGGGCGAGGGGCCAGTTTTCAATGGGGGCGTTGGCGGGGATCGAAAAGGGCCCGGGATCCGAGTCGGCTGGGTATTCCAGGATCTTGACCGGGACCCGCTTCTGATTGGGGCGGCACAATCACGAAGTTCACGTCGAGGTTGTAGCCGAGATGCTTGTCCCGGCCGATGGAGGCGATGATGCGTGCGGAGTTCGCTTGTACGGGCTTACCGGAGATGTCCTGGTTCCATGGATTGTCCGGCGGAAAAACCTGGAGAGCAGCGAGGATCCGGTCGGCCCCGGGGGTCCCGAACAGCACAGGCTGAGTAATCGGCGGCATAGGCGGAGGTCTGCGCGGCGCGTCCGCACCGCTCACGGCAGCTATGCCCACCAGGACCTTCCGCAGCAGGATCCGATGGTCATACATACGCTTAAGAATAGAACTTCCGGGCGAGGAAGCGGGCGGGCTCTCAACCAAGGGGATACACAATCAGGGGCAATGCCGCAAGCGTCATCTTGAACTTGGGATATCATCATGGCTATGCCCTCGCTGAAACGGGCGGAATGACCATCGAGATGCGGCGGGCGGACGGCTTGTAGAAGCCAGAACCAATTCGAGCCTGCGGCCGCTCATTTCGAATTCCGGATCACCGAATGAATCCCAGCTCACAAATGAATCCCAGCTCACAAAAGATACAGGAATACTTGCGGAGTGTTGGCGTGGATGCACGGGTCATGGAGATGCCGGCCACGACGCGGACGGCCAAAGAGGCTGCCCGGGCGATCGGGTGCTCCGTCGCCCAGATCGCGAAATCCATCTTGTTCCGAACCGCGCATTCCGGGAGACCTGTGCTGATCGTGGCCAGCGGTGCGAATCGCGTCGACGAGCGCCTGATGGGGGAATTCATTGGGGAGCAGATCGAAAAGGCCACTCCCGATTTCGTTCGCGAGACGACGGGGTTCGCAATTGGAGGCGTACCTCCGGTCGGACATTCCATTGCAATAGAGACCTGGATCGACCGGGAATTGCTGCAATTTGACATCATCTGGGCTGCCGCAGGCACACCCTTCTCCGTCTTTGCAATCGCGCCCGGCCAATTGCAGAATATGACCGGCGGCAAGATTCAATCGGTCTGTGCCAAGGCTGGCGGAAAAACCTGAGGGCTACACATTTTCCGGCACCACGTACGGCACCCGGTAGTCGCGAGTGAACATCGCGTTGGCTTCGGCATCGTTCTTGCACGTCAGCGTGTCGGGGTCGAAGTACAGCGTGCGGCCCAGCCGGTAGGAGATATTCGCCAGGTGAATCAGAATTACTGAGGGCGCGCCCTCTTCGATGGGGGCGTTCAGATCGGACTGCTTCCGGCTGCGGACCGCCTGGATAAAATTCGCCCAGTTATCGCCGCCTCGCGGACCGCTCGGGGCAGGCCCGGGCTGCTGCTCTTTACCGAGCCAGATCTTGAAGCCCGGCCTCGCGGTGCTGAGATACCCTTTCGATCCGTACACGATGTTGCCCACGGTCGTCCGGGTGCCGGCGGCGGGACCGGCCATAGGGTCGGCGATGTCCTGAATATCGGCTTCGGGATTCGAGATCCAGTGACGTACTTCGAACACCAGCATCTTCTTCCTGCCGCTTTCGTGGAACTCGAAGGAGGCGGTCATCGTGTTGGGCGTCTCCTGGTCGTCATCGAACATGAAGTGGCCGCCCATGGCGCTGACCTTGGTCGGGTACTTGACGCCGAGCAGCCAGCGGGCCGCATCCATCTGGTGGACGCCCTGATTTCCGATGTCGCCGTTGCCGTAATCCCAGAACCAGTGGAAGTTGTAATGGAAGCGGTTCCGGGTGAACTCGCGTTTGGGCGCGGGCCCGAGCCACTCGTCATAATGGACCCCTGCGGGGACGGGCTCGATTGGTTTCCGGCCGATGGTGTCCCGCCACTTGAAGCACAAGCCGCGCGAAAGGTACACGTCTCCGATCACACCCTCGCGGACCAGCCTCACGGCCTCCTGCATGGAGGCTGACGAGCGGCCATTGGTCCCGTGCTGCACGATCCGGTTGTACTTGTTCGCGGCGGCCAGCAGTTGCTTTGCTTCGAAGATATTATGGGCGCATGGTTTCTCGACGTAGACATCCTTGCCCGCCTGGCATCCCCAGATCGCCTGCAGGGCATGGTTGTGATTCGGCGTGGCGATCGAGATGGCATCGATGGATTTGTCCTCGAGCGCCTTGCGCAGGTCGGTGAAGCCGGCCGGACGCTTCCTGGTCATGCGCTCGGTATCGTTGAGACGCTGTTGGAGTACCGACTCATCCACATCGCAGATAGCGGCGATCTCGACGTTGGGCATCTTGGCGTAGGCCCGCAGGTGGGCCTGGCCCTACCCGTGAACTCCCACACAGCACACGCGGACGGTATTGTTCGGGCTGGCGAGAGCATTTGCGCGAATCGCCGCGCCAGCCGCTACCGTATTCATCAGGAAGTATCTCCGGTCCATAGATCCTTTCCTCCTCGGAGCTGTCGAGCGTCACCCGGACTTTTTCGCATACGAGGTCCGATTGGCTCTTTGGTTATAGCACGAAACGCAAAAGGCTTCGCCTGGCGAGTTTCTTGCAATGCGAAGGGAGAATGAGGTAACCTGCGTCTCCGAGATTCCGCGATGGCGATTGTGGGAGGAGCGTTTGTATGAAGAGAATGACCCGGCGCGGGTTTGTTTCGCGCGGTCTCCAGGCCGGCGGGGGTCTGGCCGCGTTGGGTTCGGCGGCAGTTGGCGCCAGCCGGGTCTCCAAGATGCGCTTTGGATTCACTTCGTATCAGTGGGGCAAGGGCTGGGATGTGCCAACTACCATCGCGAATTGCACCAAGGCGAAGGCATTCGGTGTCGAACTGCGGACTCAGGAGAACTACGCCGCCGGCGTGGAGATAACACTCTCGGAAGCCCAGCGCCGCGAGGTCAGGAAGCGGTTTGAGGACAGCCCTGTCAAGCTCGTAGGCCTGGCATGTTCGGTGCGTTATGACTGGATCGATCCGGCGAAGCTGAAAGAGGCGATAGAAAGCACGCGCGCCCACCTGAAACTGAGCCACGACGTCGGCGGATGGGGGCTGCGGGTGTTTGTGAACGACTGGCACAAGGAAGTTCCGCACGAGAAGACCATCGAGCAGGTCACCAGGGCGCTCAATACCGTCGGGAAGATTGGCTCCGAGTATGGCCAGACCATCCGTCTCGAAAACCACGGTTCGGCGGGCGACCTGGTCACTGTGCGAAAGATCATGGACGGAGTGACCCGGAAGAATGTGCGTATCAAGCTCAACGGACACCCGGCGGATGCCGGGGATTTCGCGCGCCGCTTTTCACTGGTCAAAGATATCCTCGACGACACCCTGCACTTTCACGAACTGGGCCGCGGAGATTTTCCCTATCAGCTTCAGTCCGACCTGCTCATCGATGCGGGCTGGAATGGCTGGTGGCTGCTGGAGGCCAGTTCGAAGGTGCCGGACAACCTCCAGGCGACCATCGAGCAACACCGGCTGTGGGATGCGATGGTGGCCAAATCCCTAAACCGCTGACTCGTGGAGTGAGGCCCTGGTGCTTCGCGCTCGCCGGGCCGCCTCCAGCCGAGCCGGGCGCGTTGACGGTAGCCCCTTGAGGACGCTACAGTAAAAGAGTTCAACTTCCTTTCGGCCAGCCGTCCCCATCGTCTAGCCCGGCCTAGGACATCGCCCTTTCACGGCGGTAACGGGGGTTCGAATCCCCCTGGGGACGCCATGTCGATTCAACAACTTAACAGCATGCCTTTTCGCGTGTCCGGAATCCGGTAACGCTATGGTGACGTATGGAGGGTCACCGGTGGGCGGCAATTCGGGCAAAACGACTCGGCGTGTTAGCTCGAAATTGGGCAGGGCCCACGCTCTACCAACAGGATCGCTGGAATGCTGCACTTCTGAAATCCCCGGCCACTGCCCAGAGGGGAGGCTGGACAGAATCGCGGGTTCCTTGGATTAGCCGCTGAACTATCGCCGCTGCCGTGCTGCGCGGACTTCCAAGAGGCCCCGCGGGGCTGGTTCCGGCATCACTTCACCAAAGACGGAATCCAGCTTCCCAACTGCGCCGGCCATGTACTTCGGGGAGAGGTGACCGTACCGCTGCGTCATGCGTGGGGTTCGATGCCCGAGCAGTTGCCCGACCGTGTAAAGGTCTTCGCCTTTCATCACCAGCTACGACGCCGCGGTGTGGGGCCTATTTCTTCGGCAACATAGTCGGCACAGCTATGCCAGCCACCTGCTCGAGGCGGGCGCCGATCTGCGTACCATCCAAGTGCTGCTGGGACATCCCCGGTCCCACCGCCGCGTCAACACTCGGGCACTCGCGCGCCGGGGCACTTCCGATTAAGTCATAGGGTTTGTGAGCCGCGGCCGGAGGGAGTGGCGCTAAATGGCCCGCTTGAAAAAATGCGCCACCTTGTGCCCGGCTTCCTCCGTGTAATACACCGTCACCTTGGCGGATTTCTCGCTGCCCGCGGCGATGTCTTTGCCAGCATCCTTGGCGGCGCTGTCGGTCAGCCGGTAGGTCTCCTCGGTGCCGTCGCTGGTCTTCACCGCCAGCGTCTTGGCGCCCCGGTCAATATGGGTGACCGTGGCTTCGGTGGTTTTCAGGCCGTCCTTGCCGATGTGGTCCACTTCCTCTGCCGTTTCGGTGGCCCCCTTGGCGCTATAGTGCACCGCCACCTCGCTGCCCTCTTTCAATCCGTGGAAGGCATCCGTAGCCCCCGCGGCGGCGCCTTGCATCCCATGCACCGTGGTGCGCTTCACGAAATGCAGCGTGTGTTCGGTGCCGTCACCCAGCTTGACGACCGCCGTTTTCGTCTTGGCGTCCAGCCTCTCGATAACCCCAACCAGAACGCCGTGGCGGCGCTCAATCGCAAGCGCCGGCAGGCACAAGATCGCCAGCATGATGATAGTAAAGAAACGTTTGAGCATCGTGACCCTCACTGACCCCATCATAACTGCTCAACTCCCGGAAGGTGCGGCCTCTACGCGTTCGGCCCGGACGATAAATCTCATGGGCGCCGCCCCCACGTAGTGGAACGGAAAACACGTGACCAGCGTCAGGCTATCCCGTGTGCCGGCGTTCAGCACCCGCGTGTCCTCCGGCCGCACCACGCTGGTGGAAACCACTCGGTAGCGGTATGCTCCCCGCAGCGTGCGCAGCGTGACAGCGTCGTTCTTCCGAATGCCGCACAGTGGGCGGAAGAACGTGTCCCGGTGGGCAGCGATCGCCACGTTGCCCGTCTGCCACGGCAGCGCCGTGCCGGGGAGATGGCCGGCCGCCCGTCTCAGGTCTTCCTGGTCCACCCCTTCCACCACCATCACCGAGACTCCCAGGCGGGGAATCTCGAGTTGGCCCAGCACACCTCCGGCTCCCACGTGGACCGCGAATGCGGGGGATGCCGGCCTCCCCGTGCCAAGCTGCTGCGCGAACTCCCGTGCCTCCCGCGATTGGAAAAGCGCTGCTTCAAGAAACACGATCAGGCAGTATCCCAATGCCAGCACTCCCGCCGCCGTGAACGCGTGCTGCGCCATGCGGATCCCCCGCCCGAGGCGGGTGGCGGGCACGGCCGGCCTCATCGAAGCTTCTCCGCGGCAGACTCCGGCTGGCTCCCGCGTGCCGGCGTGGCCAGGTAACCCTCCCGAGTGCGCACCCGGTACTTCTGTCCGTGCGGCCCGCTGGCCGTCACGCGTATGGTCCGATAGGCGCTGTCCAGCCGCTGGTTCGACGGCGCGTAACCGATCGTGTACTGGTTGCGGATGTCCGCCGCAATCCGCTCGCAAATCGGCACCACTTTGTCGGTCTCTTCGAGTAGAAACGTTTCGCCGCCCGTCGCCCGCGCGATCTTTCGTAGTACGCCCGGGTTGCGGTCCTCGTCGTATTCGTCGAACAGCCCGACCGTGTAGATCATCGCGTCCGACCGCCCCGCGCTCTCCAGGACCTGGCCGAGCGTGTGATGGCTGGCGTTGTCTCCTCCGTCGCTGATCACGATCAGAGCCTTCTTGTCCAGGGCGGCTTTCCGTAGATGCGCGAGGCCGGCTTCGATCGCATCATAGAGCGCCGTCCTGCCGTGCGCCGGCACGCCGTTCAGCGCTCCCTCCAGTTCCGTCCCGCTGGCGGAGAACAGTTTCGTGCCAGCCAGCCCGAAAGAAACCTGTTCGTTGAAGTTGACCACGAACATCTCGTCTTGCGGGTTGCTGGATCGCGCGAAAGCCAGAGCCGCCGCTGTCACGTCTTTCCGCTTCGGACCCATGCTCCCGCTGTTATCCACTACCAGCCCTATCGCCGCCGGTACGTCCTCGTGTTGAAAGATCCGGATCGCCTCGGGCATGCCGTCCTCGAACACCTGGAAGTTCTCCCTTTGCAGGCCGGAAACAAAGCCTCCCTTCCGATCGCGGACCGTGGCGTGCACCACCACCAAGTCCACGTCCACGGAGATCGTCCCGCTCCTGGACGCGGCCGTTGTTTGGCTGGCAAAGCCAAGCCCCGCGATCAGCAAGAAAAGCGGGAAGGCGCGTACCAAAGTGGTGGGGGAGCGCCCTCCCGCCGAAAGCGCCTTGTTCATCGGGTATGCGCAGGTACAGCTTCTGCTATCTTCTCTCCTCCATTCTGGCTCCGGCGTAGCGCAGCAGCCCTGCCGTCCCGAGGGACAGCAATCCCAGGAGGCCAACCATGGGCAGCATGCTGCCGGTCTGCGGCAGCCCCGATGGCTCCCCATGCTCAGGGGGCAGCAGGAAAACCTCGGCGATTTCCACTTCCTCCTCGGTCGGCTGCTGCGCCATCAGCTTCGCGTGCTTCATTGCTACTACGTGCGGCTCCTGCATCGTCTGGGCGGGTTTAGTAGTATTGGTGGTCAACTCATCCGGCATGGAGGCCACCGGCTGTTTGTTGGCCTTGGCCAGGGCAACCGCCTTCACTTTGGGATAGACGAATTCATGGCCGTAATTGTCGCCGGGGTAGAACCACGCCCGGACTGCTTCCGGAGCCCCAGCGGCCCGCTCCTCAAACGTGAGGACTGACTTACCGGCCGGTTTCAAGTGATAGTCCGGCACTGTCAGGAACGTGCCGTACAAGTGGTCTTCCCTCTTGTCGTAGACTTGGACCACATCCCGATCGGTCATCGAATCCGCCAGCTTGAAAACGTACGTACCCGGACTTAACACTTGCCCGGGGATCTCTACGGGTCCGCTGAATTTGAAGATGGTCTTTTGGTTCGACTCGCTTGCCTTGGCCTGCGGCAGCATAGCGCCGAGCATGCCAAGGCAGACGAAAACGAGGATTTGCACGTTCTTCATTTCGGCTACTCCTTTGTCTCCTGAGAGGATTGCCCGCGGGTTCTGTCACGGCGTGTACGGGCCTGTCTTCACCCGGCAGTGTAGCCACGCCGGATTAGCCGCGAATAAAGAAAACCTTATGTTTTTCTTTATGGCCCGCGCCGATATGCCGGAACATGTTCTTTCGCACAAGTGGCCTCCCTCAAAAGCCGGTGCGTTGTGATGATCTGAACGCAGCCAGGCGGTTCGGGCCCTTCCCCGGCCGGAGCGTGGGGAATCCGTGATCCGACTGAGCCCTATTTCTTCTCCTTGGGCGGGTACTGCTCGAACATCTTATCCACCGACTTGAGCACCTGCTTTTCGTCGCCTTTCTGGGTGCTGGAGAGGCTATCCTCAGTGGCCTGGCCGCGCCAGACCAGTCGTTTCGTCTTGACATCCACGAGGTCGACGGAAAGCATCCCCATCATGCGCGGCTGCGTTTCGGTCGTGCTGATGTCCGGTCCTACATCCCCCCATCCACCCCATCCTCCCCACCAGCCCCAGCGGCCGCCGCCCCACCCGAATCCGTCGCTGGTAGTCTCGGAGTCCATTACCTCGTCGGTGACAAAATGGTAGATCACCCAAAGGTCCGGGGTCTGTTTGGGTGGGGCCAAAGTCAGGCCTTTTTTGGCTAGTTCCATGTCCACATCCTTGTGGATCCACTGTCCGTAAAAGTGGCTGCCTTGCTTTTTACTGGGTTTCCATTCGTAGGTCTTGTAGTCGCTGAATAGAGCGCTGGTTTGCCAGTTCACGCGAACCGTCTGGGCCCAGGCCGTGCCGCCTGCCAGGAGGGCCAGAGCAACCTTCGCTATCTTGAGCTTTTCTCGCATGGGATCTCCCTCCACTCTGTCAAAATCATATGGAGGCGCCCTAAGGAAATCATAAGGACGGCATTATGATTCCTTTTATGCTTGCCCTACCCGCGGAAGAGTCAATCCTGCCGGGCGGACCGGCCGGCGCGCGGCAAGGACAAGCGATATCCCACCGACGGCTCGGTCAGAAGGTGGACCGGGCTTGCCGGATCGAGCTCGATCTTCTTGCGCAGTTGGTTAATGCACACCCGTAGATACTCGACCTCGTCGCCATAGTCGGGTCCCCACACGGCTTGCAGGATGCGCCGGTGCGAGACGATCTCTCCCGCGCGGGAGGCGAGAAAATGCAGCAGCTTGAACTCCTTGGCCGTGAGATGCATGGTGCCGTCCGGGCGCTTCACTTCGTGCGTCTCGAAGTTTACTTCCACCTCGCCCAAACTTAGGGCCGGCGAGCGCACCAGATCGGCGCGCCGCTTCGCGGCCCGGATGCGCGCCACGATTTCTTGAATTCCACACGGCTTGGAGACGTACTGGTCGGCCCCGGCCTCGAAGGCTTCCGTCCGGTCCTCCGTCGAATTCCTGGCGGACACGATGATGATCGGCACTTCCGACAGTTCCCGGATCTGGCGGCAGGCGTCGATGCCCCCCATGCCGGGCATCTTGAGATCCAGAAGAATCGTGTCCGGCGTCTCCTTCCGCAGTTTCTCCAGGGCCTCCTCGCCGCTGCGCGCATCATTCACCTCGAACCCCTGGATGACCAGCGCCGTCCGCAGCACGCGGCGGGCCTGAGGATCATCGTCTACCACCAGGACCTTCATACCCTCGCCCGGATGGCCGCAGGCAGCGTGAAATGAAAGGTCGCGCCGCCGCCCGGCCGGTCCGTCACCCAGATCTCCCCACCGTGCGACTCCACCAGGTACCGGGCGCTCGCCAGGCCCACGCCCATCCCAGGGACACTCTCCCTGTGCCGCGCTCCCCGGTAGTGTCTCTCGAAGATACGCGCCTTCTCCTCGTCCGGAACACCTGGCCCCGCGTCCGATACGCTCACCACGATCATCTCCATTTCATGGTCCTCGTGCGCTGAGATCGTAACCGCCGATCCGGCGGGCGAGTACTTCAGCGCGTTGTCCAGCAACAGGCCGAGCACTTTCTGGATCAATCCCCGGTCGCAGAGGGCCATGGGGAGAGATTCCGCGATCTCCAGGCGGATCGACCGCCCACTCGCTTGGCTGCCCAGCCCTTCGAGGGCCCTGGAAACCAGGTCCCGCACGTCCCGCGGCGATTTGTCCAGCGCAATTTGGCGCGCATCGGTCCGGCTCACCCGGGCGGCTTCGTCGATCCAGCGGTTCAACCGCTGCGCCTCCTCCTTGATGACGGCCAGCAACTCACGCTGCTGCTCCGCGCTGCCCTGGGGTTCCGCGAGCAGCGCGCTGGCGGCTATAGCGATCGAAGCCAGCGGACCTTTCGCTTCGTGAGCCAGCGCATCGAAAATCGCGGCCTTCAGTTCGTCCGCGCGGCGCGCCAGTGCCTCTGCCGTGGCTCGCTCCGCGGCGTGAGCCTTCCCGATGGCTGCGCCCACGCGTTCCGCGATGGCTTTCAGCAATCGGACCGGCACCGCCGCTCCCGCCACGCCCAGGCTGCCCCAAAATTGCGCGCCTTCGCGGACGGGTTCGACCGCCACGTGCTTGCCGGCGTCCAGAAAGCGGTTCCCGGATACTGCCACCTCGAGCAGGTGCTCTTCGGTGATCTGCTCGCCCCCGCTCCCCGACCGGAACACGCGTCCCGTGTCCTTCTCGAAGACCGCCACCGCTTCCAGCCCCAGAATCTCGCGCAACGAACTTCCCAGTTTTTGTACAATGGCCCCGGCGTTTTCGCCTTCCCAGAGAGTATCCGTGATCCGGTATAGCTGTTCGATTTCCTGCTGGCGGCGGATGGCCTCGGTCCGGTGGCGATTGGCACGCGCCGAAAGTTGACCGGTTACCAGCGCGGTCGCCGCAAATACCAGCAGAGACAGCCAGTGCTGGGGCTCACCCAAGCCGAAGCCCCTCGGGGGCAGAAGGTAGTAATCCAGGCCCAGGCCGGCCACAAACGCCGCTATCAGGGCCTCGATCGATCCCCACAGCAAGGCAATCGAGAAGACCAGCAGCACCAGGGCCAGCGCCACGCTGGTGGTGTTTACGTGGTGCCAATAGAGGCCCGCGGCCAGCAACAGCCCAATTACTCCCGCGGATAAACAGACCCGAAGTCCCCTGGAAAGGAGCACTGGAAACATGGCGCTGCCCCTATTGCGGAGCTTATCACACCCGTCCGTCCGGCCCCATTTCGGGAACTTGGAAAGGTGAGGTTCCGCTCCTTCGGAAAACCTTGAGATTCGTCTGGGTGCTACTGATGCTTTCACGACCCTGACCGACCCGCAACCGTGAGGGGGCGGTTTGTCGCGGGCCTTCAGCTCACCTGCGGCGGCACCCGGCCGTACGACCACGGCTCGCGGAAGGGCGGCGCCGGGGGCCGCTCGGGCAGCTTCTCCGGCGTGAGTTGCCGCGCTAGTCCCACGCCCGCCTCAGCCATCTGCGTGCCCGCCGTAGTCTCCAGGTTGCTGTAGCTGGTGAGGCGTGTTTCGTAGCCGCCGCCGTGCGGGCCGAAGGCTTCTTCCGTAGGCACGTAGCCTACGCAGCCATTGGCCAGCTCCACCGGAAAAGTCAGGGGAAATGGGCTGCGGCCTTTGATGTTCAGCCCCAACTGGCAGAAATACTCGGCCGGATTGGTGACGAACACCGCCGGGCCCACCTGCACGGCCTGCGCCTCGACGTCCACCACCGGCTCGCGCTGAAGCATGGCGTCGAGCAACACCGTCTCCTTGGCGAAGGTCCACTCGGTGACCCCCACTTCCTTGGGGTCGCGCTCCACCAACTCCATCGCCTGCCGCACGTGCTCGGGGCTGGGCACGCGGCGCTTGATCCGCAGCACGCGGGACCGGCTGTCCAGCTTCGCTCCGTCCACCGCCACTGCGCCCACCAGCACCTTGACGGTTTCGGCACCCACCCGCCCCCCCACGAAGCGCGCCCACTGCTCCGGCGGCGGGTCACCGTGTGCGCTCAGGTTGTCCACCTGGGTTACGTCCCCGCAGGCGCCTTGCAGGAAAACCACCGGCACATCCGCGCCCATGGCGCCTCGCACAGTTTGCTCCAGGTAGTGAACCCAGTTGGCCGAAATACCGCCCGGATTAGTGGTCGCGTGGCAGGCATAGTTCACCACCGCGCCCAGCAAACGGCCGTCCCGGGTCCACGCGGCGATGACGCCCACCTGCGGATCTGTGGGCCCGGCGTAGTCCGCGATGTCCGGGTTGCCCTTGCCCGGATGCGAATACGTCAGGCCGTTCTTCATGCGCAGGCGGCGGTTGAAGGCTACCTGGTCTTCGTGCCCCAAGCCGAAACTGATGCGCGCCTCCTCGCGGAAGCTGTCCGCGTGGCACACCGCCGCCACGATCTCCGTCTCCACGCGCTGCAGATAGCCGGCGTCGGCGCAGGAGGATTTCTCGTAGGCCAGCCGCCGCACCAGCGTCGAAGCGAAATCGTACTGCCCCGGCTGGATCATGCCGGTGGGTCCGGAAGAGTGCGAGTGCGAAGCGCCGATCAGGATGGCCTCTCCGGCGATGCCGCTGCGCTCGTGGATGGCGCGGCGCGCGGCCAGCACGAGCGCTCGCGGGACCATCAGCGCGTCAATCCCCACCAGCGCCACCCGCGTGCGCCCGTCGTCGAACACCGCCGCGCGCACCTTGCAGGCATCGTGGAATTTGTGGTGAAACGCTTTGCCGTAGCCGCCCGGCTGCTCCATGCCGAGTTCGGGCGTGATGTCCCGCTCGGCGAATCCCGCGCGAAACCCGGTTTCGGAGGATTGCGCCAGGGCGGCCGGAGCCATCGGGAGAGCCGCCCCGCTCTGCAAAAACTGTCGTCGGTTCATGGCTGGTTCTATATGATAGTGCAGCCCCTGCGGAAACGCGAAGAACGCGAAGACAACGCTAAGAATGCGCTTGACGGGACGGCGCCAATGCGGCTACAATTCCCAATCCGCCTCACGCCTCCTCTTTCTTGCAACTTTTCGCACGCGGTTGGCGTCATTAAGAATCACTGGAATCGTAGGGAACTCATGAAAACGATTGGGAAGTCGAAGTTTGAAAATTACCGCAAGATCCTGGAAAAAAAGGCCGACGAGGTCCGGCGCAGTATGTCGGCCCAGAAGGTCGCCCAGTTGGTGGCTCGCCGGGATCACGTAGGCGACGAAGGCGATTTGAGCCAGCAGAGCCACGAAGAATGGATCTTTCTGAACCGCAACACTCTGGACATGAAGCTGCTG
Organism: Solibacteraceae bacterium; assembly: GCA_021324015.1. Lineage (GTDB taxonomy): Bacteria > Acidobacteriota > Terriglobia > Bryobacterales > Bryobacteraceae > JAJPJX01. Next base: position 9,906 of record JAJPJX010000125.1, on the reverse strand, counting down.
CGCGAAGTCGAGGACTCCTTGCATCGCATCGATGCCGGCAGCTATGGCATCTGCCATGAGTGTGAGGAGCCCATCTCCCCCAAGCGGCTGGATGCAGTGCCATGGGCTAAGTACTGCGTCAAGTGCCAGGAGATGATCGCAGCGCGGGTCGAAGACGAGGCCTACGAGCAGGCCGAACGATGACCTTGGCGGAGTTGCGCCGGGCGAGCGTGCGCAAAGGTTTACGGATCCGTTTCCCCCTCTCCAACGGGATGGAGTGTGTGATCAACGAGCACGGCATCGCGCAGGTACCGGCGCTGCGTGCCGCGGCGGATTTTAATCTGGAAGAGCAGGTCGCCCAGGCGCAGCAATTCGTGGTCGAGCCTGCCTCCAGCGGCCAAAAGCACCAGCCCCAGCCGCGGCGGCTAAGTCGCGAGCAACTGGCGGCTTTCACCGCCGCCCCCGGCGCCGAAACCGCCCACGCCGAGGATCACGACGAGTAACACGCCCGCCGGGCGCCGCGAACGCGCCCTTAGGCTCAACCCGCGCACGGTTCGGTGTACAATGAGGGTGCCAATCCCAACTGCATTTTTCGTTTACCCGAATAGGGCTGGGGGACAGTATGGAGAAACCGGCGCAAAATATTCAAGATAGTTTTTTAAACAACGCTCGCAAAGACAAAATCGTCCTCACCATCTATCTCATGAGCGGGGTCAAGCTGTCGGGAAGGATCAAGAGCTTTGACAAGTACTCGCTGGTGCTCGAAACCAACAACCAGGAACAATTGATCTTCAAGCACGCGATCTCCACCGTCGTGACGCTCAAGTCCTCCCACAGCTACTCCGCGAGCACCCAGCCGGCGGCCGCCCAAAATCCGGGCGTACCCTCTCCCCAGCCGGCCGCAGCGGGCAGTCACTCGGAGTCCACGGAGGCCTAAATCGGCGATCTCCGCCACCCCGCGCCGGAACGCGCGATCCTGGTCGGCCTCGATCTGAAGAGCCGCCGCACGCCCGGTGCCCAGCCCGTTTCGAGCGCTGAGGAATCCCTGGAAGAATTAGCCGAACTAGCCCGCAGTGCGGGCGCCGAGGTCGCCGGCCGGTTCGTGCAGGCGCGGCTCGCTTTGGATGCCGCCACCCTCATCGGCAGCGGCAAGGTCAGGGAGCTTTCCGCCGCCGCGCGCTCTTTGGGCGCCCCCACGGTGATCTTCGACCACGACCTCACCCCCACCCAGCAGCGCAACCTGGAAGACGCCCTGGAGGCCAAAGTCCTCGACCGCACCCAGCTCATCCTGGACATCTTCGCCGCTCGCGCCCGCACCCGGGAAGGCCGCCTCCAGGTGGAACTCGCGCAGTTGAGCTACCTGCTCCCCCGCCTCACCGGACGAGGCGTGGAGATGTCTCGTCTGGGCGGCGGAATCGGCACTCGTGGACCAGGCGAAACCCAGTTGGAAACCGACCGCCGGCGCATCGCCCGGCGTATTCGCAAGATCCGTGGGGATCTGGAAGGGGTGCGGGCCGGACGCGCCCTGCACCGCCGAAAACGCCAGGCCGTACCCTTGGCCACGGTCGCTCTGGTGGGTTACACCAACGCCGGCAAATCCACCCTTTTCAACCGCCTTACCCAGGCCGGTGTGCTGGCCGACGCGCGCATGTTTGCCACCCTGGATCCCACCGTGAGAGTGTTGACCCTCCCCAGCCGGCGCCGCGTGCTGGTCAGCGACACCGTGGGCTTCATCCGAAACCTGCCCACCACTCTGGTCGAGGCTTTCCGTGCCACGCTGGAGGAGGTGGCCGAAGCCGACCTGGTGCTCCACGTGGTGGATGCCACCTCCTCCCATGCCGACGCGCAGACCGCCCATGTGCTCAAAGTGCTCCACGAAATCGGCGCGGCGGATTTGCCCCAGTTGCTGGTTCTCAACAAGGTCGACCGCCTGGAGGAGCCCGGAACGACCCTGGCGAGCCTCCGCGGCCGCCTTATCGGCTCGGGTGGCCCGGAAAAACCTGTGCGCGTGGTAGCGGTTTCCGCCCTCACCGGGCTGCACCTGGATGATCTGCGCAGCGCCATGGACGACGTGCTGCCGTTTGACCCCCTGGTACGCGCGAGCTTCCGCTTCCCCATCCAGGAAGCCGGCCTGATTTCCCTGGTCCATGACGGCGGCAGAGTGCTCGACACGCGCTATGAGCCAGGCTACTGCGAAATGGAGGCGGAAGTCTCCGAGTCTCTGATGCGACGCCTCTCCGCCTACTCCACCGTCCGCCGGTAGGCTGTGGAAATTTATGTGGGAATCTTCGACCAGAAGAGTTAACTTGCCTGAAATGAAGGCCTTGATCGGAAAATGAACCACCTCGCAGCATTTCCACTCAAATAAAACAAAATTATGATACTTGCTATCATTTTCCACGGCGCGTTGTGTACCTTTGGCTCGGCCCTCCGATGCGTGCCGTCACGGGCCGGCATTTTCCACAATGATTGAACTTGTGGGCGGCGAATTATATATTTGGGGTGGGCGATGAACCTACCCAATTCTCTCACCCTGCTTCGGATCTTCTTCGTGCCGCTGCTGGTGGCGGCACTGGTTCAGGAGACGGTGAGGGTCCGGATCGACGGGCTGGTGCTCTCCAACGACCTGCTGGCGTTGGCCATTTTCCTTTCGGCCGCAGCCACCGATCTTCTCGACGGCTATTTGGCGCGTAAGTGGGGCCAGATCACCACGATCGGCACGCTGCTCGACCCCATCGCTGATAAGTTATTGATTTCGGCGGCCTTAATTTCTCTGGTGCAGGTGGGCGCCGTGCCTGCCTGGATGGTGGTGCTGATTGTCGGCCGGGAGTTTGCGGTGAGTGGCCTGCGAAGCATCGCCGCTGCCGAAGGCTATACGATTCGCGCCAGCGACCTGGGCAAAACCAAGATGGTTTCCCAGGTCGCGGCGGTCTCCTGCCTGCTGCTCAGCTTGCGGCACCCGTCGTTGGCGGCCCCGGGAATGGTTCTGATGTGGGGGGTGGTGGTCTTTTCCCTGCTCTCGGCGGCCAGCTACTTCCGCAAGTTCTGGCGCCGCGTGGATAGCCGCGTCAAGAAGCGCCGCCGCCGCGAGTTGCTGATCTACGAGCGCCAGCGCAAACTGGCCGCGCTGCGGGAGCGGCGGGCGCACCGCGAGGCGGCGGCTACAAGGTATCCGGCTGACCCGGCGGGGCCGGCGGCGTCGTCGGGATGACCTCTACGCCGCGCGGCGAAAGCTCCACCACTCGTATCTGGCCCTTGGGCCCCAGCGGTCCCACCGGCTTGCCGTTGAGTTCCACCTCCAACCCGCCGGCGTTGCCCAGCCGCAACCTCACGTCCTCGGAAGCTCCCAGCGTACGGGTTTCATTGGCCTGAAGGGTTGTCACCAGCAGCACCTTTCCATCCACCCAGGCCTTGACCCACACTGGTTCGGTGGCCTTCAGAGTGACCTGCACGGGCCCTGCGGGATTGCCTAGCGGACCGGCCGGCTGCGCGGGGGGCGCGGCAACCGGGGCGGTGGCCGCAGGCGATGCCGGAGTGCCGGCAGCGGGCCTCAGGCCGGCAGATGTGGGAGACCCTCCCACCGCCGGAGTCACCGCCGCGGCGCCTGTCATCGGCGCCGCGGCAACTCCCCGCGAAGCCGTCTCAGGCTCCGCAGGCGGTGTTTCCGCTCTGGTGGCGGGGACCGTCTGCGCCGCCGCGGAAACGCTCTCTCTCGCTGGTGCGGGACGCCGCGCCCGCTGCCACCACGCATAGAAGCCCGAGCACACCAACATGACCGCCACTACCATGGCCAGAGCCGGCAGCGAGGACTTCTCCCGCGACCGCGCGGCCACGCCTTCCCATTCGGTCACCCGCGGCACATGAATGGCCGGTTCTGCGGGTGCGGCTTGTGCGCCGGGTGGCGGCGCCTCCGGAGGTTGCAGAACACGCTCCAGTTCACTGGCGATTTCGTCTTCATCCAACCCCAGTGCGCGCGCGTACTGCTTGACAAAACTTTTCGTGAAAACACCGCCCGGCAATTTGTCGAACTGCTCGTTCTCAATCGCCTCGAGAAGCCGGACGGAGATCTTGGTCTGGCGGGAAATCTGGTCGAGGTTCAGGCTGCGCCGCGTGCGTTCACGGCGTAAGGTTTCGCCGATGGCAGTCATAGCCCCACACAGGCCCCTACAGGTATAATACAACAGGCAAGCTATTGAACTTGCATTCCTTTATCGTTCTCGCGTCCTGCCGGCCGTGTTGATTTCCGTAATCATTGTCAACTGGAATCGCTGCGATCTGCTGCGCGCCTGCCTGCGCTCGCTGGAGGGGCAGCAGCGTGCGGAATTTGAGATCATTTTGGTCGACAACGGCTCCATGGACGGCTCGGTGGAGATGGCGCGGACGGAATTCGCCGCCCCCCGCCTGCCGCTCCGCGTGATCTGCAACGCCGAAAACCGCGGATATTGCGCGGCCAACAACCAGGGCATCGCGGCCGCGCGGGGAGAACTGATCGCGCTGCTGAACAACGACGCGGAGGCCGAACCCGGCTGGCTGGCGGCCCTGGCGCGCGCCTTCGGGCAGCCCGCGGTGGGCATGGCGGCTTCGAAAATCCTGGTATATGAGGACCCCCAGCGCATCGATAAGGCCGGCCACCTCATCTACCCGGACGGGCAGAATCGTGGCCGCGGCAGCGGCGCCCGCGACCAGGGCCAGTTCGACTGCCTGGAAGAGGCCTTGTGGCCCGACGGGTGCGCCGCCATGTATCGAAAATCCATGCTGCAACAGATCGGCGCCTTCGACGAAGACTTTTTCGCTTACGGCGACGACGCCGAACTGGGGCTGCGCGCGCGCATCGCCGGCTGGCGCTGCCTCTACGTGCCGGAGGCCGTGGTGCGGCACCATCGCGGGGCCACGCTGGGTTTGCAGTCCGCGCGGCGTCTCGAACTGATCGAGCGCAACCGCGTCCTGCTGGCGGCCAAGCTGTTCCCCTGGAGCCTGCTGTGGCTGAACGGCGCTTACTATCTGGCGCGACTGGCGGCGGGCCTGTGGTACGCGCGGAAAGGGACTGGAGACACGGCCCATTTCCCCGGCCTCCGCGGTAAGCTCACGATCGTCCGCGCCCTAGCCGCCGGCGATCTGGAAGCTCTACGACTGTTGCCGCGGATGCTGCGCAAGCGCCGCGATCTGGAGCGTATCCGCAAGCTCTCCCCCGCCGAGGTGCGCCGCCTGATCTTTCAGTACCGGATCCCACTGCGGGAATTGGCATGAGTTGCGTGGCCTGCGGAGAAACGGCGTTCCGCTCGCGGTTTACGGCCACCGACCGGCTGTACCGCACGACTAACCGGTCCTTCCGCGTTGTGGAGTGCGCCTCTTGCGGGCTGTTGCGCCTGGAACCGCGGCCCGCACCCGCGGAACTGGCGGCCTATTATCCGGAGAACTACTGGTTTGCCCCGGACCGCAGCGCGGCGGGCCGCCTGGAAGAGGTCTGGCGCCGGCTGGTGCTGCGCGATCACGTGCGCTTTGTGAGCCGCGCGCTTCGGCAAGCGGGCGCGCGCGGGCCGCTCGTGGATGTCGGCTGCGGCGGCGGACTCTTTCTGGCCCAGATGCGGCGCCGCGGCTTTCCAGGTCTGGGGCTGGATTTTTCCCGCGAAGCCGCCGTGGTGGCCTGGCGCCAGGGAGTCCCCGTGGTGTGCGGCAGCCTCGAGCAGAATCCGTTGGCCGAGGGCGCCTGCGCGGCAGTTACCATGTTTCATGTGCTCGAACATCTGCCCGATCCGTCGGCCTATCTGATAGCGGCCTGGCGCCTGCTGCGGCCCGATGGCCGGCTGATCGTGCAGGTGCCCAACGCCTCCTGCTGGCAGTTCCGCCTGCTGGGCGAGCGGTGGAACGGCGTGGACGTGCCGCGCCACCTGGTGAACTTCCGCGCCAGCGACCTGGACGCCATGCTGGCCTGCGCCGGCTTCGCCATCGTACGCCGGAAATACTTTTCGCTGCGCGACAACCCCGCCGGGCTGGCCAGCAGCCTGGCGCCCGCGCTCGATCCCATGGCGCGCCGCGTGCGGCGCCTGACTGAATCACCGGTCAAAAAACTGGGCAAGGATCTGCTCTACCTGGCGCTCCTCCTGGCCGCGCTGCCCTTCACGGCGCTCGAAGCCGCCGCGCGCGCCGGCTCCACGGTGATGTTCGAGGCGCGCAAACGGCTATGAGCTACACCGCGCTGGCCCACCGGCTGCCGCACTTCCTGCGTGGTCATGTGCTGCACTTCGAAGCCTCCCTGGAAGAGGCCGTGGGCGCGCTGGCCGGCGCTCTGCCGCCGGGAGCGCGCGTGCTCGACGCGGGCTCCGGAGAAGGCCGTTACGCCCCCCTCTTCCGCCGCCAGCGGTATACCGGCGTGGACCTGGCCGTGGGCGACCCCGCCTGGGATTACTCCCGCGTGGATGCCCGCGCGGATCTGGCTGCGCTGCCCTTCCCCTCCGGCCTGTTCGCCGCCGCCATCCACGTGGTGACGCTCGAACACGTGCGCCGCCCCGAAGCCGTCCTGCGCGAGATCGCCCGCACGCTGGCCCCTGGCGGAGTGCTCCTCGTGGTAGCCCCCCACGAGTGGGAGGTGCACCAGGCGCCGCACGACTATTTCCGCTACACGCGCTACGGCTTGGCCTTCCTGCTCCAGCAGGCCGGCCTGGTGGAGGCCGACATACGCCCCGTGGGCGGATACTTCCGCCTGCTCGCGCGACGCCTGCTCAACGGGCTACAATTCTTTACAGGAGGTCTGCGCTGGGTGTGGTTTCTCCCGGCCGCGATTTTCCTGGTTCCCCCCGCCCTGGTTCTGCCGTTTCTGGACGGTCTTGACCGGGACCGCGATTTCACACTCGGATACATATGCACCGCGAGAAAGCCCTCATCCTGTTGATGGCCGTTTGCCTGCCCGGTGGCGCCTGGAGCGCGGATCACGCGGCACGCAAGGCCAAGACGCCCGTCCTCCATAGCTTCAGCGGCGCACAGGCCCTGGAGTACACCCGCAAGGCCGTCTCCTTTGGCCCGCGTCCCCCGGGCTCGCCCGCCATCCGCCAGTTGCAGACTTATATCCTGGCCCAGTTGAAGCAGCGAGGATGCGAGGTGATGTCCGATGATTTCACCGCTCAGACGCCCGCCGGTCCGGTGGGCATGAAGAACATCATCGCGCGCTTTGCAGGCCGCTCCGGGCGGGCCATCGTCTTCAGCGGACACTACGACACTAAGTCGATGCCCGGCGCCACTTTCGTGGGCGCCGACGACGGCGGCTCCTCGGCCGGCTTCCTGCTGGAAATAGCCGCCGCACTGGAAGGCCGTCCGCGGAGGGATGACGTCTACCTGGTCTGGTTCGACGGGGAAGAGGCTTTTCGCCGCCAATGGGCGGGAACGGATAACCTCTACGGGAGCCGTCACCTGGCTGAACGCTGGGCGACCGACGGCACACTCAGCCGGATCAAGGCGCTCATCAACGTCGATATGATCGGCGACAAGGACCTCGACATCATGCCCGAGATGAATTCCTCGGCCGCGTTGCGCAAGCTCGTGTGGGACACCGCCGCGCGGCTCGGATACGGCAAGTATTTCCTCGAACAGGGAGGCCCCACCGAGGACGATCACATGCCGTTTCTGCAGGCGGGCGTGAACGCGCTGGACCTCATCGATTTCGACAAACCCTACTGGCACACGCCCGACGACACTATGGACAAGCTGAGCGCGCACAGCTTCGAGGTCGTGGGCACGGTGCTGCTGGAAGTCTTGCAAGAGCTGGAAGGATAAGGATTCGTGGACGGAGTTTTCGTGATCGACAAAGCCGAGGGGTGGACCTCGCACGACGTGGTGAACAAGGTGCGCCGCATTGCCGGCACCCGGCGGGTAGGCCACCTGGGAACGCTGGATCCCATCGCCACCGGCGTGTTGCCGCTGGTGGCGGGACGCGCCACGCGCCTGGCGCAATTCTACACGCGCAGTGACAAGGTCTACGAGGCCCGGATCCGCTTCGGCTACTCCACCGATACCTACGACAGCTCGGGAACGCCCACGTCGCCGGTGACTGATCCGTCCATCGGACAGACGGAACTCGAGCAGAACCTGGAACGCTTCCGGGGCGAGTTTCTGCAGACGCCCCCGCCGGTCTCGGCCAAAAAGGTGGATGGCGTGCGGGCCTACCAGATGGCGCGCCGCAAGGTCGCCGTGGAACTGCCGCCGGTGCCGGTTACCGTCTTCGAACTGACCCTGCTGGCCGTCGAGCCGCCCTATGCGGTGGTGCGCGCACGCTGCTCGGGCGGCACGTACATGCGTTCCCTGGCCCACGACCTGGGCCAGGCGATGGGATGCGGCGCGCACCTGGCCGCCCTGCGGCGCACGGCCTCCGGTGAGTTCACTATCGAGCAGGCCCGGACCATCGAGCAACTGGCACAGTTAGCCGCCGACGGCCGCCTGGGCGAAGCGCTCATCCCCGCGGCGCAAGTCCTGCCCGCTTTCCCGGCGGTGTTCGTGGAGTCGCCCCTGATCGGCCAGATTCGCCAGGGCCGCAACTTCCCCGTATCGCCCTTCCGCGTCCAGGCGGGTGCGCGGTATGTAAAAGCCGTGTCGCGCGAAGGCGAACTGATCGCTATCGGCGAGGCCCGCTTGCCGAACCTCTATCACCCCGTGGTCGTTCTGTAGCGGACGAACGCGGCTAAATCAGGCCAGCAGCGCGCTGAGCTTCTTGGTGGCCGTGGGGAATTTGCCGATGCCTGCTCCCACCACTTCGTCGGCCAGCGTCAGATAGACATCGCCGACCGTTCCTGTAACGCGGGTGTGCGTGCCTTTGGCAAGACGGCTCATGCCGCCCGCCACAATCATGGCCAGGCCGCTGTTCTTGTGCGGATTCGCCTCGGCATGCTCATGTACAAACAGCAGGCAGGTGTGATCGAACACCGTGCCATCGCCCTCCGGCACGGACTTCAGTTTGGCCACAAGGTAGGCAAACTCCTCGACATGCCACCTGCAGATGTCGCGCAGAACGCGCTGGCCTTCCACTCCGTCGGCGCCCGGAGCCTTACCATCGGCGTGGGTGTAGTCGTGGTGCCGCGCGGACGTGTAGCCGAGCCACGGGAATCGGGAGAGCCCCTGGCACTTGGTCAGCATATAGGAGGCGACCCGCGTCTGACGCGTGGCGAGCGCCTGCGCCAGCAGGTCGCTTTGCAGCTTCGCGATGCGCGGCCAGTCTTTCATGTCGCCGTCAAAGTCGGGCGGATCAACTTCCCGGTATTGCGGAGGCAGGCTGGCGACGGAGCGCTCCAGTTCGCGGATGCCGGACAGGTGTTCGTCCAGACGGGCTTGGTCTTCGGAGGGCAGTTTCGTCTTCAGGAGGTTGGCGTCCTCGCTAATGGTGTCCAGAATACTCCGCTTGCGGTTCACCCAACCTTCTTCTCGCGCTCCGAAGAGACGGTCAAAGAGCCGGTGCGGGATCATCTCGGGCGGCAGGGCGCGCTCGTAGCCGGACCAAGTCATGTTCCGTTGCATGCTCTCGCCGAAGGACTCTTGGGAGACACCGATTTGCAATGAACGAAAGCGGGATTCGTGACCCACTTTGGAGGCGATAACCTGATCGATAGAAGGTCCGCCGGCGCCTCGCCCCGTGAAGGGCGTACCGGTCATGAGTCCGCTCATGGAATTCGTGTGGCCGTTGCCATTGCCATTCGCGGCAGCGTTATCTACGCCGCTCAGCACGTGGACGTCGTTGCGGAATCCGGCAAGCGGAGCGAGGCACGGTGTAATAGAATAGCGGGCGCCTTCTTCCGATGGAATCCAATACCGTTCTGGAATCCCGTTGCCGTTGAACCACAGCACGAAGCGGCTTTCGATGGGCTTTTCGGCGATCCTGGCGGCCGGCTCCGCCGCGTAGGCCGTGCCGTGCGAATTCATCATCGAAACCAGGGGCGGCAGGCCAAC
>JAJPJX010000096.1 GCA_021324015.1 Solibacteraceae bacterium | reverse complement strand
TCTCGGCATCAGAGACGCGGTTCCTCTGATGCAAGAGTATCAGATTACGTCACCGTTTGGGTCTTCACAATACGTCACTGTATTTACGAATGGATGTACTAAGCTATGGAACTGGCCACGCGGCTGTTTGTCAGACTGCTGGGCCTCTGCTACCTGGTGGCGTTCGTGTCCTTCGGGGTGCAGGCCTCCGGCCTCCTCGGTTCGCAGGGCATTCTGCCTGCCGCCAGTTTCCTCGAGGCAGCGCGCGACAGCTACGGCTCCGCAGCCTGGTGGCAGATCCCTTCCATCTTTTGGCTCAGCGCCTCTGACTCGGCGCTCCGCACCGTCTGGATACTAGGCGTGGCAACCTCCCTGCTGCTCTTGCTGGACCGCTGGCGCCGTCCCGCGCTTCTGCTTCTGGTGGTGCTCTACCTCTCGATCTGCGCAGTCGGCCAGGACTTCTTCTCTTTTCAATGGGACGTGCTGCTTCTCGAGGCGGGCTTCCTGGCTATCTTCCTCGATGCCTCTCCTGCCCGCGTCTGGCTTTTCCGCTGGCTCCTGTTCCGGCTCATGTTCATGTCCGGGGCGGTGAAGTTTCTCAGCCACGACTCTTCCTGGCGCAATCTCACCGCGCTGAGCTTCCATTACGAAACCCAGCCGCTGCCCACACCCCTTGCCTGGTACCTCTACCACTTGCCGATGGCTGTTCAGAAAGCCTCCACCCTGTTTGTCCTGGTGGTCGAACTGGCCGTGCCGTTCTTGATCTTCGGCCCCCGCCGCTTGCGCCAACTGGCGGGTGCCGCGCTGGCCCTGCTCCAGGTGCTCATCCTGCTCACCGGCAACTACACCTTCTTCAATTGGCTCACCCTGGGGCTGTGCCTGTTCCTGTTCGATGACGCCGTATTAGGCCGCCTGCTGCGCCGCCCCGTTCCTCCTCCCCCTGCCGCTCCCGGCTCGCTCCACCGGCGCGTCTCTCTCCTGCTGGCCTGCCTCTACTTCGGTCTCAGCGGTCTCCAGCTCATGGAAATGTTCACGGGCGGTTTGCCCGAACCCGCCGCCGGCCTTTTGCGGGCCGTCGAACCCCTGCGCATCGTCAACACCTACGGCCTGTTCGCCGTTATGACCACTACTCGTCCGGAGATCGTCGTGGAGGGCTCGGGCGACGGCGAATCCTGGCGGGCTTATGAGTTCCGCTTCAAACCTGGGGATCTGCGCCGCGCTCCTCCGGTAGTCGCGCCCTACCAACCCCGCCTGGACTGGCAAATGTGGTTCGCAGCTCTCAGCAATTATTCGCAGAACCGCTGGTTTGTCGGCTTCATGCTGCGCCTGCTCCAGGGATCGCCGCCCGTGCTCCGGCTGCTGGCCTACAATCCCTTCCCCGACTCCCCTCCGCGCTACATCCGTGCCGTGCTGTACGACTATCGCTTCACCACGCCCAGCGAAAAACGGGCCTCCGGCGACTGGTGGAGGCGGGAGCCTAAAGGCACCTATTTCCCGCCGGTTTCGCTCCGCCAGCAATCCGTTAAGTAGTTGATTTAAAAATACTTAATATGTAACTGGAAATAGGCCGGAGCCATCCGCTAGAATAAAAGTGTACCCTCATGGCGTGCGGCGGATAGGCACGCCAGTGGACTTCTTATGAAAGTGCGAAAGTTTTGGCCGCTGGATTTCGATCAGGAACTGGAGATCTATGAGAGCCCCGCCTGGGACCTCCCGGGATTCGTGCGCGCTCGCTTCCGTTCGGACCGGACCAGGAGGGTAAAGAGGAGCTCAGCAACGCCCCAGGCCGTCCGGTGACCAGCGGGCGCCTGATACGCCCGCTCGTCTGTCAGCTTATGCTTTGGGTGGCTTGTTAGTAACCTTGAGGCTCTTCTCGTCCCAATACAGCACCCGGCCTTCCCGGTAGGATTGCACCGCCATGGAGATCGTCACCTGCGCGTGGAAAGCGGTCTCCACGTCCAGGGTCGGCTTCTGGCGGGTGTGCATGCACTCCAGGAAGTTCCGCACGTGCTTGGCCATGGAATCCTGTTCCTCGATCGGGATTCGGGTCTCGCTGTCGCCGAACTTGGCCTTATAGGCCTCGTCGATCACGCGCTTTTCCGGAATCAGCGTGATGTGGTCCGTCCTCCCCTCGAACATACCGTGGTCCACCATGATGATGGTGCCCATGTGTCCGCGGATCAGGCCCGGGATATGCCGGGAGTTGGCCATCGAAGAACTCAACACCAGCGAATGGCCGGCCGGGAAATCGGCGAGCAGGTTGAACGTGTCCGGCACTTCGCGCTCGTCTTTGAAGACATAGATGCCGCCCAGCGCCGATACGCGCGAGGGGAACTGGGGCTCCGGCCAGCAGATATTCAACGGAGCCACCACGTGGAAGAAGAGGTCCGTGGCGATGCCCCCCGAGTAGTCCCAGTATTTCCGGAACCGGAAGAAGCGGTCGGCATTGTACGGTCGCTTCGGCGCAGAGCCCAGCCACATCTTCCAGTCGATATAATTCTCGCCTTTCCCATCCGGTCCCGCGTCCGCGTCGATAGGCCAGTTCCACTCGCCCTCTTTGGAGTTGCGGTGATAGGAGCCCTGGCTCATCAGCATGGGGCCGATGGCGCCGTCGGAGATGTACTTCTTAGCCGTGTGCCACTGTAGCGCGGACGTGGTCTGCGAACCCACCTGAAGCACGCGCTTGGTTTCCTTGACCGTGCTGACCAGTTGCTTGGCCTCCTCGATAGTGTGGGTCATGGGCTTTTCGCAGTACACGTCCTTGCCATGGTCCATGGCCTCCAGCGCGATCTTGGCGTGCCAGTGGTCGGGTGTAGCCACCACTACCGCATCCACATCTGAGCGGTTGATGATCTCCCGGTAGTCCAGGTAGCCGTCACACTTGTGGCGCTCCGCCGCTTCTTTCTTGCGCTTCTCATAAACGTCCGCCACCGCCACGATCTGGCAGGAATTGTCCGCCGAACCGATCTTGGCGAACTCGTTGGCCAGATAGGCGCCCCGGCCGCCCACGCCGACCACTGCCACATTGATGCGGTCGTTAGCGCCTAGCACTCGCCCGGATGCCGCCGCCTTGCTCGGCTTCCCGAGCAGGTTTCGGGCAGCTCCCAGCGTGGCGCCGGCTGCGGCCGCGCTCTTCATGAAATCTCTTCGGTTAACGGACTCTTGGCTTTCAGACATTAGCTGCACCCTCAAGGAAAATGCACGCTCATTGTACCTGCTTGCCGGGGCGAAAGAAAGCCGCCACCCGCCCGCTGCGTAAACTATTCCGTCTCCGGTAAGCGCTTACACGGAACCGAAGCCCTGCTTTGGGCGCTATCTGCTTGTATCTTCGGATGGTTGTTGAAAGGCGGCTGAATTGCTTGCCTCCTGGAACAGAGGGCAGCTTATGAAGCATATCTTCGCTACCAGCATGATTTTGACAGGGGCAATGCTCGCCGGAGGTTGCGCGACCAAGAAGTATGTGCGGAACACGACCGCGCCCATCCAGGCCAAGGTCGATCAGGTCGGCGAGCAGACCGCCAAGAACGGGCAGTCCATCGAACAAACCAAGACGGATCTCAAGTCTGTGGACGACAAGGCACAAGCCGGCATCGGCGCCGCCAAGGAGGCCGCCCAGTCCGCCGACAGCCATGCCTCCGAGGCCATGACCAAAGCCAACCAGGTAGGCGAAATGGCCACCAAGACCAACCAGGACCTCAACGGCCTGAAGCAGGTTGTCGCCAATCTGGACGACTTCAAACAAGCCAAGGAAGTCACCATCCCGTTCAAGTTCGACAAGTACCGGCTGACGGATGACGATCGCGCCCAACTGGATCAACTCGTCTCCGATGTAACCCAGTACAAGCGATACTTCATCACCGTCAAGGGGTATACCGACCAGATCGGCTCGGCGTCTTACAACGAGGGCCTGAGCCGCCGCCGCGCCGACGCCGTGGTGGAATACCTGGTTGGAAAACACAACATTCCGCTGTACCGCATCCATATGCTCGGCCTCGGTGAAATGAACCCGATCGATCCGGCGACGACGCGCGAAGCCCGCGCCAAGAACCGCCGCGTGGAAGTGAAGGTGTACAGCGCCGACCAGGCGATGGCGCAATTACAAGCACGCCAGTAACTCAACGGGCCGGGTTCGCCCGGCCCGAGCCTTTGGCTAGATCCGCGGGGTGGGCAGCCGTAGCCCCGGCTGGCCGTCTTCCCCGCCTGGACGAATCACCGGTACCTCCAGCTCCGTAAGGCGCATATCGGCGGTCACCTCGTCCAGCATGGCGATGGTGGCCGTTTTGCTTTCCAGGGCGAACGCGGTCAGCAGCAGGTTGTCGCAGATGCTGTTGATCAGCCGGGGAATCCCCTGAGACCGGCGGTGGATCTCCCCCAGCAGCTCCACCGGGAATACCGTCTGCTCCGGCATTCCGGCACGCGCCAGCCGGGAGGCGATGTAACTGGTGGTCTCTTCTTCCCCGAAGGGCCGCAGGGCGCAGCGGAGGACAATCCGCTGTTTGAGCTGCCGGTACTCGGGAGCATCCAGCTTGTGATCCAGTTCCGGCTGGCCGGAGAGCACAATCTGCAGCAACTTGCCGCGTCGTGTCTCCAGGTTCCCCAGCAGACGAATCTCTTCCAGCACGTCCCAATCCAGGTGGTGCGCCTCGTCCACGATCAGTACGGTGGTGGTTCCCTGGTTGGCGCGGTCGATCAGGAGCTGGTTCAGGGAAAAGAGCACCTCGGTCTTGGAGCTCCGGTTGCACCCCAGCTCCAGGTCGTATGCGATCATTTCGAAGAACTGCTCCACCGTCAGCCGCGAATTGAACAGCGAGGCGTACAGAATATCCTGGTTGTTCAGAAAATCGCGCAGGCATTCCAGCATCGTGGTTTTGCCCGTGCCGACTTCTCCCGTCAGCGCGATGAACCCTTTCCGGCTTTGCACCCCGTAGATCAGGTTGGCCAGGGCCTCTTCGTGTTGCTGGCTGCGGTACAAAAAGGAGGGATTCGGGCTTAGGCTGAAGGGGTTCTCGGAAAATCCGAAAAAGGCTTTGTACATCGGGGCCGGGGCCGTTATCCCTTGGATTTTACCGGACTGATCAGGATGTGCGCGTTGCGTCCTTCCATGCGCGGCTGGCCCTCCACCGTGCCGTAGATGGCCAGGTCCTGGGCAAAGCGCGTCAGCAGCTTGCGCCCCAGATCGGCATGCGCGATTTCGCGCCCGCGGAACTGTACCACGGCCTTCACCCGGTTGCCTTCCTGCAGGAAACGGATGGCGTGGTTCTTTTTAAAGTCGTAGTCGTGGTCGTCGGTGTTGGGCCGGAATTTGAGCTCCTTTACCTGCACCACGTGCTGCTTTTTCTTGGCTTCGTGCTGCTTTTTCTTCAGCTCGTACTGGTAGTGGCCATAGTCAATGGCCTTGGCGACCGGTGGCACTGCCGTAGGCGCCACCAGCACAAGGTCCAAGCCCAGCTCCTGGGCCTTACGCAAGGCCATGGGGGTGGGCATGATCTCGGCGGTCCCATCCGGAAACACCGCGCGGACTTCGCGCGCGCGGATGGACTCGTTGACATTCTCTCTGCGACTGGGTCTGCGGGGAGGTAAGTTTCTGCCAGGAACCATGTATGCTAAGCGATTATTCCAGGGATGACCATCGTCGGGAAGCGGCACGCGGAAGATCGCGCCGGCACGTTAGCCCGGGCGATTGCGAGGATGAAATCAAAAAATGCGCGCAAATGGAGTTGCCACTTTGTAGTGTACTTGGATCTCAGGCGCTTGTCCACTAGGGTCGAAACCGTAATGTTTGTTACGGTCCGAAGAATCGGCCGCATTGATAATGCTACACTTAAGACTCCGCGCGCTCCCGGCCCCCGCCGTAACGAGCCAGTTTCCGGCGGAAGCCTGGCTGGCCGAGCACCTCGCGGTTGACCACGCTGGCGGGCGCGTGGCCGTGAAAAATGGCTAGCGCCCCCTCGCAATCCGTGGCCCCCATATCCCGAAACAGCTCTTCGGTCCAGCCTACCGAGTGGGAGGTCAGGATCACGTTTTCGAGCCGCAAGAGCGGCGAATCGTCCCGTAGAGGCTCAGCCTCGAACACATCCAGGGCCGCCGCCCGGATGACGCCGGTTTCGAGCGCGTGGACGAGCGCGGTTTCCTCCACGATGGGCCCCCGAGCCGTGTTGATCAGGGCCGCATCTGGTTTCATCCGCGCCAGTTCCGGCGCGCCGATCAGGTGGCGCGTCTGCGCGGTGAGCGGGCAGTTCACCAGCACGTAGTCGGAACCCGCCAGCAGTTCGTCCAGGGACACCAGGTCCACGCCTAACTCCCCAGCCCGAGCCGGGTCCACGAAAGGATCGTAGGCCAGGATGCGGGCCAGGCCGAAGGGCCGCAGCAGGCGCACCGCTTCGGCGCCGATGCCGCCCAGACCGATGGTACCCAGCACCCTTCCACGCGGTTCCCGGCCCAGCCGCCTGGTGCTCTCCACCCAGCGCCCCTGGCGGATCAGCCGGTCCTTCCATACCAGGTTGTGCGAAAGTGCCAGCACAAACAGCACGATGGATTCGGCCATGGGCCGGCGTACGGCCTCGGGCGTGATGTATAACGCTACATCGGCGCGCGTACAGGCTTCCACATCCACGTTGTCGTAGCCCACACCGCAACGGCCGATCGCAGTCAGCCGCTCGACCCCGGCCAACGACGCAGCGGTGACCTTGGGTTTGAGTGTGATCAACACATCGTAGGGCGCCAGTTGTTCGGGAGTATACTCCGGCCGGTAGTCTGCCAGGAAGTCGTATTTCAGGCCCGGCTCGGCATCCAGCCGGCGCAGGCCGATATCCGGAAACACGAGTTGACGCCGCTCGTCCAGGAAGTCGGCCGAGAATGCCACGCGGAAGTGTTGTGATTCGCTCATGTGGAGGTGCGCATTCCTATCGGAGATATCTGAGGCAGTCGTCAATCAGCTTTTGAGTGCCTTCATAGGGGCCGCCCTGTCCCTCCCACTCCATCGAAAAATAGCCGCGGAAACCGGAGGCTTCGGCAATGGCGAAGCTCCGCGCCATATCCACGCGGAAGACTTTGCCGCTTTCCACTTCGGAGTCCTTAACGTGGCAGATGTTGTAAGCGTGGCGGAACATGAGAGACAGGGCGTCGTAGGCGAAGGCCTCGTTGCCGCTGAGCAGGGAATTGCCGAAATCCGGGAGGGCGTGCAGCCAGGGGTGCGCGGCCTGATCGATCACGCGCACCAGGAAGAAGGCGTCCTCACTGATCAGGCTGTCGTTTTCCAGATCGATCAGGATGTTATGGCCAGCGCCGTAGTCGGCGATCACCCGCAGGCATTCCACGGTGCGGGCCACGTCCGGCGCGACGTCCTTGATCCCCTGCACGTGTACGCGAATGCTGGGCGCACCCACGAGCGAGGCCGCGTCTACCCAGCGCCTGGCTTGCTCGACGGCGGCTTGGCGCCGGGCCGGGTCCGGGTCATACAGGCTGGTTCCCACGCTCACCGGGATGTTGACCACGCTCACGCCCTGTTTTTCGAAGGCTTCCCGCAAGCCGCCCAGGTAGGCAGGTTCGGTCGAAGCAAAGTGGCTGTAAAGCGGCTCGATGCGGCGCAGCCGGAAGCGCTCGCGGACCATGGCGGCGAACGCTTTCAGGTCCATGAGCGGCTGGGCGGCGCTGCGGCTGCGGTTGGCCGGCGTTTCCATGAAGGCGCGGAACGGATAGGAAGCCACGCACAGCCGCTCACGCGCCTTGGCCGGAAAACGCAATCCGGGTTCGGCGGCCCAAAGGGCTGCGGGAAGCTGCAGAAACGAGCGCCGGGAAAGCAGTTGCATAGCGATGCCGCGGAACCAGAAGCATCATATCCCAGGCCGGCTGCTCAGCGGGCGGGGGCGGGGCAGCAGTCGGCTGGGCACACGTCGTGGCTGGGGCCCAGACTGCCCAGCGCGCGGCGCGTGGAGAGCAGGCCCATGCGTTCCATCGCCAATTCGCGGATCATGGCCACGAAGCGCGGGTCGGCGCCGGGGGTCGCCGCGCGCACCAGGTTCAGGCCCAGATCTTCGCACACGCGGCGCGCCTCCGTATCCAGATCGTAGACCACCTCCATGTGGTCGGAAACGAAGCCGATGGGGATGAGCGCCACATCCCGCGTGCCGGCAGCGGCCAGAGCGCGCAATTCGGCCAGGAGGTCGGGCTCGAGCCAGGGCTGTGTGGGAGGCCCGCTGCGACTCTGGTAAACCATGCGGTAATCCGGGCGCCCGAGCGCATCCGCCACCAGGCGGCAGGCATCTTCGAGCTGCGCGACATAGCGGCTGGTGGTCGCCATCGATAGGGGCACGCTGTGCGCGGTGAAGCGGATCACGGCGTTTCCGCGGTTCCGGGCAGGAATCGTTTCGAGCGCGGCGCGAGCCGCGTCGATCACCGGCCCGATGAAACCCGGGTGATTATAGTACACGCGCAGCTTGAGGACTTCCAGGTCCTCCGTGCCACTCTGCTGTTGGGCGAGGGCAATGTCCTCGCGGTACTGGCGGCAACCGGAATAGGAACTGTATGCGGAAGTCACGAAGGCGAAGGCGCGGCGGATGCCATCGGCCCGCATGGCTGCCAGGGTGTCGGGAAGCAGCGGATGCCAGTTGCGGTTGCCCCAGTAAACCGGCAGCGGAGGACCTTGCGCGGCCAGCAGCGCCCGCAACTCGGACACCAGCCGGCGATTCTGATCGTTAATGGGGCTGCGGCCCCCGAAGTGGTAATAATGCTCGGCCACTTCCAGCATGCGCTGGCGGGGGACATTGCGGCCGCGCAACACGTTTTCGAGAAATGGGATCACGTCCTCCGGGCCTTCCGGCCCGCCGAAGGAAACCAGCAGGATGGCGTCGCTCACATGCGCTCCATCTCCTGGTTTAGCACGGGCGGGGCCGGCCCCGGTCAGCTGGCCTTGAGTTTGGACTCGAGATATTCTTTCAGGGCGACCGCGTTATTGCGCTGTTCTTCCCGGGAGCTATAGAGCAGAACGACGGGACCGCGGCGGGCCGCGGTGAGGAGCGGTTCGCAGACCTCCGGGCGGTTGTCCAGTTCGGCGAAGTACCGTTTCCGGAACTCCTCCCATCGGGCCGGTTCGTGCGAATACCAACGCCGCAGTTCCGTGCTCGGAGCGGCCTCTTTCAACCATGCTTCCAGCCCGAGTTGTTCTTTTCGGATGCCCCGCGGCCAGAGACGATCGATGAGGTACCGTGCGCCCTTCGGCGCCGCGGCATGGTCATACACCCGGTGAAGATGGATCACCCACGCCTCCGACGCCCCTATTGTACGCCCGGCGCTGCGTGCGAGCCCCAGCGTTCTTTTAGGGTCTCGGCCCTCCTTTATTTATGTTCACCCGCGCACCCGCGGCGATATATCCGCTCCGGGGAGTGGGGAGCGAGCAGCATCAGCCGCGGGTGCGTCCGGGTGTCGCCATTATCGGGGTCACCCCCAACCGCATAGACACCGTTCCCGAGAGCGAAGTTCCGGCGTGATGGCGATTCCCTCACGCTGGTGCCTGTAGTAGACTGAAGGACACGTAGTGCGGCGCCGCAGGCACGCGCATGGGCAGGCCGGTCGACCTGCCAACCTTCTAAAGAGGGTGAGAGTGTTGTGAGCCGACACGGAGCCCGCGTGGTCCTCTTCGGGGTCACAGTCGTGGCGCCGTTGGTCGCGGTCGAGTGGCTTGCGGCCCGGCATGACACCCGCGCGGCCGCTTCTCCGGCTCCGATCACGATTGATTACCCGGCCGAGGGATCCGTCTTCCCGCCCGAGATCACGGCCCCCACCTTCCTCTGGCGCGATCCCACGGAGAACAGTAAGACCTGGCGCATTGATGTGACGTTTGGCGATGGCTCGGCCGGGATGCGCGTGATTTCGCGGGGCGAAGGGCTGCGCATCGGCGAAATCGATCCGCGCTGCATTGCGAAAACGAACGAACTGCCAAAGCTGACGCCGCGGCAAGCCGCGGCCCATGGTTGGACGCCGGACGCCAGGACTTGGGGGGCCATCAAGAGACACTCCGTGGAGCGTCCGGCGACGGTGACGATTACCGGCCTGCGAGACAAGAACCCGGACCACGCCGTCTCCCGCGGTCAGGTCACGATTCAGACCTCGAAAGACCCGGTGGGGGCACCGATCTTCTATCGTGATGTGCCGCTGATGCCCTCGGAACTGGAAAAGGGGGTGATCAAGCCGCTGTCCCCGGCCGCCGTGCCCCTGGTCGGCTGGCGGCTGCGTAACATTGGCGAGTCCGGCAGCCGGCTGGTGATGGAGGGTCTGCACACGTGCGCCAACTGCCATTCGTTCTCCAGCGACGGCAAGGTCCTGGGGATGGATCTCGACGGGCCCCAGAACGACAAGGGCATGTACGCCATTGTCCCCGTCGCACCGCAAATGTCTATCCGTAACCAGGACGTCATCACCTGGCCTTCCTTCCGCGAAACGTCTGGAAGCCAGGTGCGGGTTGGTTTCATGTCGCAGGTCTCGCCGGACGGAGCGTATGTCGCGACCATGGTCAAGGGCGCGATGTACGTGAACAATTTCAAGGACTATCGCTTCCTCCAGGTGTTTTATCCCACGCGTGGAATCCTGGCCTGGTACAGCCGGGCTACGGGCCGGTTGCAGACCCTGCCAGGAGCCGATGACCCGCGCTACGTGCACACCAATGTGGTTTGGAGTCCCGACGGCAAATACCTGGTGTTCGCCAGGGCAGAAGCGAAAGATCCCTATCCGGAGGGCGGAAAGCTGGCCGCGTACGCCAACGACCCGCAGGAGGTTCCGATCCAGTACGACCTCTACCGGATTCCTTTCAACGGGGGCAAGGGCGGCCGGCCGGAGCCGGTGGCCGGAGCCTCGCGCAACGGCGTGAGCAATACCTTTCCCAAAGTCTCGCCGGATGGCCGCTGGATCGTCTTCGTCCAGTGCCGGAACGGCCAGTTGATGCGTCCGGACAGCCAGCTATACATTGTTCCGGCCGCAGGCGGCCAGGCGCGCCGGATGCGATGCAACACACCGCTGATGAACTCCTGGCACAGTTTTTCGCCAAATGGCCACTGGCTGGTCTTTTCCTCGAAGAGCCGCTCGCCGTACACCCAAATGTTTCTGACGCACCTGGACCCGGAGGGTAATGACAGCCCGGCGATCCTGGTCGAGAACACAACCGCCGCCAACCGCGCGGTCAACATTCCTGAGTTCGTGAATCTTCCCCCGGACGGTTTAGTGAAGATCGACGTGCCTGCCGTGGAGTTCTACAAGCTGCAGGACCTGGCGTGGGAATTCGCGGTGAAAGGCCGGTATGACGCGGCCATCGCCGAGTGGGAGAAGGCCCTGGAAATCGACCCGAAGGATGCCAAGGTTCACATCAACCTGGGGGCTCTCCTGGCCAAGACAGGAAAGTTCACCGAGGCGATCGTGCACTTCGAAAAGGCCCTGGAGATCAATCCCGGGTACACCGAGGCTCACGGCAACCTCGGAGTCGCCCTCGCGCAGACCGGGAGGCTGGACGAAGCGATTCCGCACTTTCAGAAGTTCCTGGAAGCCAACCCCGACTCCGCTGAAGCCCACAACAACCTTGGCCGCGCCCTGGCTGAGAAGGGCAGGCTGAGTGAAGCGATCACTCATTTCCGGAAGGCCATTCAGATCAAGCCGGATTACCTCGAGGTCCATCTCAGCCTCGGCGTGGTCTTAGCCTGGCAAGAGAAGCCGGATGAGGCGCTGGCGCATTTCGCGAAGGTCCTGGAGATCAACCCCAATATTGCCGAGGCTCACTACTATCTGGGCGATGCCCTTTATCATTCGCGGGGGAAAGCCGCGGAGGCGCTGGCGCATTGGCGGCAGGCGATTCGCATAGAACCGAACCATGTGCCTGCCCTGAACCAAACGGCGAGGGCGCTGGCGACGAGCCCCGAGGCATCTGTCAGGAACGGCGCCGAGGCAGTCGGCTTGGCGGAACGGGCGGTGCGTCTGTCCGGCGGGCGAGACCCGGAGACTCTCGACACCCTTGCTGCCGCCTACGCGGAGGCCGGCCGGTTTTCGGAAGCTGTCGAGACCGCACGCCGCGCTCTGGCCCTGGCCGCGCAACAGAACAACAAGCCCCTGGCGGACGCTCTGACCGCCAGGATTGCGCGTTATGAAGCTAAAGCCCCTTTGCGGGAGACATGGCCCTCCTCTGCTCCCGGACCCAGGCGCTAGTGAATGCCCCGCTTGGCTCATCCCTGCTCCCTGGCGTGAGGTGGCATAGGCAATCGGTAAATGGTGCCGTTGCCGGCCTCGCATACTCCGAGCCGCCCACAAAAATACTAGACCTCTTGTATTCTCATCCGGCCCAGGAAGCCAATACCCTGATATCAGCAAGCTAAGAAGGGCCATCGACAATGATGCTTCTCTTCCGCCGGCCTGGAGCCACGGGGTCCCAGGCCGAATGTGGTGCCTTTGGGGTGGTTCCATACCAACCTCCGGTAGCTCGAACAAATCTATGAAAAGAACGCGAAGACCCAGTCTGGACCGACGCCTGGATGCATATTTCGCCACTCTCCACTCATCATCTTTGAAGCAGGCGCTGAAACGTAGTATAGGAAACTGGCAACTCTATGCGGCCGTCAGTGGCTCGGCCCTTGCTATGGCGACCGGCGCCTCGGCATCCCTCATCAGCAACGGGGTCCGGCCCGCGCCGGAGCACATCGCAAGTGTGCGGTTCTCCAGGCAATTGGCGAGTTCCAACGATCCGCCATTCCTGAACGCTGTCAAGGTGGCACTTGCCAGGCAGGATGCCGCACGAGCGACTTTCCGTGATGCGCGCGCAGGGGTTGGGGACGTAAGCCTGGCAAGTGCCCCTTCCATCTCACCCGGTGGAGTAGTCCCCATTTTCGGTGTAAGAAGCGTCGTCGAACCAGGGGAATGGATATCCATTTACGGAAGCAACCTTGCCAGCCAAACCGCCCACTGGAACGGCGACTTTCCCACCTCGCTCGGCGGCGTCACCGTGACGATTAACGGAAAGCGGGCGTATCTTTCCTATGTCAGCGCCACCCAGATTAATGTGCAGGCGCCGGACGATACGGCAACTGGTACGGTCCCGGTCGTCGTCACTACACCCGCCGGCACCGCCACCTCGACGGTGAATCTGAGTCAGTTTTCACCGTCGTTCAGCCTGCTCTACCAGGAGCTTGTGGCTGGGATCATTCTCAGGGCTGACGGGTCGGGAGCCTATGGTGGAGGAACCTACGACATTCTCGGCCCGGACGGGAATACGCTTGGCTATCCGACAGTGGCCGCACAACCAGGCGACCTGGTGGAACTCTTCGGCGTCGGGTTCGGCCCGACGACGCCCGCCGTGCCGGCTGGAAAGGCGTTCACCGGCGCGGCGCCAACGAAAAACGAAGTCAGCCTTTATATCAACAACATTGCTGTCAAGCCGAGTTTCGTTGGGCTCTCGAGCGCCGGTCTTTATCAGATCAATTTGATCGTTCCCGTGGGCCTCGGGGCAGGAGCCGTTCCCGTACAGGCTAGTGTGGGCGGTATGCAAACCCAAGGCGGTGTGCTATTTCCGTTGGCGAATCCTTTACCCCTGACGACTACTGGCGGTTCTAGCAGTTCGTTCGGCGGACCTGGATTTTTTGGCAGCTTCGTCGGCGGATCAGGCGGCGGTGGCAGCGCTGGCTTCGGCGGCGGATCGGCGGCACTCCGTAAGAGCCCATATCAGCCAAAGTTACAATTTGCGCCGGAGACAAAGAACGGCTGATGGAGGCTGCGGATCTGATCGGGAGGGCGAATGGAATGCTTTCCAGCGGTATGTTGCGGTTGATCCTGAAAGGCGGGCTGATACTTTTGGCTTTTGCTGAAAGCTCGCTGGGTGTAGCGCCTCTACCGGACGATCCCCTCGAGATGGTCACCAGTCAGGTCCAGCCCGTTGCCGTACTCGATCGTCAAGCCACCCTGCTTCGGCTTCGCCGTACGCGAGAGAACTACGCTCTGCGAACTGCGGGCCGCGCCTATGATCTCAAGGTTAGCTTTACCGTAAACTCAGGTGGCCAGACAAAGTATGACGGCGCCTGGAAGATGGAAGACGTGTTCGATCCGAATCGGGGATTCCGCTGGACGGCGAACGCCTCGGATGCATACGCCATTACCCGGATCTCCTCTGGCGGGATGCTTTACGGGGAACAGACGGCGGACGACATTCCACTCCGCTTGCAGGAGGCGCGTGCCGCCTTGTTTGACCCGATTCCGTCTGCGGAAAGCCTTACACGCGCGTCGATCCGTACGTCAACCGTCTCCTTCCGCGGCGCACAACTTACCTGCATTTTGCTCTCCGGTCCCGGAAACGCCGCGGCCGGGGAGGGAGGTCGCCGCTGGGACGAAACCGAGGAGTGTTTCGACCCGCAGTCCGGGTTGCTCCAGCTTCATTCGCAGGTCCCCGGACGCTACTTCGCTTACGACTACTCGAACGCCCCGCAACTTGCCGGCCGCGTGCTCCCTCGAAGGGTAACCGTCACCGAAGCCGGCAAAACCATCACGGAGATCTCGGTCGATAGCCTGACGGAGCTTTCCGCTGCCGATCCGAGCCTGTTTGTGCCCACCGCAGAGATGAAGGCGCGAGGACGGCCAATCGCCATGGGAGGGGCACAAAAGGTCTGGCGCGCTTCCGAACGGCTTCCGCTCCCCCCTGGTGCGAACGCCCGGACAATCTGTGTGTTCGGTCTGGTGACGGCGTCGGGACAGCTCGTGGAGGCCCACTCGTTGCAGCCGTCCGACCCGAACAGCCAGGCGGCCCTCGAGGCGGCACAAAAGATAAATTTCTCCCGCGCGCCGCGCCTCCGTGCACACCCTCAGCAGTACTTCGTCTTTGTCATCCGGCGGTTTGTATCTTCACCGTAAGCCGGGGCCTGTCAGGAAACTTGGAAGCACACAGCCACGCTATGGGTTCGCGGAAGGTTCTTCTGGTCGGGTGGGATGCCGCCGACTGGAAAATAATTCAGCCTTTGATGGACGCTGGCAAAATGCCCAACGTGCGGCAGCTCGTCGAAAACGGCGCTGCGGGACGGATTACCTCGCTGCATCCACCCCTTTCGCCCATGCTCTGGACTTCCATCTGTACCGGAAAGCGGCCGTTCAAGCACGGAATCCATGGCTTCTCCGAGCCAGCGCCAGACGGAAGTGGTGTGCGCCCGGTCACCAACCTTTCGCGAAAATCGAAAGCGCTTTGGAACATCCTCAACCAGAGCGGTCTGCGCAGCGTCGTGGTCGGCTGGTGGCCCAGTCATCCGGCGGAACCGATCAACGGCGTGATGGTTTCCGACCATTATCAGCGCGCCAGCGGGCCGCTTCACGACGGCTGGCCGCTCCCGGCGCACACGGTTCATCCGCCGGAATTGGCCGGGATGCTGGCCGGTCTGCGCGTGCATCCGGACGTTCTGGCGCCCCACATAGTCGAGCCGTTTATACCGCTGGCGAAGGAGATCGATCAGGAGATCGACAAGCGTCTGGCCACATTCCTGCGGACTCTGGCGGAATCGATGAGCATACACGCCGCGGCGGTCTGGTTGCTGGACAACCAGCCGTGGGATTTCTTCGCGGTCTACTATGAGGCGATCGATCACTTCTGCCACGCATTCATGAGGTACCATCCGCCGCGGCAATCATGGATCGGCGAACGCGAGTTCGAGCTGTACCACAACGTCGTTTCGGCTGCGTACCAGTTCCACGACGAGATGTTGGGGACGCTGTTGAAGCACGCCGGCAATGGCGCCACGGTCATTCTCACGTCGGACCACGGCTTCCATCCGGATCACTTGCGTCCGGCATCCATTCCCGACATTCCCGCGGGTCCCGCGGTCGAGCATCGCGATCTTGGCGTGTTCGTGATCAGCGGGCCTGGTATAAAAACCGGCCAAGCTCTGCACGGTCCATCGGTGCTTGACGTGACACCTACCATCCTGGCGCTTTACGGACTCCCGGTAGGCGAAGATATGGACGGCAAGGTGCTTTCACATTCCTTCCTGAACACCCCGGAGGTCGCCTTCATCCCG
Organism: Solibacteraceae bacterium; assembly: GCA_021324015.1. Classification (GTDB taxonomy): domain Bacteria; phylum Acidobacteriota; class Terriglobia; order Bryobacterales; family Bryobacteraceae; genus JAJPJX01. The sequence goes on along the minus strand of JAJPJX010000096.1, from coordinate 9,999 downwards.
AGCTGGGAAGAGATTCCGGGCGCGGATGGACGCCACGCCCCCGACACACGGCTCGATCCCATGGCGGCGCGCGAAGCGCTGGAACAGATGATTGCGCTCGGTTATATCGAATGGCCGGATGAAGACCATCAAGTCGCCATCGACAAAACCACCCGCGAGTTGCGTTATAACCTCGGCGAGGCGTACCAGGACGCGGGCAGGCACCGGGAGGCGTATGGAATCTTCGCCGAGCTTTATAAAGCCGATCCCGATGAGCAGCGCTTCGCCGTGCGGCTCTTCGTTTCCTGCCAGGCGCTGGGGAATCACGAAGAGATGCGCCGGATTGTTGCCGACCTCGATGGCCGCCGCCGGGCGCTGTTTGAGGAGGCAGGAAGGAGAATTGACTTCTTTCACCAAGAAGCCTTCCAGCGCGCCCGCGAGAGGCACGGCGAAGCGGGTGACGCTCGCGCCAAGAGCGCCGGGGCCGAACGCGAGCCGCTGCTCCGCCCGGACGAGCGGCGCGAACTCGCGCGCTGGAGGAATCTGGCGCGGTATCAGCCACCCGTGACCGATTACCTGAAAGCGCAGGTATTCATCGCCGAGAAGCGCTACGCCGAAGCGCTGCCCGCGCTGGAGCAACTGATGGAAACTAACCTCATTCGTCCCGGCGTGTTTCTGCAAGTCGCGGATCTATATCTGCGCCTGCGCCGCCCGCGAGACGCGCGGCACGTCTATGAGACCGCCTTGGCGATAGATCCCGACAACGCTCAGGCCCACATCGGGTTGTGCCGGATGGCTCTGCGGCGGCGGAAATACGACATTGCCGCGCATTCGGCTCTCGATGCGATCGAGAGGAGTTATCACGATCCGCTGGCCCACCTGCTGCTCGGCCGCGCGCTCGTGGGAATGAAGCAGTATGAGGGTGCAGCCGAGGCCTTCCGCGCAGCGATTGCCTTCAATCCGAATTTCCCCGAGGCTCACCTTCGACTCGCCGGGTTGCTGGAGAAGTACCTGGGCCATCCTGAATCCGCCCGCGAGCATCGGATCCTTGCTCGTAGCATGAAGAGCCGCGTGGCTTCCGATCCGGCACATCCGCCGGCGGCTGAAACAGTGGAGAACACTGCCCCTGCTTACACGGCGCCGGATACACCGGCAACCGCCACAGCCACCGGGATGCCGCCACTCTCGGAGTCTCTCATCGTCGTGACCGGCTTGCCCCGCTCAGGCACTTCTCTGCTGATGCAGATGCTGGCCGCCGGCGGCATAAGCGTCCTCTCGGACGGATTGCGCCCGGCGGATGAAGATAATCCGCGCGGTTATCTCGAATTTGAGCCGGTAAAGAATCTGCTGAAGGATTCCCTATGGCTGTCCGGAGCACGGGGAAAAGCGATCAAGATCGTCGCGCCGCTCCTGCCTGCTCTGCCACAGGGCCTGGCTTGTCGGGTGATCCTGTGCGAGCGCGATCTCGACGAGGTACTGGATTCGCAGGCGCAAATGCTACGGCGGCGGAACCCGGAGCCAGCCGCGGCGCCGGAGCGCCGGCGCCTGCTCAAAGAAGAATACCGGCGCATGCTCGGCCGGGTGAAAGCGATGCTGCTCGGGCGGCCGCGCACCCGACTCCTGGTCATCGAATACAGTGCAGCGCTCTCCGAACCGCTGGTCACGGCTGAGAAAATAGACCACTTTCTGGGCAGTGGGCTCGACGTATTGAGGATGGCGGGCGTGGTCGAGCCCACCCTCCATCGGAACCACGCGGGTACGTCCAGCTAACAACTAATGAGAATGCGGTCCCTCACCGGCGAGATGTGTCCAATCGCCCGGCCGCCTCAGTGAGACGGGTGCAGGATCAGCTTCTGGATCCGCCAGTTCAGAATTTCGCCGACGTACAGCACGTTCTCCGAAGGGCACGCGATCTCGTGGACCCAACCGAACTGTCCCAGGCGTTTTCCGGCCTTTCCGAACACTCCCAGAATCTTCCCGTCCAGGTCCAGCTTGTAGATGCGTCCGGGCACCGAGTCCGAGGTGTAGAGGACCTGGTGGGGACCCGGAGTGATGCAGATGGCCCAGGGTGCGCCTACGTTGGTCCACTGCTTGAGAAACCTGCCGTCTCTGTCGAAGACCTGGATGCGCCGGTTTTCGCGGTCGCCCACGTAGACGTTACCGGCCAGGTCGGTGGCAATGCTGTGGGGTGTGTGAAACTCGCCGGGTTCGGTGCCGCGCTTGCCCCAGGACTTGACCCAGTTGCCGTCCCGATCCACTTTGGCGACTCTTGAATTGCCGTAGCCGTCGCTGATGTAGCCGTTGCCGGCGGCGTCCCAGGCGATGTCGGTGGGGCGGTTAAACAGGTTGTCCCGCGCGGGAGGCGTCTCCGAGTGGCCGGCCGCGGGCGCCTCCACCGCCTCCGGTTTGCGTCCCAACACCATGATCACATGGCCTTCGGGATTGAACTCAATCACCATGTTCGAACCTTCGTCTACGCACCAGATGTTGTCGTCCTTATCGATGCGCACGGCGTGAGCGAAGACAAATCCGTACAGGTCCTTGCCGATCTCGCGCAGAAACCGGCCGTCAGGCGAGAACTCCAGCAACTGGGTGTGGCCGCCCCGGTGAAACACGAAAATGTGCCCTTTCGAGTTCACCGCGACACCCACGGCTTCCCCCAGGTTGCGATCCTCCGGGAGTTGCAGGAACTGCGGAACCGATTTATACGGGATTTCGGGGGCCGGCTGGGCGAACGACGACACCGTCCACCATGCCAGCGCGGCCACGAGACGTGTTTTCAAGGTGTCCTCCTGTATCAGCGGGAAGTATACCGCGGGATCGGGCGGAACCGCCGGTCACTCGCCTTTGCGCATGGCGCGCAGGTCGATACCGAGCTGCTGGCACTTCTTGTAGAGGTGGCTGCGCTCCAATCCCAGGGCTTTTGCAGCGTCGGTCATGCGCTGGTGGCGCTTGAGTTCCGAGAGGATGACTTCCCGCTCGAAAGCTTCCACGCGTCCGGCGAGCGGACCTGCCGCGGGAAGTCCCGCGACCGCCGGGGCGGACGCCTGGGGCAGCGCCAGGCGGACGTCAGCCACCTCGATCACGTCACCGGAGAGCAACAGCAGGCGCTCCACTACGTTGCGCAGTTCGCGCACGTTGCCCGGCCACCCGTAGCGCTGCAACTCGGCGATGGCCTCCGGCGTAAAGGGCTTGGGTTTCCAGGCGTTCTGTTCGGAAACTTGGCGAGCAAAGTGTTCGGCCAGCCTGGGAATGTCCTCCGTGCGCTCTCGCAGCGGAGGCAGCCGCAGCGGGAAAACGTAGATCCGGTGGTAGAGATCCTGGCGGAAGGCGCCGCGCTGGACCAGCTCATCCAGATTCCGGTGCGTGGCCACGATGACCCGGACCTCCACCGGGATGGGCCGGTCGCCGCCGACGCGCTCGATTTGGTTCTCTTCCAGCACCCGCAGCAGCTTGGCCTGCATGACCAGCGGCATGTCGCCGATTTCATCCAGAAACAGGGTGCCGCCGTGCGCCTGCTCGAACTTGCCCAGGTGCCGCACGGTGGCGCCGGTGAAAGCGCCCTTCTCGTGGCCGAAAAGTTCGGATTCGATCAATTCGGAGGGTACCGCGGCGCAGTTCAGCGTCACGAAGGCTCCTTCGCGGCGAAGGCTGCGCTCGTGCAGCGCGCGGGCCACCAACTCCTTGCCGGTTCCGGTTTCTCCCAGGATGCACACGCGCGTTTCGCTGGCGGCTACGCGCTCCACCTGGGCCATCACCCGCCGCATGGCCTCGCCGGAGTGCACGATCTCGTGCCGGCCCACGCGCTGGCGGAGTTGCCGGTTCTCTTCTTCGAGCCGCTTGAGCCGCAGGACGTTGTCCACCGTGAGGAGCAGCTTGTCGGTGGAGAGTGGTTTTTCCAGAAAATCCACTGCACCCAGGCGCGTGGCGCGCACGGCCATCTCAATGTTGGCCTGTCCGGAGATCATCACCGTGGGGATCTGGGCGCCGAGGTTCTTCAGGTCCTCGAGCAGAGACAGGCCGTCCTTGCCCGGCATGACTACGTCGGAGAGCACCAGATCGAAGCGCTGGGTTTTGATCAGGTCGAGCGCGCGGCCTGCATTATCGCACACCGTAGCTTCGTGGCCCGCCAGCCGGAACGCGCGCGAGAGGGAGGCCAGCGTGTTGGCATCGTCGTCTACAATGAGCAGGTTCGCCAAGAACCAATATAGCCGCCAACTGCCGTGCGCGCTTCAGCGAAGCTCGATACGGAACGTCGTGCCCTTTCCCGGCTCGCTGTCTACCGAGATCCTGCCTTTGTGATCGCTGACGACGGATTGCACGATGGCCAGTCCCAGGCCGGTCCCGTGGGCCTTGCTGGTGTAGTAGGGCGTGAACAAGCGCTGGCATTCCTCGGGCGTGAGTCCCTGGCCCGTGTCGGAGACCTCCAGTTCCACGGCGCCGTCGCGGGCCCGCGTGCGGATGGTTAGGTCGCCGCCCTGCGGCATGGCGTCGATGGCGTTGAGCACGAGATTCTGCAGCGCGCGGCTGATCTGATCGGGATCCGCCTGGATTGTGGGTAGCGCAGGCGCCAGATCCAGATGCAGCCTGACTGGCGAGGCCTGCAACTGAGCCTCGAACAGCTTGCGCGTGCTTTCCATCAGTTGGTTCAGATCGACGGGCTGAAGTTCGGGCGGCGGCATGCGGGCGAAATCACTGAAGCGTCCGATGATGCGGCGCAGGTTGGCCAGTTCGGCCAGCAGCGTGGCGGTGCTCTCGCGGAACACTTCGTCGAACTGCTCGGGATGCTGATCGCGGGCGCGCTGGAGATTTTCCACGGTGATCTGGAGGGGGAAGAGCGGGTTCTTGAGCTCGTGGGCCAAGCGGCGGGCGAGTTCGCGCCAGGCCGCTACGCGCTCCGACTGAATCAGGCGATCGCGCTGTTCGGCAAGCTGCCGGGTCATTTGGTTGAAGGCTTCGGCCAGAGCGCCGATCTCGTCGCCGGAGCGGACGTCCACGCGGGCGCTCCAGTTCCCTCCGGCCACCTCGCGGGCCCCGGCGGCCAGGGCGCGCACCGGGCGGGTCACCCGCGCGGTGGCCCACCAACTGATGACTACTCCCAGCAGGATGCCGCCGCCCGCCACCAGAAAACCGATGGTGCGCAGAAACCGCTCCATCTCCACCTGTTCGCGCCGCGAACTGCCCACCAGCAGCGCGCCCAGAAGATTGTTTTCCCGGCCGGAGAGAGGAATCGCGTGGAAGGTCTCGGCGCTGGCCGCGTCGCGCGACCAGCGCACGGTGAGCACCCCCTCTCTGCTCCCGGCGCGCACCGCCTGGATCAGCGGTGCCAGCCGGGCCACATCGCGTAACCCGCCGCCGGGATCGGTGATGGACTGCGGCGACAGCCCCGGCCCGAGATTCCGATAGAGCAGCACGCGCAGACCAGCGGGCAGAACCAGGGACGCCAGGAAATCACGGTCCAGCTTTTCCCCGCCGATGAGGTAAAGCTTCCGCTCTCCGGCCGCTACCACCCGCACACAAACCAGCGCCAGGGCCACCTCTTCCTGCAGTTCCTCGCGCTTCAGGAAGGCGCCCTGCGCGTTCCAGTCCACCGGCTGCAATACCCATTCCTGCTTGTATCCGAAGCGGGCGGGCCACTGGGCGGACGAGATGATCGTGCCGTCGCCGGAAACCAGTTCCAGGAAATCGAGGTTGTGCGCCGCGGCCAGGGTGGGCGCTTCGGCCACGTAGGAGGCATAGTCGGGCTGGGGCTGGTTTAGGTTGATGGCGATATTGAGGGTGGAATCTGCGTCGGCGATGGCCTTGACGCGGCGCACGATTTCCTGCCCCTGGCGCGCGAATTCACTGCGAAACTGGGCTACCAGCGCCTGAATACGCTGATCCTCCAGGCGGTCGAAGGCGTGCCGCGTGCTTTCCGACACCAGGGATTCCACCAGGACCACCGCGGCCACCAGGATCAGCGAGACGATGAGCAGCAGGCGCGTGCGGAAGGTCACGGATTGCTCTCCGCCAGCCAAACGTCCGCCAGGCGCCAGGCGCCCAGCCGAGTGAGGCCGGGGGCCAGCCAGGTGTGAACCCGGGCGCTCAGGGCGCAGACTTCCGGTACGTGGAACAGCGGAACCACTCGAAAGCCTTCGAGCAGGCGCTTCTCGGCGGCATACAGAGCTTCGGGCGCCGCAGGAAGGCCGCTGTCCGGCTCCGCCGCTTCACGCAGGCCCAGACGGGCGGAGAGATCGGCCAGCGCGCGGCCTGGATCGAGCGAAGAGATCCCGGCCTGGACCAGGCGAAGGTCGGCGCGCGGATTGAGCGCTCCCACTTGCAGGGTGATGCCGGCGTCGCGCGCGTTAACCGCGATACGCTCCGCCAGCAGGCGGGCCGCCGGAACGGCCGGGTCGTAGGAGAGCGACAGCGAGCGTGCGGCGGGAGGCAACCCGGCGGCCAGGCGGCGGGCTCGCCCTAGGTCGGGGGTCGTGGGAAACAGGAAAGCGTAGCCGCTCAGCCACTGCGGCAGCAGGCCGCCGGAGATCTCGCCTTGCCTTTGCAGAAGTACGTTGTAAATCGCGGCCCGATCGATGGAGAGGGCCAGGGCTTCGCGCACCCGTGTGTCTTCGGCCGGCCGGCTGGCCGAGAAAACCAGTGCGACCAGATCGGCGGGCGCGGAAGTCCAGGTTTTGCGGCCGCGCTCGCCGCCGCGCCGCGTATCGCCGGGACCTATCTCGGCCACGTCCGCGCGGCCCAGTTCCAGGTCGATGAGCTGATCCCGCGCGGAGCGCCCCATATCGATTTCGACGGCATCCAGGAAGGGGCGCCCCTCCCAGTAATTTTCGTTGGCGGTCAGGACGGCATGCTTGCCGGGCTCCCAGCGAGCGACCTGAAACGGTCCGGTGCCGCTGATGTTGCCGTTAGGGCTGCGTGCGAAAATGACGCCCGCGGCGCGCGCGAGTTCGGAAGGCAAATCTGGGCAGGGTGTCTCGCACTGGATCGTGATGCCGTCGGCAGCCGGGCTGACAGCGGCTCCCTTCAGGGTGGCCTGAACGGCGGCCGCTGCAGCGGTCGGGCTCAGCGGGGCGCCGTCATGGAAGCGTATCCCGGAACGCAGGCGGAAGTACCAGCGGCGCTCCGCCGGGTCGTGCTGCCAGGCGACCGCCAGGGCAGGCCGGGGCTGGCCGCTGTCGTCCACCCCTACGAGGTGGTCGAAGAGCAGAGCGTCCAGGCGGAGGGCGGCGGGGGAGCGGTCGGGCTCGGTGGGATCGAGCGACGAAACCGCGCCGCGCCACTCGATGTGCAGAGTGCCGCCGTAGTGCGGCCGGGTGGCCGCGCGGCCGTACGGCCCAAAGGCCTGCGTGCTAAGAACCGCAAGCCAGAAGAAGGCGGAACGCCGCATAGTGTCTGGTATCCGGTTCCTGAGCGACGGCGATGGCGGAGGACCGGCCGGCGGGCCATAGCGCGGTCACCGGACCGGGGAATGCCACAGGCGCGCTGGCAGGCACGGCGGAGCGATTCACCAGGGTGAATGCCTGCACCGCATCCGGCTCGGAGAAGTCCCCGGGGCGGACGGCCAGGACGGGGCCGCCCAAACCGCACGCCGGCTCCAGGCCGGCGAGATCACTTCCCCACTGGTCCACGGTTCCGGCCGGCTCCCAGGCCGAATTGTACAGGTAAGTCCGGCCGTCGAGGGCCGCGAAGAACCAAAGGGGGCCGCCTTGGTCTTCCACGGCGGCGCCGGAATAGAAGGGTGGGAGATGCCGGGCGCCCCCTGGTGCCGTCACGACCCGGCCGTCGAAGTAATTGGCTCCTGCAGCAAGACCGGCCAACCCCAGCAGCCGCGTGCCGGCCTCCAGGGGCCAGCCATCTGCGCTCTCGTGGCACTCCATGGTCAGCGACGGCTGGATCACACCCCGGCAAAGCGTGCCCGGCAGGTAAGCTTGAAACGCGTTCCCGTTCAACAGCAGCCTTCCCCGCGGATCCCGGGGCCAAGAACGGGAGAGCACCACGGGCTGAGACTGTTGCTCCTCCCAGTGCCCACCCCGCTCAGCGTACAAAGCGACTTTCGCGGGATCCAGGATCAGCAAGCCCGGCGGCGCTCCGGAGGGGGCCGTAAGGGTAAGATCCAGAATTGGTTGTTCCTGCTCCCACACCAGCTTTTTTTCGAGAACCATGGTGGGCGCGGGGACCGCGGGCACAGCGGATAACTGGCGCGGCGCCGCGGCCATGAGCACGTGCCGCTCCTCAGCGCGCCCCAGCTCAGCCACCAGGAGGTAGCTGGTCAGGTTCTGGGAGAGCGTCAGGCGTACTTCCGGCGCCCCGGGACGGTCCGTCAGTCGCATTCCCTGGGATCGAAGCTCAGCTTCAAACGCCAGGCGAATCCCGTCGAGCTCTTCCGCTCCTCCCACGGACAGCTTGCGCGCGGTGAGTAGCACAGCCTCACGCGTACCGGCTGCGGCCGCGACCTGGCGCGCGAGGTCGCGCGCCGTGCTCTCGAGATTTTGGCCTGTGAGCGCTAGTTGAGTGGCCAGGAAAAGGCCCGGCAGCAGGAGTCCGCACCACCGGTTCACGGCTCCATCATCGCACAGTGAGGCGGGTTAACGGCCGGCAGGCTTGCCCATCACGCGAATCAGGCCGTTCAGGCATAGACGCGCCAGCCAGAACGCCACCGGGAAAGTGATCAGTGCCATCAGCAGGCAGGCCAGGGCCCCCAGCGCACCCGAAAATCCGATGAAGTCCATATGAGTTCTCCTACTGGCCGGCGGCGAACGCCACCGTTGCCGCAACCGGGTGAAAAATGCGGTCCACCGCCGGATCCGGCTGGCCGTGCAGTTCCACGATGTCTCCTCTGCTTACGCAAGGAAAGAGTTGCTCGACGTCGGAATTTCTCATGCGAATACAGCCGTGCGACACACGCCGGCCGATGGAACGCGGGTTGTTGGTGCCGTGAATGCCGAAACCTGTGCAACTCAGACCCAGCCAGCGCGTTCCAAGCGGGTTGTCCTTTCCCGGAGGGACCACCTTCCCGCGGTAATACCAAGTGGGGTTCACCAGGCGCTCCACCACCTCGTAACTGCCCGTGGGACTGGGAGTGGACCTTGCCCCCACGGCGATGGGAAAAACGCGCACGACGCGTCCGTCTTCCAGCAGCGCCAGTTTGCGGTCCGGAATGCTCACTACGACGCGCCGGCGCCCCGCGGCGGGCTGCTCCTGTGCCCAGGCTCCGGCGGCGGCAACCAGCAGGGCGCTCGCCACGCCCCCCAAGCGTTTCCATTGCTGCACCGTGCGATACATCTGCGGATCCTCCGGCTCGCACCAGAGGAATGGCAAGTCCGATACCACGAAGCAATTCATTGATTTCACGTAGTTATCCATCTTGGCAACCACATCTGCCCGTGTCCCGCCTGACACATCGTGTCAGGGGCGTTGGACAGCCGGCACTCAGGCCGTAGCTGGAAGTCGAATGATTTTCTTCTGGATCGCGTATTGCACCAACTGGGCTTTGTTGTGGGTGTCCAGCTTGCGCATGAGATTGAATTTGTGGGCCTCGACGGTCTTGACGCTCAGGTTCAGAACGGCGGCGATTTCCTTGACCGAACTACCCTCAGCCAGGATCTTGAGAATTTCCAGCTCGCGCCGGGTCAGTGTGCCGAAGCGCGGCTGGCGATTTTCGGATTTGACCCGGCAGCGGAAGTCATCCACCAGATGGCTGACCATGCGAGGACTGAGGTAGCTGCCGCCGCGGTGGGCTTCGCAAATGGCTTCGACGAGTTGCTCGGCGGGACTGTCTTTGAGCACATAGCCGCAGCCGCCGGACTCCATGCCTTGCGCCAGATAGTCATCATCGTCGTACATCGAGAGGAACAAGATGCGGGTTTCGGGGCGCTGCCTGCGGATCTGGCGGGTGGCCTCGAAACAGCTTACACCGGGCATGCCGACGTCCATCAAAACGACGTCCGGCCGCAGTTCCGTGGCTTTGGGAATCGCGTCCCCGGCGCTGGCGGCCTCCCCAACCACTTCCATTTGCGGCTCGGC
>JAJPJX010000195.1 GCA_021324015.1 Solibacteraceae bacterium | reverse complement strand
CAGCGACAATTCCCGCAACCGCATGGCGGCTTACCTGAACGCACACCGCCGCGGCAACAAGCGGGACGTGGATCTGGTCTACATCCCAGCTTTCTCAGCCGATCAGGAGGACGCGCAGGGCCTGACCACGCGACCGTCGTCGCAAGTTCCCACGCCGCCCAACCGTCCGTTCATCACCATTCGATGGACACCCGTGGATGCGGCTCAGTTCCCCAGGGCAGCAGTCACGTTTCCCACCACGCTGGCGCACGAACTGGTGCATGCGCTGATCGACGACGGGTCGCATTCGGCCGACCCTGACAATCTGATGGCCGGTGGCGCGATCCGTACCGGGGTAAACCGCATCAGCATAGGCCAAGCCTGCGCGATTCGAAACAGCGGATATGCGGGTTAATCGGGAAGGGTTTGCGTACCCGCACGGGAAGCAGCTCAGGGAGAAGCCATGATCAAGACTTGGAAGGGCCGCCTCGCGGAGACACTCGCAATCATCGAGACAGAGGAAAAGAACCAGCAGGGAAACGGATCCATCACCCAGGCAATCAAAGATTTCGTCGCGCGTATGAGCGACGCGCAAAGGAAAGAGCTGAGCGAATCCATGGCCCAGGGGAAGTACGCGAAGGGCGTTCCCCAGGGGGTGGAGCAGGTCAACCGGAAATACCGCCGCGCGCTCATTCTGATCTACGCGGTTCGCTGCGGCCTGGGAGTTACCGAGGCGATTCAATACGCCAAACGGGAAGTCGCGAAGTTCGGCGACGTTCAGGACTTGTCCAATCGGGTGCGGCAGGAGTTGAAGGATCACGCGCAGCGGCTTACCAGCATCCGCAATCAACTGGGACAACCCGCCACCTGGGCTGGTTGGGACGTGACAAAGTACCGGCCTTTGCTGGCTGGGGCCGCCATAGGCCGCCGCGGCGCGCACGGCCCCGGCACTCTGGGCTGCTTCGTGCGCAAGAACGGCCACATCTACATCCTGTCGAACCACCATGTGCTGCAGCAGAAGGGCAGCAGCGACAAGGAAATCATTCAGCCGGCGCACGAGGTGGGAGGATCCTATACCGATGTGGTGGCGATTTACGAAGACGGCGAACCTACGCTGGACGCCGCCATCGCGCGAGTCGTGGCGGGCATCCGGGTGGACAATCGAACGCCGGGAGGCGCCGGGTTCGCCATTCAGGGGAAAAGCGATTCCGTTCGCGACGGCATGGCGGTGAAAAAGGCGGGCGCCTGTACCGGCAAGCGTTACGGCAATATTATCAGCGCCACGACGATAACGTTTCCACGCTGGGACCTGGGACGCAACGTGGTCACGACGCACCAGATCCGCGTGGAGCGGGACGACGGCGCGGATGCCCGAGCCGACCTGCGGTTCCAGGTTCAGGGAGACTCCGGGACTGCCTTGTGCGACCTGGCGGGGCGCGTCGTGGGGCTGCTGAATGGCGTCGCGGCGGGTTCCAACCTGGTGGGATGTAATAACGGCGATGTGCTGGCGACTCTGATCCAGCCGATCCTGGACCGTTTTCAGGTGGAAATTCTTCCCGCCGGTGAAACGGCAGCCGCGTAAGAGAACTTCCGTATGTATCGCGATGGCAACTTTAGAGAATAGGAATCGAGGTCCCCAATGACCGCTCCGGCCCCTTCACTCCCCTTAAAAATCGGCTCCCCCGCTCAGTTCGGGGAACTTCACGCCGATCTCCAGCGCCTGGACTTCAGCGAACCCGCGATCTGCCGCCGCACCGGCGCCAAGACCATATTCGAATTCCAGACGGTGTTGGAGGGGCGGACGGAAGGCGTCGAGATCCGCGATGCACTGGATGTGCTCATCCGGCTTTTGATGGACGAGCAGACGCTCGGAGAGGAGCATACCTCTTTGCTGCCGCCAGCGATGCTGGCGAATCTCGAGGCCCTGGGAGTGGTTGAGCGCGCTCCGGGCGAGGCGGTGCGCCGGTACGCCACAGTGGTGCTCTATCCGGTCGCCGGCGTCTATACGGTCTCCGATCGGACGTTTCCCCCCGAAGGTACGGTGATCAAGCTCCCGGCGGATGCCGTGTATTCGGCTATCACATCGAATACCGGCCGTTTTCTCTCCATTCTGCCGGAGGATCCATGCGATGCGCTGCTGGACCTGTGCGCAGGAACGGGCATCGGCGCCATCAGCGGCGCATCGAAATACGCGCGCGAAGCGTGGGCCGCCGATCTGGGTCTCCGATCGGTGCACTTCTCGAATTTCAATGCGCGCCTGAATGGCCTGGCAAACGTAAGGGCTGTGCAGGGCGATCTCTATGAAGCGGCGGCCGGCCTGACCTTTGACCGGATTGTGGCGCACCCGCCATATGTCCCCGCCAAAGACCAGAAGCTGCTTTTTCGCGATGGCGGCGAAGACGGCGAGCAGATTCTGGCGCGAGTGGTCGCCGGCCTGCCCAAGTATCTGCGGCCGGGAGGGCGGTTCTACTGCCTGACGCTGGCGACCGACCGCCGGGAAGAGACGCTGGAACAGCGCGTGCGGCGCTGGCTCGGGGCCGATCAATCCGATTTCGATGTTTTCATCGTAGAAACAGAATATGGCCGCCGTCCGGACCAGTTCCTGGACAAGATCGCGAAAGCCAAGGGGCGGCTCGGACAACTGGGCGATCGGGGAAAGCTCTACGAACAATTGGAGGTGGTTGGGGTTTTCTACGGCACGATCGTGGTGCAGCGTCATAGCGCCCCGGGACCCGCCTTGACGGCCCGTACCCGGAAGGCGACCTCGGCGGGGAGGGATGCGATCGAATGGTTCCGCCGCTGGGAGACAGCCGCGGTAGAACCTCAGTTCCAGAAGGTCCTAATGGAGTCGCGCCTTCGATTCCCGGCAAGCAGCGCGCTGATCGTGACGCATACTGCCCCGGAGGGTCAACTCCTGCCGACTCAGTTCGACGTGAATGTAACTTATCCGCTCTCCCGCGAAGCGTCCGTAGAGCCGTGGGTCGCGGTCCTGCTCGGAGCCTGCAATGGCGAGAGCACCGGACGGGAACTGTTTGTCACCCTGAAACAGCAGGAAGTGATCGCGGCGGGGATGACCGAAGAGGAGTTTGGCACAGTACTAAAGCAGCT
>JAJPJX010000051.1 GCA_021324015.1 Solibacteraceae bacterium | reverse complement strand
GTACCGGGGGCGGCTCTCTCAAAGTGCTCCCATTCGTCGCAGTCAAACAGCTTGTCAGCCAGGTAATTCAGTCGTCGCTCTGCCCACAGATTCTGCTATAGAGCCATAGATGTGACAAGAACGCGGGTATGTGTTTCAACTCAACGTCATCGACTAACAGCGGCAAAACGAGAGCGCGTCTTTCCCGGATACCACGCGTCGCGGCAATCTCCAGCTCGGTGCGGACCCAGTTGGATTGAACCGAAGTCTGAGAGAGGCACGCCAGAACATAGTCTGAGTCTGCAAGGCCCTTCGAAATTTTGCCGATCAGAGAATCGCCTGGCAAGATTTCCAGATCGTCTATCCACAGCTCCACACGGGTCGCACGGATGTCGCTCGCGAGAAAGCGAACGAAGGGTCGATCCTGATGGCCGTAACTTAGGAAGACCTTCTTATTCTTCCGGCTCACAGGGGCCTCCGGAATCTGCTAAAGTTGCCGCCAGATCCGACGGCGCGCAGAAGCGGTGCTAATTATACTTCGTTTCTCTGCCACTGCGACCGCGTTCATGACGCTACTGTCGGTACCGATATCGAGCAGGAGGACACGGCTGTTTAGTTCATTGGCCGGTGCCCGCCAGTGCCGCGGCCAGTTCGGCGGCGGCCGCCGGCAGATCCTCGACGGCGCAGCGCTGGCAGAGGACTTCGCGGATGCCGTCGATGCGGGCCGTCTCCACATCCACGACCTGCGCCGTGATGGTGAAGGTGGTGCCGAGTCTGCTCACCGCTCCGAGGATCAGTTTCTTGGCGTTCAGGATCCTGCCTAGCCGCACGGCGGTCGCCATGTCCGCACGGCTGGAGTTCTGAAAGTTTTGCTCCTGGATGACCCGCTGCACGCGTTCGCGTTCGACCAGTTCCAGCCAGGAAGCGCTTACGAGCCGGTTCCGCAGCATATCGGCGACGGCCGTGCCGGTGGCCGCATCCACTTGCCGTCCCTCCAGATCCATGACCGCGATTACGAGATGGCGGCCCGGCGCGAGCAGCGGCCGGGGGTCCGCGCTGGTGATGCGGATTTTGACTCCGGCAAGGTCGCCTGGATCAGCGGAACGCTGCACTCCCGCCACCGCGTAGATTGCCAGGCGGCCATCGGGAGCGGCTGCGGCCAGCCAGCGGCCGTCCGGGCTGAACCGCGCCAACGCGGATCCATCCTGCGCGGGCACCGATGCCGTTTCCACCCCGCGCTGCAAATCATAGATGCTGACAAACGCGCTCTTCACCTGCTGCCGTAGTGCCGCCAGGAAACGGCAGTCCGGAGAAAACGAGATAGCCGGCAGTTCTCCCTCGATGCCGTCGATCTCCTTGATGGCCACGCCCTGGTTCAGGTCATAGATCTTGATGCGGTTCGCGCGATAGAAATCCGAGGGATGCGCGGCGCGCATCGGGTTCCCTCTGGCCAGGCCGGTGGTCTCCGTTTCAAGGGCCAGGATTGCGCCGCACGCGGCGACGGAGTTCACCTGCCCGCCGGAATCCTGAAATTGGCGCAACACGCGGCGATTGTTCACGTCCCATTCGATGATGTCGCCGCCGGCGGAAACGCCGAGGATCGCCGCTCCTCCGCGCCGGAAGCCCAGATAGCGGAGCGGCCTTGAAGCCAGGCTCTCCAAGCGGAACACTTCCGCCCCCGAGGCCGGATCCCAGGCGGTGAGCGCGCGATCCTCGCCGCTGGTCACCGCCAGTTTCCCGTCCGGGGCGAGTGCCGCGGCGGTCACTTTCCGCCGATGCTGTCCCAATTCGAGCCAGCCGGAGCCGCGGCCCAGCAGCCACGCAGTTGAGCCGCCGGATGTCCATGCCAGTGCCACTTCCCCGTCGCGGCTCAAAGCGACCGACGAGAGTCGGCCGGGGAGCCGGGCCAACTGGCGCGCCGTGCCATCGGCCGGATCGACGCGCCAGAGTTGGCCGGACTCGCCGGCAACAACCATGGCCGCGCCATCGGCGCTGAAATCCCCTCCGCCGACGTGCGCGCCCATGGGGATCAGCCGGGCCACGGAATAGCCGAACAGGTCGCTCTGCGCCCGCCCGGGCGCGGCGCACCAGCCGGCGGCGAGCAGAAGTGCGCCCAGTCCGCGCAAGCAAGTGCTCATGGGCCCCCTTAGAAGATGTGCCTCAGCGAGACGCTCGCCAGGCTGAGGGTGTTCGCGAGAAATGAATTGCCGCCGCTGGTCCCGTACAGGAATTTGTAAGTGAATTCGAGCGAGGTCTTCTGCGAAAGATAGCTCTTCAGTCCCACCTCTGCAAAGGCCAGGCCGGCTTTCTCAACTCCAGCTCCTGAGCCGATCGTTCCGTTGAAATACCCTCCACCGCCGCCGCCGACGAACGGAAAGACCTTCCGGTCTTCTCCCGATCCGAGAAACCGGCGATAGTTGCCCAGCACAAAGGCCCCCAAACCGACCGAGTTACTCCCGCCCGATACATGCTGAAAAGTAAACGAGGGATCGAGTTCGACACCGAAGTAGTTTTTCCTGGACTGGAAATAGCCCAGTGAAAACAGCGCCGTGGCGCTGCCGATGAAGTCGCTCGTGTGGGTGAAATAAGCCAGACCGCCGATGCCCACTTCTTTGTCTCCAGGTTGCGGTTGGGCGTTTGCGGCTGCCGCCAGCAGCAACGCCACAAATAGACAGCGGCCGATGGCCGCCGGGATGGTTCGTTTCGTCATGTTTTCCTCCGCGATTTGGCGCTTGCGTTCGCGCCGCAACTGTATGCACCAAGCCGCGGGAATATTTCGCGACGGTCTGCGGGACGGTTTCGGCTGGCGGAAACGTCCGAATTGGGCCGCGCATAGAAGGAACTGAGATACACTAGCGTCACCCGAGGTATGGCGGCCGCCGACTTGTTTCTTTCCTACTCGCGCGGCGACGACGAGCCGTTCGTCGCACGGCTGTATCACGATCTGACCGCGAAAGGCTGGAAGGTCTGGTGGGACCGGGAGTGCATGCCCAGCCGGGGACTGAAGTTCACCCAGGAAATCCGCGACGCAATCGAGGCGTGCGACCGGCTGCTGCTGGTCGTGGGTCCGCGCGCGGTGGCGTCGGACTACGTGCGGGCGGAGTGGGAGCACGCGCTGCTGTTTGCCAAGGGGGTGGTGCCCATCCTGCGGCTGGGCGACTATTCGCTGCTGCCACCGGACCTTCGGAGCCTGCACTGTCCCGATTTCCGGAGGCAGTCGTGGCGGGGGTACCGGCGGGCGAGGAAGGAGCTGCTGCGTCTGCTGGCGGAGCCGGTGGCGGAACTGGCGCCATTGCTGACGGCAGTCCCGGCGCTGCCTCCGCACTTTCTGCCGAGGCGGGCGGACCTGGAGCGGCTGGTGGGCGCCGTGCTGGCGGATGTGCAGTGTCCCATGGTGATCACTTCCGCCCGGCAGACGGCGGCTCTGCACGGCATGGGCGGCATCGGCAAGACGGTGATGGCCGTGGCGCTGGCGCGGGCAGCGGAGACGCGCCGGGCATGCCTGGAAGGTGTGCTGTGGCTGATGGCCGGGCGCGAGGCAGACGCGGCTGTCGTCCGACAGAATATCACCCGAGCGCTTACCGCGCTGAAGGTGGCAGCGGAATCCTCCGAAGACCAGCCGGCCCTGGAGGATCGCCTGCGGCAGACCCTGGACGGGAAAGCCTGCCTCCTCGTGCTGGATGACGTCTGGGACCTTGAGCAGGCCCGTCCGTTCGCAAAGGTCCTGGGGCCGCGCTGCCGGCTGCTGGTCACAACCCGCGATCGTTCGCTGGTAACTGCCATGGGCGCGCAGGAGCATTCGGTTGAAGTGCTGGGGCGGGACGAAGCGCTGGAGCTGCTGGCGGAATGGTCCGGGCAGGTGCGCGAGGCGCTGCCGTCGGAGGCGGAGGGTGTGGTGCGGGAGTGTGGCGGGTTGCCGCTGGCCTTGGCCCTGGCGGGCGCCCAGGTGCGCGACAAACGGCCGTGGGGTGACCTGCTGGCAGCGCTGCGGGCGGCCGAGCTAGACTACCTGGATCATCCGTACGGCAGCGTCATGCGATCCATGAAGGTGAGCGTCGAGGCCCTTGCGGAGACAGACCGCGCCCGGTACTTGGAACTGGCCGTGCTTCCGGAGGACGAGGTGGCGCCCGAAGCGGTGGTGCTGCGGTTGTGGGAGTGGACGGGCGGACTTTCGGAACGCCAGAGCCGCAGTCTGCTGGCCAGCCTGCACAACAAGGCGCTGCTGCGCCTGCAAGATGGCGGGCCAACACGAAAAATCGCCCTGCACGACCTGCAACACGATTATCTGCGGGCCGCGGCCGGGGAGGGAATGAAGGGCCTGCACGAGCGCCTGCTGGAGGCGTACGGCGCGGGCTGTGGCGGCGAGTGGTGGAAAGGGCCGGACGACTGCTATTTCTTCGAGCACCTGGCGCGGCACCTGGCCCAGGCCGGGCGCCTGAAAGAACTGGAGGACCTGCTGTTCGACTACCGCTGGCTGGAAGCGAAGCTGCGCGCGGCAGGAGTCGGCAGGGTCATTCGGGATTACGACTGGCTGCCGGCCGAGCCCGCGGCATGGCTGGCAGCAAGCGCGCTCGTTGTATCGAGCCACGTCATCCGGGAGGATCCCCGGCAACTGGCTGGGCAACTGGCGGGCAGGCTTTCTTGTGGGGAAGACCCACGCCTGGACCAACTGCTGAAATCCTCTGTCACGGCCGGCCCGCGCCCCTGGCTGCGGCCGAGGAAGGCAACGCTGGCTGGAGGCCCATTGCTGAGCACGCTGAAAGGGCATTCTGACTGGGTCCACGGCGTGGCGGTGACGCCGGACGGCCAGCGGGCGGTCTCCGCCTCTTGGGACCACACGCTGAAGGTGTGGGGCGGCCACGCGCTGCGCACGCTGGAAGGGCATTCTGACCGGGTCTACAGCGTGGCGGTGACGCCGGACGGCCAGCGGGCGGTCTCCGCGTCTGGTGACCACACGCTGAAGGTGT
>JAJPJX010000107.1 GCA_021324015.1 Solibacteraceae bacterium | reverse complement strand
GCGGGGAGCAAACAGGCTGGACGCCCGGGAGTCCTGGTTGCAAAGCTGGATACCGTGCATGCCGGTGGTCAGCTTGGCTGCGAATCAAGTCACTTGGAACCATTTTTGTTTTGTGGCCGCACTTTTCGCGGCCTATCGCCCTTTTAGCGCCCCGGAACTGACACTTCCCGGTGTGCAGCGATGTAGGCGTTAACGTATGCCGTGAAGGCGTTCTGAAGCGCCGCGCGCGCCGGCCCGTGGTTGCGCAGTTTCCGATCCTCGATACGCAGCACTGGCAGCAGGTCGCGGGTCGTGGAGGTGATGAATACCTCGTCAGCCTCGCCCAGATCCTCCGGAAGGATGGTTCTTTCGCCGATTTCGAACCCCGGCACGTGAATCTCGGAGAGCAGCACTTCGCGCGTCACGCCCGGCAGGCAGCCGGAGGAGAGCGGCGGTGTCCACACCCGGTTTCCCTGCGCCAGGAAGATGTTGGCCGAGGTGCATTCCGCCACCTCGCCGCGCTCGTTGAGGAGGATCACCTCGTCAAAACCGCGGCCCTGGGCGCTTTCCAGCCATCGCAGGTTCATGGCCCAGGAAAGGATCTTGGTGCCCGCGAACATGCAGGCGGCGTGCCGCGCCTGAACCTGGTAGCAGAGCTGCACACCCGGCCCCCATTCCTTTAAGCCGGAAAGCAGTGCAATCAGGTCGCTTTCCCTCTGGGCAGGCCCCTCCCAGGTACCGCCCACATTCCGTACCACGACCACGCGCATCGTGGCGTTGCTGGCCTGATTGGCCGCCACCAGGTCCAACAGCCGCCGGCGCACCCTCTCCGGATCGGAAGGCAGCTTCACCTGAAACAGCGCGGCGTCCCGCTGCATGCGCGCCCAGTGTCGCTCGAAGGCGAACAACACTCCGTCCATCACGCGGATGGTCGTGAACACGCCCCAGCCAGCCAGCAAACCCACCTGTCCGGGCGCCAGGAGCCTGTCCGAAACCTCGCCGATCTCCTCGTTATGCAGTATGTGATGGAACACAACAGTGTCCATTCTACCGCGCGCCACAGGCGGCAGCGCTGTCCTACGATAGACGGAGACATGTCCCCTGACATACTGGTTGCCGGTGCCGGGATAATCGGCACCTCCATCGCCTGGAGACTGGCGCAGGCGGGTCTGCGGGTGTGCCTGCTGGACGCCGGCAAGGCTGGCGGCGAGGCCAGTTGGGCGGGCGCCGGCATGCTCGCCCCGGGGGGCGAGGTCGAGGACCGCTCGGATTGGGCGGAGTTCGCCCTGGAGAGCCGCCGCCTCTACCCGGCATTCGTGGCCGAATTAGCGGCCGAGAGCGGCTGCCCGATCGACTTCAAGGAACTCGGAGCCGTCGAAGTGGCCTTCGCGGAGGCCGAGTGGCGGGCGCTTGCAGAGCGCGCCCGCAAGCAGGCCGTCTTAGGGGTCTCTTCGCGGTGCTTGAGCCCCGTGGAACTGCGCGAGCGCGTGCCCCTGCTTGGCCGGGAGACAGCGGGCGCTCTCTGGTTCCCGGACGACGCCCTGGTGGACCCGCGGCAGGTGATGCGCGCTCTAACCGCCTGTTGCCGCGGCCGCGGCGTTGAAATCCGCGAAGGCGTGCGCGTGACCTACTTCACGCTCTCCCCGCGCGAAGCGCTTCTCGAAACCTCGGCCGGTCCCCTCACCGCCGGGGCGGCAGTGCTGGCCGCCGGCGCCTGGAGCGGCGAGATCCCTGTTCGGGTCAACGGCGCCGAGCGCCCCATTCCAGAGAGCTTCCCGGTGCGCGGACACCTGCTTGGATACCTGCTAGACCCGGGCTCCCTCGGCCCGATTCTGCGACACGGCCAGACCTACCTGTTGCAGCGGGCCAACGGTCTCACTATCGCGGGGACCTCCAGCGAACAGGTGGGGTTCGACCGCCGCCTGGACCGCGGCATCGTTCGGGATATCGCCCGCCGCGCCTGCGAACTGCTGCCCCGCTTGCGCGCAGCCGGAGAACCTCAGCCCTGGCTGGGGTTCCGGCCCGCCACGGCCGGCCTGCATCCCGAAATCCGGCGCATCGAGGGCGCGCCCCTTTGGCTGGCATACGGCCACTACCGCAACGGGATCCTGCTGGCGCCGGCCACCGCGCAGCGCGTGAGCCGCCAGATTATCGCCAGTTCGGAAACGGATTCCCAGGCGACTGCCGGCACCGTTTGATCAGCTCGGGCACCCGTTTGCGGCGCGCCAGGAGATCTTCCAAAACCCGTTCGCAGGCCTCCTCGTCGCCGTCCAGCCACTCCGGCGGAAGGGTGCGGTAAGCCCTGTCCACCACCTCTTCGGGGAAATGCACTACGCGGTCCAGCCAAGGCTGGAAGTCGTCGAGCGAGCGCACACCTTCGTAGACGACCCGCCGCGCATACAGCCCTTGCAGCGGCGAATCGCCGAAATCCCAATTCGGCCCATTGAAGACAAATCCGTGGTCGATCATCAGCGCCACAAAGGCGGGTCGAGGAGCAGGCGCCTCCGGGAATGCGGACCAGTCGCGCACGCGTGCGCGGAAAAAGACCGACTGCCGCCCGTCCGCGTTCGAGGCCCAGCGGTCGAACACCAGGATGCCCAGGAAATCCGCCAGGTTGACTACCTGGGTCAGCAACGCGTCCGGAATGAAGTCATAGACCGCCAGCACCGAGGGGTCGCCCGGATGCCGAGAGCCGAAGTGCCATCCCGGCTGGACTGGCATCCGCCGGGACCCCAGAGTAATCGAAACTTCGGGGTTCTTTGCCAGAAAGGTCTCGCTGACGTGGATGATCGCCGCCCGGGCGCTGGCCACCTGCAGGTAGTCGAGCATCACCGCGGAAAGCAGTTCGTTCACCAGGATGCGGCGGTGTTGGGGATTATTGAGGAACTTCACGACGTAGAATGCCCCATCGTCGGCTTCCAGCAGGTGGGATTGCGCCCCTCCGCGCATTTTGCGGATGTGCCGGCGCGCAGTCAGCGGCATCGGAAATTGCTGTACCCTAAAGGTTGTAACACACCATGGAGGACTGCATCGGCTATGGCAGATGAATCGGGCGTGCCGGCGGGAGCGGCTCGCTCCGCGGAGAACGGGGCACAGGCGCCGGCGCGCAGCAAGGACGAGATCGCTCTGGAGTTGATGAAGTTCATTGCGGTTACCACCGGCTACGGCAAGGGGACCACGCCGGGAGCGGGTTTCTCGGGCAAGCCCTCGCCGCGCAGCGCGGAAGAGTACGCCGACGCCCTGTTGGAACTGTTTGAGCGTTGCCGCGGCGTGGTGAACCGGCCCACGGCACAAAAATAACCCGCGCCCTCAAAAATACAAGGCGCCGGACAGGTGGTCCACCCGCCGGCGCCTGATCCTTCCCCCTCTCGCCGCGCCTTGGCCTGCACGCGGCGTGGGAGCGCGCGGTTGCCGCCCGCGTCTACTTTTTCCTCGCGCCTTTCTTGGCCGCGGCTTTTTTGGCGGGAGCCTTCTTCGCGGCTTTTTTGGCGGGAGCTTTCTTCGGCGCGGCCTTAGCAGGCGCCTTCTTTGCCGCCTTCTTGGCGGGAGCTTTCTTCGCCGCTTTCTTCACAGGCGCTTTCTGAGCAGCCTTCTTGGCGGGGGCTTTTTTGGCGGGGGCTTTCTTGACAGCCGCTTTTTTCGCCGGGGCCTTCTTGGCCGCCTTTTTGGCGGGAGCTTTCACCGCCGCCTTCTTGGGAGCCGCTTTCTTTTCCGGCGGAGCGCTGACCGCCTCGGCCGGCTTAGGTGGAGCTTCCGCGGGCGCAGGTGCGGGTGCCGGTGCGGCTTCCGTGACCACTACTTCCGCCGTGACGACTTCTTCCTCTTCTTCCTCGTCCTCGTCTTCGTCGAACTCGTCGAGTTTAGTGTTCAGTTCCGAGTGCTCGTCGTCCTCGTAATCCTGGAAGTCTTCCATCTCTTCTTCGTCTCGGGCAGCGTATCTCTGGCTATCAAACATTATGCACGCCTCCTGTTGTCAGGACACAATCACCCATAGAATAACCCGTTTTTGCTCGGAGGCAATAGCCAAAAGCAGAAAATTTGCGGGCGCGCGCGAAACGCGTTGTCAGTTGCCGCTAGCGATGCGTGCGTGATGGTTGTAAGCAGTGCGTGTCAGCACTGCCGGACCCTTGCGCGGGCGCCTGGTGTTCGCCGCGGGGCGCGTGGTGGAGCGCCGGGAAGCGCTCGCGCTGCTGCGCGCCGTAGCCGTGCGCCGCCCGGCGGCCGTTCGGTGGGCGCCCGCGCGGTGCGCACTGGCCGCAGACCGCCGGGCTGGGGCTTTCTCCACGTACGCCGCTGGAATGATCAGCCGTTCGCCCGCCACCGGCTCGCCGGATTGCATGCGGTTCGCCGCCAGAATCCTGCTGGGAGCGGTGCCGTAGCGCTTCCCGATGGCCGCCAGTGTCTCGCCGCTTGACACCGTGTGCATTCGCCAGGAGACCCGCCGGTCCGCCGGAATCATCTGTAGCGCCGCCATCAGCCCGCCGCCTGTTCCCTTGGGCACGTGCACCCGGTAGCCCTCGGGCGCAATCCCTTTCAGCAGCGCCGGGTTCAACTCCATCAACTGCGAAACCGGCGTGTTCGTGAGGTCACCGATCAGCGCCACGTGCGTCGGGGAGGTGATCTCGACGTTGTCGTACTCAAGCGGCGGGTCCGGCGTCACATCCTCCAGGCCGTATTCTTTGGCGTTCTTGTCCATGATGGTCATGGCCAGGATGATCGGCACGTAGTTGGTGGTTTCGGCCGGCAGGGCGCCGCGCGCGCGCAGTTCCCAGAAATCCGCATATCCGGTCCGCTCCACCGCTTTTTCCACCGCCACCGGACCGCAGTTGTACGCCGCAATCGCCAGGTACCAGTCTCCGAATTCGTTATACAGGTCGTGCAAATGTTTCGCCGCCGCCCGCGTGGCCCGCTCGGGGTCGAAACGGTCGTCGGTGAACCGGGTCTGCAACAGTCCGTATTGCTGCCCGCGCCAGGCCACAAACTGCCACATGCCCCCCGCGGCCTTGTGAGACATCGCGCGCGGGAAGAAGCCGGATTCCGCCTGCGCCAAATGAATCAGCTCCTGCGGCAGTCCTTCCTCCTCCAGAATGCGGTGGATCAACGGAGCGTAGCGGCCCGCCCGTTCCAGACCGTGAATCAGAGTCTTCCGCCCGCGTCCCATGAAGTAGTTGATGTACCCGAGCACCGCATCGTTTACCGATAGCGGCAACTGCGAGACCGTGGCTTGCACCTGCTCCTTCACCTTGTCTTTCAGCTTCGGGTCCACCGGGAACGTCATCTGCAGGATGTCTTCGAGAGGCGCCTTCTCCAGTTGCCCGAACTGGGATTCGTCCAGTGCCGCGGAACTGCCCAGGCCGGCCAGGTCATAGCGGTGAATGGACTCCACCATCTCGTCCAGGCGCCGGTCGAACGCCTGCCGGTCCGTGGGAGAGTAATCCGAAGCTTCGAGCATCAGATCGATGGCCGCGTCAAACTCCCTCCGCGCGGTTGCCACATCGTTACCCTGATAGGCCTTCTTGCCTTTCTGATAGCGAAGCTCCGCGCGCTGCGCCAACTGGTCTCCGCGCGACGGAGCGGACGCCGCTTCGAGAGCTGCGGGAAGAAAACTGGGCGCTTCCTGGATGTAGGGATTGGTGGGGACGGTGGGGGGATCGCTGATCTCAACTTCCGGCGCCAGAGCCACCGGATGCGGTGCGGCCGGCAGAAACGAAGTTTGGAACCTGGACTGCTGATAAGGAGTGCAACTCGGAATGCCGATGACAATGGAGGCGACAAAAAAATAAGAAAGCAATCTTCTTCGACCGGCCATTCGTAACCCTCGAACCGCTTACAAGTCCCGGGAAATACGGCGATTTCGAACCGGGTCGTGGCTCGTACAAGAGATTTATATATCTACAACATTGACCCGCCCGGGGTCAACCGTCCTGCTCGAATTGCCTGGCCTCCGAACACAAGAGCGTGTCCAGTCGACACGCGCGTGGGTGATTATTCCTCTTCCTCTTCTTCTCCCGCCTTTGCGGCTTTGGCTGCGGCAATGATCTTTTCGGCTTGCAGCGCCGGCACAAAGTCGTAGTGATCGAACTCCATGGTGAAGGACCCACGCCCCTGCGTCATGGATGTCAGATCATTTTGATAGTTTAACATTTCTGCCATGGGCACTTGGGCGCGCACGATCTGGGTACTACCCTTGGTGTCCATCCCCGAGATGCGACCCCGCCGGCCGTTCAGGTCTCCCATGAGGTCCCCGGCGTACTCCACCGGCGCCTGAATCTCCACATTCATAATGGGTTCCAGGAGCGCCGGCCTGGCCTGCTGCATGGCATTCTTGAACGCCTTGCGGGCCGCGAGTTTGAAGGACAGTTCGGAGGAATCCACGTCATGGTACGAACCGTCGTACAGCACCACCCGGAAGTCCACCATCGGATACCCGGCCAGAAAGCCGTTCTCGGCGGCCTCCAATATCCCTTTTTCCACAGCAGGAATATAGTTCTTGGGAATGGCGCCGCCAAAGATGTCGTTGACGAACTCGAAGCGGGCTCCGCGCGGCAGCGGTTCCATGCGGATCCAGCAGTCGCCAAACTGCCCATGTCCGCCGGTCTGCTTCTTGTGACGGCCCTGGACATCCGCCGTCGCGCGAATCGTTTCGCGGTAGGGGATCTTGGGCGCCTTGAGCGTGACGTCCACGCCATATCGCTTCTTTAATCGGCTGACCACGACCTCCACATGCTGCTGTCCGCTGCCTGCCAGCAGGAATTCTTTGGTTTGCGGATCGCGGTAGAAACGCAGGGACTGGTCTTCTTCCAGGATACGGTGCACCGCGTTGCCCATGCGGTCCTCATCCTGGCGGGATTTGGCCTCGATGGCGAAGGCGATGGATGGCTCGGGCAGTTTCACCGGCTGGTATTGAATCGGTAAGCCCTTGTCCGCGAGCGTGTCTCCCGTCAGCGTGTCCTTCAGCTTGGCCACCGCGCCGATGTCCCCGGCGCGCAGTTCCGTGACCGGATTGATAGTCTTTCCGAAGGGCGAACCGATGTGCGAGAGCCGCTCGGAGGCGCCCCGCGTCACGTTTTGCAGGTTGGCGTCGTTCTTCAATACTCCGGCGTACACCTTGAAGTAGGAAATCCGCCCGGCGAAAGGATCCGCGGTGGTCTTGAAAACGAACACGGAACAGGGGTCGGCATCCGAGATCTTGCGTGCCGCCTCGCTGCCGTTGGCCTTGGCAGTTGGCGACTCACGCTCCACCGGCGCCGGCAGGTTTTCCGCGATGAAGTTTAGAAGCAGGTCGGAGCCGATATTGCGCAAGCCCGAGCCGCACAGCACCGGGAACAGGCGCATCTCCCGGATGGCCGCCTGCAAGCCCTCCAGAATGTGCTCCGGCGGCAGCGTGCCCTTGTCAAAAAACTCTTCCATCAAGGCATCGTTGCCCTCGGCCACCATTTCCACCAGCGCCTCGTGGGCCTTCTGGGCGGCGTCGGCCAGGTTGGCGGGAATCTCGCCTTCCTTGCCCTTGCCGTCCCCGTCGGCGGAGTAACTGTAAGCCTTCATGCGCACCAAGTCGATCACGCCTTGAAAGTCCCGCTCGGCCCCCAGCGGGATTTGGATGGGGATGGCGGTGCGGCCAAAAGCCCCGTGGATACTTTCCAGGGCCCGCTGAAAGGAGGCCCTCTCCCGATCTAACTTATTGATGATTAGCGCTCTAGGAAGCTGAAACTCGGTGGCGTAGTGCCACACCTTTTCCGTCTGGACCTCCACCCCCGCCACGCCGTCCACCACCACCAGGGCGGCATCGGCGGCTACCAGAGACGCCCGGGTGTCGTTAATGAAGATGTTGTAGCCCGGCGTATCCAGCAGGTTGATCTTGGTCTTTTTCCACTCGAAGCCGGCGATGGCAGTCGAGATGGTGATCTTACGCTGGACCTCCTCCTCATCGAAGTCCGTAATGGTGTTGCCCTCATCCACCCGCAGCAGGCGAGTGGTGGCCCCCGCAGTGAACAGCAACCCGGCGGTGAGCGTAGTTTTACCGGAATCGCCATGGCCCACCACACCGACGTTCCGGATGTCCTTGCTTTCGTACGTCTTCACGGAATGGCTCCGACTTCAAAAACGGAATAGTAACACAGAGCGGGAACCGGCAGGCCGGGCCTCGCCGCCCTCAGGCGCCGATCACCCCGGCCAGGGGACTGCTCGCGCTGGCGTAGAGTTTCTTGGGCATCCGGCCAGCCACGTAAGCCAGCCGCCCGGCTTCCACCGCCAGTCGCATGGCCTGAGCCATTTTGAGCGAATCCTCGGCCGCCGCGATAGCCGTATTCATGAGCACGCCGTCGGCGCCCAGTTCCATGGCCACGGCGGCATCCGAGGCGGTGCCCACGCCGGCGTCCACGATCAGCGGCACGGCGGTGATCATCTCCCGCAGGATGCGCAGATTGGCGGAATTCTGCACGCCCATGCCGGAACCGATAGGGGCCGCCAGCGGCATGACGGCGGCGGCGCCCGCGTCCACCAGTTTCCGGGCGTTCACGACGTCGTCGTTGGTGTAGGGAAGCACCACGAAGCCTTCCTTGACCAGCACGCGCGTGGCTTCCAATAGACCTTCGTTGTCGGGGAAGAGAGTCTTTTCATCGCCGATGACTTCCAGCTTGATCCAGTTGGAGAGCCCGACTTCGCGGGCCAGGCGCGCCGTGCGAATGGCATCGTCGGCGTTGTAGCAGCCCGCCGTGTTGGGGAGGATGAAGATTTTGGACCGGTCGATGTAGTCCAGCAGCGATTCCTTGCTGCGGTCGGTGAGGTTCACCCGGCGCACCGCGACGGTGACCATCTCCGCGCCGGACGCCTCGTGGCAGCGCTTCATTTCCTGGAAGCTGCGATACT
>JAJPJX010000174.1 GCA_021324015.1 Solibacteraceae bacterium | reverse complement strand
GGCATGCCGACGTCCATCAAAACGACGTCCGGCCGCAGTTCCGTGGCTTTGGGAATCGCGTCCCCGGCGCTGGCGGCCTCCCCAACCACTTCCATTTGCGGCTCGGCGCCAATCAAGGTCCTAATCCCCTGGCGAAACAGGGTGTGGTCATCCACGAGAAGCACTCGAATCTTGTTCATGCGTTGCTATCCGCCTGGAGCTGAGGGTCAGCGGTAACGTGATGGATACCAGGGTGCCGCGGCCCGGCCGGCTGACGATCCGCAAATCGCCGCCGCACAGCGCCACGCGTTCTCGCATGCCTGCCAAACCGAAGGAATTCGGCTTGCCGGCGCCGGAACCAATCTCGAAACCGACTCCGTTATCCCGGATTCTCAGTTCCAAGTGTTTATCGGTGGAACGCAAGGAAAGGTTTACGCGCGAAGCGCAGGCGTGCCGTGCGATGTTCTGGAAGGCCTCCTGCACCAGCCGGTAGGCCACCGTTTCGATTTCTCGGGGCAGGCGCTGCGGCGGCGTCTCCACGCGCAGCCGAAGCTGAACGGGACAACTGCTGCGGAGCCGCTGGGCAAGCTGCCGCACGGCCGCCGGCAGGCCCAGCTGATCGAGCACGGCAGGGCTCAGGCGGGAGATGATGCGCCGCACTTCTGCAATCGTGCTCTCGACCAACTGGCGGGCCTCCCCTAGCCGCTGGCGCATGGCTCCGGAAGCGGTCTTTTCCAACATTTCGAGCTGTAGCCGGAGTGTGAGCATGGACTGCCCGGTGTCGTCGTGCAGCTCGCGGCTGATGCGGCGGCGTTCCTCCTCCTCGATGCGCACCATGTTGCCGGCAAGCCGGCGGACCTGCGCCTCGCGGACCACCAGTTGTTCGTGCAGACGGGCTTTTTCCGCCGCCAGCAGACAACGGTCGGCCACCGCGTCCAGCAACTGCAGCTCGCGGGGGAGCCAGCGGTAGGGGGTGGCGAACCCGAATTGCACCAGTCCCGCGAGGCGGCCGCGGCTGAGCAGCGGGATGGACCAATAGGAGGCGAAGCGGCCGCGGAGGCCGGGGTCGAGAAGCAGCGTCTCGTGCCTGCCGGCCGTGAGGTACCGCGGCCGGGCGAGACGGCGCAAAAGGTGGCGATCGAGTCCCCCGCCGTTGGGAGGATAGATCCAGAGCCGGCCGGCGCGGGCGCGGAAGGTACGGGTCAGAATGGCGACGAATCGCTGGAGCAGGTCGTCGAGCCCGCGGGCCTGGAGTTCGGCATGAAACAGGCCGTAGAAGGCCTGGGTTTCGGCCTCACGAACCTGATAGAAGGCGTTGCCGAGCGCCAGGGTGACGGCTAGATGAAACGGCTCGCGAATCGTCTGGTATGCGGCCCAGGCGCCGGGCCGCCGGCGGGCCACCAGCCGGTCATAGGTGCGCAGGACGCGCAGGATCTCGACCGGCGCCAGATTCAGCTTGGCCAAGCGGCGGCCGTTGTATTCCACCTGTTCCAGGAAGTCGGTAAAAGAGCCCCGGGAGGACAAAACCCGGCCTGCGGCAGCCGGCGTGAGCGCCAGCAACGCTTTCTGCTCGAGGACCCCGTAACCGCCCAGACGGCGCAGGAAAGCGGCGTCCAGTTCCGCGGCACAGGGCTGCAGCAGCCTGGCCAGGTGCAGAAGTTGGGAGCGGGCCGGCTCTTGCCCCGCCGCGGCGCCAGCCGGCAGGCGGAAAACGGTTTCCATTAGGAGGGAGTGGGGACGGCGGAGAGAAGCTCTCACCCGGATCTTGCGCAGCGGCCCGCGGACGGATTTACAATTGACCATCGGCGAGACCGCGAGCCGATGCAACTTCCCGGGCAGCCGGGGGTTCTGATCTCGGAGGGCTCAATCCGGGATCGGCCGGCCAGGAGAGACTATGAGGATGGCACACAAACCGCGCGGCGCTGGGATGCTGGTGCCCGCGCTCGTGGCGGCTGGCGCGGTCCTGGGCGGGCTCTACGGCCGGGGCCTGGAGCGGACCGCCGCCGCGTCGGCCCCGGAGACCGGCCTGTCCTCCGTCCTGCGCGCGTTCACCACCGCCTACAGCCTGGTGGAGACGAACTTCGCCGATCCCGTACCTGCGGAGCACTCCTTGTACGAGGGAGCCATCCCGGGCATGCTGCGCACGCTGGACCCGCACTCGAATTTCCTGGACCCGGCGTCGTTTGCCCAGATGCAACAGGAGCAGCGCGGGCAGTATTTCGGTGTGGGCATGGAGATCAGCATGGATGGCCCGCGCGTGATCGTGATGCAGACATTTCCAGGGTCCCCGGCGCAGCAGGCGGGGCTGCGCCGGGGTGACGTGATCGCGGCGGTAAACGACCGCAGCACGGAGGGCCTGGACACCAGCCGCGTGGCCGACTTGCTCAAAGGCCCGCGCGGCACCGAAGTGCAGGTCACGGTACGGCGCGAAGGTGCCTCGGCCCCCATTACCTTCCGCGTCACACGCGGCGAGATCCTACCCAGCAACGTGCACGCCTTCTGGCTGCGGCCGGGCATCGCCTACCTCTACATCCGCTCCTTCGACGTGCAGACCACCAGCCGGCAGGTCGAGCAGGAGTTCGTACGCCTGGGAGAATCCGGGATCAACGGACTGATTCTGGACCTGCGGGGCAATCCGGGCGGGCTGGTAACCGAAGCCGTCAACGTGGCCGGACGGTTTCTGCAGAAAGGCCAGACCGTGGTTTCGCATCGCGGCCGGGCTTCCGCGGAACAGGTGTTCCGGGCCAGGAATGGTGGTGCGGACCGGCGCTATCCCATGGTTGTGCTGGTGAATCGGGGGTCGGCGTCAGCAGCGGAGATTGTGGCCGGCGCGTTGCAGGACCACGACCGGGCCTGGCTGCTGGGCGAGAACACCTTCGGGAAGGGGTTGGTGCAGGCGCAGTTCCCGCTTTCGGAAGGTGCTCTGCTTCTGACTATCGCGCGCTATTACACGCCCAGCGGGCGGCTGATCCAGCGGGACTACGAGCACCGCTCCTTTTACGATTATTACTCCCAGCGAGACGCCGAACCCAACAATCCGCAGGACGTCAAAATGACCGACAGCGGGCGCACGGTGTACGGCGGGGGCGGTATCACGCCGGACGAAAAATACGCCGCGCCGCCCTGGAACGGTTTCCAGCGGCGTCTGGCCAGAAGTTACGCGATCTTCCACTTCGCCTCGCTGCATTTCGGCGCTTCCAAGCCCGCCTTGCCGGAAGGCTGGAAGCCTGACGACGCGCTGGTGAACCGCTTCCGGCAGTACCTGGCCAGCGAGCCTGTGGCCTTCACGGCTGCCGAGTTCGAGGAGAACCGAGCCTGGGTGAGCCGGCAGCTACGGCTGGAGATGTACACCCGCGCCTTCGATAAGGCGCGCGCCGACGAGTTGGCGGTACTGGAGGACCCCGAGGTGCAGAAAGCGGTCGTCAGCCTGCCGACCGCGCAATCCCTCCTGGATCACGTGCAGCGCACCCTGGCGAGACGCGCCGGGTAGCCGCTCCGCTGCCCCTACTCCCGCACCGCCCCAAAGGCCGCGAAGCTACTGTTCTTGTGCAGAATCTCGAACTGGCGGAAGCCGGCTGCGCGCAGCAGGTCGCACTGGTAGAGCAGCGGCGTGGGGGAGTCTTCCCGCTCGATGTAAGCGAAAACGTGGCGGCGATAGTCCTCCCCGCCCAGGCTGGAGAGGTAGTCGCCGTAGCGCTCCCACATCATCTGCTCCACGGCGGGAATGGTGTGGCGGACCAGGTCCGAAATCCACAGCGAGCCGCCGGGCCGCAGCGCGCGGTGGAACTTTTCGAACACAGCGCGCCACTCGCCGGCGTTGCGCAGGTGGTGCAGCACCGCGGCGGCCAGAATGATGTCGAAGCGGCCTTCGCCCAGGGGCGCTTCCCGCACGTCTCTCTGGATGAGCGTAATGCCGCCGGCCGCGCCGGAGGCGGAAATCCGTTCGCGGGCGCGCTCCAGCATGGGATCGCTGAGATCCAGCAGCGTCACCTGCAGGCCGGGCAGCCGCTCGAGCAGTTTCAGCGTATAGTTCCCCGCGCCGCAGCCTACGTCGAGCACCGCGGTGGCGCCTGGATTGACGGCCGCGGCCGCGCGAGTGATCAGGTCCAGCACCAGCGGCGCATCCACGGTGGAGGACTGGCCGGTCTCCAGACGGGAGAAGCGCTCGACGTCCCGGTCGAAGCGCGCGCGAATCTCGTCCACCGAGGATTTCTCGGCCATCACCCACGATTATGCTTCAGGCACGCAGACTGGCGCGAACCGGAGGCGGCTCGCTCCCGCACGCTGCGGCGGAGGGCAGGGCCCCGAACCGCCGCTCGCGGCCTGTAAACTCGCGCAGTGCGGCTCTGAGGTCCTGTTCGCCGAAGTCCGGCCACATGCGTTCGGAAAAAATCAGTTCCGCGTAAGCACACTCCCACAGCAGGAAGTCGCTGAGCCGCTGCTCGCCTCCGGTGCGGATCAGCAGGTCCACGGGCGGTCCCAGCAGAGCAGCCAGGGATTCCGTAGTGGGTTCGGCCAGGTGCCGCGCGGCGCGCGCGATGCTCTCGCGGGCCGAGTAATCCACGGCAATGCGGAGTCGCAAGACGCGCCCGTCCGCGGTAGCCGCTTCGGCTGCCTCGACCGCCGCCGCCAGGCCCGCCGGCAGGCGGTCGCGCCGGCCGATGATTTCCACGCGCACGCCGTTTGCCCGCAAGCGGTCCAGTTCCGACAGCAAATGGCGGCGGAACAGTTCCATGAGAGCCGCCACCTCTTCCGGAGGGCGTTTCCAGTTGTCCGAAGAGAAGGCGTAAAGGGTCAGAACGCCGATGCCGAGGCCAGGAGCCGCCTCCACGACGCGGCGCACCGATTCCGCCCCCGCACGGTGGCCCGCGATCCGGGGCAGACCGCGCCTGGCGGCCCAGCGGCCGTTACCGTCCATGATAATGGCTAAATGCAGAGTACTCTGTGATACAAAGTTTGAAGGCATAAAAAAACGTCAATGCTCCCGCATGGAGCGGATCAGGGCTTCCATGTGATCCAGATAACGCTCGATCGCACGCCGCCCGGTGAGCGTAAGCCGGTATTCGGTCTTCGGCAGGCGGTTCTCGAAAGATTTGGTGCAGGCGACGTACTGCGCCTCCTCCAGTTTGCGTGCGTGCACGCTGAGGTTGCCGTCCGTGGTTTCGAGCAATTTCTTCAACTCGTTGAAAGTCAGGGATTCGTTGACCGCCAGGGCGCTGAGAATACCCAGGCGGAGCCGTTCGTGAATGAGGCGATCCAGCTTGGGGGCGCGGCCGGCCATGGCTGCCGGCCGCGGCCTCTTGTCCGGGTCCGCCGGCAGTGTGTTCCGCTTAGCCACCGTAGTGCACCATGATGAGAATTCCGAACAGGACGTGCAGGCCGCCGAAGCCGGCCGCCAGCAATGTATTGCCCCAGGCCGGCGGGGCCGCCAGCGCCAGCACGCCAAGGCCCATGAAGCACAGACCCATGACCGGTACGACCCGGACCGAGGCGGCGCCGCCGCAGACCACGCCCGCGCCGTAAAGCAGCAGCCAGAGACCCGGCAGAAGTTCCGGCGCTCCGGCCGCGAAAATCGCGAATGTGAGGAGCGCGCCCGCCGCCAAAGGCGGCGCAAAGCCCAGCAAAAACTTGCGGCCCGGCCCGGAGAGCAGCGCCACGCCGCAGCGGCGTGCTTTCCTTATGGCGCCGCTCAGACCCATGGCGCAGGCCAGCAAGGCCTCGGCCAGCCAGACCAGCAGCCATCGACGGCTGTAAGGTGCCCGTGCGGCTAGCGCCGCGGCGCCTACGGCCGTCAGGCCCATGGCAATCCCCCATGCCCCGGGGACTGCCGTAAAGGCGCCGGCGCGCTCCATGGTCTGCCGGATATATTGCAGGTGGGCCAGGGCGTGGTCGTGCAGGCCGATCGGCTCGGGGCGGGCCGTGCGGATGGGGCGAACGGTTGCCACGTCCGCATTGTAGCGCACGATTACTGCCGCTACAAGTACTTTTTTTGGTAAAGCTTCCTACTTCCCGAACGTGATGGTGGCCTCGCCGGAGTACTTGTGGTAGTTCCGGAAGTCGATGGTGTTGCGGCTGCAGTTATTGGTGTCGCGCTGGCAGCTCAGCGACTCGGCATGCACCGGCAGCAGAAAAAGCTGCTCCCCGCCCAGGCGGACATAATCGTAGTCCACGGCGGATTCGACCTTGTCCATGGGGAACTCGGTGGGCATGTGGCGGGTCTCCATCTCGATGCGCAGGACCCGGGAGTTCTTCTTGTCCAGCCAGATCGATCCGGCGTAAGCGGGCATGACGCTCTGCGAAGCCACCTGGATGTGCCAGTGGGAACCGTCCCACTCCACGGAGAAGTCGTAGATCAGCGCGGTCCTGCCTTCATAGCTGGTTTCTTTCCGGAACCGGAAGTCCGCGCCGGTGGCGGGCGAGAACAGGTCCACCAGCACGGTGCCGAACTCGCCCGTGGACCAGGACCCGGGCAACTCCTCCATGCGCTTGTTGGTGGGCTTGCCATTGATCGCGATGTTGCGGTAGTGTTCGCGCCGGTCCTCGTAGATAACCTCGGTCGAGACCACGTCCAGCGGACGCCAATCCACCACGTGAGTGGTGCTGACGTAACGCGCCATGAATTCCTGGCAAACGTAGTTGGGCAAGGTTTCGGTAAAAGACGTGGCCACCTGGCGGGCCTTGGCGATAGCCGGGTCCTCCTGCGGATTCTGAACCATCACGGCCGGTTGGGGCGTCTCCCGGGGCGCAGCCGGGGCGGGCGTCGATGCCGGGGCAGGAGCCTGGGCCGCGGCGGGCGCCGGAGCAGCGGCAGGCTGGGCTTCCGCTACTTCCACCGGCTCCGAACTCTTCCGCGGAGCGGGCTTCCCGCGCTTCAGGCGGGGCCGGTTTGGATCGTCCGAGTCCGCAGGAGGGGGCTGCGTCAGCACGCTTTCGTCCAGCGGCGGCGCCACCATGGGAGCGTCGGCTCCGGAAGAAGCGCTCGAGGCCGCCGTCGCCGGCTTCTGCGGAGCTGCTGGCTTGTCCTGAGCTGCCTGCTTTTCGGGAGCCGGCGCGGGCGGCACGGGCGTATTGGTTTCGGCCCTGGATGTCGCCGAATCGGCGCGCCGCAGCCTCGGGCGGTCATCGTCGCTATCCTTGGAGGGCTGGGTCGAGATGATTTGTACCGGCTCGGCGGCCGCCGCCTGCTCCTGCGCGGTTCCCTTCTTCTCGAAGTTCACGTTGACAGCGTAGAAAAACCCTTCCTCGTCCTGCGTGGCCTCCACCAGCAGATGGTCGCCGGGCTTCAGGTCGGCGGGTTTCATCTCCTCGCCGTTGTTCAGGAACTTGGTCTTTTCCGAACGCTTGATGTCGAGGATGCGCGAGTCGGAAGCCTCCAGCACCACCTGCTTGTCGTCCAGCTTCCGCAGGATGCCTTCCAGTTGCTGGAGGTTCTGCGGCTGCTCGGCTTCTTTGGTTTTTTTCTGCTTCTTGCGCCGGGGCATGGGGAATCCCACGCCGCCGCCACCGGGGTACGGGTAGCCGCCGGGATAACCGCCCGGATATCCACCCGGCGGATACTGGCCAGGATAGCCGATCTGCGCCAAAAGGGGAAAGTCCATTACTAACAACGGGAGCAGGAGCCCCAACCGGCGGCGGCGGAATCGCATAAACCACCTTTCGACTTTGCTCTTGAGACGCGCCGGCGAACCAGCCGGTTACGACAGTTTCGCCCCCATTCTACTGCTCGCGGGCATCGGGCAGGGAATCGTGGAACTTCTGTCGGGTGCCTGCGTATACTTCCGGGGAGGTGCCGAAGCGGTGTTGACGTTCCTGTTGTGGTGCCTGCTGCTGGTGGTGTGCTGGCCGCTGGCGCTGGTAGCGCTGCTCCTCTATCCGCTGGTTTGGTTGCTGCTGCTGCCCTTCCGCATTATCGGAATCGCCGTGGGCGGTGTCCTGGAACTGCTCTGGGCCGTGGTCACGCTGCCCGCGCGGGTGCTGGGCGGCGGCCGGCGCCTGTAAAGTTCGCTGGCTCAGAGCACTTCTTCGGACCAGTTCTCCAGCGCCTCCTTGATCTTGGCCGTGAACTGATCGGCCAGCGCGCCGTCGATCAGCCGGTGGTCGAAACTCAGCGAAAGGTAGCAGATAGAGCGGATGGCGATGGCATCGTCGATGACCACGGGGGTCTTCTCGACGGCGCCCACGCCCAGGATGGCTGCTTGCGGCTGGTTGATCACCGGCGTGGCCATCACGCTGCCGAAGCCGCCGAAGTTGGTGATCGAAAAGGTGCCGCCCAGCACCTCTTCCGGCTTGAGCTGCCGCGAACGAGCCCGCGTAGAGAGATCCACGATAGCGCGCTGCAGGCCCAGGACATTCTTTTCGTCGGCGTTGCGCACCACCGGCACGATCAGGCCGTTTTCGAGCGCCACGGCGATCCCCAGGTTGATCTCGTTGTGGTAGAGGATGTTATTGCCTTCGATGGAGGCGTTAAGCAGCGGGAAGGTGCGCAGCGCCACCACGGTGGCCCGGGCCACGAAGGGCAGATAGGTGAGAGAAAGCCCGTAGCGCGCCTGGAAATCGGCCTTGTGGCGCTCCCGCATGCGAGCCACTTTGGTCATGTCCACCTTGTGGATCGTGGTGACGTGAGCGGAGGTGCGCTTGCTGGCCACCATATGCTCGGCGATTTTAAGGCGCATGGTGCTCATGGGCTCGATGCGCGTCTTGGGTTGGCCGGCGGGAGGCAGGGGCGCCATTGCCGGAGCCGGTGGCGGGGCCGCTACCGGCGCAGCCACGGGGACGGGAGCCGGCGCAGCCGCGGGAACGGGTGCGGGAGCGGCCGGGGCCGGCGCGGCGGCCGCCTGCTGCTGCGCCAGGTAGCTTTCGACGTCTTGCTTGGTAATGCGCCCTCCGGCGCCGGTGCCCTTCACCCGGCTCAGGTCGATGTTGTATTCGCGCGCCATGCGGCGCACGAGCGGCGAAAGCGGCCCGCTGACTTCGGCGGGTTGGGCGGCCGCCGGCGGGGGCGGCGGAGGCGCCTGCACCGCCGGGGTGGCCGGCGCCGGGGCCGGTGGGGGCGGCGCTGCAGCCTGGGGCTGGACGGCCGGGGGTGGAGCCGCCGCGGCGGCTGTGCCGCCCTCGTCGATGCGCGCCACCACGGTGTTGATACTCACCGTCTTGCCCTCTTCCACCAGCCTCTCCTGCAGCACTCCCGCGGCAGGTGAAGGGATTTCGGTGTCCACCTTGTCGGTGGAAATTTCAAATAGCGGCTCGTCTCGCTCCACCCGGTCGCCGGGCTTCTTCACCACTTGGTCAAGGTCCCTTCTACGATGCTTTCGCCCATCTGGGGCATCACTACGTCTGTCATAGAACGTTCTCCGAACAGGCGAGGCTGAGGCCCGCGCCCGGCAGTATTTCGCAATCAAAGATCCGGCCGAAGTGCTCCGCCACGGCCGTGGAAACTTCCTCCAAATTCGCGTGCACACCCAGGCCCGCCATGGAAGCCACCGGCTTGGTCAACCCGCAGGGCACGATCAGGTGGAAATAGCTCAGGTCCGTGTTCACGTTGAGCGCGAAACCGTGCGAGGTCACCCAGCGGCTGATATGTACGCCGATGGCGGCGATCTTGCGCTCCCCCACCCACACGCCGGTGAGCTTCGGGATGCGCCCGGCGCGGATGCCGAAATCCGCCAGGGCGTCGATCAGCACCTGTTCAATGCCGCGGACATAGGCCCCCACGTCGCGCTTCCACTCTCGCAGATCCACGATCGGATAACCCACCAGTTGCCCCGGGCCGTGATACGTGATGTCGCCGCCGCGGTCCGTGGTGTGGAAGGCGACGCCCGCGCGGCGCAATCCCTCCTCGCCGGCCAGCAGGTTCTCCAGATGCCCGTTGCGGCCCAGCGTGATGGTGTGCGGGTGCTCCAGCAGCAGAAGCTGGTCCGGTAGCGAGCCCTCCTTGCGCCCGGCCACGAGCTGTTGCTGCAGCTCGAACGCCTCCCGGTATCCGATGCGCCCCAGCAGCCGCAACTCGCACTTACGCATTGATGGCCAGACCGCGAACCGCGTTGAATCCTTCTCCGACCGCCTCGTACAGCGTGGGATGGGCGTGAATGGTGCTCGTCAGGGTATCCAGCGTGGCTTCGGCTTCCATGGCCGCCACCGCCTCCGCGATCAGCTCGAAGCCCTCCGGCCCGATGATGTGCACGCCCAGGATCTCATTGAAGGTTTCGTCGGCTACGACCTTCACAAATCCGCCGTGGCTGCCCAGGATACTCGCGCGGCTGTTGCCGCCAAAGGGAAACTTACCCACCTTCACCTGGTATCCCTTGGCCCTGGCCTGCGCTTCGGTGAGCCCCACGCTGCCGATGCCCGGCTCGGTGTAGGTGCAGCCGGGGATGCGGTTGCGATTGATGGGCGTGGCCGGCTTACCCGCTGCGTGTGCCACCGCGACCATGCCTTCCATGGTGGCGACGTGCGCCAGTTGCGGCGTGCCCGCCACGATGTCGCCGATGGCGTCTACCCCTGGCTCGGCGGTCTGCTGGTAGGGGTTCACCTTGACGAAGCCGCGGTCCAGCTCCACACGCGTGTTCTCGAGTCCGATGTTTTCCGTGTTGGGCTTGCGGCCCACCGCCACCAGCAGTTTTTCCGCCTGAATCTCCTCTTGCTTGCCGTTCGAGGTCGTCAGGGCCAACTGCGCGCCGCCGTCGGTCCTGCGGATGTTTTCCACCCTGGCGCCGGTTTCCACGCGGATACCGGCCTTGCGGAACACACGCTCCAATTCCTTGGAAACCTCCTCGTCCTCCACCGGCACGATGCGCGGCAGCATTTCGAGCAGGGTGACCTGGGTGCCGAAGCGGTTGAACATGGAGGCAAATTCCACGCCCACCGCGCCCGCGCCGATGATGGCGAGCGACTTGGGAACCGCCGTGAGGTTGAGGATCTCGATGTTGGTCAGAATCACATCCGGGTCGGGTTCGAGGCCGGGCAGCATGCGCGCCTCCGACCCGGTGGCCAGGATGATGTTGCGGGCCTCCACCGTGCGGACGCCGCTTTCCCCGCGGACCTCGATCTGCCCCCCGCCCCGCAGCGTGGCGTAGCCCTTGATCCATTCGACCTTGTTTTTCCGCAGCAGGCCCTCCACGCCCTTGGAGTGCCTGCCTACGATCTGATTCTTGCGCTCGATGATCTTGGGGTAATTCAGAACCGGATTCTGGCAGGCGATCCCGTTTTCCTCCGCGTGCAGAAAGTGCTGCCAGACTTCCGCCGAATGCAGCAAGGATTTGGTCGGGATGCATCCTACCAGGAGGCAGGTGCCTCCCAGCCTGGGCTGTTTCTCGATGAGGGCGGTTTTCAGACCGTATTGCCCCGCGCGCACCGCCGCAGAATAGCCGCCAGGGCCGCTTCCAATGACAATCAGATCGTAGGACACTTTTTTCATTCTACATCGTCACTACACTTAGACTATGATCTGGCTGCTCGCGATTCTGCTGCTCTGGCCGGGCGGCGCGGAGGCGCAGAGGCGGACGGCAAAGAAAGCGCCCGCCGCAAAGACCGAGGCTCCGGCGCCCGCCGCGAACCGCTGGCCGATCCATTCTCTGGCCGTGGAAGGGCTGCACAACTATACGCCGGAGCAGGTGCTGGCCGTGGCGGGCCTGAAGATCGGGCAGGTAGCCGGCAAGGCCGAGTTCGATGCCGCCCGCGACCGCCTGACGGCCACGGGGGCGTTTGAAACGGTGAGCTACCGTTTTGGGCCAGGGCCTGACGGAACCAGCTATGCCGCGTCTTTCCAGGTGACCGAAGCGGGGCCCGCCTACCCGGTCAAGTTCGAGGATCTGGGTGTGCCGGACCGGGATCTGCGCGCCTGGCTGGCGTCCCGCGACCCGCTGTTCGGATCTAAAATCGCCGTCAGCCGGGCAGTGCTGGACCGCTACGCCAGGCTGATTCAGGAATTCCTGGCGGGCCGCCATGTCACCGAGACCGTGGTGAGTGTCATGGCGCCCGCCGGAGCGGAAGAGTTCACGGTCGTATTCCGGCCGAGCCGCCGCGCCCCCGCGGTGGCCCAGGTGAGTTTCACAGGCAACCAACTGGTGCCTTCCACGGCCCTGCAAAACGCCATTTCCGAGGTGGCCGTCGGCTCAGCCTTCGGCGAAGACCAGTTCCGGCAATATTTGGACCACGCCATCCGGCCGCTGTACGAGCGCCAGGGACGGTTGCGAGTTTCTTTCCCGAAGATCGAAGCCGAGCCCGCCAAGGACGTGCGCGGCGTGGATGTGAAGGTCACCGTGGACGAGGGCCCGCTCTACAAGCTGGGCGGCTTGAGGCTGGACGGCCTCCTGGCCGCCAGGCCTGAAGAACTGATGAAGACCGGCGCTTTCAAAATCGGCGAACCGGCCAATTTCGACGAGATCGGAGCCGGCATCGAGCGGATCAGGAAGCGCCTCCGGCGCCAGGGTTACATGCGCGTGGAGATCCGTCCGGAACGCTCGCTGGACGATGCTAAGAAGATCGTCAACCTGGTGCTGCACGTAGAACAGGGTGCCCAATTCCTGATGGGTGATCTCAAGATCGAGGGACTCACCATCTATGACGAACCGGCCATCCGCAAGGCCTGGGGCCTGCCCAACGGCAAGCCTTTCGACGCCGACTATCCGGATGCCTTCCTGAGCCGCCTGCGCGAAGAAGGCGTCTTCGAGAATCTGAAAAAAGCCCACTCGCAGGCCGACGTGAACGAGCAGACTCGCACCGTGAACGTCACTTTGTACTTTCAGTAGATCCGATTTTCCAGAGAATCTGGCGCAGCATTCCCAGCACCACCGGGGCGTCCCGCGCGGTCAGGTTCAGTCGGCGCATCAACCGGCGGGTCTTCTCCGTTGTGGATCGCGCGGTGCGCGGCTGGATGTAGCCGCTGCGTTCCAGGGCCTCCAGCAGCAGGCGTGTCGCCTGCTCCTGGTCGGCGCTCGTGGCGGGTTTCAGCCCTTCGGGCCGCGCCCGCGCGGCTCGCGGCTCGCGGACCAGTTCGTAAAGGCAGACCGCCACCGCCTGACCCAGATTCATGGACGGCGTCTCGGGCGCCGTGGGGATGCGCAGCAGCCAGTGGCAATAGCTGAGGTCTTCGTTAGAGAGCCCGTATTTCTCCGAGCCGAACAGCAGCGCCACCGGAGCGCTGCTGAGTTCCCGGCGGATGAGGCGCGCGCCGTATTCCAGCCGCCGCAGGGGATGCTGCACTTCGCGGTGCTGCGCCGCCGTGGTGCCGACCACCAGGGCGCAGTCGGCCACGGCGTCGGCCACGCTGGCGAATTCCTCCGCCCGCGCCAGCAGCGCGGCGCCCCCCACGGCCGAGCGCGCTTCCCGGAAGGCCACGTCGTAGGGGCCCACCAGCCGCAGGCAGGGGATCCCGAAATTGGCAAGCGCGCGGGCAGCCGCTCCGATGTTGAGGGGATTGCGGGTGGCCACCAGCACGACGCGGAGGTTCGTGCGAGGGTTGCTCAGACGGGAATGCTCCACGGATGCTTCGTATTGTATCGTGGGAGACATATGGGCAAGCGGCTTTTGGGCGCCATTGTAGGCATGGCCATGGGCGGGCTGGTCGGCCTGGGGGTGTCCTTTGTCGGGGCAGGCAATCAGGCCATTGTCTGGTGCGGCCTCCTGGGGGGTGTCATTTTTTTCATCGGCCCCGGGAAGGTGCGGACCTAGATGCCCTTTTGTGCCCGCTGCGGCGCGGCCCTCCAGCCGGCGGACCGGTTTTGCACGCGGTGCGGCCTGCCGCCTGCGGGCTCTGGTCCCGGCGCGGGCAGGCCTCCAGCGGCAGGCATGCCGGAACACATCGCCGCGGCGTTGTGCTATCTGCTGGGCCTGATCACGGGGGTTTTGTTCCTGGTGGTGGAACCGTACCGCAGCAACCGGCTCATCCGGTTCCACGCCTTTCAGTCGGTTTTCCTGAGTGCCGCGTGGTTTGTCGTCTGGCTCGCGGCCGTGATCCTGCTGCCCGGGTTGGGCTTTTTCCTGGTCCCGCTGCTGGCGTTGGGCTTTCTGGCCCTGTGGCTGTACCTGATCTCCAGCACCTACCAGGGCAGAAAGGTGGTCTTGCCGCTGATCGGACTCTGGGCCGCGCGGCAGGCGGGCTAGGGGAGAAGAAAAGGCGCTTTTCCCGGTACCCGCATTCGGACAGGCATGCGTCAGAAGGTCTTGAAGCACATCGGATTGGGTGTCTTCCTCGGGCTGCTGGCCTATGGCCAGGCGCCTCGGACGGGAGACATTGAGTTCTATGGCCTGCACAAGGTCTCCGCGGAAAGACTCCTCAAGGTATTGAAGCTGAAGAAAGGCGATCCTATCCCGCCCTCCAAAGGGGACCTCGAGGATCGCCTGGAGCGGGTTTCCGGGATCGTTCAGGCGCGCGTGGAGGCGGTGTGTTGCGAAGGGGACTTCGCCTCCCTGTTCATTGGAGTGGAGGAACGTGGCACCCCGCATTTTGCCCTCCGTTCGCCGCCGGAGGGCGACGCCCACCTTCCCCCGGGGATCGTGGACACCTACCGCCGCTTCCTGGCTGCCGCCGAGACTGCCGCGCGGCGCGGCAGCACCGCGGAAGATCTGACCCAGGGGCATTCGCTGATGGCCGATCCGGACTCGCGTGACTTACAGGAACAATTCGCCTCTTATGCCCGGGACCACCTCGCCCTGCTCCGGCAGGTGCTCCGCACTTCCGCCGATGACGAGCAGCGGGCCATGGCCGCTACCATCATCGGCTATGCTCCCGACAAGAAGGCCGTAGTCAACGACCTGGAGTATGCCATCCAGGATCCGGACGAAGCCGTACGTTCCAACGCTGCGCGCGCGCTGGGCGCGATCGCCGTGCTGGCGCGCCTCGATCCGGGACGCGCCATCCGCATCTCCCCCACCTGGTTCGTCGAGATGTTGAACTCCATCGTGCTCAGCGACCGTCTGCGCGCGGCCGGCATCCTGGCCGGTCTGACCGAACAAGACGGCGCGGAAACGTTGACCCAGATCCGGGACCGGGCCCTGAGTTCGGTGGTGGAGATGGCCCGCTGGAAGAACTTGCGCTACGCCCTGCCGGCCTTTCTGCTGGCCGGGCGCATGGCGGGTCTGCCCGAGCCGGAAATTCAGGATGCCTGGAGCCGGAGCGACCGCGAGCGGGTCCTCGCCAAGTTGCTGGCGAAGCAGCCGAAAGACAAGTAGCGCTGCCCACCACCTCTGGTCTTCCGAGCAAGACGCATTCCATCTGTGCTATCATGTTGCACGTACCGAAACGAGATAGAGAAGACAAGGAGCAATCACTCTAGAATGGCACTGGCGACAGAGGCGAAGCGGCAGATTCTGACGAGGAATCAACGTCATCGGACGGATACTGGATCGCCAGAAGTGCAGATTGCTCTGTTGAGCGAACGCATTGCGCAGCTAACGGAGCATTTCAAGACGCATAAGAAAGACCATGCGTCCCGCCGTGGGCTTCTGATGATGGTGGCCAAACGGCGGCGGCTTCTGACATACTTGCGAGACACCGGCCCGGAACGTTACAAGGCGGTGTTGCAGAAGCTTGGAATTCGCCGCTAGAGTTCCCTGAGCAGGATGGAGCGCAAGGCGTCCGTCGTGGGCCATCCAAACCCTCCATTCCCCAGTGCCGGGCCGGCTCCCGTGGAGCCGCTAGGTTTTCCCCATTCCGGGGTCATTCCTGTCAACTCCAGTCTCAAATGGCCGGTTCCAAGCCGGCCGGAGATTCCAGGCCGGGACTCAACTTCCCGGCCGAGGTTGGAGATACGTAAATGTTGCAAACAGTCGAAGTGGACCTGGGCGGGCGCAAGATCACGCTCGAAACAGGCCGGATGGCCAAGCAGGCCAATGGCGCAGTCGTGGTGCGCTCCGGGGATTCGGTGGTTCTGGTTACTGCCTGCATGGCGGAAGAACCCAAACCCGGCGCGGGCTTCTTCCCGCTGACGGTTGATTACCGCGAGTATACCTACGCCGCCGGCAAGATCCCGGGCGGCTTCATCAAGCGCGAGGGACGTCCCTCGGAAAAAGAAATTCTCACCAGCCGGCTGATTGACCGGCCCGTGCGGCCCTTGTTTCCCGAGGGCTTTCTGAACGAGACCCAGATCATCGCCATGGTGCTTTCGGCGGATCCGGAGCAGGATCCCAACTCCCTGGCGATCGTGGGGGCTGCGGCGGCCCTGGCCATCTCGGACATTCCTTTCCCGCATATCCTGGGCGGCGTGCGCGTCGGCATGCTGAACGGGCAATACATCGCCAATCCCACCTACTCGGAGTCGCGCGAATCCTCGCTGAACATCGTGGTGGCGGGCACCGACGAGGGCATCGTGATGGTGGAAGCCGGCGCGCAGGAGGTCTCCGAGCAAGAGGTGCTGGGGGCCATCGAGTTCGGGCACGGCTGTTGCCGCAAGATTGTGGCGGCTATTCGCCAGATGGTGGCGGAGGTGGGTAAGCCCAAGCGCGTCTTCACGCCGCCGGCGCTCGACCAGGAACTCTACGAAAAGATCGCCGGCGAGGTTCGAGCGGATCTCACCGACGCCCTGAACACCCAGAAGCACCCCAAGCTGGAAAGCTACGCCAAGGTGGCCGAAATCAAGCAGCGTGTGGTCACGGCGCTTCCCGAAGAGCAGCGCGAGGAAGCCAAGAAGTGCTATGACGCCCTGAAGGAGCGCATCTTCCGCGACGAGATGCTCAAGAACCACCGGCGTCCGGACGGCCGCGCCTTCGACGAGATCCGCCCCATCAGCATCGAGACCGGCGTGCTGCCGCGCACCCACGGCTCGGCGCTGTTTACTCGCGGCGAGACCCAGGCGCTGGTGACGCTGACCCTGGGAACCAAGGAAGACGAGCAGCGCATCGAACTGCTGGAGCCCGGCGAGGCCTCCAAGCGCTTCATGCTGCATTACAACTTCCCGCCCTTTAGCGTGGGCGAGGTGGGCTTCATGCGCGGTCCGGGCCGCCGCGAGATCGGGCACGGCGCTCTGGCCGAACGGTCCCTTAGCGCGCTGATCCCCGATGAGGCTGCTTTCCCTTACACCCTGCGCGTGGTGAGCGACATCCTGGAGTCCAACGGCTCCAGTTCTATGGCCACCGTGTGCGGCGCCTCCCTGGCCCTCATGGACGCGGGCGTGCCGCTTCCGGCTCATGTGGGCGGTATCGCCATGGGGCTGGTCAAGGAAGGCGACGAATACGCCGTCCTCACCGATATCGCCGGCGCTGAGGACCATTACGGCGACATGGACTTCAAAGTCGCGGGCACCCGCAAGGGCGTCACCGCTCTGCAGATGGACATCAAAGTGCCCAACGTCACCACGGCCATCATGCAGCAGGCCCTGGAACAGGCCCGCCGCGGCCGCATGTTCATCCTGGACAAGATGTACCAGGCCATCGCGCAGCCGAGTGCCAGCATGTCCCAGTACGCCCCGCGTATCTATACCATGACGATTCCGCAGGACAAAATCCGGGACGTCATCGGGCCGGGAGGCAAGGTGATCCGCGGGATCATCGAGCAGACCGGGGTGAAGATCGACGTGGAAGACG
The DNA here is from genome assembly GCA_021324015.1 of Solibacteraceae bacterium. Taxonomy (GTDB): domain Bacteria; phylum Acidobacteriota; class Terriglobia; order Bryobacterales; family Bryobacteraceae; genus JAJPJX01. Next base: position 56,103 of record JAJPJX010000174.1, on the reverse strand, counting down.
ACGGCACCATCCACGTAGCTTCCGCGGACGAAGCTTCGGCCAACAAAGCCCTGCGCATCATCGCGGATCTCACCGCCGTGGCCGAGGTGGGGAAAACCTACCTGGGCAAGGTGGTGCGCCTGGTGGACTTCGGAGCCTTCGTGGAGATCTTCCCCGGCACCGACGGCCTGCTGCATATCAGCGAAATCGCCGAAAACCGTGTCCGCGAAGTGCGCGACGAACTGAAGGAAGGCGACCAGATCCTGGTGAAAGTACTGGCCATCGAAGGCAACAAGATCAAGCTCAGCCGCAAAGCCGTGCTGCGCGAGCAGCGCGAAAAACTGAAGACCAAGCAGTAGGGCGGCTGCAGCCCAAGCAAAACTCTCGCCGCCGACCGTTCAGCGCAATTCGGCTGACTCGGCGGCGCGATGCGGGGCGGGCTGGGCGTCGAAGTACTCGATCCAGCTCGTCATCATCTCTTCCTCGCTCTTGTCGCCCCAGCGGATGGCGGCTGTGGGATCGGGGTTGGCCGGGTTGTTGGGACTGTTGTCGTAGTGCGTGGTCACCGTCAGCACGCTGCCCTTTTCCACGCGAATCGGGTCCTGGAAGCGGTAGACCAGTTGCCAGCCGAAGTTATAGTGCGGCACGTAGAGCAGCGTTTCCCTCCGCCCGTCGGGCCGTGTCAGGTCGTAGCGCACGTCCTTGCCGCGGTAATGCATGTGCGGCGTGATGGAGAGCAGCAGCTTGTCCTTCTCGAAGGTGTAGCAGCGCCGCACCTCGTGGTTGGGGGCGCCCGCGGGAATGCGGAAGAAGAAATTGCGCAGATCCATGCGCCGCAGCACCCGCGCTGGCGGCGCCGGCGCCAGGTAAAAGCCCACGCTGGTGCGGTCCGTTTCCGACTGGCGCGAGGTCCGCGCGTAGTGCACCACGAACTCGAGCTTTGATCCGGGGGGAACCCACTTGGCCGAACCGTCCGGGAAGACATCCGGCGGCCGTCCCGGCAGGAAGGAGGCCAGGGCGCCTTCCTGGAATCCGCGCAGATAGGGGAGGTCCGGCGCGTCCGCCGCGCAGGCATCGTTCACCACCGGCGCATCGGCCCGCACGCGCGTGAGCTTGCCGTCGTGCAGCAGGAACTGGTTCAGCGAAACCATGGCTTCGATCGAGGTCGGGCCGGCCTGGCTCGCGTCGCGCACCAGGTTGACGTGCACGTGGTGCACCACCCGGCGGTTGCCCGGCCGGATTTCCGCGGCGCGGATCCACTTGCCCTGGCTGAAATTCGTGGGCACGGTGAAGTGCTCGTAGCTGTCCAGGCCGGGGCGCACATGATAGTCTTCCCCGATATCGATGACGATATCCGGCTTGCCTAGCCTCCAGCCTTCGACGAAGGACGGTGGTTTGGGCAGGTCTCGCGAGTCGCCCTCCGGCGAGCCGCCATCCACCCAGGCCCGCACGGTCTCCACCTCGCGGTCGCTCAGCCGCGCATCGTTTGAGAATTTGCCATAGTGCGGGTCCGCGAACCAGGGCGGCATCTTGCGCGTCAGCACGGCCTCGCGGATCGCCTTGGCCCACGGCCGCGCCGATTTGTAATCCAGCAAAGACATGGGCGCGATGTCGTTCGGCCGGTGGCAGGCGGCGCAGTGCTGATAGAGGATGGGAGCCACATCCTTGCTGAAAGTGGGGGCCGCGGCCGCCCACGAAGAGAGCAGGAGCCCGAGTGCGCAGGTTCTGGTCATCTCCGAGTCCTTGGAGGGAGCATACCAAAAATGTGGCGCCTCGGCTGTCTCCCGCCTTCCGGCCCGCTGGTATAGACTCACTGAAATATGCGGCGAACCGCGTGGTACGTTCTGGTGATGGCTGGTGCGGCTCTGGCGCAGGAGGGCCGGCAGGTGTTCGCCGCGCGCTGTTCAGTGTGCCACGGGACTGATGCCCACGGGACCGAGCGCGGACCCAACCTGGCCAACAACCGGCGCGTGCGCACGCTCTCGCTCGAGGCGCTGCGCACCGTCATTCGCAGCGGCATCCCGGACGCGGGGATGCCGGCCTTCCCGCTGCCCGCGGCGGAATTGCAGGCGGTCGCGGCCTTCGTGCGCTCTCTGAGCGCGCCCGCCGCGGAGGCCGGAGCGCCCGGCGACCGCCGGGCCGGGGAGCGCTACTTTTTCACGGAGGGCGGCTGCGCCGGATGCCACATGGTCCTCGGCCGCGGCCGCGCGGTCGGTCCGGATCTCTCCTCCGCGGGCCGGGAAATGACGTTCGACGAGATCCGGGCTGCCGTGCTCCAGCCTTCGGAGAAGATCAAGCCGGGCTACGAAGTGGTGCGCGTGCGTCTGCGCGACGGAAGCTCTCTGCGTGGGTTCGCGCGCAACCGTAGCCGCTATAACCTCCAGTTGCAGGACCTGGCCGGGAGATTTCATCTGCTCGAACAGGCCGAGATCGCGGAGCTGACCCGCGAGCCCACGTCTCTGATGCCGGTGCCGGGCTGCGCCCGGGAGGGTTGCCGCGACCTGCTGGCGTACGTAAGTTCCCTGACCGGCGTCGAGGGCGGAGGCAGGCCCGCGCCCATGCAGTCTGCCGGGGGTTCAGCATTCGACCGGATCGCGCACCCCGCGCCGGGCGACTGGCCTACCTATCACGGCCAGATCGGCGGCAATCGCTATAGCGTGCTGGACCAGATCAATACCTCCAACGTCAGGAACCTGATGCTGAAATGGGTCTTCCCCATCAACCACTTCGTGCTGGAGGTCACGCCCGTGGTGGTGGATGGCGTCATGTATGTGACTGGGCCCAACCAGGTGTTCGCCCTGGACGCCCGGGCCGGCCGCACGATCTGGCACTACGGGCGCGAACGTTCCAAAGAAGTGACCGGGGACCCCGCCAAAGGCACCAACCGCGGCGTAGCCGTCCTCGGCGATCGCGTCTTCCTGGTCACCGACGACGCGCACCTGATCGCGCTCCACCGCGTGACGGGACAGTTGCTGTGGGATACGGTCATGCCGGAAGGACCCAAGAACAATAACTACGGTGGCACCTCGGCCCCGCTGGCGGTCAAGGACCTGGTGATCGCCGGGGTGGCCGGCGGCGACCAGGGGATTCGCGGCTTCCTCGCGGCGTACCGGGCGGATACCGGCCAGCGCGTCTGGCGCTTCTGGACCACTCCCCAACCCGGCGAGCCTTTGGCGGACACCTGGAAGGGCACCGCCCTGGCACGGTATGGCGGGGGCGGGGCTACCTGGATGACTGGAACCTACGACCCGGAGACCAACACCCTCTTCTGGGGCGTCGGCAACCCCTATCCTGCCCTGAACGGAGACGAGCGCCGGGGAGACAACCTGTACACGGCGTCGGTGTTAGCCCTCGACGCGGACTCCGGTGCGTTGAAGTGGTATTACCAGTTCAGCCCGCACGACACCCACGACTGGGACGGCGGCCAGACTCCGATGGTGGTGGACCGGCGCTACCGCGGTCAGGAACGCAAACTGCTGTTGCAGGCCAATCGCAACGGGTTCTTCTACGTCTTGGACCGCACCAACGGCCGCCTGCTCCTGGCGGAGAAATTCGTGGACCGGCTGAACTGGGCGAGCGGCATCGGCCCCGATGGCCGGCCCATCCTGCTGCCGGGAGCCGAGCCGACGCGCGAAGGCGCGGTCGCCTGCCCTTCGGTGCTGGGCGCCGCCAACTGGCCTTCGGTGTCGTTCAATCCCTCTACCGGCCTGTTCTACGTCATGGCGCTGGAGGCTTGCATGGTCTACGTGAAGCCGCCCGGAGCCTGGAACCCGCGGTCGATCGCCGTAGAGCCCGGACAAAAAGTTCTGCGCGCCCTGGATATCGAAACCGGCAAGCGCGTCTGGGAACTCCCGCAGATCGGCCCGGCGGATAGCTGGGGCGGCGTGCTCTCCACCGGCGGGGGCGTCGTCTGGTTCGGGGAGGACAGCGGCGCTTTCGCGGCCGCGGATGCCCGGTCCGGCCAGGATCTGTGGCACATCCAAACCAACGCCTCCACCGAACTGGGCGATGGGCACAGTTGGCGCGCCTCCCCCATGACCTTTCTGGCCGGCGGCAAGCAATACGTGGCTGTCGCCGCGGGGCCGAATATTCTGTGCTTCGGCCTGCCCTGATACGGACTAGTGCCTTTTCATTATTGTAGCCGATCCCGGTTTGCCGGTATGCTCACTGGAACGGATGCCGTCTCACCCTCAGAACCCCAAGATGAAGCCGATGTTTCTTCCCGCCGTGGAGCAAAACCCCAAGCCGGGACCCTATTTCAACCTGTTGCGCGCGATGCAGGAGAGCGGCAGCGAATATCCTCAGATCTGGCACCTGTTCGCCTACCTGCCCAAAGCCACTGAGCACCTGGCGCGATTTACGCAGGAGATTCTGCGCGGGCCCGCGCCGCTCAGCCCGGGCTTGCGCGAGCTGATCGCCGCCTATACCTCGGGGCGGAATCAGTGCCCGTTTTGACTGAAGTCCCACGCCGCAGTTGCGGCGGAATTGCTGGGCAGCGAAGAGCTCGTGAAGGGTGTGTTACGGGACATCAAGACCTCCGCGCTCGACGCGAAGCATAAGGCCCTGTTCCGCTTTGTGGACAAAGTGAACCACGACTCGCCGCGCATCACGGCGGCAGACATGCAGCCCCTCTACCAGGTTGGCTGGGACGACGAAGCCATCTACTTTGCCATCACGGTGTGCGCCCTGTTCAACTTCTACAACCGCTGGATTGACGCCAGCGGTGTGCACGCTCTATCGGACGAAGCCCACCGCGAGGGCGGGAAACGGACCGCCGCGCACGGCTACATGCGCAGCTAGCAACCCGTTGCACAGATCCCACAACCGGTCACGTTGACCGGTTGTGTTCCCCCAAGTGGCTGATACTAAAGGACTGCTCGTGCCGTTTCCGGTCAACTTGACCGGTTGAAGCCAATTTCCACCGCTGGTTGCCCGCCGCCCGCTATCCCATCCACTCCAGGTGCTGCGCCGTCCCGTCGAACTGGGATGTGGTTTTGAACGGCTCCAGCCGGCCGCTCAGCGCGGCCTGGCGCGTCTTTGCCAGCAAGGCCGAAAGTTCCGTCTCGCTCAGAGGCTTGAAGGTGCGCGCCGCCTCCAGCGCCTGGTGCAGCCGGTCCATGCTGTCGCAGCCGGTGATCACCACCGAAGTGGGCAGGTTCAGCGCGTAGTGCAGGCACTCGATGCCGCTGGCCAGGCCGTCTTTAGGTAGGTTTCCGAAGGCCATGGGTTTCATCCCCAGAACACCGATCCCCTGCGCCACCAGCTTGGGCACCACCAGCCGCGCAAAGCTGCGGAAATGCGCGTCCAGCAGGTTGAGGGGCATCTGCGCCGCGTCGAAGTGGAAGTTGTGCTGGGCCGCCACCTCGAGCATGCGCAGGTGCACCGCGGGGTCCTTGTGGCCGGTGAACCCGATGTAGCGGATCTTGCCCGCTTTCCTGGCTTCCAGCAGGGCTTCGAGCGGCCCGTCCGGCGCGAAGAAGCGGTCCGGATCCTCCATGCGGATATTCTCGTGGTATTGCATCAGGTCCACATGGTCGGTCTGGAGCCGCGCCAGCGATTCGTCGATCTGGCGCGCTGTGGAGGCCTTGGTGCGCCCATCGAACTTGGTCATCAGGAAGACCTTGTGCCGGTAGCCGTCGCGCAGCGCTTTGCCCATCCAGACTTCGCTTTTGCCGTCGTGGTAGTCCCAGCAGTTATCCAGAAAGTTGATGCCGCGGTCCACCGCCGTCCGGACCAGCCGGATGCCTTCCTGCTCGTCGGTTGGGACGGCGATATGGTACCCCCCCAAGCCGATCGCGGAGACTTTCTCTCCGGTCCTTCCCAGCGTGCGATAGATCATGTCTCCCGAGCGGGTGTCCGCATCCAGGCCCGCCGGCAGGGCCGCCGCCAAAGGGGCGGTCGCCAGGGCGCCCAACACGTCGCGGCGTTTTGGATTTGTCGGTTGTTGCACAGCAGATCACCTCCGAGGCTCTTGCCTCGCATCGTACCACGTGGGGCCGGCGGCTATCTGGCGATGGCGCCCAGGTCCAGCCGGGCGTCCAGCATCTGCTCGGAGCGCACCACGTCGTCCCAGCGCACGTCCGAGCCCGTCTCGGCGGCCATGCGCCCCATGATGGCGCTCATGGTGGCTTCCGCCGCGGGCATCACCTCGTTGAGATAGTTGCCGCTGGTGATGCTGGCGATGAAGGCCTTCTGCTTGTTGGCGTCGGCATCGTCGAGCGCGCCGTGGAACTTCCCGGCCACCGCGGCTTTGCCGTCAACCACCTGGCCCGGCGCGCCCAGGCCCGGGAACTCCCAGGGGTGATCGCCCAGGATGCGCACCGGCGCGTCATAGTGGGCCTCCGAGGTGCCCTGGCTTCCGAAGAAGCGCATGGCCACGTCCCAGGCGCCCTTGATGAACTGCGTGGAAGCAAAGCTGATGTGCACGTCGTTTGGATAGGTGAACGTGCACTCGTAGTGGCTGCTGCAATCGCCCGTATCCGTGCGGCCCTTGCGCCCGCGCACGCCGCCCGAAGCCTTGAGCGGATGGGCGGCCAGCAGCCAGTTGGTGAAATCGATCACGTGCACGTTCTGTTCTACGATGATGTCGCCGGAGAGCGCGATGTCCCAGACCCAGTTGCGCAGGCGCCGCTCCGCCGGCGAAGCGTCGGGCCAGGCCGGCCGCTCGATGGGTCCGGCGTAATAATGCACCAGTCCGCTCACGATTTCGCCCAGCGCACCCGAATGCACGCGCTTCACCTGCTCCACGTACGGAGTGGCATGCCGCAGTTGCAGGCCCACGGTGACGCTCAGCCGTCCGCGGGCTTTCTCGGCCGCGCGGAGCGAGCGGCGCACCGCCGGCACATCCACGCCCAGCGGCTTTTCCACATAGACGTGCTTGCCCTCCGCCACCGCCGCCTCCAGGTGCATCGGATGGAAATACACGGGTGTGGCGATGTAGACCGCGTCGACCTCTTTGGAGCCGAACAACTCCTGGTAGGCATTCGGACCGTGGAACAACTGGGAGTTGGCCACGGGCGTCTGGCCCAGCTTGGCGGCCACGCGGTCGAAGTGCGCCTTGCCGCGCTCCAGTTGGTCCGAAAACAAGTCGCCCAGCGCGGTCAGGCGCGCGCCGGCATTTTCCACGAATGACGTGGCCACGCCGGTGCCGCGTCCGCCGCACCCCAGCAGCCCTAGCCGGACGGCGGAATTGGCCGCGTAGCCACGTACCAGTTCCGGCTTCAGGATCATCAGGTTCGCGGCCGCAGCGGCGCCCACGAAGGCACGCCGGCCCAGTTCGCTATGGTTGGATTCGCCCATATTCTGAGAGTCTACTCCTCCTGTGCGCTAAAGTGAGCGCATGGCGTCCTTCCGCTTCACGCTCTTCAACAACCTGACGCTGTTCCTGATGGCGCTCACCGCCGGCGCAGCGGTGCTGCGGCTGCGCGGGCGCGCCTCTTCAAGCTGGCCGCTGGCGTATTATGCCGCGGCTCTGGGCTACACCTTCGGCTTCGAAGGAGGGTTGAACCCTTACGGCGTCTTTGCCGGGCTGATTTCCAGCCTGCTGGTGCGCTTGGGGATATTTCCGCGGCAGGCGCGCGTAGTGGAGCTGGCGGCTCTTGCCTACGTGCTGTGGCGCTGCCTGGGGCTGCTGCTGTTGTGGCCGCCCTGCGCGCCCTTCTGCGCGTGGGGAGGCAACCCGGCCTTGGCGTCAGCGTGGCCGGAGGTTCTGTTGGGGCGCCGGCGGAACCGGCGTGGTCACCACGTGGCGTTCATCCGCGCAGCCTGCCAGCAAAAGCGCGAGGGAAAGCAGAATCCCGGTAAGGATTTTTGTCCGCATAACCCGCCTCTATTTGTGAGCCGCCGCTTCCAGGCGCGTCTCGGCGCGCCGCATAGCGTCCAGGGCGAAAGCCGGATCGACGCCCAGGGCGGACTTCACCAGGAGTTCCTGCGCCCGCTGCAGAGCCTTGCGGGCGCGCTGCACGTCGATTTCCTCCGCCCGCTCGGCGGCGTCGGCCAGCACGCGCACTTTCTTGGGCAGCACCTCCACGAAACCACCGTGGACCGCCAGGTACCGGCGGCGTCCCCCGACCTGGTACCACAGGAAACCCGTACCCAGTTCGGCGACCAGCGGAGCATGCCCGGGCAGCACCCCGAGGTAACCGTTGGCCGCGGGAACCTGCACCTCGGCCACGTGCTCTTGGACCAGCATGCGCTCCGGAGTGGCGATTTGCAGTTCGATCTCGTCCGCCATGGAGTTACGCCTTCATAGCCTCCGCACGCTCCTGCACGTCCTCGATGGTGCCCTGCATGTAGAAAGCCTGTTCGGGAATGCTGTCGTGCTTGCCCTCCACGATCTCTTTGAAGCCCTTGATGGAATCCGCCAGCTTCACGTACTTGCCGGCCAGGCCGGTGAACTGCTCGGCCACGTGGAACGGCTGGGAGAGGGAGCGCTGGATCTTGCGCGCGCGCGCCACCGCCAGCTTGTCTTCGTCGGAAAGCTCGTCAATGCCCAGAATGGCGATGATGTCCTGCAGGTCCTTATAGCGTTGCAGCACGGCCTTCACCTGCTGGGCCACCTGGTAGTGTTCCGGACCGATGATGCGCGGATCCAGAATGCGCGAGGTGGAGGCCAGCGGATCCACGGCGGGGTAGATGCCTAATTCGGAGATCGCGCGGGAGAGGTTCGTGGTGGCGTCCAGGTGCGCGAACGCCGTGGCGGGCGCCGGGTCGGTGTAGTCGTCGGCGGGCACGTAAATCGCCTGCACAGACGTGATCGACCCTTTCTTGGTCGAGGTGATGCGTTCCTGCAACTCGCCCATTTCGGTGGCCAGGTTAGGCTGGTAGCCCACCGCCGAAGGCATGCGCCCGAGCAGCGCGGAAACCTCCGAGCCGGCCTGCGTGAAGCGGAAGATATTGTCGATGAACAACAGCACGTCCTGGCCTTCCTCGTCGCGGAAGTACTCCGCCACTGTCAGGCCGGTGAGCCCGACGCGCAGGCGCGCGCCGGGAGGCTCAGTCATCTGGCCGTACACCAGGGCACACTTAGACTTGGTGTAATCGTGCGGGTCGATGACGCCGGACTCCTGCATCTCCAACCACAGGTCGTTGCCCTCGCGGGTGCGCTCGCCCACGCCGGAGAAGACCGACACGCCGCCGTGCTTCATGGCGATGTTGTTGATCAACTCCATGATGATGACCGTCTTGCCCACTCCCGCGCCGCCGAACAGTCCGATCTTGCCGCCGCGCAGGTACGGTTCCAGCAGGTCGATCACCTTGATGCCGGTCTCGAACATCTCCAACCGCGTGGACTGCTCGTCAAACGCGGGCGCCGGCCGGTGAATGGGATACGTTTTGCTTGCCGCCACGGGACCCATCTTGTCCACCGGCTGGCCGATGACGTTCAGCACGCGGCCCAGGGTTTCCTTGCCCACCGGCACTGTCACCGGGTGCCCCAGGCTGACGGCTTTCATGCCCCGCACGAGCCCTTCGGTGGGCTGAAGAGCCACCGTGCGCACGCGCCCTTCGCCGATGTGCTGCTGCGCCTCGCAAATGATATCGATGGGCTGGGGAACGTCGAAGCCCTCGCTGGTAATCCGGATGGCGGTGTAGATCAGGGGGATCTGGGCTTCCGGAAATTCGCAGTCCACGGCCGGCCCGGCGACCTGCACCACCTTGCCGACCACTTCCCCGTTATTGGTTGCCATAAAAATCCTCTTCTTACTCCGCGGCGGCCGCGCCGCTGACTACTTCGATAATCTCCTTGGTAATGCTCGCCTGGCGCACGCGGTTCATGTACAAAGTCAGGTCGCCAATCATCTCCGAGGCGTTGCGCGTGGCGGCGTCCATCGCAGTCATTCGCGCCGCGTGCTCGGCCGCGGCGGATTCGAGCAGCGCCCGGAACACTACCGTCTCCACGTAGCGCGGCAACAGGGAGCCCAGCACATCCGCCGGCGGCTGCTCGAAGAGGTACTCCACCGGTTCGGCCTGCGCCGGGACCTCCACCGGGAGCACGCGCACCACGGTGAGCTTCTGCGAAAGCACGGAGCGGAACTCGTTGTAGATCAGGTAGACGCTGTCGATCTCCTGGTTGCGGAAACGTTCGATGAGCTTTTTCGCGACGGCGGCCACGTCGTCGTAGCGCGGCGCGGCGGAAAAGCCGACCAGTTCGCCCGTGATGCCCACGCCCTGCTTGCGAAAGAAGTCCCGGCCTTTGCGGCCCAGCAGCTCAAACTCCACCCGGCTCGCGGCGCGTTCCTCTACGAAACGCTGCGTGCCTTTGATGAGATTCGAGTTAAAGGCTCCGGCAAGGCCCTTGTCGGCGGTGATCAACACCACCTGCACGCGCTCCTCGGGCCGCTGCGCCAATAGCGGATCGGTTCCCAGCCGTTCGTCGGCCGCCACCGCGGCGGCCACGTTGCCCAGCACCGCGCGAAGCAGCTCGGTGTAGGGCCGCGCGGCCACCACCCGATCCTGCGCCCGCCGCAGCTTCGCCGCCGAGACCATCTTCATGGCCTTGGTGATCTGCTGGGTGTTCCGCACGGAGCGGATGCGCCGGCGAATGTCGATCAGGCTAGGCATGTGCGCTTACCGCGGGCAGCTCCGCCACGAAACGGTCTTTGAACTCCTTGATGATGTTGTGCAGTTCGCCGCGCAGCGCGTCGTCGAGCACGCGCTTCTCCCGGATCCTGGCCCACAACGGCCGATGCGCGTTCTCCACAAACCGGTACAGTTCCTCCTCGAACTTGCCGCATTGCTCCACCGGCAGGTCGTCCAGGTAACCGTTGGTGCCGGCGAAAATGATCACAATCTGCTTCTCCACCGGCAGAGGCTGGAATTGTCCCTGCTTAAGGATCTCCACCAGGTGACGGCCGCGGTTGAGCTGCGCCGCGGAGGCTTTATCCAGGTCCGAGCCGAACTGCGCGAAGGCTGCCAGCTCGCGGAACTGCGCCAGGTCCAGGCGCAGCGTGCCGGCGATCTGCCGCATGGCCTTCACCTGCGCGCTGCCGCCCACGCGGCTCACCGACAGGCCCACGTTGATGGCCGGCCGGACGTTGGAGTTGAACAGGTCCGATTCCAGGTAAATCTGGCCGTCAGTGATGGAAATGACGTTGGTGGGAATGTAGGCCGAAACGTCTCCAGCCTGCGTCTCAATAAACGGCAGGGCTGTCAGCGACCCACCCCCGCTGTCCTTGGAAAGCTTGGCGGCGCGCTCCAGCAAACGGCTGTGCAGATAGAAGACGTCCCCCGGAAACGCCTCCCGCCCGGGCGGGCGGCGCAGTAGCAGCGAGATCTCGCGATACGCCGCCGCGTGTTTGGAAAGATCGTCGTAGATGCACAGAGCGTGCATGCCCTTATCCCGAAAGTATTCGCCCATGGCGCAGCCGGCGTAAGGCGCCAGGTACTGCATGGGGGCCGGATCCGACGCCGAGGCCGACACCACGATGGTGTAGTCCATAGCGCCGTAGTCTTCCAGGGTCTTGACCACCTGCGCCACCGTGGAGCGCTTCTGCCCGATGGCGACGTAAATACAGATGACGTCTCCGCCCTTCTGGTTGATGATGGTGTCCAGGGCAATAGCCGTCTTGCCGGTCTTCCGGTCGCCGATGATCAGCTCGCGCTGGCCCCGCCCGATGGGAATCATAGCGTCGATGGCCTTGATGCCCGTCTGCATGGGCTCCTTCACCGGCTGGCGGTCCACCACGCCGGGAGCCAGACGCTCCACCGGGTTGTAGGTCTGGGTGTGGATGGGACCCTTGCCGTCGATGGCCTCTCCCAGAGCGTTCACGACGCGCCCTACCAGCGCCTCCCCGACCGGCACCGACATAATGCGCCGCGTGCGCCGCACCTCGTCGCCTTCCTTGATTTCCGTGGACTCGCCCAGCAGCACGGCTCCCACCTGGTCTTCCTCCAGGTTCATGGCGATGCCCGACACGCCGTGAGGGAACTCGATCAGCTCCCCGGCCATCACCTTCTCAATGCCGTGGATGCGCGCGATGCCGTCGCCCACCGAAATAACCGAACCGGTTTCGGCAACGTCGATCGCTCCCTCGTAGTTCTCGATCTCCTGGCGGAGAATGCTGGTGATCTCGTCCGCTCGAATGTGAGCCATAAAACCTCAATCGCACCGGGAACGCACGCGCGCCGCCGAACCGGCACATGCGTTCCAGGCCATTCTATGAACCTACTCCGCGGCCAGGCGGCGGCCCATGGCGCGCAACTGGCCCCGCACGGAGCCGTCATACACGGTGGAGCCGATCCGCGCCACCACACCGCCGATCAGGGCCGGGTCAACCGAAAACTTGAGCCGCACGCGCTTCCCGGTGAGCTGCTCCAGGCTGCGCGCCAGCGCCTCGCGCTGCCGTTGTTCCAGATCGTGAGCGGCGGCCACCTCCGCGCGCGCGAATCCGAGGCGCTCGTCCAGTTCCATTTCAAAGGCCTCGGTGATCTCGGTGAGCGCGGGAATGCGGCGGTGATCGATCAAAATATAAAGGAAATTCCGGGTGACGCGCGACAGCGCCAGACGCTCGGCCAACCGCGCCACCACGGATTTCTTGCGAGAGCCCGGCACCGAAGGCGAAACCAGCGCCAGGCGCAGTTCCACGGACTCGGCCAAAACGCTTTGGAAATCGCGCAGTTCGCGCGCTACCTGTTGGGGATCCAGGCCGGTGGTAGGTCCGGTAACCACATCCACCAGGGCGCCGGCGTATCGGTGAGCGATTGCGGAAGAAGTCATCGGCGTGGGTTATGAGGACTGCGCGGAGGAGGCCGGCCCCGGCAGGTCGCCGAGGAAGCGGCGCACCAGCAACTCCTGGCTCTCGCGGTTCATGCGGGCCTGAATCTTCTGCTCGGCCAGAGCGATTGCCACCTGCGCGCCGTAGCGCTTCAGCTCCAGGCGCGCGGCTTTGCCCAGAGAGGCGATCTCCTGCGCGGCGTGCTCCTCAATTTTGGCCAGTTCCGCGGCGGTCTCCCGGCGCAGGCGCTCGGTTTCTTCCGTGCCCTCGGCGTGTGCTTCCCGGCGCAGCGCCTCGATCTCCGCCTGCAGGTTGGCCAGCTTGGCTTCTACTGCGGCCATCCGCGCGTCCGCTTCGGCGCGCGCCTCATCGGCCTCGATCATGCCTTTGCGGATCTCGAGCGACCGGTTGGCGAAGAACGGCCCGGCATTCTTGGCGATAACGTACCCCAGGCCTCCGGCCAGCAGGGCGAAATTGACCCACTTCCAGATTGCGATGCCACCCCCCTCGGGAGCTTCGCCTTCGCTTTCCGCCGGGCGGCGAGCGGGAGCGCCTTCCTGCGCCGTCAACGCGGGCACAGCCGCAGCCAGCCACGCCGCCACTATCCAGCCCGCCACTCGCCTCACGCCACGCTCCGGTTCACAATCGCGTCGGCGATGCGTGCTGCCAGCAGGTCGCTCTCCTGGGCCAGGGCGGCCTTGGCCTCGGCCACATCGGCCTCCAGCCGGGCGCGTGCCTCCCGCACTCCCGCCTCCATCCGCCCCCGCGCCGCCGCCACCTCCGCGTCCCGCTCTCGCTGCAATTTCTTGTGGAGTTGCTCCTGGGCCTGGTAGACTTCGGCCCGCGCCGCACGCATGGCGGCTTCATACTCCGCGGCCTTAGCAGCGGCTTTCTCCAGGCTCTCGTCAGCGCGCTGCCGCGCCCCATCGGTAGCCTCGTAGCGCTGGTGCAGCACCTTCTCCAGAGGCCCGAAAAAGACGTACTTCAAATAGAAATGCAACAGCGCTACCAGGAATAAAGTAGGCAGGGCTCGCAGAAGAAGTCCGCCTAAATCATGCAGAGTCTTTTCCATTGGGTTCAACTGGAGAGATTACGAGAGCTAGTCGTTAAGAACCAAACAGCTTAGCACCCACGCCGAAGCGTATGCAAGTGCACACACCGGCACACTTTATGCACGGCCGGCGAATGACCCACGCGGGCTACTCTCGTACCCCGAATGGCGCGCACCGTCAGAACGGCACCTCAGTGGGCGGAGCTGATTTCCTGGCCCTCACACGCTCCGCATTCTATCTCCGTGCCATTATAACAACGCCGTTGCGGACCGCAAGATGAGTTCCGGGATGACCGGCCTGCTAAGCTTCCAACACGTCGGCAAAGACGAAGCCGTCGCGCTCCACGATCTCGCCCGTTTCGACGCCGATGGCCCCGGAAAACACGGGTGCGTCGTAGACAAAGGTGTGAAATTCGCCGTTCTCGCCGCAGGGATCCACGGTGGGCGGCAGTTCCGCCACGAAGGCGGAATCGAAATCGCGCCCGGCATACGCGCGATCCAGTTTCTTTGGATCGACGCAGGTCACCTTGGCGTTCAGGCCGCCGCGGATCATGTCCGCCGCCAGCCGGGCGGTGGGAATCTCCCACAGCGGGAACAGAGGTTCGAGACCGGTGCCCTGAAGCTGCCGCTCCCGGTACTCGCGGACATCGCGCAGGAACAGGTCCCCGAAAGCGATGGCGCTGAGGCCCTCGCCTCCGGCGCGGCGGCAGACCTCCGCCATGCGCTCTTCGTACACGCTGTTCGCGCACGGCCAGGGCAGTTCCACCGGCCACAGCGGCAGCCCGGCGCGTTCGGCCTGTAATTCCACCAGGCGCCTCCGCACGGCGTGCATGGCCACCCGCCCGGCCGTGGTGTTGAAGGTGGTGATGAGGGCGGCCACCTCCACGCCGGGAGTCCTTTTTAACAGACCGAGCGCCCAGGCGCTGTCCTTGCCGCTGCTCCACGACATCGCGACGCGTTTCACACCGGCCGGCCTCCCGCTGCGGCGACGTCCCGCATCCACCGCCAGTGCCGGGCTTCGGTTGGCTCGCCCGATACCAGGCCGTGAAGGATCTCAGCGAGAATCTCCGCCGTTCGCGCGATCGTCATGCCCGACCGGTTGAAGAAGAGATTGCCGTCGCAGAAGGCCACCCGGCCACTGCGGACGGCCTCCAGCCGGCTCCACCAAGAATATCGCTCCAGCACTGCAAGCTCTCGCGATGCGCGCTCCAGCGTAAAACCGCACGGCGATACGACCAGGTACTCGGGGCCTGCTGCTGCCAACTGCTCGGCCGGAATGGCCGACGAGTGCCGACCCGGGTTGCCCGCTACCAGTTCTCCGCCCGCGATCTCCACCAGTTCCGGCCCCCAGTTTCCCATCGGAAAGATCGGGTCGGTCCACTCCAGCACCACCAGCGTGGGCCGCCGCAGACCTGCGGTTCTCGCGCGCAGGTGGTCCAGGCGGGCCTGTTCGCGGGCGGCCAACTCCGCTCCCCGCTCTTCCAGGCCGAGGGCCCGAGCGATCTCCCGGATGGTTTCCCAGACGCCGGCCACCGAGCTTGCCGCCACCGGAAGCACCCGCGCGCCCGGTATCGGACCTCCGCTGCGCGCCACGTCCCCGGGGGTTACCGCGCAAACCTCGCAGTGCGACTGCGCGATAATCAGGTCCGGCTTAAGAGCCAGGATACGGTCCGTGTGAATGCGATAGATCGGCTGGCCAGAGCGGATGCGGCGGTTCACCTCGCAGTCGATTTCGCGGCTGGAAACGCTGATGTCGAAGGCCGGCTCGCTCAAAGCTGGCAGCGACTGCACCCACTCCGGTTGGTCGCATTCGTGCGACCGCCCCACCAGCATCTCGCCGGCGTCCAGCGCACAAACGATCTCGGTAGCGGCAGCCAGTAACGAAACTACGCGCAAGGCTGGGCCATCTGCGGCTCGCGCTGCGCCAGGGATCGCAGCAGCGCGTCGGCGCCGAACAGCGCGGCCGTGTAGAAGATATCGCCGGCGATCTGATTCTGATAGAACGGAACGGCCGCGGCGAAACACGCCGCCACGCCGCCCATAGTGTGCGGATAAAGGTGACCGGTTGCCCAGACCGCCGCATTGGTGAGCACGAAGAAAGAGATGCTGGAAACGGCAGCTGCGCCCCACAACCAAGCGCGTCCGCCCCGCCGGCTGCCCAGGCTGCCCAGCAGCACCGGGATGCAGGACGCCCCGTACACGTACCACATACCGCGGTAAAAGCCCAGTACCGCGTCACTGGCGAAAAGCGCGAGCAGGGTGGCCAGAATGCCGAACCGCAGCTTGGTGGATTTGGCGCCGGCGTATAGCCCGATGGCCATCAGTGGAGTGAAATTCCAAGGGTGCGGCGCCAGCCGCGCGCACGCTCCTAGCCCAATCAAAGCAGCCGTGATTCGCTTGTTCACAGCATCAGCCCCCGGACGCGATTCTACCATGCGAAGCGCCTTCCGGCCGGCTGGTTAGAACGAGGCCGACCAGGTCAGCAGGCTCTTGACTTCCCCCTTGCCGGCGGAACCGCTCAGCCCGAACGTGCCCACGCCAGTCTTCAGGCTAGCATTCAGTTGACCCTGGTCGGCCTTGCCATCCTTGATGACCGTGCCAATCCCGATCGTCAGCGGACCCGGCAGACCGTTCCCGCTGATGCCCACGCTCAGGCCTAAATTCACCGTGCGCTGCGCGGGCTGGCCAGAGCCGCTGAGGGAAAGGTTGAAATCCTGCGTTTTGAACATGACCTGGCCGTTCACCTGCTTGACGTCGCTGCCGGTGGCCACCACGCCCAACTGCACGCTGATCTGGAGGCGATCCCACTTCTCCGCGCCGGTCAATGCGCCGCCAACCGTTTGGGTATCCGGCTGGAAGTTCAGCAACTGGCCGCTCAGGGTAAAACGGCCGACCTTGAAAATCTTCACCGGCTTGCCGGTGAGCTGGCTGACTGGCAGATTCACCACCATCCCGCCGGTCTTGGTCACGTAGAGGGCCGCGGCGCCGCCAATCACCAGGCCGGCACCCACCACATAGAGAATTCCCTGGTTGCGGTCCACCCAGACTCCCAGAGGGGAGGTCTTGAGGGCCTGCTCGAAGTTCTTCAGGCTCTGTTCCAGCTTTTGGTATTCGGGGGTCTTCTTAAGCTGTTCCAAAACGCTGTCGGCGACCTTGCCGCCGACATTGCTGAAAAGCGCGTTGGCGAGTTGCGTGGCCTCCTGGTCGGAAATGGTGGTGGTGCCGCTCTTCTGCTTGTTAAGCGCGAAGGTCATCAGCGTGGACTTGATGGCCGCTTGCACGGACGCGCTCTGCAAGCTCTTGGTCAACTCGTCGGGCATGTTCGCGATCTGGCTTCCCACCAGGTCGAATGCCAGGACAATCGTATCGGAAGCCGCGTCGACAACCGACTCAGACTGGGGTCGTGGTTGGGGCATGCTGGCCATGGTTCCTCCTGTAGTGCTTCGGATTTTAGTGCGTTTCGGAGAGAAATCGTGGCAGGAAGAGTACGGTTCCGGGTGGGTACCGTACCAGGCCGGCTTTCCCCGTCACGGAACCACGCCCAGCCCGGGCCCGGTCAGGACGCTGGTGTCCAGCGTGCCGCCGGTGATGTGGAACAGGCCCGGAAAGCGGCCTTCCCAGGGCTTGTTGGCCGCTGGAACATACTCGCGGGCGTTGCCTTCCATGGCCACTACGCCGGGTACGTGCGAGGCGAGGCCGGCGGACTGAATGAAGGAGGCGCCCGGGCAGGTGAGGTCCTGGACGCAGAGGAACATCTTGTACTTCCTGGCGGCCGCGGCCATCAGCATTTCCTGGCTCTGCTGCTTGCAGGCTTTGAGCGCCACCCCGGTGTACCCCATCTCTCGCGCCAGCATCAGAGCATCCAGGTCCGTGAGCGACTCATCGATCACCACCGGGCGCAGCCGCGCGGCCTTGTGCATAGTATTCGAGCGGTTGGCCTTGAGATCGCGCGCGGTGGGCTGCTCCACGTACTGGATGCGCTCAAACCCGGCCGCTGTCTGCTCCTTCAGCCGGCGCAGAAATTCCAGCAGGTACTCCACGTTGGGGCACTGCTCATTGAAATCCAGCGAGTAGAGCCACTGCCGCACGCCGCGCTGCTGCTGTGCCTCGGTGGCGGCGCGGTCGATGCGCACCACCCGCTCCAGGTCGGCCTCCAGGTTGTTCCCGTTCAGCTTGATCTTCAGGCGCGTGATCCCGTTGTAGCGGATCCAGCCGGGCAGGTCTTCGGGAAGGCCGTCGCCGATGGGCTTGCGCACGTCGGAGGGGAATATCGGATCCGAAGCCCCCACCGAGTGGTACAGGAACGTGCGCGCGCGCGGCCGGCGGCTGATGTACTGCTCCAGGTTTTCGCCCTTGAAATCGGCGTTCAGGTAGTGCGCCAGGTCGTAGTGCACGAAGTCCGGCCCGTAAGTCTGGTAGCAGCTCAGGCCGTGCAGCTTGCCGTAGGCGTCGTGGATGGCCGCATCGAACGGCGCAGCGGTCACCATAGTGCACAGCTTGGGGATGGGCTGATCCAGACCCAGCTCGCGCGAAACCTCCGCGGCGGCTTTCCTATACTCGGGAAACAGGGCCACATTGAGGTCGATGGGATGCCCGTAGTCCCGGCACGTGGCGGTGAGGGAGCCAATGCGCCCGGCCAGAGCTTTCATGGCCCCCAGCGTGCGGTCGTAGGACATGGTCTTCGAGGGGAAGGCCCAGACGTTCCCCATGGTCATGGACCCGAAGCCTTTGGCGCTGCGGCCGGCGGCGTTACGCACCACGCTGTGCACGTTGAGCAGGGTGACGCGATCCACGCTGTGGCCGCCGAACATGTACGGCGCGCGGTAGAGATAATCCTGATACTCGAAACGGATGTCTTCGATGCGGATATCCGTGGATTGCGCCGAGCGAAGCCGGAGAGGAGAACCCATGGCCAGAGCGCCCACAAAACCGCGGCGGGTGAAACGTCCCATGCGATGTAATATTGAGGGTACTACAGCCATGCGATTCACGCGTTGGGCAGCCATGCTGATGCTTGTCTGGGGTATGTCGGGATGCCGCAAGTCCGGACCCCCATACCCAGTCACTCAGGCGCTGGGTACGTTTCAGATCGAGCCGGGTTACCGCATCGAGCCTTTCGCCGCCGAGCCGGACGTGCTTTCCCCGGCGGCCATGGAGTGGGACGAAGACGGGCGCATCTACGTGGTGGAGGACCGCGCCTACCCGCTGAATACCGAGGGTAAGATCGGGCAGGTGGTGATGCTCGAGGACACCAACGGTGACGGCATCCCGGACCGCAGCACCGTATTTGCCGACCACCTGGTGATGCCCACCGGGGTGATGCGCTGGAAAAAGGGCATCCTGGTGACCGACGCGCCCGATGTGATCTATTTCGAGGACACCAATGGCGACGGCAAGGCGGACTTCCGGCGGGTGGTGCTCACCGGCTTCGCGGTGACCAATCCGCAGCACACCGTGAACGGGCCGGTCTACGGGCTGGACAACTGGATCTACCTGGCGCACGAAAATGCCGCCACCGCCATCATCTACAAAGACAAATTCGGGGACCGCGGCACGGACATCAGCATGCCCGAACATCCGGAAACGCCGCCGCTCAAAGAGCACGCCCGCAACGTACGCTTCCGCCCGGACACGGGGCAACTGGAGGCCCTGGCGGGCAGCTCGCAATTCGGGCACACTTTCGACGACTGGGGGCACCACTTCACGATCAACAACTCCAACCACGCGCGCGAGGAAGTGATTGCGGCGCGATACCTGCAGCGGAATCCGGATCTGCCGCTGGCGGCGGCTATGCAGAACATTTCGGATCACGGCGCGGCCGCCAAGGTTTTCCCCATCACGCTGCATCCCCGCTTCGAACTGCTCACCGACGTGGGCCAGTTCACCTCGGCGTGCAGCATCACCTGGTATCGCGGTGCGTTGTTCGAAGCCGAGCCGGCGCACAACCTGGTGCACCGCGACCTGGTATCCGGCCAGGGCTCGACCTTCACCGCCCGGCGGGATCGCCCCAACGCCGAGTTCCTGGCTTCCACGGATGCCTGGTTCCGGCCCGTGGGCTTCTACGTGGGCCCGGACGGTGCGCTCTATCTGCTGGACTTCTACCGGCTGATGATCGAGCACCCGGAGTGGATGTCCACCCAGGCGCAGAAGTCCCCGGACCTGACCAAAGGCATCGATCGGGGGCGTATCTACCGCATCGTGCCCGATGGGGGCCTGGATCGCGTGAAGAACCTGCACCTGGGCAGCGCCTCGAACCAGGAATTGGTGAAGGAACTGGCCAACCCGAATATCTGGTGGCGGCGCACGGCGCAGCGGCTGTTGATGGACCGCAAAGCCGTGGACGCCGCGCCGGACCTGGAGCGGCTGGCGCAGGGACCTTCGGCGGTGGGGCGGCTCCACGCCCTGTGGACCTTGGAGGGGCTGGGCAGGCTGGAAACGCCGCTGATCGAGAAGGCCCTCGCGGATCCCGAGGCCGGCGTGCGCGAGAACGCCATTATCCTGGCGGAGGCGCACCTGGCGGCGCAGCCGGCGCTGGCTGGAAAGCTTCTGGCCATGACCGATGATCCGGATGCCAAAGTACGCCTGCAATTGCTCGCCACGCTGGGATACCTGCACACCCCGGCGGCCGCCGCCGCGCGGGGGAAACTGCTGGCGCGCGACCTGGAGGACAAGTGGTTCCAGGTGGCCGCGTTGAGCGCCGGCTCGGACGAGGCGGCGCGCACGTTCGCCGGCCTGGCGGGCGGGCAGGCCTCGCCGGGCCGCGAGAGCCTGCTGCACAGCATTTGTGCCGTGATCGGCACGCGGCAGAAGCCCGCCGAGGTGCAGGGTGTGCTCCAAAAGGTGGCCTCCGTCCAGTCCGCGGATGCCCAGTGGTGGCGCACGGCCAGCCTCGAAGGCCTGGGGTTGGGCATGCGCGTGCATCACGGCGGGGTGACGCCGGCGGGCCAGGAGACGCTCCTGAAGTTAACCACCGGCACGGACGTACCGGTGCGCCGTGCGGCCCTGCGCCTGCTCCAGATCACCGGCCTGCCGAAAGGCGCGGCGGCGCAGACGGCCCTGGCGCACGCAGCAGCCGCGGCTGCCGATCCGCAGGCCGACGCCGAGGTGCGTGCGGATGCACTCACCCTGCTGGCCCTGGCCGACCCCCGCCCACAGGCGGCATTGCTCGAAAAGCTGATCGATCCCCACCAGCCCGAGCAGGTGGAGACGGCGGCCGTACGCGCCTATGGCCGGATTTCGGGAACCCAGCCGGCCGTGTTCCTGCTGAAGAACTGGCGCGAAATGACCCCCGCGGTGCGCTCCGCGGCGGCCGATGCCATGTTCCTGGAAAAGGACCGTGAGCAGATCCTGGTGAAGGCCATGCAGGATGGCGCCGTGCAGCCCTGGACCCTGGATTTCCGCCACCGGCACCGGCTGATTATGGCGGACGACCCGGAAATCCGCGGCGCGGCCCGGCCCCTGCTCGAGCAGAGCCCGGCGGAGCGCGAGGCGGTGGTCAGCCGCTATCAGAGCGCCGCGGACCAGCGGGGCGATTCGGCCCACGGGCGGCAGGTGTTCCGCTCCGTGTGCGCCAAGTGCCACCGGCTGGAAGGCTATGGCGCCGAGGTAGGGCCCAACCTGCTGACCGTGCACAACCAGCCCAAACAATCGCTGTTGCGCGACATCCTGATTCCCAGCGAATCGATCGCCCAGGGCTATGAAGCTTACGTGATCGAAACCGCGGGTGGCGGCACCATCGACGGTGTGATCGGCCAGCAGACGCCCACCACCATCACACTGAAGCACGAAGACGGCAAGGAAGACGTCATCCAGCGCAAGGATATCAAGACCATGTACATTACCAATCTTTCCGCCATGCCGGGCGACCTGGAAAAGCAGGTGAGCGTGGCGCAAATGACGGACTTGCTCGAATACTTGAAGATGGTGCAGTAGGCGCCGGCTCGGAGAAGGACGCATGGAGGAGTTTTTTGCCGCGATCCGGCAGGGGGATCCCGAACGCGTGGCGGCTTTGCTGGCGGCGGATCCCGGCCTGGCGGAGGCGCGAAACCCCGAAGGCGCCACGGGAGTGCTGTGGGCCGTGTACGTGCGGCATCCCGAGCTCGTGCCCCTGGTCAGCGGCGGCCGCGTGCTGGATCTATACGAAGCCTGCGCCACCGGAGGCCTGGAGCGCATCCGGGAGGCCCTGGCGGCCGACCCGCACGCGGCCAACAGCTACTCCGCGGACGGCTTCACGCCGCTGGGCCTGGCGATCTTCTTCGGCCACCGGGAAGCGGCGCGGCTGCTGCTGGATGCCGGGGCCAATCCCCGCACTCCCTCCCGGAACGCGCTGCGCGTGGCGCCGCTCCATTCGGCGGTCGCGGCGGGCGACCTGGAAGCCGTGCGGATGCTGATCGCGCGGGGAGCGGAGGCAGATCCGGTGGAGTTCCTGGGGGCCACTCCGCTGCACTCCGCGGCGATGTCGGGGCGCGCGGATATCGCCCGCGTGCTGATCGAGGCAGGCGCTGATCCGGAGAGGAAGACCAAAGATCAGAAGACTGCCCTGGATCTCGCCGAAGCGGGCGGGCACGCCCAAGTCGCGGAACTCCTGCGCGGCTGGCGGCGGGACTGAGGGCTGCTCAGACCGGCGCACTCGATGCCGAGACCACGTCGGAGACCGGACCAAGCAGGTGGTCGCGGGATTGCTCTGCCGGCTTGGTGGTCAGCAGCACGCAGGTGAGATTCGTGGCCGGATCCGCCCAGGCCACCGTGCCCGTCGCGCCGTAGTGTCCAAAGGTGCGCGGCGAGCAGGCTTTGCCAAAGGTCCCCGGCTTCACCATCCAGCCCAGGCCCCAGGGGTTTTTCAGCGGCTGGGTATGATTCACGATCATGGAGGCGGCCGTTTCCTTCTTCAGAACGCGGCCGTCGGGGTGCAGGAAGGATTCCAGAAAGCGCGTGACATCCGGCGCGGTCGAGTGCGCGCCGCCCCAGGGTGCGCCCAGATCCCGCCAGTACGGGCTGTTCCAGTTCCAGTCGTCGTTGCCGGTGACCTGGCACTGCGCGGTCTCCGGGATCTTGAGAGGACCCAGGCCCAGGAAGGTGCGGCGCATGCCCAGCGGCTCGAAGACCTCCTGGCGCAGGAAGGCGCGTAGCGGCGTGCGCGTAATGCGCTGCACGATTTCGGCGGCCAGCAGGATCCCCATGCTCTGGTATCGCAGTTGCGTTCCGGGCTTAAAGAGCAGCGGCGTTTTGCAGGTGGCGGCCACAAATTCCGAAAGCGGCGCGTGGCGCTTGCGCAGCGCTTCGTTCTCGGGCAACATGTCCGGCAGGCCGGAGGTATGGGTCACCAGGTGTTGGATGGTGATCAGGTCCCGGTCGCCGCCGTGGAACTCCGGAATGTACTTGCGCACCGGGTCAGAGAGCGAAAGCTTCTGCCGGTCGCTCAACACCATCACCGCCGTGACGGTCATAGGCTTGGTGATGGAGGCCAGCAGAAAGTCCGTGTCCGGGCTCTTGACCTGGCCGAAGCTGCGAGAGAAGACGAAGCTGCCCTGCCGCACAGTGAGCGCCGCCGCGGAAACGCCGCCATTCGCCGTCTGCCGCGAGATCAGGGAAACCGCTTCGTCCAGTTCTTGCCGCTGAAGGGCCGCAGCCAGCCCGCCCAGCAGGAATTCGCGCCGCCGCATGGGTGCAATGATACTATGGTGCGGCACATGTGGCGGGTGGTCTTAGGAGTCCTGGCGGCGCTTCCGCTAACGGCGCAACCCACGGCTTCCGAACTGCTGGAAGCCAAAGTCCTGGAGGAGATCCGTCAGTTCGACCGCGGCTTTGACGGCGCGCTGGGTATGGCGGCCATCGACCTGACGTCGGGACGCGCCTTCGCCTGGCACGGCGACACGGCGTTTCCCACCGCCAGCATGATCAAAATCCCCATCCTGGTGCGCATGTTCCAGGAGGAACGCGCCGGGCGCTTCCACTTCACCGACCGGATCACGCTCAACCCCCGGGAGGCGGTAGGCGGCAGCGGGCGGCTGCAGTTTCAGCTCAAGAACGGCCCGGTAACCCTTACCGTCCGGGAGTTGATTGCCGCCATGATCGAGCACAGCGATAACACGGCCACCAACAAGTGCATCGACATGGTGGGCATGGACGGCGTAAACCAGATGCTGGACCGTATGGGGTTTCCGCAAACGCGCCTGCGCCGCAAGATGATGGATTCGGCCGCCGCGCAGCGAGGCGACGAGAACGTTTCCACGCCGGTCGAAATGGCGCGCCTGGTGGAGCAGATCTATCGCGGCAAGGCGGTAGACGAGCGCGCCAGCCGGGAAATCCTCGAGATCATGAAAACGGTACAGGGAGATTTTCAGGCCGGCCTGCCGCTGGATGTTGAGGCAGCCTCTAAGACCGGCGAACTGCCCGGGGCCCGCTGCCAGACGGGCGTCGTCTACCTGCCGGGCCGCCCGTTCGCGCTCAGCGTCATGTCCGCCTTCATCGACGACCGCCGCACGCCCGTGCCGGAGGTCATGCGCCTGGTGTTCGCCTATTTCGAAAAGCTGGCGGCCTCCAACCGCTACGGGAACCGATTAAGATAAAGATCGCTATGGAACTCAAGGGAAAACGAATCGCCATCCTGGTGGACAACCTGTACCAGGAGATGGAAGCCTGGTATCCGTATTACCGCTTCAAGGAAGCCGGCGCCGAGGTGGTGACGGTAGGCGCCAAGGCGGGCGAAACCTATACCAGCAAGCTGGGCTATCCCATCAAGGCGGACCTCTCCTACGAGGCGGCCCACGCCCGGGACTTCGACGGCGTGTTGGTCCCCGGCGGCTACGCTCCGGACCACATCCGCCGGCACGACAAAGCCCTGAAGCTCGTCAAGGATCTGGATGCCCAAGGCAAGCTGGTGGCGGCCATCTGTCACGCGCCGTGGGTGCTCTGCTCGGCGGGAGTCCTGAAAGGCCGCAGGGCCACTTCTTTCTTCGCCATCAAAGACGACGTGATCCATGCGGGCGCTCATTGGGAAGACGCCGAAGTCGTAGTGGATGGCAATCTGGTCACTTCGCGCAAGCCGGACGACCTGCCGGCGTTCTGCCAGGCCTCCATCCGGGTGCTTACGGCGGTTCCGGCCCTGGCCCGATGAGGCCGGTTCTGGGGGTGCTGGCCTGCGCGCTGGCCTGCGGCGCGCAGGATGCGGCACACGAGAACTGGCCAGCATACGGCGGGGGGCCGAGCGCGTGGCGTTACAGCGCGCTCAGCCAGGTGAACCGTTCCAACATCCGGCGCCTGGCGCCCGCGTGGGTCTTCCAGACGGGTGATGTCCTCGGCGGCCTGCAATCCACGCCGATCGTCGTGGATGGGGTCATGTATGTCTCCACGGCGAAGAATCGCGTGTTCGCCATCGACGCGGCCACCGGCCGGGAACTCTGGCACTACTTCTACCCCGTGCCGCGCGAGTTCGGGCTGATCTACGGGCCGTGGAACCGGGGCGTGGCCGTGGCGGACGGACGCGTCTTCATGGGCACAATCGACAACCACGTCGTGGCGCTCGATCAGAAAACCGGGCGCGAGCTCTGGCTCGTCAACGTGGAGGATATGCAGCAGTGCGGCTGCAATATCACGGCCGCCCCGCTGGTGGCCGGCGGCAAGGTGATCGTGGGCGTGACCGGCGGCGATTCGGCGCACCGCGGCTACCTCACCGCCTTCGACGTCAAAACCGGCCGCAAGGCCTGGCGCTTCTGGACCATCCCCGGACCGGGCGAGCCGGGGCACGAAACCTGGGCCGGCGATAGCTGGAAAAGCGGGGGCGGCTCCACCTGGATGACCGGCTCCTACGATCCGGAGCTGAACCTGGTCTACTGGGGCGTGGGCAACGCTGCGGCCGATTTCTACGGCGACGCGCGGCGCGGCAGAAATCTTTACACCGACAGCATCGTGGCTCTGGACGCCGCTACCGGCAAGCTGAAGTGGTATTACCAGGAGGTCCCGCACGACGTGTGGGACTTCGACGCGGCCTACGAGTGCGTGCTGGTGGATCTGCCGGTGAACGGCCGCATGCGCAAGCTCCTGGTCAACGTCAATAAGGGCGGGTACGCCTTCGTCGTGGATCGCACCAACGGGGAATTCGTCTCCGCGTGGCCGGTGGCCGAGAACATCACTTGGATCCAGGGCGTCGACCAGAAGGGAGAGCTGGTGGGCCGCAGCGAGCCCGTGCCGGGCCAGACGAGGCTGCTCTGCCCCAGCATCGGCGGGGGGCGGAGCTGGAACCACGCGGCCTTTTCGCCCCGCACGGGCTGGTTCTATTCCACGGGCATCGAGTGGTGCCAGGAGGTGACCGCGCAAAAAGAAGAGCCCAAGGAAGGGCAGAACTTCTTTGGAGGGGTCTTCCAGCTCCGGCCGCCGCTCAAGGGCAAGGCCGGCGGGCACCTGGCAGCGTATGACCCCGTGACTGGCCGGAAGTTTTGGTCCTACGAATCGAAGTATCCGCTGCTGGCCTCGGCGCTGGCCACCGCCGGCGACTTGCTGTTCAGCGGAGACCCGGAGGGCAATTTCTTTGCGCTGGACGCCAAAACCGGCGAGAAGCTGTGGAGCTTCCAGACCGGCTCCGGGCACCGCGGCTCGCCGGTGGCGTATTCCGCCGGCGGGCGGCAGTTCGTGGCTACGCCTTCGGGCTGGGGTTCGGCGGTGGCAGGATTGCTGTCGCAGCTCTGGCCAGAAACGGAGGATTTCCGGCCGGGATCGGCGATCTTCGCGTTTACGCTGCCGGAGGAAGGCCGATGATCTGGGTAGCGCTTCTGCTGGCGCACAGCGCGGCCGAGACGGGCAGCGCGGCCCGAGGCGAGCAGGTTTTTGCGCAAAGCTGCTCGGTGGGCTATTGTCACGGCAAAGCGGGAGCGGCCAGCCGCGGTCCGCGCCTGCGGGGCAGGACCTTCGCGCGCAGCTACCTGGAGCGGGTAATCCGCGACGGCATCCCGAATTCGGCCATGCCCGGCTGGAAGGGCCGGCTCACAGATCAGGACATCGCCGCCGTGATCGATTACGTTGCCAGCCTGGCGACGGTCTCGAACGATCCGCCGCCAACTACGGCGGGCAGCGCGCCCGCCGGTCCGGCGCCCGCGCCCGAGTTTCGCGGCACAGCCGAGGCCGAGCGCGGCTTCCGGCTGTTTTTCGATGCCACCCGGGAGACCCGCTGCGGCGTCTGCCATGTCTCGGGAGGACGCGGCATCGCCATCGGCCCTGACTTGGGAAACCTGGCCGGGAAGCCGGAGGGCGAGATCGCCGCAGTGCTGCGCTCCCCTCGCGCGCGCCACGTGGTGACGGTGCGGCTCCGGGGCGGCGAAACCTTTCCCGGATTGCGGGTCTCCAAGCAGGGCAGCCTGGTCAAATTCTACGACTTGACCACTCCGCCGCCGGTGCTGCGGACAGTCTCGCAGGCAGAGGTTCTGTCTGTGAGCGACGACGCCGCCTGGCGCCACGACGCCTACCTCGCGCCGTACACCCCATCCGAGATCGACGACTTGGCGGCCTATCTTCGGGCACGCCGGCCCTAGAACTTGTACGCCGGCGGCTTGATATCCTTCACCCGCATATACACTTCGGCCTGCCCGCGGTGGTGCGCCGTATGCGTGAAGTAGGACCACAGGCGCTCGAAGCCGGTCAACTGCCGCCCTGCCGGACCGGTCATGGCGTGCATCTTCTCCTCGGTGACCTCATTCAGCGCCCGGGTGCAAAAGTCGAAGGATTCCTTGAGGAACTGGATGGTGGCGGCCTTGTCAAAGTTGGCGTTCGCCTTGTACGCCGCCGAGATGGCATCGGGCACGGCCGGGGCTTTCAGCCCGCTGACCATGGCAAAGTTGGCGTTGTTGGCCATGGCGATGTGCGCCATCAGTTTGCCGAAACACATCTCCTCCGGATTGGGTTTGAAATTATAGTCCCCGGCAGGCATTGCCTCGGCTACGGCCACGGTGAAGTCCTGGCTGGTTTGCCAGTGCTTGGCAAAGGTGTCTTTCAGGCTTTGGGCGAAAAGCGGAAACGCGGCTGCCAGGCAGGCCGTCAGGAAAATCAGCTTTCTCATGAACCCCTCCGGGATATAATTGTTATCGCAATCCTACTCCCCAGGGCAACCGGTGACAGGAGAACCTTTGTGGGATCGAACTTCAGACCCCAGCCGTTTCGTGGCAACCATACCGCGCCTTTGGCGCAGCGCAGTGCCGACCGTTACTTTGAGCTCAAGTCCCAGATTCACAAGAAGCTGATCGAGGTCCTAAACCTCGACCGGGTTTCCTCCATCCCCAAAGACCGCATCCGGGCGGAGATCGGGCGCGTGGTGGAACGGCTGCTGGAGGATGAGCGCGTCCCCATGACCGCCGCCGAGCAGACCCGGATCGTCGAAGAAGTTTTGGACGAAGTCCTCGGCCTGGGCCCGCTCGAGCCGCTCCTCAAAGAACCTTCCATCTCCGATATCCTGGTCAACCGCTACAACAAGATCTACATCGAGCGGAACGGCAAACTGGCCGAGACGCAGGCCCGGTTCAAGGACGACGCGCACCTGTTGCACATCATCGAGAAGATCGTCTCGCAGGTGGGCCGGCGCATCGACGAAGCCCAGCCCATCGTGGACGCGCGCCTGGCCGACGGTTCGCGCGTGAACGCCATCATCCCGCCACTGGCGCTGGACGGGCCCTGCCTGAGCATACGCCGCTTCGGACGCCACGTGATCACGCAGGAGGAGATGGTCCAATTCAAGACCATCATGCCCGGCATGCTCAGGTTCCTGGCCGCCTGCGTGCAAGCCAAGTGCACCATCCTTATTTCGGGCGGAACCGGCTCGGGCAAGACCACGATGTTGAACGCGCTCTCCCGCTTCATCCCCGAGGAAGAGCGCATCGTGACCATCGAAGACACGGCCGAGTTGCAGTTGCAGCAGCGGCACGTGGTCAAGTTCGAAACCCGTCCGCCCAACCTGAACAAGGAGGGCGGCATCAACCAGCGGCAGCTTCTGCGCACCGCTCTGCGCATGCGCCCCGACCGCATCATCGTGGGTGAGTGCCGCGGCGCCGAAGCCCTGGACATGCTGCAGGCCATGAACACCGGTGTGGAAGGCTCCATGAGCACGGTGCACGCCAACAGTCCGCGGGACGCCTTCTCGCGACTGGAAACAATGGTCATGATGGCCGACCTGGAGATCCCCAGCCGGGTCATCCTCCAGCAGTTGGCCTCCGCCATCCGGTTGGTGGTGCAGTTGTCGCGCCTGCAGGACGGCACCCGCAAGATCCTGAGCATCGCCGAAGTGATGGGCGTGGACGGAGACCATATCGAGATGCAGGACATCTTTACCTTCGAACGCCTGGGCGTCACGGACGCGGGCAAGGTGCAGGGCCGCTTCCGCGGCACCGGCGTCACGCCCCGCATCCTGGAGCGCCTGCGCGTCAGCGGCATCCAACTGCCTCCCTCCATTTTCCAGGAAACCCTGGACGTGAATCTCTGATGACACGCAGACAACTTGGCAAACTGGCGGCCGCGGGTGGGGCGGCCCTTCTGCCTCAAGCCGCCGCCCCCGGCGCGCAGGCGCCCGCCGCCTATACCGGCGCCCTGGAGGGATTCGAGAACCGAGTGGATACCGCCGCTTTCGACCCGGTCCTTTATACCCGGAGACTCTACGAATCGGCGCCCCTGCGCCTTACCTTCAACGCCCGCGACCGCCACCAGGCCGAAGCCTGGCAGAAGCGCCTGCGCGCTAAGATCGCCGAACTGGTAGGCGGCTTCCCGTCCACACGCGTGGAACTGAAGTCCGAAACCCTGGAAGTACGCGAGTTTCCGGCCTACCGCCGCGAGAAGTTCGTCTTCCAGAGCAAGCCGGGGCTGTACGTGCTGGGCTATCTGCTGACGCCCCGGACCCTGGCGCCCCACCCTACGATGGTGTGCGTGCCCGGCCACGGCCGCGGCGTGGACGACATCGTGGGTATCGACGACAAAGGCCGCGACCGCGCCGACAAGGCGGGCTACCAGCACGACTTCGCCATCCAGGCGGTGGAGCACGGCCTGGCAGCGGTCGCCATAGAGCCCATGGCCTTCGGCTGCCGCCGCGATCCGCGCACGCGTAAGCATGGCCTGGGCGCCTCCGCCTGCCAGCCCTCCGCCGGCGCCGCCCTGCTGCTGGGCCAGACCATGATCGGCTGGCGGGTCTACGATGTGATGCGCACTATCGACTGGATCGAAACCCGCAAGGAACTGGACCCCCGGCGCGTCGGCTGCATGGGCATTTCCGGAGGCGGCACCTGCACCACCTTTTCCGCGGCGCTCGAACCGCGCATCCGCGTGGCCATGGTCAGCGGCTACCTGAATACCTTCCGCGACAGCATCCTGAGCCTGTCCCACTGTATCGACAATTACGTTCCGGGCATCCTGAACTGGGCGGAGATGTACGACGTGGCCGGCCTGATCGCTCCGCGCCCGCTGTTTGTAGAGTCCGGCGAGAAAGATGAGATCTTTCCCATCCAGGCCAGCCTGGCCAGCTTCGCGCGCGTGAAGAAGGTCTACGAGGTCTTTGGCGCCGCCGATGTTGTCCAGCAGGAGACCTTCGACGGCCCGCACAGCTTCTGGGGCATAAAAGGCCTTCCCTTCCTGGCCAAGCACCTCGCGGCAACCGCTACTTGAGGACCACCAGTTCGAAGCCTCCTACCACGGCGCGGCCCGGCATCGGCACTCCCAGAATCTCCTGGTAGGAAACGTTGGCCAGGTTGGTGAGCTGCAGAAAGGGGTGGATCCGCCCGCGCGTTTCCGCCAGGTAGAGATCCCAAAGCGCGTAAGGGTCGCGGGCGCGCCGGTCCAGCACCCCCAGGCGCGTGCGCAAAAGCATTCCCGCCGGGAGTCCGGCCATCCAGGAAGCTACCGCCGCGTGCGTCGGGTAGTTGAATACGTACTTCGAGTAGATGCCCGGCACCGCATCCTGCGTGCCATGCAGGCCGGTATAGCGCAGCTCGATCTGCTGACCGCGGCGCGGCAGGAACGAGAGACCCGCTTCGGCGCCCGTGAAATGCAGGTTGGCGATGTTGGTGGCCCGCCAGATGTCCGTGGGGCTGTAGCGGATGTAGTCGATGCCGTCCTTCACCCGGCGGTGGAACACTGTGAGATCGGCGCGCACCCGCCCCGCGGGGTTCCATTCCAGGCCGCCTTCATAGTTCCAGGCGCTTTCCGGCCGCAGATTGGGGCTGCCCAGGTTGGCGGGGTCGTGATAGTAGAGATCCGTGTAGCTGGGCACGCGGAAGGCGCGGCTCGCCGAAGCCCGCAGTTTCAGGCGCGAGGAGAGCCAGACGCCCCCCGCCACCGTGGGGCTGAAGGCCCCCGCGACCGACCGGTACACTTCCTCGCGCGCTCCAATGGAGAGCGAAAACCGGTGCAGGGCGCGGAAATCCAGCGAGACATAGCCCGCTCCCCGGTAGCGGTTGTGATCCCCCAGGTTGGTGCTGAGGATGGAATCGTGGTAACCCTCCACTCCGTAGTGCAGGCTGCCCCCGCGGAACAACGCGTCGCTGCGGCGTAGAGAGAGCTGCCAGGTCTCGTCCGAGTGATGGTTGGTGAAGTAGTCCGGGTTGTCACGGTAAAGCACGAACAGATCGCTGTGGCGGCGGAACGAGAAGCTCGCTGAGGTGTCGGGCCCCAACGCTTGCTGCAGGGACGCGAACCAGGTCTTGGTGTTTTCCCAGGAGTTGAAGTTTCCGTAAAACTGGTCGGCGCCAAACGGCTTGTCCGCGTAGGCCAGGATCATGTCGGAAGGCCCCCAGCCAGAATCCAGGTGGGTCACCGAGGCCAGCGACAGGTTGCGGTAGTCTCGATCCGGGCGGAAGCCGGAGGAAAAATCGCGCGAGAAGGTGAGCTGCTCGCTGAGCTTGCCGAACACCTCGCCGATCGAGCCGCGCTCCTGATTGACGCCGAAATTCCCCGCCGCCGTCCGCAACCGCACTTCCTGCGCTTCGGGCGGCTGGGTGATGACGTTGATCACGCCGCCTACGGCATCCGAGCCGTACAGCGTGGAGCCGGAGCCGCGCAGTACTTCCACCCGCGAGATGGCCTCGAGCGGCACTGGGATGTCCATGTTGTGGTGGCCGGATTGCGCGTCGTTCAGGCGCATGCCGTTGAGCAGCACCAGCGTCTGTCCGAAATCGGCGCCGCGGATGGAAAGATCGCTCTGCACTCCGTTGGGGGCGCGTTCCTCCAGGTCGAGCGAGGGGTCCAGGCGCAGAAAGTCCACCAGCGTGTTGGCCACCAGCGCCTGGTCGCGCACCGGCAGCACCATCACCGCGCGGTCTATCTCGTCCAGCGCCAAGGGCTCGGCGGTGCCGGTTACTACCACCGTCTCATGCAGCGGGGCCTGGGCCAGTGCGAGAGTCAGGGAAAGGCTGAAGCAGATCGCGAGAGGGCGCAACTTCCGATTATACCGGCCCGCCGGGGAGCCTTACCGGACCCGCCCCAGCTTGTCCAGCGGCCAGTAAACGAACACTGCCTTCCCGTAAATGTATTTGCGCTCGACCGTGCCCCAGGCGCGGCTGTCGTTGGAGGAACTGCGGTGGTCCCCCAGCACGTAGAAGGCATTGGCCGGGACCGTGACCGGCGCCAGCGTCTGGTGATCCCGGTACTGCGACGGCACGTAGTCCTCCTCGAGGACCTTGCCGTTCACGTACACATCCCCGTCGCGGATTTCCACCGTGTCCCCGGGAAGGCCGACCACCCGCTTGATGTAGGATTTGCTGGTATCCCGTGGAAACCAGAACACCACCATGTCGCCCCGCTGGATGCTCTCCAGGCCCCAGCGGTAAGCAAACTTGTTGATGAAGATGCGTTCCTGGTCGGTGAGGGAGGGCATCATGCTGGTGCCTTCCACTTTTACCGGCTGGTAGATGAACACGATCAGAACGACCGCCAGCACCACCGAAAGCGCCAGGTCCCGCACCCACGCCACGGTGTGTAGCAGTCCGGCCCTGGCTTCGGGGGTATGCTGGGGAGTGGGTCCTGGCCCGCTGTGAACCTGTTCATCCGGCATCCCGCACACACTCCTCTGCACAGCCATTATAAACCATGCCCGATTCTGCCCCGCCGCGCGCCGTCCTGATCATCCCGGCCCTCAATGAAGAAAGCGCCATCGGCCTGACGCTGGATCGCGTGCCTCGGCATCTGTACCGGGCGGTGATCGTGGCCGACAACGGATCTTGCGACCGCACCGCAGCGATTGCCCGCGCCCGGGGCGCTACCGTGGTCTCCGAACCGCGGCGCGGCTACGGCGCCGCCTGTCTAAAGGCTCTCGGTCACCTGCCCGCCGAAACCGAAGCCGTTGTCTTCATGGATGCCGACGCCAGCGACGACCCGGCCGAAGCCACCCTGCTGCTCGATCCCATATTCCAAGGACGCGCCGACCTGGTGCTGGGTTCCCGTACGCTGGGCCGCGCCGAACCAGGCGCCCTCCAGCCTCACCAGGCCCTCGGCAACCACCTGGCCGCCTTCCTGATCCGCCTGCTCTACGGCCACCCGTATACGGATCTGGGGCCCTTTCGGGCGATTCGCGTCAGCGCGCTGGCGCAACTCGGCATGCGCGACCGCAACTACGGCTGGACCGTCGAGATGCAGATCAAGGCCCTGCGCCGCGGGCTTCGCGTGCTCGAGGTGCCCGTCTCCTACCGGCGGCGCGCCGGCGGAGCAAGCAAAGTTTCGGGCAACCTGCCGGCCAGCCTGCTGGCAGGAGCCAAGATCATTTGGACCGTGTTCCGCCTGGCGCTCCGCCCGTGAGCAGACCTTCCAGGGACGCGAGCGAGACGGCGCCTTCGCGCAGAGCCCCGTCGTTGAACGCAGCCAACTGGAAGGCGGAACCTTGAGCTTGCTTGACGCGCTCGCGCACCTCGAGCCACGCGTTCCAGCCCGCGAAATAGGTGGGCAACTGCGCCGAGGTCAGCTTGGCGCGCTGCAGTTTGGCGGTGGCCTCCTCGCTCTCCTGGAAGGTTTGCTTTTGCATCAGGTCCAGGGCCTCCTGGTCGGTCATGCCCTGCGCCTGGAGCCGTATGTCCATCACCGCGTTTGCCAACACCCGCAGTTTCTCCTTAAGGAAGGTGAGTTGCAGCTCAGGTGAGTGGTCCAGGAAGCCCGCGTCCAGCAAAAGCTGTTCGGCGTACTGGCCCCATCCTTCGATATACGGCCCGTTGCCGTACAGGGAGCGCAGCAGCCGCCGGGGCTCGGGCTCAACGTCGTTGGCGTACTCGAATTGCACGTAATGCCCCGGCATGGCTTCGTGGATGGTCAGCAGCTTGAGTTTGTAGAAGTTGTATTCGCGTAGCTTGGATTCCACCCGGGCGGGGGGCCAGTCCGCGGGAATCGGGGTGATCCAGTAAAACGCCCCGAGTTTGGGTTCCAGCGGCGGAGCCGGCGCGAATCCGCCTACCGCGTACACCCCGCGCATGAACTCCGGGGTTTCGATGACCTGGAGGTTGGCGCGCGAGGGCAGGGTCAGCAGATGCCGCTCGGCAATAAACCGGCGGGCTTCCTCCAGGTCCTGCCGCGCGTCCGCCACGTAGCTCTCACGCGTCGAGTGGCGGCCGGAGATGCGTTCCAGCGCCTCCGAAACAATGCGGTTGAGGCGCTCATCACCCGCCAGTTCCGAATGCTCTTTGTGCGCCGCGAAGAACTGGCGGTGCAGCGGCAGGGCCAGTTCCAGCATCCGCGAGCGCACCTGGGGGATCTCGAGTTCGGCCTTGGCCAGCAAATCCGCAGGGCGGTCGCGGATCGCCAGCACCGCTTGAAATTTCTGGGCATACAGCTCCGCGCCCAAGCGCCAATCCCAGGAATCCCGCGCCGCCAGGCTCGTGCGCAGGTAGTCCTGAAAGGCGTTCAGGGCCTTGAGCGCCCCCGTGGCCGCCTGATCGTAAGCCCCCCGCAGTTCGGCGGGCACTTTCCCGCGAATGTCCTTGTCGATCAGTTCGATGTTGCCCGCGTTTTCCTGCTGGGCGACCTGGGTCCAGATGCCGGGCGAGGAGACCAGGTTGTTGCGGGCCTGATCGAGAAAAAGCGGTATCACCTGGAGACGCGCGATGATGCTCCCCACGCGTTGTGGGAGCGGCGCATACTCCAGCACCCAAGGGTTGAAAATGGCGTTGCCCACCAATTCCACGTACGACGTGGGGTTGTGCAGGTAGCTCTGGATCCGCTCGAACTCCAGCAGGCCTAGCGCGGTCTGGTTGCGGAGGATCTCGTAATCGGCGCGGTCCTCGGTCGAAAGGGCGTCGGGGGATACGCCGGCCAGGCGCTTGCGGAAATCCTCATAAAACCGGCGCTGCCGCTCTACGCTCTGGGGACTCATGTCGTCCAGTTGCCGGTCCAGATCCTGTCCCTGGTATTTGTGCAGACCGGAGGCCGTGGCTGCAACGGGCGAAAAGGCCAGCGTGGTGTAGACAAACTCCCGCTCCAGTGCAGGTATGGGGCTTTGCCGGCGGCCGCAGGCGACCGCGAGCCACAGGCTGGCCAAGCACAACAGGACCGCTCCTGTTCTTAGCATGCCTGAATTTTACCCGATGCCCGGCGGAGGCTGGAATCAACCCAAAACGGGGCGCGGCCGGTGCATAACCCGAGGCGCCGGGGTCGAAGCCGGCTGCGGCTTCAGCCGCATACGCATTAACTGCAAGTCCCGGCGGGTCCGGTACGCTTCTTCGTTCGCCCGGCGAACAAGCAGTTGCTCACCGACCACGCAGCCCCAAAGGAGCACGACCAGACTTGCGATTACTGCTAAGCCCTGTTTCGTGATTTTTGCAATCGCCATCTTTCCGTACCTCCTTTAGAGCCCGTGTTCGAGTTCAAAGTTGCAATCGCTTTACCAATATTTACGTTCTTCAGTTTCAATCGGATGGCGGGACCCAGCCTGTGACGAGCCGCCACAGAAGGGCAGATCTTGCACATCCGGGAAGGTTTGGGTGCGGCAGGTTGCCACCGATTATAGGTATATGACGGGCATGTAGCCAAAAGGTCATAGGGAGGCAGGCTCAGTGGCAGCCCAGGCAGGTAAACTTGCGTCCGTGGCACACTGCGCAGGTGGTTTTGTCAAGCTTGAGCTTCCCGGCAGTGTGGGTGTCGAGAAAATCTGCACTGTGGTTGGCCGGCTTCAGGTTCGCGTTCTTCGCGTGGCAGAACTCGCAACTGAACGGGTTGTCGATCTTGTTGTGACAGACCAGGCAATCCGCCATTTGGGGCATGTTGGCGGGACCCACCCGGTCGGATTCCTCCATACCGCGATGGCAGGCTTCGCAGGCATTTCGCGTGTTCAGGCTTTGGCGTAAGCCGGGCGCCGGCGGACTCAGATAAGTCTTTGCATCGATAGCCGCCGCCAGAACCGGGGCAATATTGCCCAGCTTGAGGTGCAACTGGTGGTTGAACTGGGCAAGCCGGGTGGCAGGCGGACTACCGATGGCAGCCTCCCGGTGACACCGCAGGCAGACCTCCTTCGCCGGAAGCAGATTGTCCTCCAGACGCGTGCTGGTAGCCGCTGCTCCGTGGCAGGTCGAGCATTCCAGCTTCAAAAGCAGGTGCAGGCGATGAGAAAAAGGCCGCGGAGCCTGGGCCGCGGCCACTCCCATCCAAGCCAGAAACAAAATCAGAAATCGCAACTAGCCTCGGTAGCTGACGCGCCAGATCTTGTTGCCGCCGTCCTCGGAGATCAGCAGGCTGCCATCCGGGAGTTGCATCAAGGCCACGGGGCGGCCCCATACGTCCCGCGAATCCGGAGAAATCATCCAGCCGGTCAGGAACTCGCGCATCGGCCCGGAAGGCTTGCCGTTCCGGAAGGGTATAAATGCGATCGACTGTCCCACCCGCTTGGAGCGGTTCCAGGAACCGTGAAAGGCCAGAAACGCGCCGCCACGGTATTCCGCCGGAAACTGCTTACCGGTGTAGAACACAAAATCCAGCACCGCCACGTGCGAGCCGAGTTGCACGTCGCCCGCGATGGCCTGCTTGACCAGGTCCGGCCGCTGGCCGGCGTTGCGGGGATCTTCATGCGGGCCGGTATAGGCATACGGCCATCCGTAGAAGGCGCCCTGGCGGATATGCGTGAAATAGTCGGGCACCAGGTCGTCCCCCAAGGCGTCCCGCTCTTGCACCGCCGCCCAAAGTGTCTCGCTGCCCGGGTACCAGTGCAGGCCGATGGGATTGCGGGTGCCGGAGGCGAAGATCTCATGCCCGGATCCGTCCGGGTTGTAGCGGTTGATGGCCGCCCGGCGGGGATCCTCGCCGGTGTTGACGTTGGATCCGGAGCCCACGCCCACGTAGAGCTTCTCCCCCTTGGCATCAAACAGCAGGCTGCGGGTCCAGTGGCCCATCGAGAATCCGCGCAGCGAGATGACCTCCGCGCCGGGGCCCGCCGTCATGGCCCCGGCGTCGTACTTATAGCGCTTGACCGATTGCGGCTCGCCGACGTACAGGTAGTCCTTCCAGAAGGCCAGGCCGTAGGGCCGGTCGAGCCCGGAGATCAGCTTGCGGCGCTGGGTGGGATGCAGGTTGCGCGTGCCATCCGGGTAGATCCACACGCAGCCGTCGGTGCCGGAGGCGCTGTCGCTGACCAACAACTCCCCGCCGGGACCCTGGATCATGAAGCGCGGCTTTTCGAAGCCCTCGGCGAAAACTTCCGCCTGGAAGCCCGGCGGAAGATGCAGTTCCGCGCCCACGGGCCGGTCGATGACGCGCGGCCGGTTGTTGGCCGATGGCGTCGCATAGGGCGGAGGCAGCTTGATTTCGGCGGCGAAATAGGCAGCGGCAGTGACGGCCAAGGACGCCCCGGCCAGGATCCACGCTCTGAGTCGCATATCCGGTATTTTACCCGAGGCGGGGAAACGGCCACACGCGCTCGACGGTCTTGCTGAGCATCCAACTCTTGTCCTCGGCGTTGAGGAAGCTCATCTCGTCGCGCACCATAGCCAGCGCCTTGGCATAACCGCAATAGTTTTCTACCAGGGGCCAGTCCGTGCCCCACATCAGGCGCCGCGGGCCGAAAGCGTCGTAGAGGCGCTTCACCTGCGCCTGGGCGTCGCGATACGGATAGGGCTGCTTAGAAACCGTCCAGGTGTGCGAAACCTTCACGAACAGCTTGGGATAGCGCTTCAGAGCGATGAGCTTATCGAGCATTTCAGGGTGCTCCACCGGACTGTCGGCCATATGATCGATGACCACCGTGAGGTCCGGAAATTTCTCGGCCAGCCGCGCCACGTCGGGCATGCGGGTCACCGGGGCCAGCACCGTCATGGGGACCTTCAACTCGTCGCAGCGCTTCCACAGCGGCGGCATCAGCGGACCGCGGATCCAGTCCCCCTTAGCGTCCCCTGCCGGGCTGATCCGCACCCCCCGGAAGCCCTCTTCCCGGACCAGGCGTGAGAGATCGTCCGGCGCGGCGGGGCTCTCCGGATCCACTCGCGCTACACCCTGAAAGTACTGTGGGTATTGCTTCAGCACGTCCCGCAGGTAGCTGTTGTCCCAGCGATAATAGATCACCTGGATAATCACCGTCTTGGCGACGCCGTTAGCGCGCATGAGATCCAGCAGCATCTCCGGGGTGGCGTCCTTGGCCGGGGGCTTGGCCCCCTCGGCCCACGGATAGCGCGGGTCTTTTTTCCACACGTGCACGTGGGAATCGATGATGCGGTAGCCGGCGGGTTTGCCGGCCAGGGAGGGGACTCCGGCCAGCCCGGCCAGGACCTGTCTGCGGGTCAGACTCATTCCAGCAGTATACTTACGTGCGCGCCGAGTGGAGTAATGGCAGGCCGGCTGGGTTGCCCTCCCAGCCGGCCTCTTCGGCGGCCTGCCTTCGCTCCGCGAGCGCCGTGGTGGGTGCGCTCGGCTCGGGGAGCGGCGCGGGGCTCCAAGCGCCTCGCTCGCCGCCGGCGAAACCTTTCGGAAGGTTCGATTGTACCTCGGAATTACA
Source organism: Solibacteraceae bacterium (assembly GCA_021324015.1). GTDB lineage: Bacteria > Acidobacteriota > Terriglobia > Bryobacterales > Bryobacteraceae > JAJPJX01. The sequence goes on along the minus strand of JAJPJX010000174.1, from coordinate 17,444 downwards.
GATTTGCAAACCTGGAAATCTCCTTAACGCGCCCCGCACCGCACTTTCACCGCCTGCTCCCGGATCCCCGGCTCCGCCCATGAACCAATAGAAAATTTCAATGGCTCCCATAGAAACGTTCCGTTTGGGCCGGGCTGGAGGCCGTTGGAGAATGAAGGGAGAATCGCCATAGTAGCAATCCGTCCCAGGAGGAGAAAACCAACGGTGAAATTGTGTTCACTGGCCTTCGTGCCTCTCGCCTTGTTTGCACAAGCGCCCCCCGACATCCAGGCCCGGCTAACCGCGGTGGAGGCCGCCGCGAAATCCGCTCAATCAGCGGGCGACAACGCCTGGATGCTGGTCAGCGCCGCGCTGGTCCTGATGATGACCGGGCCGGGGCTGGCGCTGTTCTACGGCGGCCTGGTCCGGCGCAAGAATGTCCTCGGCACCATGATGCAGAGCTTCATCCTGATGGCGGTGGTCACAGTCTTATGGGCGGTGGTGGGCTACAGCCTGGCGTTCGGCGAGGGGACGCCGGTCATCGGCGACTTGCGCTACGTGTTTCTGAACGGCGTGGGCAGCGCCCCCAACGCGGACTACGCCGGCACCATTCCGCAGCAGACCTATATGGTGTACCAGTTGATGTTCGCCATCATAACCCCGGGGTTGATCTGCGGAGCCTTCGCGGAACGCATGAAGTTCAGCGCCATGGTGCTGTTTACGACTCTGTGGTCGCTGTTCGTCTATATCCCCATGGCCCATATGGTGTGGGGCAAGGGCGGGCTGCTGAACGCTTTCCTGGGCGGCAAGGTGCCGTGCCTGGATTTCGCCGGCGGAACGGTGGTGCATATCACCTCCGGAGTGTCGGCCCTGGTGTGTGCGCTGGTTCTCGGTAAGCGCATCGGGTATCCCCACGAACCCATCAAGCCGCACAGCCTGGTGCTCAGTTTCATCGGCGCCTGCCTGCTCTGGGTGGGATGGTTCGGCTTCAACGCCGGGAGCGCCCTGGCGGCCTCCGGCCTCGCCACCAGCGCCTTCGTGGCCACGCATTTCGGCGCGGCGGCCGCGGCCTTGGCCTGGGTGGCGGCCGAGTGGCTCCACAACGGCAAACCCAGCGTGCTGGGCGGCATCTCGGGCGCCGTGGCCGGACTGGTGGCCATCACTCCCGCGTCCGGCTTTGTCAAGCCCTTCCCCGCGCTGCTGATCGGCGCCTGCGCGGGCGTGATCTGCTACCTGATGGTCGTAAAGGTGAAGCACGTCTTCGGCTACGACGACGCGCTGGACGCTTTCGGCGTGCACGGCATCGGCGGCACCCTGGGCGCCATTCTCACCGGCGTGTTCGCCACCAGCGAGGTCAACGACGCACTCAAAGGCCCCTCCGGCCGACCCCTGCCCCTGGGCCTGGTGGACGGCAATGCGGGGCAGGTCGGCAACCAGCTTATCGCCTGCCTGATCTCCTGGGTCATCGCCATCGCCGGCAGCCTCATCCTGCTCAAAATCTGCGACGTGGTGGTGGGCCTGCGCGTGGAAAAGGAGCATGAGATCCAGGGTCTGGATGTCAGTCTCCACGGCGAAGAAGGGTATATCCTCGAATCGTAACGGAGCGGCACGGCCATGAAAAAGATCGAAGCCATCATTCAACCCTTCAAGCTCGACGAGGTCAAAGAGGCCCTCAAAGCTATCGGCGTGGATGGCATGACCATCACCGAGGTGCGCGGCCACGGGCGCCAGAAAGGCCACAAGGAGGTGTACCGCGGCGCGGAATACAACGTGGATCTGCTGCCCAAGGTAAAACTCGAACTGGTGGTCCCCACCGGGCGCGCCGAAGAGATCATCCGCACGCTGGTTTCCGCGGCGCGCACGGGCAAGATCGGAGACGGCAAGGTCTTCGTGTACGATGTGGCGGAGGCCATCCGAATCCGCAATGACGATCGCGGGGAATCGGCTCTCTAGCGCGTTGCCGGAGCGCATCCGGCAGGAATTCCTGAGCACCGGCGACGCCGTGCGCGCTCTGGCGGAACGCACCGCGCTGGTGGACCGGCAGATCCTGGAATCCGCGGCCATGCGGCTGCTCCCCGCGGTGCCCGACGGTCTGGCGCTGCTGGCCGTGGGCGGCTACGGCCGCCGCCACCTGTTCCCCTATTCCGATATCGATCTCCTGCTGCTGGTTGAAAGCGAGAAGCTGGCGCACGCCTCCCGCGAGGCGATCTCGGCCTTTCTGCAAAGCCTTTGGGACGCGGGCCTGCGCATGAGCCACTCGGTGCGCACCCCGGCGGAATGCGCGGAACTGCACGACCACGATATTGAGCTCAACGTCAGCCTCCTGGACCAACGCTTCCTGGGAGGTGACCGCGTGCTGTACGCGGAACTGGCGCAACGCCTGCCGCGCTTCCTGCAGGCCCAGCGGGAGGCCCTCGCGCGCAACCTGGCGCGGCTGGCGCGGGAGCGCCACGAAAAGTATCAGGACACCTTCTACCACCTGGAGCCCAACCTGAAGGAGAGCCCCGGCGGCTTGCGGGATTACCAACTCCTTCGTTGGCTGGAACAACTGAAACAGGGCGGCGCCGGGAGGGAGGCCTCCGCACGGCTCGACCCGGCCTGGCAGTTCCTGGCCCGTGTGCGCTGCCACCTGCACTATCTGGCCGGGCGGGACGACAACCGCCTGACTTTCGACGCCCAGGACGCCCTGGCGGAAGTGTGGGGCAGCCGCGACACCGCCGGCTGGATGCGTGAATACTTCCGTCACACCAGTGGCATCTATCGCGTCGCGGTGCGCGCCCTCGAAACCAGCGAGGCGCAAACCAGCTCCCTGTTTTCGCAGTTCCGCGACTGGCGCTCCCGTCTCTCGAACACCGACTTTACGGTCTCCCGGGAGCGCGTGCATTTCCGCGCTCCGCAGCAGCTCGACGCGGATCCCGAACTGCTCCTGCGCCTGTTCACCTTCGTGGCGCGCCACGGCGTTCGAATCTCTCTCGAAGCCGAGGAGCGCATTGCCACGCGCCTTCCGCGCCTGGCGGCGTATTTCGCGCAATCACGGCCCGTCTGGCCCGCCTTCGAGGAAATCCTCTCGCTGCCCTACGCCCCCCTGGCGCTGCGGGCTATGCACGAAAGCGGCGCGCTGCTCGCGGTGTGGCCCGAACTCGAGAGCATCGACTGCCTGGTCATCCGCGACTTCTATCACCGCTACACCGTTGACGAACACACTTTGGTGGCCATCCAAGCGCTGGCGGAGCTGGCGCGCCCCGCAGACCCGGCGCGCCGGCGGTACGCCGAGCTCCTCTTGGAACTGGAGCGTCCCGCTCTGCTGCGCTTCGCTCTGCTGTTTCACGACGCCGGGAAAGGCGACCCCGGGCACAGCCACGTGGAGGGCTCCCTGCGGCTGGCCGCCCAGGCCATGGACCGAATCCAGATGCCGCAGGCGGACCGCGAGACCGTCCGCTTCCTGATCCGGCACCACCTCGAACTCTCGGCCACCATGCACGCGCGGGATCCTTACGATCCGGCCACGGCGCAATACCTGGCCGGACGCGTGGGCACCGTCGAGCGCCTCAAGGCCCTCACCCTGGTCACCTACGCCGATATCAGCGCCGTGTATCCAGGGGCCATGACTCCCTGGCGCGCCGAGCAGTTGTGGCAGCTCTACCTGCTGACCTACAACGAACTGACCCGCGAACTGGAAACCGAGCGCATCGGCGCCGCAGTGGTCGAATCGGCGGAACTATCACCGTTTCTGGAGGGCTTCCCCACGCGCTACCTGCGCACCCACTCGGGGGCGGATATGGAGGCGCACCTGGGCCTGGAGAGCGCCAGCCGGACCCGCGGCGTGGCGGTGGACCTGAAGCACAACGATTCGGCCTGGGTGCTCACGCTCGTTACCGGGGACCGCCCCGGCCTGTTCGCCTCCGCGGCGGGCACGCTCTCCAGCTTCGGCATGAACATTCTCAAGGCGGAGGCCTTCGCCAACCGCCGCGGCACGGTGCTCGACACCTTCACGTTCGCGGACCCTGCCCGCACCTTGGAGTTGAATCCCAGCGAGATCGACCGGCTCCGCACGACCCTCGAGCTGGTCATTCTGGGGAAGCGCGACGTGAAGCAGCTTCTGCGCGACCGGCCCAAAGCCGTCCCGCCTAGCCGCAAAGCCCGCGTGGCGGCTACGGTCTCCTTCGATTCCGAGGCTTCCCGCACCGCCACCCTGATCCAGATCGTGGCACAGGATCGGCCCGGCTTGCTCTATGACCTGGCCTCGGCCATTTCCGCCCGCGGCTGCAACATCGAAGTCGTGCTCATCGACACCGAGGCGCACAAAGCCATCGACGTGTTCTACGTCACGTCCGGCGGGAGGAAACTCGAGCCGGAAGCCGAGGAAAAACTGGCCCAGTCCCTCCGCGAAGCCTGCCGAAACCCCGCGTAGCAAAACCTTAGGAGCCCCGCAAGGCGTTTAGACCAAGGCACCCTGGGAACGAGGCTATGGGCGGGCTGGCGATGTCACCGGCTTTCTTTCCACAAGCCTCGCGCGGACCCTTTTGCCGAAGCGGATCAGGTCCGGGGTGAACTCCGTCAGCATGCTGTTCTGCCAGTGACTGAAGTAACTGTCCGCAATATTCGCGGCAAAATTCTCGTAGAGGTGGCCGCGTGGCCGCCAGGTGGAGCAGACCACGACGCCGCCTACGGTGGCGGCCAGCCGCGAGAAGGCGAACCGGCGATTGCCCCCCGGACCTTGCACCAGCACGGCGCCAGTAGTCGCAAAGCGCAGGCGGGTGAGGAAGGATCGCTCGTGCGACGTGTGGAAGCGCGTGTCCTCGCGCAGCAGGATTCCGGATCCTAATTCGATGGAGTTGCGCACGATTCGGCTGCCAAACGAAGAGGCGTACCGGCAGGCGAAGCCGTCCGGACCTCGGTTCCATCCCCGAGGGTCGAACAGTAGATGGTCAATCGCGGAGTCAGCGCCCAGCGTGGCCATGCGCTGCCAACTGTACGTGCGGTACAAGTAATTACGGAGACGTTCGTCTCGCGAATAGCCTGGAACATTCTCGTCCGCTTGGAATTGGGCGAACAGGCCCAACCCGTATAGCATCAAGGCACAAATTCTAAGCCCTATCACCGGTTGGTGGAGATCGTATCACAGAACTTCGAGAAAAAGCATGGACGCTGAGAGACCCACTGAAATACCGCAGGCTTGAGAGTACCAGGCCAGCCCAGGGTGGATGCGTCCTCTTCCGGCCGAGCATCCGCCGGGGGAGTCAATGCTACAATCGCACCCGGAGCATCATGTTGGAAGCCTATGCCCTGTCCGACCAGGGTTGCGTGAGAGCGAATAACGAGGACTATTGCCTCATTCGCCCGGACTTGGGCCTCTATCTGCTGGCGGACGGCATGGGTGGAGCCCGCGCCGGGGAGGAGGCTTCCCGCCTAGCTGTGGAAACCGTCGCGGAAGTTGTTTGGTCCAGCGGTCGCCGGGATTCCCAAGTGCTGCTCGAAGCCGTCGAAGAGGCCAACCGGCGCGTGCTGGAAGCCGCCCGCCAGGACCCCGCGCTGGAGGGTATGGGCACTACCCTGGTGGCCGCCCTGGAGCACGAAGACGAGCTCTACGTCGCCAGCGTGGGCGACAGCCGGGCCTACCTGCTGGACGGCGGCGGATTCCGCGTCATCACCGAGGACCAGACCTGGGTCCACGACGTGGGCGTCCCCCTGGGCCTGGACGAAACCAGCTTGCGCAACCACCCCATGCGGCATGTGCTGACCATGGCCATTGGCGCAGCCCAGCCGCTGGCGATCAACTACTACGCCGTGCCCCTGGAACCGCGGGCCATGGTGCTTATTTCGAGCGATGGCTTGCATGGCGTGGTGGAGCAGGCCTTCCTGGAGAACATCCTGCGCGGCAACGGCGCCGGCGAGGGTTTGGAGGCCAAGTGCCGGCACCTGGTGGCCGCTGCGCGCAACGCCGGGGGCCCGGATAATATCACCGTAATACTACTGAGAGCACCCGGCGCCGCCGGCTACTAATTCTTTCCAGATGAAAAAAGCGCTCCTCGCGTGGGGGCTGGCGTCTGCGCTCTCCTGCGGGGCAATGGCTCAGATCGCCCTGCTGCACATCCAGGTCATCGAAGGGGAGGGTGCCGTACACCTCCCCGGCTCCCGCGGCGCGCGCCCGCTGAGTGTGCTGGTCACCGATGAAAACGGCCGCCCGCAGGCCGGCGTGGCGGTTACGTTTCATCTCCCCGAAGAAGGCCCCAGCGGCATGTTCGCCAACGGTCTGCGTACCGACCTGGTGCTGACTGACGCCTACGGCCGGGCTACCTTGCGCAGTTTGCAGGTCAACCGGATCCAAGGACCATTCCGTATTCGCATCACTGCGGTGAAGGACCAGGTGCGGGCCGGGGTGGTTTCACTGCAATCGATCGGCGAAGGCCGGAACGCGGTGGAGAGCGCGCCGTCCGCTACGGCCAAAACGTCCGCCAGCGTTCCGGCGCGCGCGAAAAGCGGCAAGCGCAAGTGGGTGCTGGTAGCGGTGGCCGCCGCGGCTGCGGCCGCCGTGGGATTTTATGCCGGGCCGGCGGCCGGCAAAGGGTCTACGACCGCACCGGCTGCGGTCACCGCGCCCGCTGTTTCGGTGGGGCAGCCGACCATCTCGCTGGGGAGACCCTGACATGCGCCGGTGTACCTGGTTGCTGCTGTTCTTCGCCGCGCAGGTATCCCGCGCCGAGGAACCGCTGGCCCCGCCGCTGGTGGGGCTGCTCCGCGACAGCCGGCATGCAGTTCCTATCTATGGCGTGGCCGGAGCTTTTTTCCGCGGCGCGCCGTGCTCCGAAGGGGTGCTGTCGGCCGCCTTCTCCGGAGCGGCGGGAGCCCTCAAGACCGATAGCTTCGTCATCCTCCTGGATGCTTCCGGCGAGCCGGTCGCGCGGCTCGCGGCGCCCGCGGGTCCGGCCCTGTTCGGCTTCGACGGTGCGGGGCGCCCCGCGTGGGTGTACCTGGCAAGCACGCGGGAGCTGCGCCCGCTGGGCGGCCCGGATGCCGCCGCCGATCTCAGCGGCCTGGAAGGCGAGGTTCTGGCGCTGGGCGAGGTGGGTCCGCGCGTCCGCCTGCTCGTGGCCCGGCAGGGCGGCCTGTGGCGGGTAAACGTCTCGGCCAGCGGCGAGGTGCTCTCCGAGGAACTCCTGCCCGGCCTGCCCGCCGCGGGCCCGGCCCTTCTCGCCGGCCGGGGCGCTGTGCTCGCCGCCGACGGATCCGACTTGATCGTCTACCAGGACGCGACCGGCGGCCTCCGCCTGCCGCTCCCCGCGCCCGCCCAGGACCTCGAACTGTTGGGCCGCGGATGGATCCGCATCGGCCAGCCTGGCGGCGCTGCTCCGCTGGCCCTGCGCTTGGCCGAGGACGGCCCGCGCCTGTACCGCCTGCCCGCCGCAGCCCAGGAGGTGCAGCCATGAGTGCCCGCTGGCTGCTGGCCTGGTGCTGTGCCGCGCCGCTGTTCGCTCAACTCCATTTCTTCGCCGTGAACGGCGCCAGTGAGCAGTCTCTGGACGCGCAGTACTCCCTCGGAACAGCCGCCGCCGGCGACTCGCTGACGCAGCGTCTCCGGCTGAAGAATCTCGGCACGACGGACGCCGCCCTCTCCCTGCTTTCGGTGGCCGGCGAAGGCTTTGTGCTGAAGAGCGTGCCGGCTCTTCCGCAGACGATCTCCGCCGGGAAATCGTTGGATTTCACGGTCTCGTTTCAGGCTTCGGACCCCGGAGCTTACAGCGCCAGTTTGAAGGCCGATCGCCTCTCCCTGATCCTGCAGGCGAAAGCCGTACCGGCGGTGAGCATCTCAGTCGAGGAAGGCTCCGCGCGCCGGACGTTGACCTCCGGCGCCACCGTGGATTTCGGCAGCGTGGAGCGCGGCGCGAGCGCGGCCCGGAGGTTCTTCCTGGAGAATCAAACCACACAGGTTCTGGCCGTGGGAGCCACTCTCAGCGGCCCGGGCTTCCGCCTGGATGGAGCACCCCCGGCGGGCCTCGCGCCCGGCGATTCCGCGGTGCTGGCGGTGGTCTGCGAACCAGCGGCCGCCGGCGCCCTGGCAGGCAACCTGCAGATCGCCCAGCGCCAGGTGCTGCTGAAGGCTATGGGCGTCGAGCCTCCGCTGCCGCATCCGGAGATCCTGCTGGACCTTCCCAATCCCGCCAGCGCCCAGCAGGGCCTGCTGCGCGTACCGCTGGCGTCCGCCTCGCAGGGCAGCGGTAGTGGCAAACTCACGGTGGATTTCCGGCCAGCCGCCAGTGGCGCGCTGGACGATCCTGCGGTGCTCTTTCCCGCTACCGGGAACCGCGTGGCTTCGGTGAACGTGGCCGCGGGGGACGCTGCGGCCAGCTTTGGCGGACAGGCGGCGCTCGAGTTTCAGACCGGGACCACCGCCGGCACCCTGCTGTTCACGCTGCAACTGGGCGGTCACACGGTGCAGGCCAGCGTCACCGTAGCACCCGCGTCCGTGCACCTGGACGCGCTCCGTGGGGCGCGCAGCAGTGCCGGCCTCGACCTGCGCGCTGACGGCTTCGATAACACCCGCTCCGCCGGCCCGCTGCGCTTCACCTTTTACGACCGCGCCGGCAACCCCGTGCCTCCCGGCGCCATTCCGGTGGACATCTCCGCCGACTTTCGCCGCTATTTCGCTGCGGCGAACGCCGGGGGCCTGTTCGAACTGCACGCCGTCTTCCCCGTGAGCGGCGCTGCCGACCAGATCGCCGCAGCCGAGTTGGAGATCACCAATTCCGCGGGAACCACGCGCAGCGAACGGATCACCTTTTAGCGCTCAAATCATGAACATGCCGCCGTTGATCTCGATGGTCTGGCCGTAGATGAAGCGCGCGGCGTGAGAGCACAGAAACACGATGGTATCGGCCACCTCTTCGTTAGTGCCCAACCGGCCCGCCGGGGTAGCCGCCACCACGCTGTCCAGCATCTGCCGCGTTGAAAACTGCTGGTGGAAGTAATTGTCCACCGTGCCCGGAGACACCGCGTTGACACGCACGCCGCGGGGCGCGAATTCCTTGGCGAGGCCCTTGGTGAAGCTTGAAACGGCGGCTTTGGCCGCCGCGTACACCGTGGCTCCCGGGCCGCCGCCGTTGCGCGCAGCGATGGAACTCACGAAGATCACAAACCCGCCGCCGCGCTCCACCATCTGCGGGATCACCGCCTGCGTGATCAGCCAGGCGCTCTTGACGTTCAGGTTCATCACCCGGTCATAGAGGTCTTCGCTCATCTCCAGCAGGCGGGCGCGCTCGACCAGGGAGCCTGCGTTATTCACCAGGATGTCGATGGGGTAACGGGAGCTCCGAAGATGATCCACCAGCCCATGGATTCCCTCCAGGTTGCCCAAGTCGGCTTGGATGATCTCGGCTTCGGCGCCGGCGCGACGCACCGCCACGGCGACCTCTTCGGCGCCGGAACGATGCGAATTGTAATGGATCAGGATGCGCCTCGCGCCGCTTTGTGCCAAGGCTATCGCCGTCGCCGCCCCAATCCCGCGCGACGCTCCGGTGACGAGCGCCGTTTTACCCCTCTGTTCCTGCTCCACGGTTCATCCTCGCATTCCGCTGTGATTAGGTGCAGAACTCGAGTATAAACCGGGGAGCGGCGGATTACGCTTGTGCGGCCAGCCAATCGCGCAGTGCGTCCCTATACAGCACGATGCCCTTGCGCGAATACTTCAGGTACCCCTCCCGGCGGAACTGGTTCATGTAGTGCGTCACGATTTCGCGGGAAGTCCCCACGTATTGTGACAGCAGTTCGTGCGTGAAGGGAACCATGTGTACCGAACCGTCGTCTTCTGGCATCCCCAGCCGCTCAGAGAAACGGATCAGTGAGCGTGCCAGCCGGCGGGCGATGTTGTCCACCGAGAAACTCTCGATCCGGTGCCCGAACTCAATGGTTCGCTGCACCAGGATCTGCAGCAGGGCAACCGCCAACTTGGGACGCCGCATGATGATCTCTTCGATCTCCTGCGTCGTCCAGGTCATGAGCTTGGTGTTCTCCAGCGCTACCGCCTGCTCGGAGCGGTGCGCGAGATTGAGGAACGCCGATTCCCCAAAAAATTCGTCTGGCTGGTAGATGTCCACCACTACCTGATGGCCGTCGTCGGCCAGCCGGGAAACCTTCACCTTGCCGTCGATGACCAAGTAGATGCTGGTGGAGGGTTGGTCCTGGTTGTAGATCATCTGGCCCCGTCTGTACTCCACGATGGTGGAGCAGGGCAAATGCGCTAATGGATCTTCCAGCGGCTTCTGCGGTGCAATCGCGGTCGGACTAGTTGCTGCCATGTGGATTCCTCCAAACTGCACTTTCGCTAATCCTCAGATTTACGTGTGCCCCTCCGGATGAGGCACCGCCACTATTGCTATTTTCCAGGTCTCCTGCCGTCCCCTCAATCCCGTCTATCCGGGAGAATGGAGCCCGCCCAAGGGTATTCCCTCGCACGAGATGGACGCCAACACCTGAAACGGATCCACAAACTGCACTTGCCGTGCCAAAGAGCACGCCTCTTTTCCAAGTATACGCGATTGCCCCGGCCGGCCGGAGCGCCGCTCGGGCCGCAAGCTCTCGTAAACTTTGGAAAACAAACGTGCGCTGCCTCGGACGCGCAGGCGGTGACCCGCTCCATTGTGGGCTCTCCGGCACCGTCCACAAAGAGGCGTTCCAGAACTACCGCTGGGTAACAGGTAAATTCTCTATGGAGGCAGGCTGCCGCCCCGCCGGTTCAGGCGACGGGCGAATAAGGGGCGGCCCGGAACAGTGTCATCTGGATGACGCTGGAGATCTGTCCGTGCTGTTCGATGGACTCTTTCCGCACCCGGATCCACTCCGGGTCGGCGCCGAACGTGTCCCAGGCCTTCTCTCGCGCCGCCAGGCTGTCAAACGGTATCAGATAGGTCAAGTTGGGCATGTTCGGCCCTATGGCTGTTTCGGTGTACAGAATCGGATGTACTCCCACCCGGTGGAAAATGCGCACTTCGGGACCCGCAAAGCGCTGGTGCAGCGCCGCGAGTTGCTTCCACGTCGGCGAGTGATAGACGCGCAGTTCGAAGATCCGGGGTTTGCCTTTGGCGGGAGCCGCCCCCACCTCGGGCGAGTATTCCGCAGCCTTGAGCAGTGCCCGCGAGGAGTACTCGTAAGGTGGTTCGGGGCCGTCCTCCCAGGCGGCGAAGGCCTTGCGAAAGCCTTCGTCCTGGTGTAAATGCTCCCGCAGGGAAGCCATCTCTTCCAGAGAGCCGAACCCCAGCACCGTGGCATACTGCGGCAAATGCGCCGCCACCAGGCCCTCCAGGAAGATCTTGGGGCCGTCATGCAACTTGGAAGCGGCCGGCAGGAACCCCCGGCTCATGTACTCGTGCAAGCGGGGCAGTTGCGTGCTGTTCCGCAAGTAGTAGGTGTCCAGCAGGTAGTAACGGGTCTTACCGGAGCCCTCCGCGTACGCGCCCGGCGCCATCATGCTCATGCCTCCCACACCCTGTATGAAAGTTCTGCGCTTCATCGGCAAAAACGGCACACTTCTTTGGTTTGCAAGAAAACCAGACACAACTTATATCATGGAAGATACCGGCCCAACCAGATGCGCCTTCTCTTCGCCATTCTGCCGCTCCTGCCCCTCTGGGCGGCCAGTTATTCGGCTCCAGCCGGAATTCGTCCGGCGGTGCGGCGGCCCGGCGCTGCCAGCATTCTACCGGGCGGGCGGATCATCGCGCCGCTAGGACGGCAGCTACGCACCGGGCCCGGGCCGTTCGGCCTGGCGGTGAGTCCGAACGGGCGCACCGTGGTCACCGCCGACAGCGGCCCGGACCGTTACTCGCTTACGCTGCTCGAAGCCGACAGATCCGGGCAATGGCAGGTCCGCCACCTGGTGGCCCCGCGCCGGCTCCGCGAAGACGACAAGGACCGCGGCGAGCGCGAGGATGACGAGTGGCACAGCGTCTTCATGGGCCTGGCCTTCTCCGGCAACCGCGCCGTATACGCCTCGGAAGGAAACTCCGGCCGCGTGCGCCTGGTGGACCTCGCCAGCGGGGCCACCAGGAAGGTCTATGACCTCAACCAGAGCGGCTTGGCGGACAGCTATACCGGCGACCTGGCCCTGGACGACGAACGCGGCCTGCTCTACGTGGTGGACCAGGCCAATTTCCGCCTCGCCATCCTCGATGTGCGCAAAGGCCTCATTGCCTCCTCGGTGCGCCTGGGCCGCCTGCCGTTCGCCATCGCGCTGTCTCCGGATAAGCGCACGGCCTACGTCACCAACATCGGGATGTTCGAATACCGGGCCCTGCCGGGCGCTGACCCGCGCGACCCCCGCGAAACCGGGTTGCCCTTCCCGGCCTTCGGATTCCCGTCCGCGGAGTCCGCGGCCGGCGGACTCCGCCAGACCCTGCGCGGCCCGGTGCGGGTTCCCGGCCTGGGTGATCCCAACGTGCGCGAATCCAATTCTCTGTGTATCCTGGACGTGCGCGACCCGGAGCAACCCAAAGTGGAGGCCTTCGTGCGCACCGGCGTGCCGTTCGGCGGAGGCGCCGAGGGCGGCAGCAGCCCTTCCGGGGTGGTGGCCGGCGCGGACCGGGTCTTCGTGACCAACGGCCACAACGACTCCATCACCGTCATAGATGCGCGCACCCATGCTGTCCGGGCGTCCATCCCCCTGCGCATTCCCGGGCTGGAGGGCCTGCGCGGCGTGCTGCCCATCGGGTTGGCCCTGGATCCCCAAAGCGGTTGGCTGCTGGTGGCCGAAGCCGGCATCAATGCCGTGGGCGTGATCGATCCGCAACAGGGCCGCGTGCTCGGCCACCTGCCCGCGGGCTGGTTTCCGGCGCGCCTCGCGGTGGATCGCGGCACAGTCTACGTGGCCAATACGAAGGGCAACGGCGTGGGACCCAACCTGGACCCGAGTGCTTTACCGGATGCAGAAACGTTCATGGGCACGATGCGCCGCGGCACGGTCTCGGTTTTCTCCCTGCCGCCCCCCGGAGAACTTGCACGCGACACCGCCCTGGTGATGGAGGCCAACGGCTTCCGCCCGCGTCCCGAACCGCCCGCGCCGCTGCCCGCCGGCATCCGGTATGTAGTGCTGATCGTCAAGGAAAACCGCACCTTCGACGAGGTGCTGGGCGATATCGAGCGCGTCTCCAACGGGCCGGTGGTCTCCCTGCCCTTCGCCGCGCGCTTCGGCCGCGCCGGGTGGGTGGACGGCGGCCACTCCCGCTTCAGCCTCCAGCGCATCAATGTCACCCCCAACCACCACGCGATCGCCCTCCAATGGTGCTTCAGCGACAACTTCTACGCCGATTCGGAGGTCAGCGTGGACGGGCACCACTGGCTGGTCGGCGCCTATCCCAATGCCTGGACGGAGAGTTCGTTGCGTGCCGCCTACGGGGGCCAGAAAGACTTCCGCCTGCCCACCACGGCGCCGGGCCGCCTGCTGTTCGCCGAAAGCAATTCCTCCGTACACCCGGAAGAACAGCCCGAAGCCGGCACGCTCTGGCACCACCTGGCGCGCCATGGCGTTCCTTTCCGCAATTACGGCGAAGGTTTCGAGCTTGCGGGGGTGAATGAAGGGCCGCGCCTGGGGCCCACCGGAGCGCGCTTCCTCACCAACGTGCCCATGCCCGAGCCGCTGTACGCCAATACCTCGCGCGATTATCCGGTCTTCAACATGAACGTCCCGGACCAGTTTCGCGCCGCGCAGTTCATCCACGAAATTGAGCGCAAGTATGTGAAGGGCGGCGAGCCGTTCCCGCGCTTCATCTACATTCACCTGCCCAACGACCACATGGCCGGCCCCCGCCCGGAGGACGGATATACCTACCCGGCGTCCTACGTGGCCGACAACGATTATGCCCTGGGCCGCATCCTGGAATTTCTCTCGCGCACGCGCTGGTGGCGCCAGATGGCTGTCTTCATCACCGAAGACGATGCCCAGGGGGGGCGGGACCACATCGATGCGCACCGCACCGTTTTCATCGGCGCCGGGCCGTACTTCAAGCGCAACTACGTTTCGCACGTCAACACCGGTTTCCCTGGCATGCTGAAGACGATCTTCCGACTGCTGGGCCTGCCGCCCCTGAACCTGTTCGACGCGGCCGCCAGCGACTTGAGCGACTGCTTCACCGACGCCCCCGATTTCGGCGTCTACACGCTCGAACCCGTGGACAAGCGTCTGTTCGTGCCCGCCGAGGCCCGGGAGCCGGCTAACCCGCAGCCCTCCCCAAAGATGGACGATCCCAGCGTGGTGCGCGAGCAGCACCGCCGGCCCTGAACGGCCTTTTCGTCACACAACCTCTGTGGGGACCCGCGTATTGAGCCTTCCGCTGCGCTCGAGCCAATTGCGGAACATGGCCGTGTAGCTGCGCGCCAGCCTGTCCGTGCGCAGCTCTTCCAGGCTGAATCTCATCTTCCGGCTCCAGTTGGGGTATTGCCAAGTGGTGCCTGGAAGATTCTGCTGCTCGGTCTCCTTAAAGAGGTCCTCCTGGTTGACCACCAGCAACTGGGAGGGGGTCAACGCCAGAAACCCGAAGATGGCATTGTGCAATTCCCCGGTGAACTCCGGTACCTGGGCCGCGGAGCGCGGAAAGCCGGCGGGGAACAGCCCTTCACGGAACAGAGCCTCCAGCATGTTCTGCTTCTCCCGCGCACGCCCGGCCAGCGCGGCCCGGTAGGCGGCCTCGTCGAGCACGCCGGCACTGCGGCGCGCCTCGATGTCCCGGCCGATCCAGAATCCGGCCAGCGTGGGCAGGTCGTGCGTGCTTGAGGAGACCAGCGTCTGGCGCGCGTACTCCGCCGGACGCCGGAAGGCGCCCTGTTCGTCCTTCTCGAAGAACAACAGGCGGTAACCCAAAATCCCGAAACACGCCAGCGTCTCCCGCACGAACGGCTCCACCGTGCCCAGATCCTCACCCACCAGGATGACCCGGCGGCGCACGCTCTCGAGCGCCAGAATGCGCACGAGGTCCTCATATCGCTCCCGCACATAGGCGCCCTGAGATGGTTCCTGGCCGTCCGGGATCCAGAAAAGCCGGAAAAATCGCATCACGTGATCGATGCGCAGCGCGCCGCCATGCCGCGAGTTCTGGCGGATGGACTCGGCGAACAGCCGGTAGCCGGTCTCGCGGTGGTGCGCGGAGTCGGGGGGGGGAAATCCCCAGTCCTGCCCCTTGGGTGAAAAATCGTCCGGAGGCGAGCCCACGCGGCACCCGCTGATGAAAAAGCGCCGGTGGGCCCACAGGTCCGAGCCGCAGCGGTCAGTGGCCAGCGCCAGGTCGTGGTACAGACCGATGGCCAGCCCGCGCCTGAGCGCGTATTCCTGCGCGGCGGCGAGTTGCAGATCAAGCTGCCATTGCACGTACTCGTGGAACAGCACCGCGCGCCAGTGCTTCCGGCGGAAGGCCTGCGTCTCCGCGGAGTCCGGATCGCGGAACGCCTCCGGCCAGTCCGGCCAGATCCACAGGTCCGGATGGCGCGCGTGCAAAAATTCGTCCAGCGCGCAGTACAGCGCGAAGCGCTCCAGCAGCTCGCCTTCCCGGGCGCGGAAGCGGCGGAACTCTTCCACCCGCGGCGAGCCGGCGCGATACTCCCGCAGAAATGCGGTAAACAAGAGTTTCAGGAAGCGCCGCTTGAGCGCGGCGACGCGCTCGTATTCCACAACGGGCGCGGCGCGGAGGGATTCCAACTCTGCCCGGGTCTCTGGCCGGCCCCACAGCCGCTGCGCGCGCCGCGAGCGGGAAAAATCCTCGATGGACTCCACGTCGAGATAAATGAAATTCCGGTAAAAGACCGAATTGGGGAGATACGGGCTGGTGTTGAACGGCCGGCGGTTGTGAATGGCGTGCAGGGGATTGAGCGCGATGAATCCGGCGCCCGCCTCCGCAGCGGCCCAGTCGACCAGTTCGCGCAGATCCCGCAAGTCGCCGCACCCCCAGTTGCGCGCGGAACGCAGCCCGTAAAGGGCCACCGCGACTCCGGCGGCACGGGCCCCCGCGCGCAGTGCGGGATGTTCGTAGGCCCGGTCCGGCGTAACGATCAGGCGCATCGAGCTGTGCAGGCTGCCCACGCTCGCGCGCAGTTCGTGATAGCCCTGCGGCAGTTCCACCGGGAGGGAGACGTCTTTGCACACGTGCAGGCGCCCGTCTACCTCCTGGCTTTCGCTGACCGCCACCACCCCCAGATCCAGCCCGCATTCCAACCGCTCCCCGTCCTCCCGCAGGATCTCCAGCCGCGCGCGCTCCTCCGCCAGTTCCACGGGCACGCGCATCGGCACGCGGTGGGGGCGCTGGTTCTCGCTGACCACCAGGCAGGGCTCGAGCAGGCGCTGCCACTCGCTGCGTTGCCGCTCCGCAATGGCCCGCTCGGCCGCAGCGGCGGAGTCCACCACCACTCCCATGCACCGCAGCACGGCCTGCGCGGTCGCCGGCGCCGTTGCGTGGCGGCGTCCCCAGATGTCCCAGTATTCGGAGTCGACACTCCAGAGTTGCGCCGCGCGCGCAAGGGTATCCTGATCGTGATCCTGATCTGTCATGCGGGGTATTACTTTGATTTTACAGGAGGCCCCGCATTCATGCGAAAATCAGGGTATGAATGCACCCATGGCTAGCGGTCCGGCGGATCTGTTCGCCCGCATCGACAACGAATGGACCGACAACCTCGCCGCGGCGGCTTCCGAGGGCCTGGTGCTCACGACGCTAGACAAGGCCGTCAACTGGGCTCGCAAGAATTCCATCTGGCCGATGTCTTTCGGACTGGCCTGCTGCGCCATCGAGATGATGTCCATGAGCGCTTCGCGCTTCGACATCGCGCGTTTTGGCGCGGAGGTGTTTCGCGGCTCGCCCCGGCAATCCGATCTGATGATCATCGCCGGGCGCGTCAGCCAGAAGATGGCCCCGGTGATCCGGCACCTCTATCAGCAGATGCCGGAGCCGAAATGGGCCATCTCCATGGGCGCTTGCGCCACCTCGACCGGCGTGTTCAACAACTACGCCCTGATCCCGGTGAACCAGGTGATTCCCATCGACGTGTATGTTCCGGGCTGCCCACCGCGGCCGGAGCAGTTGATTCACGCGTTGATGCTGCTGCAGACCAAGATTCAGGACCAGTCCGGCACGGTCAAGCAGGTCCTCAACCTGGCGTAGCCCCGGGCTGCGGCGCCGACGCCCGTGGTGCCGCTATCGCTTAATGCCACTTGAATCGCCGCCGGCACGCCCGGCGCCCGTGTCACCACGAACGTGACATTGTGACTCTCTCCGCTCGCGGATGTTACCCTGACGGTGCCGCTACAATCCGCATTTACCGTGTAAGTCCCACTACTTGCAGGTCGGGCAGCTCTTGCTGCAATCTGCGTTCACGCTTCCACTATTAGCCTCGTCCGGAGAATTTGTGGGTAACTGGCGGGTCAGCGGGGGGCTTGCGTTAGAAAGCGGTGGAGTTTGCGGCAGGTGGCGTCGAAAGAGCGTTGGGCCTCCTCG
>JAJPJX010000205.1 GCA_021324015.1 Solibacteraceae bacterium | reverse complement strand
GTGGCGCGCACATCCAAGGCGCCGCGGAAGATGAAGGGGAAGCCCAACACGTTGTTGACCTGGTTGGGAAAATCGGAGCGCCCGGTGGCCATGATGGCGTCCGGACGGGCGCGCAACGCCACGTCGTAAGAGATTTCCGGATCCGGGTTGGCCATGGCGAAGATCACCGGGTCTGGGGCCATGCCGGCGATCATTTCGGGGGTCACGCAATTGCCGCAGGAGAGGCCCACAAAGACATCCGCACCCACCAGGGCGTCGGTCAGCGTACGGGCCATGGTTTCCCGCGCGAAGCGCTCCTTATAGGGATTCATGCCCTTGGCGCGGCCTTTATAGATGACGCCGTGAGTGTCGCACATCAGAATGTTCTCGCGCCGGACGCCGAGCTTGACGTAGTGTTCCGCGCAGGAGATACCGCTGGCGCCGGCGCCATTGAAGACCACCTTGACGGTGTCCAGGCGCTTGCCGGCGAGCTCCAACGCGTTCAGCAGCGCGGCTCCGGTAATGATCGCCGTGCCGTGCTGGTCGTCGTGGAACACCGGAATTTTCATGGTGCGGCGCAGCGTTTCTTCGATGTAGAAGCACTCCGGCGCCTTGATATCTTCCAGGTTGATGCCGCCGAAGGTGGGCTCGAGCAACTGGCAGACGCGGATGACCTCGTCGGGATTCTCGGTGGCAAGCTCGATATCAAACACGTCGATATCCGCGAAGCGCTTGAAGAGGACGCCCTTGCCTTCCATGACGGGCTTGCCCGCCTGCGCGCCAATGTTGCCCAGGCCGAGCACCGCGGTGCCATTGCTGACGACCGCCACCAGGTTTCCCTTAGCGGTGTACTTGTAAGCCAGAGCGGGATCCTCCTGGATTCTCAGGCAGGGCACGGCCACGCCGGGCGTATAGGCCAGACTGAGGTCCCGCTGCGTGCGGCACGGCTTGGTGGGAACGACGGCGATTTTACCCGCGGGAGCTGAAGCGTGGTAATCCAGGGCGTCTTCAGGGCGGATCTTCATGGTCAACCTCCATCACAGATCGCTGTGATCTTGCGAATCCGCTCCGCCACGGCCGGCACAGCGGCCCGCACCGCGGGGTGCATGGCACCGCCCACGGTGGAGCAATCGGCTGCTTCGACGGCGATCCACACGATTTTCCCGGGAACCGGCAGGCGGAGCGCCCTGGCCAGCGCCAGGGTTTCGAGCAGCCCGAGGCCGTGAGGAGACGCGCCGGACGCTCGAAGCAGGTCTTCTTCTTCCAGGAGTAGCACAGTTCCCGGCGCGGCTCTACCGGTAGCGATGGTATCCACCACCAACAGGTTGGGCACTCCGGAGAGGTAGTCCAACAGGGCCCATCCGGCAGCAGTCGCCACGACGACCTCCACGGGGGTGTTGCGGAGCGTTTGCGCGACCGCGGGGCCGAAACCGTCATCCGCGAGCAGGTCGTTGCCGAGGCACAGGACGCGCCACGCCGGAGCCGGGCTCACGCCACCGTCCCCGCGCCGGTCATGGGCCACTCCTTTTCCGAATCGCGCCGTCCGCGCCACGCTCCAAAACGGATCGGATGCCGCCATCGGAGCCGCGCACCTGGATGATGAGCGGCATACTGCCCGGCAGCGCGTGGGTAGCGCAGCCAAAGCAGGGGTCGTAGGCGCGAAACGCCATCTCCACGGTGTTGAGGACGCCTTCCGGGATGTCTCCCCCGGTAACGAACTGCCGGGCCACCTTTTCCACGCTCATGGCGATGCGGGCCGCGTTGTTCTGCGTGGCCACGATGAGATCGGCCTGGCGAATCAGCCCTTTTTCATCCGTCGAGTAATGGTGGAAAAGGGTGCCCCGAGGGGCTTCCACCACGCCGATTCCTTCCCGCGGCACGGCGGACGGCAGGTTACGAACGTGCGTATCGGCCAGTTCCGGAGCGTTGGCCACCTCGCGCATGCGCTCGGCCGCGTACAGCAGTTCCACCACCCTGGCCCAATGATTGGCGAGGGTGTGATGGACGGGCTTGCCGCCGAGCTTGGCAAAATAAGCGTCATAGGCGTCCCGGGCGAGCGGCGTGGCCATGCCTTCGGCGGCGTTCAGACGCGCCAGAGGCGCGACGCAGTATACGCCGCTCTCGGGGCCTTCGCGGAATCCCTGCCAGCCGACGGGTTTGAGGTAGCAGAACTTCATGTAGGTCCACGGCTCGACGCGTTCGGCCACGTAATCCAGAAATTGGTTCGGCGCAAACTTGGCGTACTCGGACCCGTCCGGGGCGGCGACGCGCAGGCGGCCATCGTAGAAGTTCACGCAATTGTTTTCGTCCACCAAGCCCATGTAGTAGGTGCGGTGCGTGAAGGCATCGGAGAGGATCAACTCCAGGTAGTCCGACCGTTCGAGGACCAGCTTGTGGAAGGTCTCCAGGGTGAAGCAGGCAAAATCCACGGCCTCATCGGCGACTTTTCGGCACTCATCGCGCTCCTCGGGCTTGAGGGGCCGGGACACGCCTCCCGGAAGCCCCAGGACCGGGTGGACAGCCTTGCCGCCCGCCAGAGCCATCACCTCGCGCAGCCTGGCGCGCATGGCGATGACCTTGCGGCCGACCTCGACGCCGACCTTGGCGATGACGCCGAGCACGTTGCGCTCGGCGGGCGGCGCCGACGGCCCGACGACGAAATCCGGACCGCCGAGAAAATAGAAGTGCAGGGCGTGGTCCTCGGTCACAAACGCGTTGTAGACGAGTTCCCGAATGGCCCGGGCGGCGGGCGGAGGCTCGACCTGGAAGAGGTCGTCGAGGGCCTTGGCGGAGGCCATGTGGTGGGCCATGGGGCAGACGCCGCAGATGCGCGAGGTGAGCTGCGGCATGTCCTCGGCGGGCCGCCCCTGGCAGAAGGTCTCGAATCCTCGGAGTTCGGGAACCTGCAAGTAGGCGCGCTCGACCTCCCCATGGTCATCCAGGAAGATTTCGATGCGGCCGTGGCCTTCCAGCCGGGTCACCGGGTCGATGCTGATGCGGCGGCTCATCGGTCGCCTCCGTTTTTCTTGCGCCGCAGCAGAGATGCGGGCAGGCTATAGCGGTAGAACGCGCCCACGGGATCCGGGATGGCCTCGAGGGCGGCCTCATCGGCGGCAACGGAGGCGACCGCGGACAGCGCCTTGCCGCCGAAGTCGCGCACGCGGCTGGTGGGACCGAAGCAGCCGGTGCAGGGCATATTGCCTCGGATGCACGGGGCTTCGCAGCCGCCGCGGGTCGCCGGGCCGAGGCACAAGATCCCCTGCGCCAGCATACACTTCTCCTCGTCGATCACAATCTGGTGCGGGCGGTGGAACGCCGCGACGGTCAAATCCGGCGGGCGGGAATCCTTGCGCGGGCACTCTTCACAGAGCGCCACGTCGGGCGCGAGCACGCTGCCCCGCGGCGGCAGCGTATCGGACAGCAGCGCCTGGAGCGCGGACTGGATGATGCGGGGCGTCGGCGGGCAACCCGGGACGTAGTAGTCCACCGGCACGACCTGGTCTAGCGGGCGCACGGTGTCGAACAGTTCCGGGAGTTCCAGCGCGTGCCCGTTGTCCCGGCAGGCATGCCGCGGAAAATTGTCCGGCGGATAGGCGGTGGCGAGGACTTCGCGCGAGGTGAACAGGTTGGCCAGCCCAGGTATGCCGCCCAGGTGGGCGCAACTCCCAAAGGCGAACAGAAGCTGGGCTTTGGCGCTGAGCAGGCGGGCCATTTCCTCCTGCTCGCCGGTGCGAATGGCGCCGTTGACGAAGGCCGCCGCGAGCGAGTGGTCGGCCAGTTGCTCGATATCGCGGCGTTTGAAATCCAGTGCGACCGGCCAGAAGACGATCTCAACGGCCGCGGCGACCTCCAGGAGGCCTTCGCCGAGGTCCACGATGGCTTCTTCGCAGCCGCCGCAGGCGGCGCACCAGTAGAACGCCACTTTCGGTTTATCGGCCATCAGTGTATGACCTCCTCGATCAATTCCCGCGACGGGGCTGGCGCGGCGGGGCGCCGCAGCGGGCCGAGGGCGCGCACTTTCGCCACCATGTCGTTAATGACGGAGCGCACCTTGTCGCCTTCCGAAGCGGAGATCCACTCCAGGCGGAAGCGTTCTTCCTCGATCCCCATTTCACGGAGCAGGCGCTTCATCAGAGCGACCCGGCGCAGGGCCTTGTAGTTGCCTTCCTGGTAGTGGCAATCGCCGGGATGACAGCCGCCGATGAGGACGCCGTCGGCGCCCTGCGCGAAGGCGTCCAGCACGAACTGGGGGTCCACCCGGCCGGAACACATCACCCGGATGACCCGCGTGTTGGGCGCGTAGCGCAGCCGGGAAGTGCCCGCCAGGTCCGCCGCCAGATAGGTGCACCAGTTACAGAAGAAGGCTACGATTCTGGGCTCGAAGGGTTCAGGCATATTCCAGAACTCCGGCGATTTCCTCGAAGATCTCGTCGTCTTCGAACAGGTTCTGCTGGATGGATCCGGACGGGCAGGCGGCCACGCAGGTGCCGCAGCCTTTGCAGAGGACTTCGTTGATCTGCGCTTTCTTCTCCGTCTCGTTGAAGGAGATGGCCTGGTAGGGGCACATGGGGACGCAGGTCTTGCAGCCGGAGCAAGCCTCCGCCAGGACGTGCGCGGTGTTGGGCTCCAGTTCGATGGAGCCCGCATCGATGAGGGCCAGGGCTTCGCCCGCCGCCGCCCCGGCCTGGGCCACGCTATCGGGGATGTCTTTGGGGCCCTGGCAGCAGCCGGCCAGGAAAATGCCTTCGGTGAATGTGCTGACCGGCGCCAGCTTGGGATGGCGCTCCAGGAAGAAGCCTTCGGTGGAGCAGGAGATGTTGAACAGGCGGCGCACCTGCTGGGCGTCAGCCTGGGGCTCCAGGCCGGTCGCCAGAACCACCATGTCCACGGGGATCTTGCGCACCATGCCGAGCAGGGTGTCTTCGACCTGGAGCATGAGGCGGCCGTCGTGATCGGCGGGATACACGTCAGCCACTTTGCCGCGGACCAGGTACGTGCCCTCCTCGGCCACGCGGTTGTAGAACTCCTCGAAACCCTTGCCCGGGGCACGGATATCGATGTAGAAGTTGTAGACCTCGGCGCTGGTGCGCTCTTTGATGAGGTGGGCCAGTTTGAGGCTGTACATGCAGCAGACACGGGAGCAGTAGGCGTTGGTATGGACGTCGCGGCTGCCGACACAATGCACGATGCCCACGCTGCGGGGACGGCGTCCGTCGCGCATGACGATCTCGCCAGCGGTCGGCCCGGCGGCATTCACCAGGCGTTCCACCTCCAGCGCCGTGTAGACGTTGGGATAAGCCCCGTAGCCGTAATAGGGAAGGCGCCGGCCATCGAACACCTGGAAGCCGGTGGCCAAAATGATGGCGCCGACGTCGATGGTCTTCAGTTCTTCCTGCTGGTGAAAGTCGATGGCCTTGCGGTCCGCGCAGACTTCCACGCAGGTTTTCTTACAGCGTCCGCTCTTGAACTCGATGCAGGTCTCCGGATCGATGACCACGACCTGCGGCACGGCCTGCGGGAAGGGGATGTAGACCGGCTTGCGCTTGCTCAGCCCCACGTTGAAGGCATCCGGCACCTTGGCCTGCTTGTAGACGCAGGCTTCGATGCACTCGAGGCACCCGATGCAGACATCCTCCAGGACATAGCGGGGTTTGCGGCGGACCGTGACCTGATAATTCCCGACGTAGCCTTCCACCCGGGCTACCTCGGAGAGGGTCCAGAGGGTGATCTTAGGGTGCATCTTCACGGCAGTCATTTTGGGGGTGAGGATGCAGGCGGCGCAGTCCAGCGTGGGGAAGGTTTTGTCAAACTGCGCCA
The DNA here is from genome assembly GCA_021324015.1 of Solibacteraceae bacterium. Lineage (GTDB taxonomy): Bacteria > Acidobacteriota > Terriglobia > Bryobacterales > Bryobacteraceae > JAJPJX01. The sequence continues at coordinate 63,750 of JAJPJX010000205.1, read as the reverse complement.
TGTGGCCGCCAATGGTGGGTTCCCGTTCCACGAGGTAGACGTGTTTGCCGGAATTGGCGAGGGTGAGGGCGGCGTGAATGCCGGCGATACCGCCGCCGACCACCAGCACGTCGGGATGAATGGAGACCTGGCGGCGCTCCAGCGGGCGGTGCAGGCGCACGCGGCGAACGGCCGCGCGGATGAGGTCTTTGGCTTTTACGGTGGCCGCCCTGCGGTCCTCATGCACCCAGGAAGCGTGCTCGCGGATGTTGACCATCTGGAAGAAGTACGGATTCAGGCCGGCTTGCTCGAGCACGTGGCGGAAGGTCTTCTCGTGCAGGCAGGGCGAGCAGGCGGCGACCACCACGCGATTCAGGTCCTGATCGCGGATATCCTGCCGGATGAGTTCCTGGCCGGGGTCCGAGCACATGTACCGGTAATCCCGGGCCAGGGCGACGCCGGGGAGGGTGGCGGCATACTCGGCCACCTCCCGCACGTCGATGGTGCCCTCGATGTTCCGGCCACAGTGGCAGACGTACACTCCGACGCGCACGGAATCATGCATGGGTTTTCTCCCGGGCAGGCGCGATGGCCTGTTCCGTGACTTCCATCAGGTCCTTGACGGCGATGCGGTCCGCCAGCCCGGTGGTTTTAGCGGCGTCCTGGAACATAACCAGGTCTTTCGGGCAGGCGACCACGAGGGTGTCCACGCCGGCGAGCGAAGCCGCTTCGCGCAGACGGCTCTCGGCGGGACGTTCCCGGGGACCGGAGGCAGGAGGGAGGTCCTCCATCCAGATTTTCCCGCCTCCGGCCCCACAGCACCAGGCATGCTCGCGATTGCGCGGCATTTCCTGGAAGCCGACGCCCAGCTCGCCGAGGATGCGGCGGGGCTGCGCATACACTCCGTTATAGCGGCCCAGATAACAGGGATCGTGATACGTGGCAGTTCCCGGCGGCGTTTGTTGCAGAGAGAGCTTGCCATCCCGGAGGAGCGTGTCCAGAAGTTCGGCGGCATGCCAGACGCGGAAGCCGCCGTTGACCGCAGGGTATTCGTGTTTCAGAACGTGGTAGCTGTGCGGGTCCGTGGTCACGATGGCGGAGAACTTCGCCTTAGCGAGGGTCTTGCGATTCTTCTCGGCGAGCACTTCGAAGAGGCCCTCTTCGCCGGCGCGGCGCACGTCGTTGCCGGCATTCTGCTCGCCATCATAGAGAATTCCGAAATCCAGGCCGGCCGCTTGGAAAACGCGCGCCGCTGCGCGGGTGGCATCCGCCAGGCGGGGGTCGTAGGAAGCGTAATCGCCCACGAACCAGAGGAACTCGACCGGTTCCTTGCGGGCGTCCTTGATGTGGAAATCGAGGCCCTGGGTCCATTTGGCGCGGTTTCGCGGAGACTGGCCGAAGGAATTGCCATAGCGGCCGAGGTTGGTTAACGCTTCCTGGAGCCGCGCATCGATTTCTCCTTGGGAGACCAGGCGGCGGCGCAGCTCGATCACCAGCGGCAGATGTTCGTTGAAGACCGGGCAGCGGGACATGCAGGCGTAACAGGTGGTGCAGGCCCAGATCCCCTCGGGTTGGAAGGCGCCGTCGGAGGGCGCGCGGACCAACTCCTTCACCTGGTGCATGAGCATCTTGGGGGAAAGCGATGCGCCGCTCTGGAAGGCCGGGCAGGCGCGGTCGCAGCGGCCACACTCGGCGCAGGCCAAGCCGCTGAACAACTGCCGCCAGGTGAATTCCTGGCGGCGCGAAGCGCCCTCGGAGGGCGCCGGCATGCCACCCGGCTGGAGCGCGCTGAAAAACACGCCGAACGGCGAGGCCAGCAAGTGCAGATGCTTGGAATAGGGCAAATAGGCCAGAAAACCGAGGACGGTAGCCATGTGCAGCCACCACATGGCGATGGCGAGGGCGGGCAGGCGCGGCCTGGCGAACCAGCCGGTGAGCCAGGAGACCAGTACGATGCCGATCAGGGCCAGAATGACCGCCGCATCCGGGGATTGCTCGAGCCGCGGCGGCGGGAACGCATAGCGCCTCACCGCCGCCACGGCCAGCGCGGCCAGGCCGATAAATCCCGCCCCCGCCAGCGCCAGAGCCATCCAGCGCACATCATCGGCATAGGGGACGGGGAGGAACGGCAGCAGGCCGCGAACCAAATTCCAGAAGAAGCCGGCGGCATACACCACGAAAGCCCAGAAGATGACCAGGTGGGCCAGTCCGATGAGGGGCTCTTCGCGGAGCCGTTGCTGTCCGAGCACCTGCGCGGCGAACCGCCGGAAGCGTTCCGGGAGCCGGTCCCAGCGCTTTTCCGGGCGGGCGCCGCGCAGCACGCCGGCGTACCGCCAGACGCGCGTTCCGAACAGGTAGAAGGACACCATAGCCATCGCCCAAAGCCAGGCGTACCCCAATACCCCCAGGTAGACTGAGGCCGCCGGGTCAGGCATGGCTATGCGCCTCCTTACGGGCCTCGATGGCGGCAGTGAGCGCGGGCAGCACTTCCAATACGTCGCCCACGATGCCATAATGCGCGACGCCGAAGATGGGCGCGCGGGGATCGCTGTTGACGGCCACGATCAGGCTGGAGTCGCGCATGCCTTCCACGTGCTCGGGTGCGCCACTGATTCCCAGAGCCACATAGAGCTTGGGCTTGACGGTGAGGCCGGACTTGCCGACCTGGCGGGAAAGCGGCAACCAGCCCTGGTCGATGACCGGGCGGGAGGCGCATACGGCGCCGCCCAGGGAGCGGGCCAGATCTTCGGCCAAAGCCAGGTTTTCGGGGCTTTGAATGCCTCGCCCCACGGCCACCAGCACCTCCTGGCGCGTGATATCCACATCGCCGGCCTCGGGCTCGATGTAGCGCTTCAGGCGCACGCGCGTATCGTCGGGCACGGTCACGCGGACCTCCTCGACCGAGGGAGCACGGTCGGAGCGGCCGGCCTCCGGCGAGCGGGCGCCGGACCAGATGCCGAAGATCGCCGGCGTTCCCGCCGCCGTCACACGGGACTCAATCTTGCCGCCATAGAGCACGCAGCGAGCCTCGATGCCCGCCGCAGCGGCGCGCACGTCCTGGCAGAAGTTCACCGAGGGGAGATGCAGCCGGGCGGCCAGCAGCGTGCCCATGCCCAGGCTGATATTGGTGAGCGGAATCAGCACGGCACAGGGCGCCCGCTCTTCGACCAGGGCGGCGAGGGCTTCGGCATAGAGGCCGGGCACCAGCTCGGCGAGCGCGGGATGCTCGCCCGCCAGGACGGTATCCGCTTTTCCGAGGGTCCCGGCCAAAGGCAGGACGTTGTGACCCAGGAGGATCGCTTCCAGGGGCACCTGGAGGGCGCCGGCCAGTTCCTTTCCCAAGGCCAGGGCCTCATAGGTGATTTCGGAGATGCGTCCGCGCCATTGCTCCGCGAAAACCCAGACATTGCCGCTCATGGTTTGCCTCCTCAGAGCAGTCCGGTCCCGGCGAGGATCTCGCAGACCTTACCGGAAACCTGTTCAGGAGAGCCTTCCAGCATCGCGGCCCACTCCGCCGGCTGGGGCTTCTCCATGGCAACCACGTTCACCAGGGAAGGACCGGCCTCGGCCAGTGTGGGCGCGGGAACAGACTCGATCTGGCGGGACTTCATGGCCGCCCGCACCTTGGCCACAGGGACGTAGCGCGGAGGCTTTTCGGCCGCCTGAATGCCAAAGACGGCAGGCAGATCGACATCGAACTCGCCGCGCACGCCGCCGGGGTATTCCTTGATGGCGGTGGCCACGCGGCCGGGGACATCCACGGCCAGGCGGGTGACGATGCCCAGATACGGCAGACGCATCTGGTGCGCCACCAGGGGCGCGAGCAACCCGTCCAAGTCGTCGATAGCCTGCACGCCGGTCAGAATCACGTCCGCGTAGGCCAAGTCGGGCTGGCCCGCGATCCAGCCGGCGAAGGTGTAGGCCGCCTCCAGCGTCGTGGGGTTCTCGCCGGCATCGGAGATCTTCACGGCCCGGTCGGCGCCTTTGGCCAATGCGGTGAACAGAGCGTCGTCCACCTCCGGGGCGTCGAGGGCCAACACCGTCACGACGCCGCCGTAGCGTTCCTTGAGGAGCAGCGCCTCCTCCAGGGCGTGGCCGTCAGATTCGCTCAACATCATGCGCAGCAAGTCGGCGTCCAGGGCCTTCCCGCCAGGAGCGATCTCCAACTCTTCCACCACGTCCGGGACCATTCGCAAGAGCACCAGGATGTTCATGGGTTACCCTCCATTGACTCGGCCAGCAGTTCCGTGACGTCCCGGACGATCATCTTCTTGTCGTGTCCGAGGACCTTCAGGGCATCTTCGAATCGCGGGACTTCGTAAGGGCAGGAGACGGCCAGCACATCGGCGCCCGTGGCCACGGCCTCTTTGACGCGGCGCTCGGAAAGGCGCTCGTAGCCTTTGGCCTTGAAATACGTATCCAGCCACATGCCGCCACCGCCACCACCGCAGCAGATGGAGTTCACACGGTTGTGCACCATTTCCACGAGCTTCACGCCGGGGATGGTCTGGAGGAGCAGACGCGGCGGGTCGTAGAACTCGTTCTGGCGGCCAAGGCAGCAGGAATCGTGATAGGTGACTGCATAGGACAGTTTGCGCCGGAGCAGGGGCTTGAGCTGCGCCAGATACCCGGCCAGAAACGGCGTGGTGTGATCGAGGCCCCAGTTGAACCCCAGAGCGGGGTAGCGGTTCTTGAAGGCATTGTGGGCATGTGGGCAGGAAGTCACCACGCGATGGAAGCGGTACTTCTGGAAGACCGCCATGTTGTAGTCCATGAGGGTCTCGAACAGGCCGGGTTCCCAGGTCAGGCGGCCGCATTCACCGGCGCACTTCTCCTCGTTGCCCAGGATGGCGAAGTCGATCCCCAGGGCATGGAAGATGCGAGCGGTAGCGCGGCTGTTGTCCTGGCCGCGGGGATAGAAGGAGGTGTAGCACTCGACGAACCACAGCACGTCGGCAGGCCTCGGATCTTCGGCCAGGATGCGGATGGGGACGCCCGCGGTCTTGACCCAGGCAGCTCGTTTGCGGGACGGCTCTCCCATAGGGTTGCCGTAGCGCAGGGTGCTTTGCAGGGCGCGCTGCAATTCGGCGGGCAGTTCGGGGAGGTGCGTGAGGGTCTGCTCCTTCATGAGCGGCAGCAGGACCTCGGTCAGGCGGATGCCGCGGGGACACTTGGCCATGCAGGCATAACAGGCCACGCAGGACAAGAGACTGTCGCTGGCAAAAACTTTCTCGAGCAAGCCGGCGCGCATCATGGCGATCATGCGGCGCGGCGGATAGTCCATGACATCGCCGTACGGGCAAGTGCCGGCGCACGCGCCGCACTGGATGCAACTCAGGAGTTCGCTTCCCTCGGGAAACCGCGACAGGTTTTCGAGGGTCAACTGGCACGTCTCACTCTCAACCGGAGCGAGGATCGGGTGACCCACAGCCCATCTCCTTTGTTTGTTGAACCGCGGAGGCTTGCCGGCGCAAGGCGTGAAACCGCGCCAGGAATTGGAGGGACAGTTGCGAGAGTGAGCCTCGGAGCCGCATGGCGGTGTCTCCTTCTCGCCTTCGGTTCGTATATTAGCACCTGTTTTTCTGAAATACAATGTGATGCGAGACTAAGGAGATCGAGCGAGGTCACCAAAGATGAGGCAATGGAGTTTGAGGCGTACCCCGTGGCTGGCAGTTGTAGTGGGGGTATGGTGGAGCGGGGCGGCGGAGGCGCAGCACGTAGTGCATGTGACGCCGTCCACCATCGAGTGGGGCCACTTCGCGGCCGATGCCAAACCGGTGCTGACGGTGAGATCGGGCGAGGCGGTAACCATGGACACCATCGTGGGCATTCCGGAGATGCTGGAGCGGCTGGGCGCGGCGCCGGAGGATCCCATCCGCGAGATGAAGCAGATGTATGCCGAAGTGAAGGACCGCGGACCGGGTCCGCACTTCCTCACCGGACCGGTGGCCATCGAGGGGGCCTTGCCGGGCGACGTTCTGGAGGTGGAGATTCTGGATATCCGGCTGCGCTCACCCTACGGCTGGATGATGATCGAGCCGGGATCCGGCGCGTTGCCGGAGGAGTTTCCCTATCTGCGGGAGAAACTGGTGCGGCTGGACCGGCAGAGCATGACGGCCGAGTTCGCGCCGGGAATCCGCATCCCGGTGCGGCCGTTCTTCGGGAACCTGGGCGTGGCGCCGCCGATGGGCAGGCTGGACAGCGCCCCGCCGTCCTATAACGCCGGCAACCTGGACAATAAATGGCTGGTGGCCGGCACGAAGGTATACATCCCCGTGCAGGTGCCGGGAGCGCTGTTCTCCGTAGGGGACGGACACGCGGCGCAGGGAGACGGCGAAGTGTGCATCACGGCAATCGAGACCAACCTGACCGGCGTCTTCCGGTTCACGGTGCGGAAGGACCTGAAACTGCGGTGGCCACGCGCCGAGACCCCCACCCACTACATCACCATGGGCCTCGACAAGAGCCTGGATGAGGCGGCGCGGCGCGCCACCCGGGAGATGATCGACTATCTGATGGCGGCGCACGGCCTGTCCCGCGACGACGCGTACATGCTCACCAGCGCCGCGGTGGACCTGCACGTGACGCAGGTGGTAGATGGTGTGAAAGGCGTGCACGCGACGCTGCCGAAGTCCATCTTCACGGCGAGCCGGTAGCGGAGCGGAAGGGTCCACCCGATGTTGAAGCCCCTGGCACCGGCCGACGCGCAAAGGCTGCGCGACTTTCTGACCGAAGCAAAATTCACGCAGGAGACGTTCCGGGAGATGCCCGCGCTGCGCGAGCTGCCCAACTACACGGGGAACCTGGTGTTCCTGCTGGAACGCACGCGCGAGCCCTCGCTGCTGAATCTCCTGGTGCGGCTGTTCGTGACGGGTGTGGCACAGGAGAAAACGACGATCTCCCGAGCCATTCCGGAGCCCGTGCTGCGGGTGATGCTGGAATCCGGAATGTTGGCGCAGGAGGGAGACTCGGTTTCGCCCAGAGTCATGCTGACACCTTGTGACGAACACGTGTTCGCCGCAGACACGGCGGCGCGCATGCGCTCAGAGCAATCCTCGGACGCGGTGCTTTGGCCCAATCCCACCACGCGCGTGCTACAACTGTTCAGCCTGCGCGCGCCCAGCCGGGCGACGCTGGATCTGGGCGCGGGGTGCGGCATGTTGGGGGTGCTGGCGGCGGCGCATAGCGGGCGGGTGGTGGCCACGGACTTGAATCCGCGCGCCGAGCAGTTCATCCTCTTTAATGCCCGGCTGAACCGGGTGGATAATATCGAGTCGCTCACCGGGAATACCTTCGAACCCGTCAAGGACCGCCAGTTCGACCTGATCCTGGCCAACCTGCCGTATTTCGTGACGCCCACCTCCGGGGAGATGTACTGCGAAAACAGCATGGAGCTGGACCAGTACTGCCGGCGCGTCGTGCGCGAAGCGGCGCAGCACTTGACGGAGGGCGGGTACTTTCAGGCCACGCTGGAATGGGTGCAGGTGCGAGGCGAAAGGTGGCAGGACCGGCTGGCCGGGTGGCTGGCGGGCAGCGGCTGCGACGCCTGGATCCTACGACGCTACTCCCGCGACGCGGTGGCGTACGCGGAGGAGCGGATCCGCACGACCTGGCCACCGGAGCAAGCCGGCGCGAGGCTCGCCGAGTTTATGGCTTACTACCGGGAGCGAGAGGTAGAAGAGGTTCACGGCGGCCTGCTGGCGATGCGGCGCCGCTCCGGGAAAAGCTGGCTGCGGATCGAAGAAATGGCCGCGGACCCCACCGAGCCTTACGGAGCCACGGTGCTGACGACGTTCGCCACCCAGGACATCCTCTCCGCGCATCCCACCGATGAAGAATTGCTCGCCATGAAGCCGCGCCTGTCGCCCGCGGCGCAACTGGAGCAGACTCTGCGGGTATCCGGCGGGAAATGGGCCACCACGTCCCGCCGGCTGCGGCTGACGACAGGTGTGCCCGCATCGCTCGCGGTGGAGGCGGAGGTAGCGGACTTCCTGAGCCGATGCGACGGCAGCCGGCCGCTCGAGGAACTGACGCAGGAACTGGCCGCCAAGGTCAACGCCGGGGCGGACGTGGTCCGGCAGCAGTGTTGCGCCGTGGTGCGCAAGCTGGCGGAACGGCGGCTCCTTCAGATCGCGCGCTGAGCGGGCCGATCCTCGCCTTCGCGCACCACCTGGAAGCCCATCAGCCGTCCCATACGCTCCACCGGGGTGACGTAATCGCCGTAAACGATGACCCGGTGCAAGCCGCCCGAGTAGCCCTCCAGCAGGCGGCGCGCATTGGCAACCCGCGTGCGGATTTTGGAGCGGCAGCCGCGAGGATCATCGACGTTGCCGAGGACCTCGCCGGAGGAGATCGCGAACGAACGGGCATCCAGGAATTTGGCCACCGTGATGGTCTCCTGGATGGGCAGGACCACCTGCATGGAGACGCCCTTGTTGTCTTCCATGTGAGAACGAATGAGATAGGGAGACGTGGCTCCGCCGATGCCCAGCATCGCCGTGGCGGCTACGCAGTGCGCATGAATGATCTCGTTGCGGCTGGTATCGAAGACCGGGTCGGAGACGAATCCCGGCTTGCCGGAAAACGAAGTCAGGAGCAACTGGGTCATGGTGGAGAGGACATCGGCCTCGCAGACGCCATAGAGCCCCTGGTCGTTCAGCTTGGACCAGGCGACGCAGGGATAGGCCGGCAGGTCGCCGCGCTTGAAGCCGCCCAGGCAGTCGATGGTGATGGCGTTGGCGCGCTCGCGCTCGAGCAGGTTAGCGACCCCGTGATAGAAGCGCAGCGCGGCGGTGATCTCGGCGGGCGCCGGCTCAACGACCTTCAGGGCGCCACGGGTGAACTCGGCGGCAGCCTTTTGCGCCTGCGCGGGGTCGGCCGCATCGAAGGCCGCTTGCAGGTCGCGGTATTCGGGGAACGCGAACGCGGTGCCGAACTGCCGGGTGAAAGCCTCGGTGATCTGGCTCCGGCCAGCTCCGGGGCCGACCACCAGCACCTTGCTGGTGCGGAGGTGGTGGACGGTGCGGAACATGCGCAGGTACGGGTCCAGGTCACCGGGTTCGCTCGAGACCAGGAGGTCCGCCTTCTTGCCGCTGCGCGCCCACTCCACGACGTCCACGTAGGACCAGCCCGAATAAGGCCGCGCGAACAGCAGCACGGGAACAGGGATTTCGCGCAACGCCCGCAGCATGCCGCTGGTGCCGGAGGTGAGGTCCACAATCAGGACCCCGTCAACGTCCTGCAGGCCCTTGACGAACGCTTGCGCGTCCTCGACGGTGCGGAGGAGGTCTCCGCCGGTGAAGCGGACCTCGCCGGCGTGCCGGCGCTCCACGGCGGCAAGGACAGCTTCGAGGCCGGCCTGCTCTTTGCGAACGTCCAAGTCCGGGCGGGGCCAGGTCGGTTGGGGCACGGCCAGATAGACCTTTCGGACCGTGGCCGGCGTCATCCAGGGCATGGAAGGCGCGGCGCCGAACAAGCGTGATGCGATGGCCCAGCCGCCGAGACCCATACCGAACTGCCGGCGGGTAAGCGAAAGCGGAATCTGAGACACGAGTCACCTCCGCGGCCAAGTGTAGAACGCTTGCATAAGAGATGTAAACCTCTGAAAGTCTAAGACGCTGCTCCCTATAGTCGCGGCTCGGTAACGCCGCGGCGGGCGGCCATCTCGGCCCCGATGGCGGCGCGGGCGGCGGCGGGAAGCACGCGGGCGGCGGCGGGGAAGACTTCCGTGTCCTCGATGGCGATATGGTGGCCGTAGAGCTTCTCCAGTTGTCGAAGCAGAGTGGAGAAGCGCTCGGCGTCCGCGTTGGAAAGCTGCCCTTCGGCCAGCCATCGTTGACCCAGGCGATCGATCTCGTCATGGCTCTGCTGGGCGCACTCGTGATCCTGTTCCAGAGATTCGATGCGCGCCAGCAGGGGCTCGATGTCGGGTTGATGGAGGCGATGCAGCCGCGGGAACAGGCTCTCTTCTTCGTCCGCGGTGTGTTTCGGCGCGGAGTTCCGGAAATAGAGAAGACTGCCGGCCAGGGCGGACCGCTGTTCGTCGGTGAGGGGGCCGCCTTCCGCGTTCGCGGCGAGCGTCACCAGCACCTTGAGAAAACGTTCGATGCGGCGGTGACAGTCGCCGAGCATGCCGATGGGATCGGTAAAGTCACTGTCGCGTTTGGCGCCGATTACGATGGGCACGATGTTCCTTTCACTCGCCGGGATGGGCATACGCATCGGGCTCCTGCTCTTCCGGGCGGCGCGTCAGGCAACGGAAGTCCTTCTCGACCGAGATCCGGAGGGCGCCCTGCGCGGCGTAAAGCCCGACCTCGTCCGCCTCCGCCCACTGGCGCGCGGACTCGGAGGGCACCTGCACGGTAATCGCACGGCCCGAGAACCCGGCATGCAGCGAAGGTACGGAGGCGGCAGAAATGCGGTAGGTCAGCGCTGCACCCGCGCCAAAATCCACGGATTCCTCCACCAGGCCGGTATCCCGCAAGCGCTCGACCTCCGTCCGGGTAAGGCGCAGGCGCAACGAATTGCCTTGTAGCCTGAGTTTCATTCTAGCTTTACTATGCCTCCACCCCGGACGCGGCGGATAGGACTAAAGTCACGCTAGCGGCGTAGAAAAGATTGGGCGACCGAGGGGAGCGGGTCGGGCGGGTGACTTTAGTCACAGACGGGGCCGGGGCAATCTACATATGTTCATGAAGAAGTCAACAATGCTCACGACGACGTCGGAACACGCATTGCGGGCCCTCACGCACCTGGCGCGGTTGCCGGAGGGGGCGAGCATGCTGGGCCGCGAGTTAGCCGAGCAGGCCGGCATCCCTGCCAACTACCTATCCAAGATCCTGTGGACACTGGGCAATGCCGGACTGATCGCGGCCACGCGGGGGAATGGGGGCGGCTACCGGCTGAAGCGGGACGCCGCCGGGATCCACCTGTACGAAATCGTGGAGCTGTTCGATCGGGACCGCGCCGAGCTGGCCTGTTTGCTGGGAGGCGGAAAGGAGTGCGATTCGGCGCGGCCGTGCACGGCGCATGAAGCCTGGCGGGACGTGCGAAGCGCGTACCTGGACTTCCTTCACAAGACGACGCTGGCGGACATTTCTCACTCGCGGAGGCCAAATGGCTAGGCGGAAACGTAGAGGCTCCCTTTTTTTGGGCCGTAAGAAGATAAGCAGGCCGCTTTGTGTGATCACGTACGTGCTGCTGGCGGCGGGCGCGGGGCGGGCGCAGGAGGCGGCGGATTTTTTCCGGCAAAACTGCGTGAGCTGCCACACAGTGGGCGGGGGGCGATTGACCGGGCCGGACTTGAAGAACGTGACGGCGCGGAAGGATCGGGAGTGGCTGATCGAGTTCCTGCAGAGCCCGCAAGCCATGATGGACAAGGGCGACCCTTACGCCCTGAAGCTGCAACAGGAGGCCCGCGGCGTGGTGATGCCCACGATCAGCGGCATGTCCAAGGAGCGCGCGCAGGCGCTGCTGGCGATGCTGGACGCGGAATCCAAGCTGCCAAAGTCGCAGTTTGCGGGGATGCAGATCAGCGACCGCCCCTTCACGGCGTACGACGTGGCGCAGGGCGCGGCCATTTTCCGGGGGGACCGGGGGTTGGCGAACGGCGGCCCGGCATGCCTTTCGTGCCACACGGTGAAGTCGGTGAGCGAATTCGGCGGCGGGCGGCTGGGACCGGACCTGACGCGGGTGTATGAGCGGCTGCAAGGCCGGAAGAACATGGCGGCCTGGCTGTTCGCGCCGGCCACGCCCACGATGTCCTCGGTGTTCCGGCAACACGCGCTGAAGCCGGAGGAGATTCTGCCGCTGGTGGCGTTTTTCGAAGACGCCGCGCGGCGCGGGGGGCAGGACGAATCGGCGGCCCGGCTGAACTTCTTCCTGCTGGGCCTGGGCGGGGCGATTTTGGGGCTGGTGGCGATGGATGCGGCATGGAAACGGCGCTTCCGCAACGTGCGGCGGGCGCTGGTGGAAAGCGCAAGGAGACGCGAACGATGAAGCCGAACGGAAACGGGAACGGGGTCCTGCCCTGGATCAAGGATGAAGCGCGCCCTCAGTTGCGCTCCTGGGAGCAGTTCTACCGGAACCGCTGGCAGCACGACAAGATCATCCGCAGCACGCACGGGGTGAACTGCACGGGCGGCTGCACGTGGCAGATTTACGTCAAAGACGGGATCGTGACGTGGGAGATGCAGGGGCTGGACTATCCCAGCCTGGAGGCGGGGCTGCCGCCCTACGAGCCGCGCGGCTGCCAGCGCGGAATCTCCTATTCCTGGTACCTCTACAGCCCGCTGCGGGTGCGGTACCCGTACATGCGCGGGGCGCTACTGGACCTGTGGAAGGACGCGCGGTCGCGGCATGAGGATCCGGTGGAAGCGTGGGCGTCGCTGGTGGGGAACCCGGAGGCGCGCGGGCGCTGGCAGAAGGCGCGCGGCAAGGGCGGGTTCCGCCGGGCGGACTGGGACACAGCAGTGGAACTCATCGCCGCCGCCAATATCCACACCATCAAGAAATACGGGCCGGACCGCATTGCGGGGTTTTCGCCCATTCCGGCCATGTCCATGATCAGCTACGCCGCCGGCGCGCGGATGCTCGAACTGATGGGCGGGGTGGCGCTCTCGTTCTACGACTGGTACTGCGACCTGCCGCCGGCTTCGCCGGAAGTGTGGGGCGAGCAGACGGACGTAGCCGAATCGGCGGACTGGTACAACGCAAAGCTGCTGGCGGTGATGGGCTCAAACCTCAACATGACGCGCACACCGGACTGCCACTTCGCGGCGGAGGCGCGGCACAACGGATCGAAGATGTGGGTCTTCGCGCCGGATTTCAACCAGGTGGCGAAGTACGCGGATGAATGGATCCCCATCAACGCGGGCCAGGACTGCGCCTGGTGGATGGCCGTGAACCACGTGCTGCTGAAGGAATTTCACCACGAGAATCCGACGCCGTACTTCCTGGACTACACCAAGCGGTTCACGGATGCGCCGTTCCTGGTGGAGTTGCGGCAGCAGGACGGCAAATGGCGGGCGGGCCAACTGCTGCGGGCGAACCGGTTGGCCGCTTACCAGGGCGTGGAGAACGGCGACTGGCAGTTCCTGATGTGGGATGCCGGAGACGGAAAGCCCAAGATGCCGCAGGGGACGGTGGGGTTCCGGTGGGCGAAGCAGAAGGGGAAGTGGAACCTGCAACTCAAGGACGGGCAGGACGGCAGCGACATCGACCCGGTGCTGAGCTTCCTGGGCGGCGAAACCGTGGAAGTCGAGCTGGACGATTTCGGCGAGGGCCGCACGCTCACGAGGGGTGTGCCGGTGACGCGGATCCAGACAGCCGATGGGGGCGCCGTGACCGTGGCAACGGTGTACGACCTGCTGATGGCGCAGTACGGAGTGCCGCGGGGCCTGAGCGGGGCCTATCCCACAGATTACGACGACGAAGGGTTGCCATACACGCCCGCGTGGGCCGAAAAGTACACCGGCATGGGACGCGAGACGCTGATCCGGTTCGCCAGAGAGTGGGGCAACACGGCGCGGCACACGCGGGGCAAATGCTCGATCATCATCGGGGCAGGAGTGAATCACTGGTATCACAACAACCTGATGTACAGGGCGGGGATTCACGCGCTGATGTTCTGCGGGTGCGTGGGGGTGAACGGCGGCGGCCTGAACCATTACGTGGGGCAGGAGAAGCTGGCGCCGATGGAGCCGTGGTCGGCGATCGCGTTCGCGCGGGACTGGATGCCGGCGGTGCGGCTGCAAAACGCGCCGAGCTGGCACTACATGCACACGGACCAGTGGCGCTACGAGCGCAGCTTCCGGGACTACCACGCCATGCCGCGGGACGGAGCGGGCGGCGGCGAGGGGCTGGATATCGCGCACGGGCACACGGCGGACGTGCAGGTGGAGGCGGTGCGCAACGGCTGGCTGCCGTTTTACCCACAGTTCGACCGCAATCCGCTGGATGTGGTTCGCGAGGCGAGGGCCTGCGGGCAGGACCCAGTGAAGGTGGCGGTGGAGCAGCTCAAGGAACGCACGTTGAAATTTTCGGTGGAAGATCCGGACGCGCCGGAAAATTGGCCGCGGGTCTGGTACATCTGGCGCGGCAACGCCCTGATGTCCAGCGCCAAGGGGCACGAGTTCTTTCTCAAGCACTACCTGGGCACGCACACCAACGCCATCGCGGAGGACCTGGCGGGGGGATCGGTGAGGGAAGTCGCCTGGCACGAGCAGGCGCCGCAGGGAAAGATGGACCTGGTGGTGGACCTGAACTTCCGCATGGATACTTCGGCGCTGTACTCGGACATCGTGCTGCCGGCGGCCACCTGGTACGAGAAGGCGGACCTGAACTCGACCGATATGCACAGTTTCATCCACCCGCTTTCCGCGGCGGTGCCGCCGTGCTGGGAGTCCAAGAGCGACTGGCAGATCTTCCGCACCATCTCCAAGAAGTTCAGCGAACTGGCAGGACGGCATTTTCCGGACGCGGTAGAGGACCTGGTGGCGTCGCCGCTGGCGCACGATTCGCCGGCGGAGATCGCGCAGCCGGCCATGCGGAGCTGGATGCGGGGGGAGGTGGAGGCCATCCCCGGCCAGACCATGCCGAACCTCAAGGTGGTGACGCGGGACTACAAGAACCTCTATAACGAGTTCATCTCCTTCGGGCCGCTGGTGCGGGCGAACGGGCTGGGTGCGCACGGCACGTCGTATGCGATCGAAGACCTGTACGACGAAACGCTGCGCGCGCGGCCGGTGGTGAGCTGGGGCGGGCAGCAGTATCCATCGTTGTTCGAAGACCAGCAAGTATGCGACACCATTCTGCATTTCGCCACGGTGACCAACGGGGAGCTGGCCTATCGCTCCTATCAGAACATGCAGGAGAAGGTCGGGCTGCCGCTCACGCACCTGGCGGAGCGGAATCGCGGGGTGCGGCTGAGTTACAAAGACTTGCAGGCGTATCCGCACAGGCTGCTGAACAGCCCCATGTGGAGCGGTCTTTCCGAGAACGGGCGGGCCTATGCGGCCTTCACGTACAACAAGGAGTGCCTGGTGCCGTGGCGCACGCTGACGGGGCGGCAGCACTTCTACCTGGATCACCCCGGATACCTGCAGTTCGGCGAGCACCTGCCCGCCTACAAGCCGAAACCTTCGCCGGTGGAATACGCCGATTTGCGGCTGAGCAAGGCCGATGGTCCCAGCCTGATGCTGAATTACCTGACGCCGCACGGCAAGTGGCACATCCATTCGACCTACGGCGACAACCAGCGCATGACCACGCTCTCGCGCGGCGTGGAGCCGTTCTGGATCAATGACCGGGATGCCGCGGAAATCGGGATCGAGGACAACGACTGGGTGGAAGTCCACAACGACAACGGAGTGGTGGTGACGCGGGCGGCGGTGAGCGCCCGGATTCCGCGGGGCATTTCGATTCAATACCACTCGCCGGAGCGCACGTATTCGGTGCCCAAGTCGCCGCTGCGGAACTACCGGCGGGCGGGCGGACACAACAGCCTGACGCGCGTGCGGCTGAAACCCAACCTGATGGTGGGCGGATACGGGCAGTTCACCTTCCACTTCAACTATTGGGGGCCCACGGGATGCAACCGGGACACGCACATTCTGGTGCGCAAGCTGCCGGATCTGAGGTGGTAGGGGCGGAGAGGAGACTGGCATGAACGTACGCTCGCAAGTAGCCATGGTGTTCCACCTGGACAAGTGCATCGGGTGCCACACGTGCAGCATCGCCTGCAAGAACATCTGGACCGACCGGCCCGGCACCGAGTACATGTGGTGGAACAACGTGGAGACCAAGCCGGGGACCGGGTTTCCGACGCAGTGGGAGGACCAGGAGAAATACAGCGGCGGCTGGGAGGTGCGGGACGGCAAGCTGCAACTGAAGTCCACCAGCAAAGAGAAGACCGTCTTCAATATCTTTCACAACCCGCACATGCCAACCATGGACGACTACTACGAACCATGGACCTACGACTATCAGCACCTTTTCGATGCGCCGGAAGGTCCGGACCAGCCGACGGCACGGCCGATTTCGATGGTGACCGGGGAGTTGATCCAGATCCAGGCGGGTCCGAACTGGGACGACGACCTGGGCGGGTCTCCAGTCTACGCGCAGAACGATCCCAACCTGAAGGGCCTCACGCCGGACCAGCAGCAGCAACTGTTCGCCGTGGAGCGCCTGGTGTTTTTTTACTTCCCGCGCATTTGCAATCACTGCCTGAACCCGGCGTGCGTGGCGGCCTGCCCTTCCGGGGCACTCTACAAGCGCGGCGAAGACGGCATCGTGCTGGTGGACCAGAACCGCTGCCGGGGATGGCGCGCGTGCGTGGCGGCCTGCCCGTACAAGAAGATGTTCTACAACTGGAACACGGGGAAGTCCGAGAAGTGCATCCTGTGTTTTCCGCGGCTGGAGACGGGGCAGGCGCCAGCGTGTTTTCACTCCTGCGTAGGCAGGATCCGGTATTTGGGCAACGTGCTCTACGACGCCTCGCGGATCGAAGAGGTGGCCAAGCTGCCGGACGAGCAACTGGTGGAAGGGCACCGGTCGCTGATTTTGGACCCGCACGACCCGGAGGTGATTTATGAGGCGCGCAAGAACGGCATCCACGATTCGGTGATCGAGACGGCGCAGCGCTCGCCGGTCTACCAGTTCGTGAAGGTCTGGAAGATCGCGCTGCCGCCGCACATCGAGTACCGCACCATGCCGATGCTGTTCTACGTGCCGCCCATGGCGCCGGTGATGGCCAACCGGGACGCGGGAGCGGTGAACGGCGTTTCGGGCGATTTGTTCCATGACATCGAGCAATCCCGCGTGCCCATGAAGTTTCTGGCGAACCTGTTCGGCGCGGGGCATGAAGCCAAGGTGCGCTACGCGCTGCGCAAGCAGAAAGCCGTGCGCTGGTACCGGCGGGCGCTGACAGTGGGCGACGTGGAGATGAGCGTGGCGGAGCGCATGCTGCGGGAGGCCGACAGCTCGCCCGAGGAGGCGGAGGCCATCTACCGGCTGACCTCGCTGTGCACGTTCGAGGACCGCTTCGTGATCCCGCCTATGCATCGCGAAGAGGCCATCCAGATGCTGGAAGATCCGCTGGCGCACAAGCAGAGCGTGGGTTTCGGATTCACGACCGGACCGAGGAGGGGGATGTGAGGAAAGCGATCAGCGGCCAGCTTTCAGCAGTCAGCTATGAGGAGCTGGCGGCGCGGCTGCGGTATCCGGCGGATCCGGGGATGCAGGAAGTGTATGTGCAGACGTTCGAGTTCAACCCGGCCTGCACCTTGGAGATCGGATGGCACCTGTTCGGGGAGAACTACGAGCGGGGGGAATTTCTGGTGCGGATGCGCGGAGAACTGCGGCGTTACGGCATCGAAGAATCCACGGAGCTGCCCGACCACCTGACGCACCTGCTGCCGCTGGTGGCGCGCATGGAGCGGGCCGAAGCGGCGCGGCTGGCGGGCGAGGCTCTGCTGCCGGCTTTGGAGAAGATGCAAGTGCCGGAGGGC
The DNA here is from genome assembly GCA_021324015.1 of Solibacteraceae bacterium. Classification (GTDB taxonomy): domain Bacteria; phylum Acidobacteriota; class Terriglobia; order Bryobacterales; family Bryobacteraceae; genus JAJPJX01. Next base: position 46,264 of record JAJPJX010000205.1, on the reverse strand, counting down.
AACCCGTACAGAGAAATCCTGGAAGGCATCCTGCGGAAGCTGAAAGCCGATTTTCCGGATGCGCCACGGCGCCCTGCGGAACTGCCCATCTTTCAGGAGGCTGCCCTTGACTAGCACGCACTACCTCGATCAATTTCTGTTCGCCATTCTGCCGTACATGGTGTTGATCACCTTCCTCCCGGTGACCATTCAGCGGTACCGGGCGCGCGGGTTTACTTACTCCAGTTTGTCGTCGCAGTTTCTGGAGAACCAACAACATTTCTGGAGCCTGGTGCCGTTTCATTACGGCATTCTGGTGATCACGGCGGGCCATATCGCGGCGTTTTTCCTGCCGCAGCAGTTGCTGGCATGGAACGCGAAGCCGGTGCGCCTGTACGTGTTGGAGATCTCGGCGCTGATTTTCGCGATCCTCTCGCTGGTAGGGCTGTGCGCGGCGCTGGTGCGGCGATTCACCACCAGCAAAGTGCGGCGGGTGACGACGACACGGGACTGGATCCTGTTCGGGCTGCTGGCGGTGCAGATCGCCTCCGGGATCGGGGTGGCGATTTTTCATCCCTGGGGCTCTTCGTGGTTTGCCGCCACGCTGACGCCGTATCTCTGGTCGCTCGTCAGGCTGAACCCGAATCTGGCGGCGGTGTCGGCGATGCCGTGGCTGGTGAAGTTTCACATCGTGAATGCGTACCTGGTGATCGGGTACTTTCCGTTCACCCGCCTGGTACACGTGCTGGTGATCCCCAATCCTTATTTGTGGCGCAAGCCGCAGGTGGTGCGATGGTACCGGCGCCCGGCGGAAGCGGCGCCGAAGGCGTAGGAGGGCGGCATGCAGCGAGTGACAGGAACTCCGGGTCAAGGACTGCTGGGCGCGACCCTGGGATTTTTCATTGGATTCGCGGCGGTGGCTCTGTTCGGTCCCACGGCCTCCAAATTTCAGCAGGTGATGCACCTCAGCCCGCTGGCCATCGGCTTCCTGGTGGCTATGCCGTCCCTTTCGGGATCGTTGCTGAGGATTCCGTTTTCGGCGTGGGTGGACACGACCGGGGGGGGCAAGCCGTTTCTGGTGCTGCTGGGGCTTTCGGTGGCCGGGATGGCGGGACTTTCGGCGGTGGTGGCGTTCCTCTACCCTGCCCGGCTCACGGCCGATTACCTGCCGCTGCTGCTGGTGCTGGCGGTGCTGTGCGGCTGCGGGATCGCCACGTTTTCGGTGGGCATCAGCCAGGTCTCCTACTGGTATCCGCGGCGGGCGCAAGGCCGGGCGCTGGCGGTCTTCGCGGGAGTGGGGAACGTGGCGCCGGGCATTTTCTCGCTGCTGATCCCGCTGGCGCTGGGGACGCTGGGCCTGACGAGCTCGTACCTGATCTGGCTGGGCATGCTGGTCAGCGGCACGTTGGCGTACTGGCTACTGGGGCGCAATTCACCGTATTTCCAGTTGCGCGCGCAAGGCCTGGAGGCAGATGAGGCGCGGCGCGCGGCGGCGGGGTACGGGCAGGAACTGTTCCCCGCGGGCAGCATGCGCGACAGCCTGGCGGCCTCGGCGCACGTGTGGCGCACCTGGGCGCTGGTGAGCGTCTACTTCACCACCTTCGGCGGATTCATCGCGCTGACGGCCTGGCTGCCGACGTACTGGATGGGCAATTTCGGCATGACCGCCATCCAGGCGGGCATGCTGACGGCGTTCTACTCGGTGCTCACCTCGCTGATCCGCGTGCTGGGGGGCGTGGTTTCCGACCGGCTGCGCGAGGGCGGGGAGAACACGGCCATCCTGGCGCTGCTCATCATGCTGATGGGCGCGCTGGTGATGATCGGGGCGCAGGAATACCAACTGGCGATTCCAGGCGAGATTCTGCTGGCGGCCGGGATGGGCATTTGTAACGCGGCGGTATTCAAGCTGGTGCCGCAAGCGGTGCCGCACGCGGTGGGCGGCGCGGCAGGCTGGGTGGGCGGCCTGGGGGCTTTCGGCGGATTCGCCATTCCGCCCATGCTGGCCTTCGCGGTGCGCGACCTGGGGAAGAACGGCTACTCGATCGGCTTCATCATCTACCTGTTCCTGGCGCTGGTATCGCTGTTCATGGTGTGGATCCTGAAATATTCCGAGCAGCCGCAGGCGGCGGTCTTGCCGGCCGCCGAGAAAGCCGTGGTGCGATGAGAAGCCGGGTGGTCACCATCGTGCTGGGAGTGGCCGTGGCGTTTAGCGTGCTCCTGCTCGGGACGCGCGCCGCAATCTTTCACCTGCCGGGGAACCAGCAGGGGTATGAGCCGGCGCAGCCGATCGCCTATTCGCACCGGCTGCATGCCGGCGAGTTGCAGATCCAGTGCCTGTATTGCCATTTCGGGGCGGCGCGGAGCCGGTACGCGGGTATCCCGCCGGCCAGTGTGTGCATGAACTGCCACCGCTTCGTGACCAGTTCGCTGGGCGCGGTGCGGGCCGAGGACGAATTGGCGGCAAAAGAGAAGCGGCCGCCGCGGCCGGTGGTCTCGCCGGAGTTGCAAAAGCTGTACAACGCGCTGGGGCTTGACGCGGCGATGCGGCCCGACCCGCAGCGCTCGCCGCAGCCGATCGCCTGGACGCGCATCCACAGGCTGCCCGATTTCGTGTACTTCGATCACCGCGCGCACGTGGGGGCGGGAGTCGCCTGCCAGCAGTGCCACGGCCCGGTGGAGAGCATGGAGCGGGTGAGGCAGGTGGCCGACTTGAGTATGGGCTGGTGCGTGAACTGCCACCGGGAGGCCAACCGCACGGGAATCGCGGGGCGGCGCGTGAACGCGCCGGTGGACTGCTCGGTTTGCCATTTCTAGAGGGAGCTATGGAGAAGCGATACTGGCGGAGCCTGGCGGAGCGCGAGAATCCCGCGGAATTCGCGCGGGCGGCGGAAGAGGAATTCCCGCAGAACCCGCTCGAACAGATCGAGGTATCCGGCGGGTGGGACCGCCGCGGCTTTCTGAAGGCCGCCGGGTTCGGGTTCGCCGCCAGTGCCCTGGCGGGCTGCTCGCGGGCGCCGGTGGAGAAGGCGCTGCCGTATCTGAACCAGCCGGAATACAGGGTGGCCGGGCGGGCTACGTACTACGCATCCACGTGCGGAGCCTGCCCGGCGGGGTGCGGGCTGCTGGCGAAGGTGATCGATGGGCGTCCGATCAAGCTGGAGGGCAACCCCGAGCAGGCGATCTCGCGGGGGGCCACCTGCGCCGCCGGGCAGGCATCTCTGCTGGGCCTCTACGATGGACTGCGTTTGAAACAGCCGCTGGCAGCCGGCAGAGCCTCCACGTGGGCGGAGGTGGACGCCGCGATTCTGGCGAGCCTGGAGAAGATCCGCCGCTCGGGGGGCGCGGTCCGCTATTTGAGCGAGACCATCACCAGCCCGACCAAGCTCGCCTGGGTGGAGCGGTTTCTGGGGCAGTTTCGCGACGCGCGGCACGTGGTGTACGACCCGCTTTCGGCCTCGGCCATCCTGGACGCGCACGAGAAAACGCACGGCGCGCGGCTGCTGCCGCACTACCTTTTCGCGAAGGCGGATGTGATCGCGAGCTTCGAAGCGGATTTTCTGGGGACCTGGATTTCGCCGGTGGAATTTGCGCGCGACTATGCATCGCGGCGGGCACCCTCGGGGAGATCGTGGCACGCGCAGTTCGAGGGGCGGCTGTCGCTTACGGGGACCAAGGCGGACCGGCGGGTGCGTGTGGAGCCGGCGGAGATTCCGGCGCGGCTGCGGCAGTTGGCGGAGCGGATCGCGGCGGGCGACGGCAGGGGCGACGAAGTGGCCGAGCGGCTATTGGCGGCGCGCGGGCGGAGCCTGGTGGTGTGCGGGGCGAACGATCTGGAGGCGCAGCTTTGGACGAACGAGATCAACGCCCGGCTGGGGAACTACGGCGCCACGCTGGATCTCGAGCGGCCGTCGCGGCAGCGGCAGGGGAACGACCGGGAACTCGGGAAACTGCTGGAAGAACTGAAGGCGGGGCAGGTGGCGGCTCTGTTCGTGGACGGCGTGAATCCTGCGGCGGAGTTGCCGGCGGGGGCGGAGGTCGGGCGCGCGGGGCTGGTGGTGAGCTTCGCCGGGAGTCTGGACGAGAGCGCGGAGCGGGCGCACTTTGTGTGCCCCGATCATCACTACCTGGAGACCTGGGCCGATGCGGAGCCGGTGGCCGGCCTGGTGAGCCTGACGCAGCCGGCGATCCGGCCGCTGGGCGCCACGCGCGCCGTGATCGAGAGCCTGGCGGCGTGGTGCGGCAAGCCGGGCAAAGCCTACGATTTGCTGAAGGAGAGCTGGCAGAGCCGCATCTTCCCGCGGCAGAAGAAGGAGACCTCGTTCCAGGTCTTCTGGGACCGCTCGGTGGAGGCGGGGCTGGCGGAAGTGGAGGCGGCGCCCGCCGCGCACCGGCCCGCCGGGGAGGTATTCCGCAAGGAGCAGCCGGAGGCGGCGCAACCGGAAACGGCGGGCTACGCGCTGGTGCTCTATCCCTCGGTGGCAATGCTGGACGGGCGGCACGCGTACAACCCGTGGTTGCACGAACTGCCGGACCCGGTCACGAAGGTCACCTGGGACAATTGCGCGTCCATTTCGCCGGCCACGGCGGCGGCGCTGGGCGTGAAGGACGGCGACATCGTGCGGGTGGAGGCCGGGACGGCGATCGAGTTGCCGGCCGTGGTGCAGCCGGGCCAGCACGACCGGGTGATCGCGGTGGCGTTGGGATACGGCCGCAAGGCCTCCGAGCGATTCGCGAAACTCGGCCCGCAGTGGATCGATTCCCGGCCGAGCGTGAACGAACAGGGCCGGGTGGGGGTGAGCGCGGCGGGGCTGCTGGGCTGGGAGGGCGGCCTGCTGCGCTACACACGCGGCGCGGCGAAGATCACGCGGACGGGGCGCCGCACGGAACTAGCCATCACGCAAACGTACGGCACGCTTTCGGTGCCGAAGCAGCTCGCGCCGGCGGACGGAGAGGTGCGGCCCATCGTGCAGGAGACCACGCCCGAAGAGCTGGCCAAGCCCGCCGAACCGGAGGAGAAGCACGAGGAACTCTGGCCGGAAGATCATCCGTACACGGGGCACCGCTGGGGCATGGCGGTGGATTTGAACGCGTGCACGGGATGCTCGGCCTGCGTGACGGCGTGCCAGGCGGAGAACAACATTCCCGTGGTAGGGAAAGACGAGGTGCGCCGGCACCGGGAAATGCACTGGATCCGGATCGACCGCTATTATTCGGGCCCGCCCGAGGAGGTGGCCGTGGCGCACCAGCCGATGATGTGCCAGCAGTGCGACCACGCGCCGTGCGAAACCGTGTGTCCGGTGCTGGCCACCGTGCACAGCTCCGAGGGGCTGAATCAGCAGGTCTACAACCGGTGCGTGGGGACGCGCTATTGCGAGAACAACTGCCCTTACAAGACGCGGCGGTTCAACTGGTTCAACTACCCGCGCGAAGACCGGCTGGCGAACCTGGCGCTGAACCCGAACGTGACGGTGCGCAGCCGCGGGGTGATGGAGAAGTGCACCTTCTGCGTGCAGCGCATCCAGGAAGCCAAGATCGAGGCCAAGCGCGTGGGAGAGCCGGTGCGGGACGGGGAGATCCGCACGGCGTGCGAGCAGGCTTGCCCGGCGGGGGCCATCGTATTCGGGGATCTCAACGACGCGAACAGCCGGGTGGCGCGGCTGGCACGGGACGCGCGGCAATACCGGGTGCTGGAGGAGATCAACACGGGGCCTGCGGTGCATTACCTGAAGATCGTCCGCAATCGCGAGGGGGGAGACCAAAAGAATGGCTGAGATCTGCTCGCCGCTGCGGCTGCCGCTGATTGCCGGCCGCAAAAAGCCGGCGGCGGTGACCGAGGACGTGTGCCGCGCGCTAACGCGTCCGCCTTCGGGCTTGTGGTGGGCCGCGTTTGCGGCAGCCTTCGCGCTGCTGCTTCTGGGCACCGCCGCGGTGAGTTACCAGATCGCCACCGGGGTGGGGACCTGGGGCCTGAACACCACGGTGGGCTGGGCGTTCGACATTACGAATTTCGTGTTCTGGGTGGGCATAGGCCACGCGGGCACGCTAATTTCGGCGATTCTGTTTCTGTTCCGCCAGCGGTGGCGGACCTCGGTGAACCGGTCCGCGGAGGCCATGACGCTGTTTGCGGTGATGTGCGCGGGGATTTTTCCGGTGATCCACACGGGGCGGCCGTGGCTGGCCTACTGGCTGTTTCCCTACCCCAATTTCCGCGGCTCGCTGTGGATCAATTTCCGATCTCCGCTGGCGTGGGACTGTTTCGCCATCTCGACGTATTTCCTGATCTCGGCGACGTTCTGGTACGTGGGGCTGATCCCGGACCTGGCCACAGTGCGCGACCGGCTGGCATCGACGGAGGGGGGATCGCTGCGGCACCGGCTGTTTTCGATTTTCAGCCTGGGCTGGAACGGCTCGTACAGGGTTTGGCGGCACTACGAGGTGCTCTACCTGCTGCTGGCGGGACTGGCCACACCGCTGGTGATTTCGGTGCATACGATTGTGAGCTGGGATTTCGCCACGGCGGTGATTCCGGGCTGGCACGCCACGATTTTCCCGCCGTACTTCGTGGCGGGCGCGATCTTCTCCGGGATCGCCATGGTGCTGACGCTGATGCTGGTGGCGCGGAAAGCGATGGGCCTGGAGGATTACATCACCACGCGGCACGTGGACGTGATGTGCAAGCTGCTGCTGCTGACCAGCGGCATCGTGGCGCTGGCTTACGGCACGGAGTTCTTCACCGCGTTTTACAGCGGCAATCCGTACGAGGAGTTCGTTTTTCTGAACCGCGCCAAGGGGCCGTTCGCCTGGGCCTACTGGACCATGGTGAGCTGCAACGTGCTAGTTCCGCAGTTGCTGTGGTTCCGGCGAGTGCGGCGCAGCATGGGCGTGGTGTTCGTGCTCAGCCTGCTGATCAACGTGGGCATGTGGTTTGAGCGATTCGTCATCATCGTCACCTCGCTGCACCGGGATTTCCTGCCCTCAAGCTGGGCAAGCTACCGGCCCACGATCGTGGAGGTAAGCACGCTGGCGGGCAGCTTCGGATTGTTCTTCACCTGCTTCCTGATTTTCTGCCGCATTCTGCCGGTGATTGCCATGGGGGAGGTGAAGGCGGTTTTGAGCCACGGCCAGGGCAACGGAGGGGAGGCATGAGCCGGCGGGTGCTGATCGGCATCTTCGAAAGCGAAGACGCCATTCTGGACGTCACCGCGGAGGCGCGGCGGCGGGGCTTCACGATCGTGGACGTGTTCGCGCCCTACGCGGTGCACGGCCTGGACAAGGCCATGGGCCTGGAGCGCTCACGGCTGCCGTGGGTCTGTTTCCTGCTGGGCCTCACCGGCGCGGGGTTCAAGGTGTGGTTCGAGTACTGGACCACGGCTTCGGACTGGCCGATCAACGTGGGCGGCAAGCCATGGAACTCGCTGCCGGCGTTCGTCCCGATCACTTTCGAGGTGATGGTGCTATTTGCAGGGTTGAGCACGGTGCTGGCATTCTTCGGCATGAGCCGGCTGTGGCCGGGCCGCAAGGCGGCGCTGCTCGATCCGCGCGTGACCAACGACCGGTTTGCGCTGGTGCTGGAGGAAAGCGACGCGGCGTTCGACGTGGGGGCGGTGGAGCGGTTTTTGCGGGAGCACGAGGCCGTCCGGGTGGAGGAGCGGGAGCAGGAGGTAGCGCGATGAAGCTGAACCTGTTTCTGCTGGCGGTGCTGACCGCGCTGGTGGGGATCAACCTGGGGATCGGCGACAACCCGACGCGGCGGAATCTGGAGGCCATGCCCGAGATGGTGCACACGGCGGCCTACAAATCGTTTTCGGCGAATCCGAACTTTGCGGACGGCAAGACGCTGCAACTGCCGCCGGAGGGGGTGATCCCGCGCGGAGTACAGCCGCTCGATTACGCGGCGACGCCCGAGGACGCCGCCCGCGCCGGGCGGGAACTCCACGCGCCCCCTATGACACCGGCCGGCATCGAGCGCGGGGCGGCAGTCTATCAGATCTATTGCCTGCCCTGCCACGGAGCGGCGGGCAAGGGCGACGGGCCGGTGGCGATGCGCGGATTTCCCCCGCCGCCCTCGCTCGTGGCGGACCATGCCAGAAATCTCGCGGAGGGGCAGATGTTCCACATCGTCACCTATGGCCAGAAGAATATGCCGTCCTATGCGACGCAGGTCACACCCGACGACCGATGGCGGGTGATCGCGTATCTCCGCGGGCTCCAGCAGCCGCCGGCCGGGGCGTCGAAGGAGGCGGCCAAGCCATGAGGCAGGGGATCGAATTCGAAGCCAGGATGTCGCCGGCGGTGCTGCGGTTCGCGCGCTTGCTGGCAGCGGGCGGCGGGATCATTCTTCTGGCAGGGCTCGCGGCGGCTCCGGACCGCGCCTGGGCAGCGCTGCTGATGGCCGGATACCTGCTGACGGGGTTTGGCCTGGCGGGAGTGGTGTTCGTGGCCACGCAATATGCCTGCGGGGCGGGATGGAGCGCTGCGTTCCGGCGGGTGCCGGAGGCTATGGCGGCGATTCTCCCCTGGGGCGCGGGCGCGCTGGCGGCGGTCTTCCTGGCGCATCCTTCGCTTTACGTGTGGAATCGCGAGGCGCCGCACGCGGGGTTTCAGCATTTCTGGCTGCGATGGCCCTTCTTTCTGGCGCGCTTCGCGGTGTACTTCGCGGTGTGGACCGGCTTTGCGGCGGCCATCGTGCGGCACTCCCGGCGGCAGGACCGGGACGCCAGCGTGGAGCACACACATCGCAATGCGCGCCTGTCCATCATCTTCCTGGTGGTTTTCGCGGTGACGTTCTGGCTGGCGAGCTTCGACTGGGTGATGTCGCTCGAGCCCCGGTGGGCCAGCACTATCTTCGGGATCTACAACTTCGCCGGCATGTTTTCCGGCGGATTGGCGCTGCTGATTCTGCTGGTGCTCTGGCTGCGGCGCAGCGGTCCGCTGCGAGATTTCGCCAACGAAGAGCACCTGCATGATCTGGGAAAGCTGCTGTTCGCCTTTTCGACCTTCTGGATGTACATCTGGTTCAGCCAGTACATGCTGATCTGGTACGCGGACATCCCCGAGGAGACGGCGTACTATGTCGCGCGGCTGCACAATGCATGGGCGCCGCTCTTCCTGCTGAACATGATTCTGAATTGGGCCGCGCCGTTCGCGGCGCTGCTGCCGCGGGGCGCCAAGCGCAGCGCGCGAGCGCTCGGACGGGTGGCCGCCGTGGTGCTGGCCGGGCGGGTGCTGGATGTTTATCTGATGATCGCGCCGCCGCTTCAAGGCGCGCGCCCGCTGGCGGGGATCTGGGAAGCGGGAGTACTGGCGGGCGCGGCGGGAGTGCTGGTACTGGCGTTCCATCGCGGCATGCAGCAGGCGGCGACGGTACCGGTCAACGATCCGTATCTCGAAGAAAGTCTGCACTATCACAACGCGTGAAGGACCGCTCCCTTTGGTTGCGGCTCGGTAACGGCGCGAAGCGAAGTATAATTGACGGGGATACGGCGGCGATGACTTATCTGGAAGTCTTCTTTTTCGTCCAGTTTCTGGACTTCCTCACCACGCTGGTGGGGCTGCGCATCGGCGGAACAGAATTGAGCCCGTTCATCCGCTGGCTGATGCACCTGGGACCGGTGGCGGGGCTCGCCGCCGCCAAAATGGTGGGCTTCGCGCTGGGAGCGTATTGCGTATACACGCGGCGCCGGAACGTGCTCGTATGGAGCAACTACCTGTTTGCCGGCCTGGTGATCTGGAACCTGTACAACATCCTTAAGGCGGTGACCCTACTTTCCGCCGCCTGAGGCGCATCAGTAGGAGTGCACCTCGTACAACGCGCGGATCACCACGAAGCAAAGCGCCGCCACGGCGACGACGGCTCCATGAGGCAGGGATAACGCCTGACCGCTGCGAACATCCAGTTCCTGGCGGCTGAGATAGGGCGCGCGGAAGCGGCAGATCTCGCTCAGGATAAACGCAACGTTCCAGAAGGTCTTGCGCAGGCGGCCGCGCCAGGCCACCAGCAACAAGGCGGCCACCCCGCCAAGCACGGAAGTCAGCAGGAAAATCTGCAACCAACTCACGGGCCCGACCATGCTGCCGATGGCGGCCATGAGTTTGACATCACCGCCGCCCATGGCGTGCAGGGCATGAAACACGAAATAGACGCCAAACGCCAGGGCGAACCCCAAGGCGGCTTCCCGCAAGCCGGCCAACCCGTACAGAAACCAGTTCAGAGCGAAGCCCAGCAGCGCGCCGGCCAGCACCAGCCAATTCGGAATGCGTCGGGAGCGAATATCGAAGACGGCGGCTGGCAGCACCAGCAGCACGATGAGAATACCAATTCCAGTCACAATTGCAGGATAAATAAACAGGCGGCGCCGCGAAATCCTGAGAAATGTTAGGAATCGGCCTGGCGGTTTGTTAAGTACTAGGGCCTGCGGGCGGTTCTGGAGCTTCGGTAATAGAATCACTCCACCTTTCCGGTGATAAAAAAAGCCCAATTTTCAATCTATTCTGGACTTGATGACCGTGATCGTATGCACCCAGGAACCGGTGGCCGCGGCGGGCGCCGCAGCTTTGCTGGAGCCGGCTTTTCAAGTTATCTCCTGCGCCACGGAGGACCGCCTCATAGATCTGCTGGAGGACCCGGAGACGCGGATTTTGCTGATGGATTTTTCGGCTTCCACGGATCTGGACCAGATGCGGCGCGTGCGCCGGGCGTTTCCGGATTGCCGCATCGTGCTGCGGGTGGGGGACGTGCCGCCCGAGACGGCATTTCAGGCCATCGGGATGGGAGTACGCGGCATCCTGCGGCGCACGTCGCCGGCGGAGACGGTGAAGGTTTGCTTCGAGCGGGTGGCCGGCGGCGAATTATGGGTCGAAAGCGGACTGGCGGGCGGGTTTGCGGGGCCGCGGGCGGCGCACCTGGCGCCGCGCGAGGAAGAACTGGTGGCGCTGGTTTCGCAGGGGCTGAAGAACAAAGAAATTGCGGAGGCGATCGGGATTTCCGAGGCCACCGTGCGGGTTTATTTGTCCGCTTTGTTTCGCAAGATCGGCGTCAAAGACCGGTATGAGTTGGCGATTTACGGGCTCAAGAGCATGGTGAACCTGCGGACCGGCGCGGGGGCAGTGGCGGCGCGAGGCACCCGGATGCCTTTTGTGCGGGTGAAGACGCCAGCCGCCCAAGAGGCAACCTGGTGAGGGTGATTGTACGAATCCGGCGGCGGGCCCGGACGCGGGCGGCAGCCAGCGCATTCCAGACTTCCCTGCGGCCGTTTCGCCCTTGGCGGGGGCTGATTGCGTCGCTCGCGGGGCACGCCCTGATCTTCGCGGCGGCGCCGGAGGTATGCGAGTTCGCGCGGCTTTATCTCGCCGACGAGCCGGTTTACCTGGAGCGTTACACGGTGCAACCTTTGCGTCTGAGCATGCCGGACGTGTTGTACTACGAGCCACCGGAGCGGGCAGCCGCGCGTAGCACCGCCGGTCCGGCTGCCGTCCGCAAGGTGGAATTGCCGCGGTTGAAGACTTCCCCGAAGACCACCGCCGTCATTCTGCAACCGCGCGCGAGGGCGACCACAGACCTGGTGCGCGCAGCGGTTCTGCCGCAATTGGCCTACTGGTCGGCAATCCGGCCGCGGGTGAGCAGCACTCCGGAGCGCCTGATCCGGCCTGGCGGAGACGAGGCCGCCAGCGCGCCGCAACTGCAACTGGAGGCTCCGCCGGCATTGGACGTCTCCAACCGGGAGACTCACCTCGACGAGATTAACCTGGCCAGCGTGGCGGCTCCGGCCCGTCCCACGCCGGTGCAGCCTTCTGCGACGGTACCGGTACGGGCGCCGGGGCAGTCCGGCGCGCCAGAACAAAAACCAGACATTCCTGCGCCCCAGGACGGCGATCCAGCAAATCTGATCATCTTCTCCGCTCGAAAGGCAGCTTTGGATAGCCTGCTGACCGTTCCGCCGATCATCCAGAGCGCTGTCGTAGCGTCCGAGGGCGGCGGGATGGCGGGCGCGACGGGTCCCGCACGCGAAAGCGGCGAAGCAGCGCCGCAAGGGGCGCAGGCCCCGCCCCGGACGATCCGCCGCCGATACGCGGGCAACGGGCTGTTCGACGTGGTGGTGATGCAGTCGTCGCCCGCGGATGCGTTTCCGGAGGCCGCCGGCATTCTGACCGGGAAGCCCGTCTCCATGGTGTACCTGGAGCTGGGCACGCCCAAAGAATGGATCCTCCAGTACTGCCTGCCGGTCTCGGGCGAACGGCCGCGGCAAGACACGCGCGTCGTCTCGGTGGAGGCATCCCCCGCGCTGCGGGCGCCCTATCCTTTGTGGACCGTGCTTTCCGAAGCGGAACTGCTGCCTAAGGCCGCCTATGCGCTGATCCACGGCTTCCTGAGCGGCCAAGGAAGGCTGGAAGAACTGGCTCCAGTGGGCGAGGACGAGGTGGCCAGCATCCGCCAACTGATCCCTCTTCTCGAAAAGTGGGAGTTTTCTCCGGCCCGCCGGGATAATCAGCCCGTTTCCGTAGAAATTTTGCTGGCCATCCCGCCAACCGGCCGCTAATCTGGCGCAAAGGGAGTGGGACCGAAGTCCCGAATACTAGAACTGCTCTCCTATGGCTGGAGTAAAATCCCGCGCACAGGGGCGGCGTATGGGAAAGATGGAACCGGTACCAGAACTTTACAACCATTGAAGACCCCAATGTCCGGCATCTATACTGATGTTTCGGAATAATTCGCGACGGAAAGTAATCCAAGGAGTGGAACAAAGAATGAAAGTCCTGATTGAAACGCCGGAGCCGATTCTGGCGGTAGGCGCAGCGGCGGTGCTTCACCAGCACTATGAAGTGACTGTCTGCAACGGACGAGCGACCGCGATGGAAATGATTTCTCCGGATCAGGCAAGCATTCTGGTCATCGACTGCGCAGGGCCGGACGATCTGGCGCATGCCGTCAGCATCCGGCGGATGGCTCCAGAGTGCCGCATTATTTTGTGGGTACACGATATTTCCCTGGAGGGCGCGTTTCAAGTGCTCGGCGCGGGGATTCGCGGCATTCTACGAAAGAGCCTGCCGGTGGACGACATGCTGCGCTGCCTGGAACGCGTGGCTGCCGGCGAGGTCTGGGTGGAGCACAGCCTGGCAACGGGCTTCCAGCAAGCTAAGGCGGTGAATCTGACGCCGCGGGAAAGCGAACTGGTGGCGCTGGTTTCGCAGGGCCTGAAGAACAAGGAGATCGCGAGGGCGCTGAACATCTCCGAGGCGACCGTGCGGGTATATCTCTCGGCTTTGTTTCGCAAGTTGGGCATCAAGGACCGCTACGAACTGGCGATCTACGGGCTCCGCAATATGGCGAACCTGCGGAACGGAAGCGAAGCGGCTGGGGAATCGCTGTTTCCATTCCGCACCATAATGGTAGGCGCCGCGGCGGAGAGCAAGGCGCCGACTCTCAACTAACGCCGCGCTGCCGGCGGCGCCGTGAAGTACCAATTACCTGAGCATTGTTAAGGGTACATCCCCGAGTAAGCTCTAGATTGCCGCGGGCGCGGCGCGCGGTTAGTGTGGAGTCAGGTCTAGAAAGATCATGGTGAAGATCTCCGGCAGATTCTCACAGAGTGGCGCAAGGCAGGCGCGCCGGCGCGGCGGAGCGCTGGTGGAGCTGGTGTTCTTCCTGCCCTGGATCATCTTCCTGTTCGTCGGTGCGCTGGACAGCGGATTCTATCTCTACGCACTGATCTCGGTGGAAAGCGCGGCGCGGGTGGCAGCGTCGTACACCTCCACCTCGACGGGAACCGCCGACGACTCGGCGGGAGCGTGCACCTATGCGCTGAAAGAGCTGCAGAGCCTGCCCAATGTGGGCACGAGTGTGACGAGTTGCTCCGCCAATCCGGTCACCGTCACCGCATCCAAGGTGACGGGACCGGACGGGGGCACCGCGACGCTGGTTTCCGTCACGTATCAATCCACGCCGCTGATCCCGATCCCGGGTCTGCTGGCCAGCCAGTTCACCTGGACGCGGTCGGTAAAGATGCGGGTGCTGGTGGGCATGGGAGGACTGGGATGAGGCGGCGCAGAAACCAGCGCGGGTCGGCAATCCTCGAGTTCACTCTGGCGGGTATCCCGTCGCTGTTCCTGATTCTTTCGGTGGTGCAACTTTCGATCGCCATGTGGAACTACGTGACGCTGGCGCACGCGGTGCGGGCGGCCGCGCGGTACGCCGCAGTGCACGGGAACGGCTGCAGCAGTGGCGGCAACAGTTGTGCGACGACCGTGGGCTTGATTACCGGCCGCCTGGCGGCTGACGGCATCGGGGTGCCCTCGGACACGGCGTCCGCGACCCTGACCACGGCCAGCGGGCAGACACAGACTTGCTCACCGATTTCGAGTTGTTTCACCAACTCGACCGTGTGGCCGCCGGCCAGCAACAACGACAACATGCCCGGGCAGATATTTACGATCTCGGCGCAATACTCGTTCCCGTCCGCGATCGGGATGCTTTGGCCGGGGGCCCAGCACCTGATGTTCGGAACGATTCAGGTGGGGGCGTCCACCACGCAGATCATTCAGTTTTGAGGTTCATGGAATGCACGGAAGGCACAGCGAACGCGGACAGGCGGTGATCCTCTTCACGCTATCCGTGATTGTGATGTTCGGTGTTCTGGGCCTGGTGGTGGACATCGGGTGGGCCTACTTCCGCAAGCAGGCGGCGCAGGCGGCAGCGGACGCGGCGGCGCTGGCGGCGGTGCGGGAGGCCGTGCAATGGGCGCCCTGGGGCCAAACCTGCGGCGTCGCCGGCGTGGCCTGTCAATCAGCCACCACCTGTCCTAATCCGATTCCCAATCCGCCCACCAACAACATGCAAGGCGGATGCGCGTATGCCAAGGAGAACGGCTTCGCCGTCACCACCGGCGGGAACCAGACGGTCACGATGGCTGGGGGCACCAGCGGTCCGCCGGTGGGCGTGACCGTGAATTACTGGGCCACCGCGGTGGTGACGGAAACGGTGCCGCAGACGTTTTCAGCGATTCTGGGGAACACTTCGCTCACGGTGAGCGCCCGGGCAACCGCGGGGACCATGTCCGGCGGCGGCGGCGGTTGTATCTATGTGCTGAACCAGACGGGCACTTCCGTGTCGGGCAATGGAACCACGCTCTTGCAGACGGCGTGCGGGGTATATGTCAATTCCACGGACCAAAAAGCGGTCACCCTGACCGGCGGCGCAAAAATCAATGCCACTGACGGCGCTTCGGTCAATATTACCGGCAATTGGAGCGGGAATGGGAATTCAACCATCACCCCGACACCCAACGTGGGCGTGAGCGCGACTGCGGACCCATTTTCCAGCCTGCCGGCGCCTTCGGTAGGGTCCTGCACAAGCAATGGGGTCAGCCTGACCAATCAGCAAACCCTCACCATCGACCCGGGGGTTTATTGCGGCCCAATCACTTTGGGGGGGCAATCTTCGCTGACGCTGAATCCCGGTCTCTACATCCTGAAGGGCGGCATCAGCGTTGGCGCCGGAGCGAATCTTTCCGGGAGCGGGGTAACCCTTTATAACCAGAGCGGAAGCATCTCGATGGGCGGGGGCGGTAACATCACGCTCACCGCGCCGACCTCGGGGACCTATAAAGGTGTGGTCATTTTCCAGGACAAAAGCAATTCCAGTACCGCGTCGCTGATCGGCGGCGCCACGCAAAACATATCCGGCCTCGTCTATATGCCGACTGCTTCCCTCACTTACGGCGGGGGTAGCTCCACCAGCGGAACCACCACCACCCTCGCGGTCGGCTCTCTTTCCTTCTCCGGCAACTCCTACATTGCGTCAGGCGCTGTGACGGCCCTCGGCGGCAGCGGTCCGGGCATTTCGCTGATCGAGTAGGTCACAGCGGTCAGCCTTCAGCTATCAGCTTTCAGCTTTCAGCTTTCAACGGAGATACCGCTCCTTGACGGTCGCGGCTCAGTAACTACGAGTGTGCAATGACGAATTCTCGTTGTGGGCGCGATTTCCTAGTACGAGTGGCGGTTTATAGTTTGGTGTTTTTTGAGCAAAGTAATGGAGCTTCTTCACATTTGTTAGTAGCACCACACGAATAAAGCTCTGTATTGTTGGTTTTCCGCCCGCCGGTTACCTTAACACTCAGAGGCCATGAAAGCACACAGCAAGCAAGGAAGAAATGGAATGGAGAGGCGCGATCATTCGCGCGTGGAAGCAGAACTTCCTTGCCGGGCCCGTTTTTCCAAGGGCGGCCCGCCGGCCGCGATGGGAACCACGGTGAACATCAGCCGGACGGGCATGCTGATCCAGTTTCAGGCGATGGCGGGGAATGCAGCTCCGGAGAAAGGCGAGTTTCTGAGCATCGAACTGGAGTTGCCGAAGCACAGGGCTTTCGAGCGCAGGTGCCTGTGCTGCGAAGGGCGCGTGGTGCGGGTGAGCCAGGAGGCGGGAAGGGGCGTGCGGGTGGCGATTCGGGTATCGCACATGGAATTCCGGGGATGCGGAGAACGCGGAGTTTCCGGGGTTCTGGTCAGCGGGCAGCAGTTCGAGTCCTTCTTTCGAGGTTAGATGATGCCAACCGTCCAGAGTAAACCGGGGATCGTACGGGCACTGCCATCGCTGACAGATGCCGCGTTCCTGATGCCGATCGTGTTCCTGTTCCTCAAAATGGACGGCGCCAGGACGATGCTGGGGGACGGCGACACAGGCTGGCACGTGCGGACCGGAGAGTGGATTCTGGATCACGCGCGGGTTCCCTCGGCGGACATGTTTTCGTTCAGCAAGCCGGGGGCGCCGTGGTTCGCGTGGGAATGGCTCTGGGACGCGATGTTCGGCTGGCTGTACCGGCAGGGCGGCATGGCGGCGGTGGTGATCGCCAGCATCGTGGTGCTGTGCTTCACCTTCGCTCTGCTGTTCCGGCTGGTGCGCGGCCGGTGCAACAACGCCGTGATCGCGTTCGGCGTGACGGTGCTGGCGCTGGCGGCCTCGTCGATCCATTGGCTGGCGCGCCCGCACCTGTTCACGCTGCTGTTCGCGGTGATCTTCCTGGGAATTCTGGAGCGGGTGGCGGCGGGAGAGCGCCGGCTGCTGTGGCTGTTGCCGCTATTGACGGTTGTGTGGACGAACCTGCACGGAGGCTTTTTCGTCGCCCTGCTGCTGATGGTTCCCTATGCCGCCGGCGAATTTACCGGGATCATGGCCGCGCCCGGCAAGCGGCAGTACGGCCAGGCCTGGAAAAAGGCCCAACCGTACGTGCTGGCGGCGCTGGGATGCCTGCTGGCGAGCCTGTTGAACCCGTACACCTATCATCTGCACCAGCATGTATTCGAGTTCCTGACGGACCCGTTCCCCATGCTGCACATCGACGAGTACAAGCCGCTGAGCTTCCAGGCGCCGGCCGCGCGCTTCTTCGAGCCCATGATCGTGCTGGGGCTGGCGGCGGCGCTGTGGCACCTGCTGCGGCGCCGGTTCACGGCGGTGTTTCTGCTGGCGGGCTGGGCGCACCTGGGCCTGATTGCCGCGCGGAACGTGCCGCTGTTCGCCATCGTGGCGGCTCCCTGGATCGCGCAGGCAATCGAGGAGGGCCTGGCGGCCCTGGAAAGCGCCGACGTGGCGGCGTGGCTGCGGCGGGCGGCGCGGGCGGCGCGCGAGTTTGGCGGGGAGTTCTCCGCCATGGACCGGATCGGGCGCTGGCACCTGGCGAGCGCGGCCGGACTGGCGCTGACGGCGGCGATGTTTTACGCTCCGGCGCCGCGACCCGGCTTCCAGGCGGATTACGACCCGAGCCGGTACCCGGCGGGCGCGCTCCGCGTCCTGGAATCGGCCGAATCGCATCACATTTTCACCCACGACGAGTGGGGCGACTACCTCATTTACAAGCTATTTCCGAAGCAAAAGGTATTTGTGGACGGCAGGATGGATTTCTACGGCTCCCAGTTCATGGAAGCCTACCTGGACGTACTCGGCGCGAAGTACGACTGGCAGCGCACGCTGGAGCGGTACCGTATTGACACCATCGTGCTGCCGCCGGATGCTCCCCTGACGAGCACTCTCAAAGAATCGCACCGCTGGCGGGTGGTCTACGACGATCACATTTCCGTGGTCTTCCGCGCCATGCCCGCAGCGGAGCACACAGCTTCCACGCCGGACCACGGCGAGGAAACCTTGCGCGGCCGGCCGGCCACCGCGCAACGGCAAGGTCCGACGGCCAGCAACAACGAAACAAGGAGCTAAACACAATGACGACGCTAAAAAACTTCTGGAAAGACGAATCCGGCCAAGACCTCGTGGAGTACACGCTGCTTTTGGCCTTCATGAGCCTGGTGGCCGCCGCCATCATGATCAACGTGAGCGGCAGTGTGAGCACGGTCTGGTCGGTGACCAGCACCGATCTCAGCAAGGCGGCTGCGTCCGCAAGCAGCTAACCACCCGGAAAAGGCGCTTTCCAGAGCTAGACACGGTGAAGGCGCCTTTTTCAAGACCAACACAAGGAGAACCAAACGATGAAATTGCAAAATCTGATCGCACTGCTGAAAGACGAATCCGGCCAGGACCTGGTGGAATACACGCTTCTGCTGGCCTTCATGAGCCTGGTGGCGGCCGCCATCATGATCAATGTGAGCGGCAGCGTCAGCACGGTCTGGTCGGTGACCAGCACCGATCTCAGCACCGCCGCCACTTCCGCGACTGGCGCGAGCTAGGAGTCTGCCGGGGGATATGCCCGCGCCGTGTGTATCCCCTGACTTCTGTGGCCGCGAAGAAATGTAGTGAAGCAATGAAGAAATTAAAGCAATTGGTGAGCGAGGAGGGAGGCCAGGACCTGGTGGAGTACAGCCTGCTGCTGGCCTTTCTGGTGCTGGCGGGCGCCGCGATGTTCATCGGCATGAACGCCAGCACCAGTTCGATCTGGAGCATTACGAACAGCCGGTTAGCGAACGCCAGCGGGTCATAACAGGGAGGTATCGATGAACAAACGGTTTTTATCAGTATTCGTTTTTGCGGTGATCTTCTCCGGGCTGGCCAGCCTGGTGTTGTACCGGCTGCTGGTCTCCCGGCTATCCGCAAGCCACCCGCAAGCCGGCGCGGCGGTGATCGTGGCCGCCCGGGACCTGGAACTGGGAACGCTGATTCGCGAGGGAGACCTGGCTGTCGAAACCTGGGCGGGACCGGTCCCGGCTCACGCCGTCACGAAGAAGGAAGACATCGTAGGGCGGGGCGTGACAGCCGAGATTTACCGGGGTGAGCCGATCGTGGAATCGCGGCTGGCGCCGGTAGGCGGAGGGGCGGGCCTGGCGGCGCTCATCCCGAAAGGTATGCGGGCCGTAGCCGTGCGCGTCAATGACGTGGTCGGCGTGGCCGGATTCGTGGTGCCGGGGAGCCGCGTGGACGTGCTCATGTCCGGGCTGCCGCCCGGGAGCAGCAACCTGGGGACGCAGACGAAGACCATTTTGCAGGATATCCAGGTGCTCTCCGCCGGCCAGAACATTCAGAAAGACGCCGAAGGGAAGCCGGTGCAAGTGCAGGTGGTGAACCTGTTGGCGACGCCGGAGCAGGCGGAGGTACTGAGCCTGGCGGGCAACGACACGCGCATCCAACTGGTGCTACGCAATCCGCTGGACGCGGGCCAAGCAAAGCCTCCAGGGACCGCGCTGGCCCGGCTTTTCAACGGCAACGCTGCGCCGGAGCGGCCTAAAGCGAAGCCGGCGCCCGTAAAGGTGGATCGCCCGGCGTTGCCGGCGGTGAAGGAGCCCGTGCGCCCCCCGGTAGTGGTGGAAGTGCTGACGGGGACCAAGAGAGTGGAAGCGACGTTCCACGCGCCGCAAGAGGTGCGCCAATGACGAGCCATGGCAACAGATGGATGAAGTACGCGGCTATTGCGGCCGCCACGGTGTTGCTCGCAGCGCATACCGGCGCAGCAGCATCTGCCGTGCAGGCGCCCGGCGCGGGGCTGGAAGGCAACGCGCGAGACCTTTTCGTCACGGCGGGCAAGTCCGTGATTATCGACAGCCCGGCGACCATCGTGCGAGTGGCCGTAGCCAACGGCGAAATCGCCGAAGCGGTGGCGGTGGATCCCCACCAGGTGCTAGTCAACGGCAAGGCCGCCGGCCAGACGAGCCTGATTGTGTGGCAGGCCACCGGGAACCGGCTTTTCTTCGATCTGACGGTGCGCTCGAACCGCCTGGAACTGGTGCAGCAGGAGTTGCGGCGGGCGCTGCCCGGGCAAAACGTCACGATGACCTACGAAGACAACACAGTCTTTTTGAAAGGCACGGTGAAGAACCTGGCTGCGGCGCGGCGGGCGGCGGCTATTGCCGGCACGC
The DNA here is from genome assembly GCA_021324015.1 of Solibacteraceae bacterium. Taxonomy (GTDB): domain Bacteria; phylum Acidobacteriota; class Terriglobia; order Bryobacterales; family Bryobacteraceae; genus JAJPJX01. The sequence goes on along the minus strand of JAJPJX010000205.1, from coordinate 25,999 downwards.
TGGGCAAAGTCGTCAACCTGCTGTATGTCGATGTGCCCTCGACCGAATCGCAAGTACTGCTGAAAGTCCGCTTTGCCAACGTGGACCGGAGCGCCAGCACGGAACTGGCTCTGAACGTTTTCAGCACGGGAGCGGCCAACACGGTTGGTGCGATCACCACGCAGCAGTTCAATGGGCCCCAAATGGACATTCGCAACCACCAGACGAACGTCACCCTCACGGATGCGCTCAACCTCTTTGTATTCCGGCCGGACCTGAACCTGGGCGCCACCATCAAGGCGCTCCAGAACCGGAACCTGTTGGAGATTCTGGCCGAGCCCAACGTGCTGGCCATTAACGGCAAGCCAGCCAGCTTCCTGGCGGGCGGCGAGTTCCCGTACCCCACGTTGCAGGGAGGAGGCGCGGGGCTGGGCGCGGTGACCATCCAGTTCCGCGAGTTTGGGGTGCGCATCAACTTCCTGCCGGTGATCACGCCGCGCGGCACGATCCGCCTGGAAGTCACGCCGGAGGTCAGCTCGCTGGATTTTGCGAACGGGCTGGTGTTTCAGGGCTTCACGATTCCGGCGCTCTCGACACGGCGGGTGCAGACCGAAATCGAACTGGAAGACGGGCAGAGTTTCGCCATCGGCGGCCTGCTGGACAACCGGGTCAGCGAGATCCTGAGCAAGATTCCGGGCATCGGCGATATTCCCTGGCTGGGGAAGCTCTTTCGCAGCCGGGCCCTACAGAAGAACAACACCGAACTGCTCGTGCTGGTGACGCCGGAACTGGTGCGGCCCATCCCGGCGGGGCGGCCGCGGCCGGAAGTCGCGATGCCGGCGCCTTTCCTGAAGGGCACGGCGGCAGCCGCACCGCAGACGCCTGGCATGTCGGTGACCGGCCCGGTCCCGGTGAAGGCACCCGAGCAGCCCATTCCGGTGGAGGACCTGATCGAGAGCATGAAGCCGAAGAGCGCGCAGCCCTCTGCGCAACAGGGTCAATACCCCATTCAATTTGTGCCGGTGCAAGCCGTGCCGGCAGAGCCGCCTGCGAGCCCCGCCGCGCCTCAGGGCGAGGCCAGCGCGCCAGCCACCGCGGGATCCACGGCGAAGGGCGGGCAATAGGGAGACGCATGCAGCCGCTCACGCTAGGACTGGTTCTGGCCAATCCAAAACTCGCGGAAGACTTGCATGCAAGTCTCCGGGACCTGCCGGTGCGCATCCTGATGGAAGAGCCGCAGGTGGGAGACTGGGCTGCGTTCGAGGAGAGGCTGGGCCGGCTGCGTCCAGACGTGCTGATTCTGGAGATCACGGGGCACCACGACCACGGCGGGGAGGTGATCCGCAAGATTCGAGCTACGGCGGGTTCGCCAGCCGTGGTGGCGGTGCACAGCAGCGCGGAGCCGGAGATCATTCTGCAAGCCATGCGCGCGGGAGCGGTGGAATACCTGTCGCCGCCTTTCCAGCCGAGCATGAGCGAGGCGCTGGAACGGATCTCGAGCGAGAGGGCGCCGCAGCAGGCGGGCAACCGCCTGAGGGCGCGCACGCTGGCCTTTTTCTCGGCCAAGGGCGGCTGCGGCGCCACCACCATCGCATGCCACGTGGCGGCGGAGCTGGGGCGAAAGGTTAAGGGCAAAGTGCTGTTGGGCGACTTCGACCTGGACAGCGGCCTGGTGCATTTCCTGATGAAGGCGAAGTCGGAGTATACGGTGCTGGACGCGGTGCACAACATCCACCGGCTGGATCCGAACTTCTGGAAGGCCCTGGTGACCAACGGGCGGCCGGGGCTGGACATTGTGAGCGCGCCGCCCGGCATGGCCTCCCGCCGGACGACGGACGCGGAGGGACTGCCGCACGTGCTGCGCTTCGTGCGCACCTGCTACGACTGGGCGGTGATCGACCTGGGGCGGGGGTTGAATCACTCCGTGATGCGCCTGCTGGAGGAAGTGGACGAAAGCTACCTGGTCGCCACGCTGGACATAGAGGCGCTGTTTCAGGCCAAGAATATCGCCAAGACGCTGCAGGACGCGGGCTACGGCAGCCGGCTGCGGCTGGTGGTGAACCGCCTGGCCAAGCGCAACGCGGCGACTACGGAAGAGATCCGCGAGATGGTGGGAATCCCGCCGTTCGCGGCGCTGCCGGAGGATCACGCGGCTCTCTACGAGGCGGTGGCGGACGGGACGCTGCTGCCGCCCGGCGTACCGCTGGCCGCGCACCTGGCTGGTTTGGCGCGCAAGATCTCGGGAATTTCCGAGGAAAAGCCGCGCAAGAAATTTCTGTTTTTAGGCTGAGGAGGACGGTTTGGCTACTGTATTCGCAAACGGAAACGGCACGATCGCGGAGCCCTGGAAGGCGCCCGTGGCGGAACCCCCGGCGTTCTCGCCGGCATACCAGGACCTGAAGTTCACGCTGCACCGCAAGCTGCTGGGGCGGGTCAACCTGGAAGCGCTCTCCACCATGGGCCGGGACTACGTGCGAAACGAGATCCGCTCGGCGGTAGCGCAACTGGTGGACGAAGAAAAGACGCCGCTCTCGCTGATCGAGAAGGACCGCATCATCGAGGAGGTTCTGCACGAAGTGTTCGGGCTGGGGCCGCTCGAACCGCTGCTGCAGGACCCCACGATCTCCGACATCCTGGTGACCACACCGCAGCTCGTGTTCATCGAACGGGACGGAAAGCTCCAGCGGACGCCGGTACAGTTCAAGGACAACGCGCACCTGGTGCGGATCATCGAAAAGATCGTTTCGAACGTGGGCCGGCGCATCGACGAATCCTCGCCGATGGTGGATGCGCGGCTGCCGGACGGCTCACGCGTGAACGCGGTGATCCCGCCGATAGCGGTGGACGGCCCGCTGCTTTCGATCCGGCGGTTTCGCACCGACCGGCTGACCACCACGGAGCTGTTAAAGAATCTGACCCTCACGCCGGACATGCTGCGGCTGCTGGAAGCCTGCGTGCGCGCGCGGCTGAATATTGTGATCTCGGGCGGCACGGGCGCCGGGAAGACCACGCTGCTGAACGTGATCTCGGCCTTTATTCCCGAGGACGAGCGCATCGTGACGATCGAGGACGCCGCGGAGCTGCAATTGCGGCAGGTGCACGTGGCGCGCATGGAGACCCGGCCGCCCAACATCGAAGGCAACGGGTGCATCAAGCAGCGCCAACTGGTGATCAACGCGCTGCGTATGCGCCCAGACCGCATCATCGTGGGCGAGGTCCGCGGCGAAGAGGCACTGGACATGTTGCAGGCCATGAACACCGGCCATGACGGATCGCTGACCACGATTCACTCGAACAATCCGCGCGACGCCATCAGCCGGCTGGAGGTGATGGTCATGATGGCCAATCCGAACCTGGGCGTGCGCTCGATTCGCCAGCAGGTCAGCTCGGCCGTAGACCTGTTTGTGCAGTTGTCGCGCCTGAGCGACGGGAGCCGCAGGGTGACTTACATCACCGAGTGCGTGGGCATGGAAGGGGAGCAAGTCACGCTGCAGGACCTGTTCGTTTTCGACAAAACCGGCTTGACGGAAGACAACAAGGTGAAGGGCCGGTTCCGCGCCACGGGTGTGCGCCCGAAGTTCAGCGAGAGGCTGAAGGCGTCGAACCTGCACCTGCCCGCCTCGATCTTCGAGTCCGCGGTCGAGGTGAACTAGCATGCACGTCACGGCGATCCTTCTCTTCCTGGTTCTGCTGGGCTTGAGCCTGCTGGGCAGCGGCGTAGCGCTGCGCGCGCTGGAAGCCCGGCGCAGGAAGCGGGTGGCCAGCGCGATTCAGACCATCGCCGCGGCCAGCCGGACCGCGCCGCAAGCCAAGGTGGTGATCCGGCCGGGGGACCAGTCCCCGACGCTGGCCAAGAAAATTCTGCAAGGCTTGAACCTGATCAGCCCGCTCGAAACCCGCCTCCGGCAGTCGGGCCTGGACTGGACGGTGGAGCGCCTGCTGCTGACGATGCTGGCGGCGGCAGCGGCCGGCGCGGTGGCTGGACACCGGTTTCCGGCGCTGCTGGACGCGGGGACGACCTCCATCGCGCTGGGAGGGCTGTTGGGCCTGCTGCCCTGGTTCTACGTATCCCACAAGCGCAAGAGGCGGTTCCTGAAGTTGGAGGAACAACTCCCGGAGGCCATGGACTTCCTGGCACGCTCCATGCGCGCGGGCCACGCTCTTCCGGTGAGCCTGGAGATGCTGGCGACCGAAGGGGCCGATCCGCTGCGCGCCGAGTTCGCCATTCTGTTCAACGAACAGCACCTGGGGGAATCGCTCTCCGTGGCGCTGACCCACCTGGCAGAGAGAGTGCCGCTGGTGGACACGCGGTTCTTTGTGTCGGCGGTGCTGCTGCAGCGCGAAACCGGCGGCAACCTGAGCGAGATCCTGACCCGGCTGGCGGCGGTCATCCGGGAGCGCTTCCGCCTAAAGGGCCAGGTGCGGGCGGCCAGCGCGCACGGCCGCATCACGGCCGGAGTTCTAACGCTGTTGCCGATTCTCACGGTGGCCGGCCTGCGGGTGGTGGCTCCGGATTACCTGCTGAGTATGAGCCGGGACCCGCTGGGCAGGTACATGCTGACCGCCGCCGTCATTGCTCTTCTCGCAGGGTATTTCATCATGCGGAAGATCATTGACATCAAGATCTGACGGGGAGAAAAGCAGTGATCCTTTTAATTAGCGCCGCCGCCTTCATCCTTCTGACATTGGCGATTTCCAGCTACGGATATCGGGTGTATGCCCGGCCGGGGCGGGTTTTCTCTCGGCTGGACCAGGGACCGTTGGGCGGATCCGTTTCGGCGGAAGGAGGGGCACGGCCCACGCCAAACCCTCTGGCGGAACTGCTCCGGCAGATTGGGGAGAAGGTGCCGGTTTCCCCGGAATCCGCCGTGGTGGCACGGCGCTACCTGGTAGCTGCCGGATTCCGGTCCGAAAGCGCGCTGCCGATCTTATACGGTTGCAAAGTGCTGGCGGGGGTGGCGCTGGTTCTGGCCGGTCTGAGCATGGGGAGCCTGCTGATGAAGAGCCCGAATCTGAGAATGCTCGTGCCCCTGGCCGCCGGGTTCGCGGGCTGGTCCCTGCCGGGGGTGGTGCTGGACCGGCTGATGGCGCGCCGGCAGGAGCGCCTGCGTCATGCGCTGCCGGACGCCCTGGACCTGATGGTGGTTTGCGTGGAAGGCGGCATCGGTCTGGACCAGGCGTTCGTGACCGTAAGCCGGGACTTGCGCGTGACCCACAAGGACATCTGCGACGAGTTCACGCTGGTGAACCTGGAGATGCGCGCGGGAAAGAGGCGCTCGGATGCGCTGCACAACCTGGCCGAAAGAACCGGCGAGCCGGAGCTGAAAAAGCTGGTGGCCGTGCTGGTGCAGGCCGACCGCTTCGGCACCAGCGTGGCGGAGTCTCTGCGCACGCACGCGGACTTCATGCGCGTCCGGCGGCGGCAGGACGCCGAGGAGCGCGCCGCGAAGGTCAGCGTGAAACTGGTGTTTCCGATTTTTTTCTGCATCCTGCCGGCCATGATGATCGTGACGGGCGGGCCGGGTGTCCTACAGGTTTTGAAGTTTCTCGTTCCAATGTTGAAGAACGTGAATAAGTAAGTACCCCAAAGGAGAAAAGAACAGATGGATAAGTCGATGATTTCGAACTTGCTGTGGATGGGAGCGGGCCTGATCCTGTTCCTGTACCTGGGCCGGCGCCGCAAGCGCAAGATGATCCAGTAACTCAAGCCGCTGCGCGTTGAGGTATGCGTATGGATCGCACGAAACCGGCGGATTCTGGTTCGGCGCTCGTCTCTTCGATCCTGGCGGGCCAGAATGCGGATGGTGGTTGGGGGTACCAGGGCGGCGCGTCGTGGACCGAGCCGACGGTCTGCGCGCTGCTGGCCCTGCAAACAACTGGTTGTCTCACTCCGCGGGTGGAGCGGGGCATCCGATGGCTCCGCGGGCTGCAACGGCCGGATGGCGGATGGCCGCCGCAGCCCTCGGTGGACCAGAGCACCTGGGTCACCGCTCTGGCGGTGCTGGCGCTGGGCGGGCAGCCGCGGGATGCGGCCAGGGACCGCGGAGTCGCGTGGCTGCTGGGGCAGACGGGGCGGGAGTCCACGTGGGTGGAAAAGCTCCGCAGCGCTTTGCGAGGGGAAAAGGTGGAGACCGGTGCCGGAACCACGGGCTGGCCCTGGCTGCCGGGGACGGCCGCCTGGGTGACGCCCACGGTTTTCGCGCTGCTGGCCCTGGAACATGCGGGCAGCCAGGTGGAGGCCGGGGCAGTCCGGGCGCGGGAGGAGATGGGGCGCGCATTTCTGCTGGCCAGGGCGTGCTCCGGAGGGGGATGGAATCACGGCGGGGCGCGGGCGCTGGGCTACGCGGCCCCGGCCTATCCCGAAACCACGGGACAGGCACTGCTGGCCCTGCGGGGCTGCCAGTCGCCGGAGGTCTCGAAGGCGCTGGCGAGGGCCGAGCAGTTCCTGCCGCTCAGCCGCGCGCCACAAACCGTGAGCTGGCTGCGGCTGGGGCTGGCGGCGCACGGGCGCCGCACTCAGAGAACGGAAGGCAAGTTCCGCTTCCGGGGAGTCATGGATGCGGCCCTGGTTCTTCTGGCGGACGCCGCCGAGGGAGGCGCGAATGTCTTTCCCGGATGAGAGGCGGGGTCTGCGGCGCCGCGACCTGTTGTGCGGAGGCGCGGCGACCTTGCTCCTGGGCTCCTGCGCGCCGAGGCGAAAGAGCGCCGATCGTCCGCGCGTCTCTATCATCAAGGCCGCCAGCTACTCGGGGGAGCTGGCGGGAACCATCCGGCGCGCGCTGCGGGAGCACGGCGTGCAGGTTTCGGGCAAGCGCGTGCTGCTGAAGCCCAACCTGGTGGAATTCGATCCGGGCGCGGCGATCAACACACATCCGGCGGTAGTCTACGCGGCTTTGGAAGCATTCCGCTCGCTGGGCGCCGCGCAGGTGCGCATCGCGGAGGGGCCCGGGCACCGGCGGAACACCTGGGAACTCGCAGAAGCAGCAGGCTATTTCGAGGCCGTTCCGGGCTTCGAGAGCCAGTTCACCGACCTGAACCTGGACGACGTGCGGCGGATTTCCCTGCCCCACGCCAACTCCACCCTGCGCGAGATCTACGCTCCGCAGACGGCGCTCGAGGCCGACCTGATCGTCTCGATGCCCAAGATGAAAACCCATCACTGGGTGGGCGCCACCTTGAGCATGAAGAACTTTTTCGGACTAGTGCCCGGCGGCGTATATGGCTGGCCCAAGAACGTGCTGCACTGGGCGGGCATTCCGGAGTGCATCGCCGACCTGCATGCCGCGTTTCCGAAGCACTTCGCGATCGTGGACGGGATCGTCGGCATGGAAGGCAACGGCCCCATTCAGGGCACGCCCAAGACGGCGGGCGTCCTGGTAGTGGGCAGTGACATGGTGGCGGTAGACGCCACGTGCTGCCGGATCATGGGCATCGATCCGGCGGGCGTGCGTTATCTCAGGCTGGCCGAGAGACGGGATCAGACCGCCGCACCGGGAGTGCAGCAGATTGGCGAGCCCATTGCGGCGGTGGTTACGCCCTTCCGTCTGTTGCCGCAGTTTCGGGCGCTGCGGCTGAGCGGTGATCTTTCCGCGAAGGAGAAAGTCGATGACCCTCGTTCACGCAGTTAGGCATTTTTTTCGAAACGATCTTTTGGCAGTGCTGGGGGCCATCTTCATCGTGCTCCTGAGCGCTCTTTCCTGGCCTTGGCTGGCGGCGGATGCCGTTCGCTCGATGGTCAGCTTCTGGTAGGAGTCGTCCCATGCGCAGCATCGTCGTGCTCCCCACATACAACGAGCGGGAGAATCTGGAGAAGGTGGTGGAGAGGATCCTGAAGGCCGTTCCGGGGATCCATATCCTGGTGGTGGACGATAACTCTCCCGACGGCACTGGAGAGTTGGCCGAGGAACTGGCGGGCAGATACCGCGGCCGGATCTTTGTCCTGCACCGCGCCAAGAAAGAAGGGCTGGGAAGGGCCTATGTAGCCGGCTTCCGGCATGCGCTGGCACACGATTACGACGTGCTGGTGCAGATGGATGCAGATCTTTCGCACGATCCGGCCTATCTCCGGCCGATGTTGCAACGGATCCGGGAGTGCGACGTAGTCCTGGGATCGCGCTACGTGCGCGGCATCAACGTAGTGAACTGGGATTTGAAGCGGCTGCTGCTGAGCAAGTGCGCCAGCCTTTACGTGCGCCTGGTAACGCGCATGCCGGTGACGGACGCAACCGGCGGCTTCAAGTGCTGGCGGCGGGAAACCCTCGAGGGGATCGGGCTCGACGGCGTGTTTTCGAGCGGCTACCTCTTTCAGGTGGAGATGACGTACAAGGCTTTCCGGTCGGGCTTCGGGATCGGCGAAGAGCCCATCATCTTTTATGAGCGCGACCTGGGACGTTCGAAGATGAACCGCCGGATCATCTGGGAAGCCCTCTGGGGCGTTCTGAAGCTGCGGTTCGCGCCGCGCTGGATGACGCACGTGGAGACGGGCGGCCCGCAGATGGATCGCCCGCGGCACGAAACTGCGGCGTAAGGCGGTCCCACGGCCGCCATGGGCTACGTTCTTACGCCCTTCGGGATAAACTGGAAGGAGAGGGGTCATCCTCATCCTTTGCGATGTCCTTGCAGCCGGTTGGATCGGACGTCGAGCAGGAGCTTCCCCGGGCGCGGGAGCGCCGCGACGATCTCGCCTTCGCCTCGGGCCGGATTGCGCTGTTTCAATACCTGACGGTCGCGATTTTTCTTTTCCTGATTGCTGGCTTTTGGGATCTCCAGGTGCGCAATCCGGAGTACTATCGCGGCCTGGCGGAGCGCAACCGCATCAAGTCCATGCCCATCCTGGCGCCCCGTGGCAAAATCCTGGACCGCGACGGCCGGTTGATCGTGGACAACCGCGCCTCGTTCAGCCTGATTCTTTCCCCGGAGAACTTAAAACCGGAACATCTGCGGGCCATCGCCGAAGGCCTGAACCTGGATTTCGGCACACTTGCCAAGCGCATGGAGAAGCGCAGCTCGCAGCCCGGCTACCTGCCCGTCGTGATCAAAGAAAACCTCACGCCGGCGGACCTGGCCTTCGTCGAATCCCACCGCGATTTCTTCCCCGAGATGGATGTGATCGAGTCCGAGGAGCGCGTTTATCCCCAGAACGGCATGCTGGCGCACGTACTCGGCTACACCGGCGAAATCAGCGAGGACGAACTGGAGATGCCCGCGCTGGCGCAGTACGATCCCGGCGCGGTGATCGGCAAGTTCGGCATCGAACGGGAGTACAACGATCGGCTGATGGGCGTCAACGGCGAGCGCCAGGTGGTGGTGGACAGCCACGGGAAGGTGCGCACGGTCCTGGGGATCAAAGAAGCCGTCCCGGGCCAGGACTTGCGCCTCACCATCGATCTGGACTTGCAGGCCGTCGCCGAGCTGGCCATGCAGGGCAAGACCGGCGCCGTGGTGGCCTTGGATCCGCGAACCGGGGAAGTGCTGGCCATGGTCAGCCAGCCGGCGTTCGATCCCAACCAGTTTGTGCGCGGCATCAGTCCGGCGGAGTGGGCTGCCCTGGCTGGCAACCCCGAGCATCCGCTGCTCAACCGGGCCATCCAGGCGCAACTGGCCCCCGGCTCGACGTTCAAGCCCATGATGGCGCTGCTGGGCCTGGAAACCGGCGCCATCGATCCGGATTACACGGTCACTTGCCCGGGCGGCGCCAGCTTTTACGGCCACTATTTCAAGTGCTGGCAGAAGGGAGGCCACGGAAAGGTCTCCCTGCACAAGGCGATTGTCCAATCGTGCGATGTGTACTTCTATCACGTAGGGAATCGCGCGGGGATTGACCCGATCGCCCGCTATGCGCACGCGTTCGGGTTGGGGCAGCCCACGGGCATCGACCTGCCGCATGAAGCCGCCGGGGTGGTGCCCTCGACGCAGTGGAAAATGCGCAACTTCCGGCAGAAATGGTACGCCGGAGAAACCATCTCCGTGGCGATCGGCCAGGGAGCCCTGACGGTGACGCCGCTGCAACTGGCGCGCCATCGGCGGCATCGCCATGGGCGGCAGGTGGTATGCGCCGCATCTTCTGAAGAGCCTCCCCGGCAAGCAGCCGCCGCAGACCCTGGCCCTGAAGCCGGAAGACGTCCTGGCTGTCATCGACGGCATGTGGGGGGTAGTTAACGAGGGCGGCGGCACCGGCGTGCGCGCGCGCCTGCCGGGAATCGACGTGTGCGGCAAAACCGGCAGCGCGCAACTGGCCTCCAACCAGTACGTGAAGGCCTCCGGCCACAGCCGGGACCTGCTGGACAACTCCTGGTTTGTGGGCTTCGCACCCCGGAATGCCCCCGAGATCGTGGTGGCCGCGCTCTATGAAGGCGGCGAGCACGGCTACCTGGCGGCACCCATCGTGCGCGACGTCATCAAGGCATACTTCGATAAAAAGGCGCGCCTGGCGGCCGCATGGCAGCGGCGAAAGTCCGCCGCTACCGCGAAATACAGCCGGTTCCTGGGCCTGGGGCTGGCCACGCAGGCTTTCCCTCGGCTACACTGAAGAAGAACCGCTGCGTGTCTCTGCCGCCCGTAAGTTCCGAAGGTTACCTGCGGATCTCCGATGCCGTCCCTGTCCGAGACGACACTAAGATCCCCAGCGGGCGAATCGCTTTGTTTCAATACACGGTCGTGGCGGTCTTCGTGTTCCTGATCGCCGGCTTCTGGGCGCTGCAAATTCAGAACCCGGAGTTCTACAACGAGCAGGCCGAGCGCAACCGGATCCGCTCCATCCCCATCCTGGCGCCGCGCGGCAAGATCCTGGACCGCGACGGACGCGTGATCGTGGATAATCACTCGTCCTTCACTCTGATCCTTTCCCGCGAGTCCCTTAAACCCGAACACCTGCGGCCCATCGCGGATGGCCTGCAACTGGATTATGACGACTTGACGGCCAAGCTGCGGCGGTACGGGTCCCGGCCCAAGTACGAGCCCATGGTGGTGAAGGAAGAACTGTCGCCCGCCGACCTGGCATTTGTCGAGGCACACCGGGATTACTTTCCGGAGATGGAGGTGATCCACTCGCAACGGCGTCTCTACCCGCAAAACGGCATGGCCGCGCAGGTCATCGGTTACACCGGCGAGGTCAGCGAACAGGAATTGGACTCGCCCGAGTTCGGCCGCTACGACCCCGGGGATGTGATCGGCAAGTTCGGCATCGAGCGGCAATACAACGACATCTTGATGGGCACGGACGGGCAGCGCCAGGCGCTGGTGGATAACCGCGGCCGGGAGCGCGAAGTGCTGGGCACCAAGGAGGCCGTCCCGGGGAAGAACCTCCAGCTTACGCTCGACCTGGACCTACAGGCGGTGGCGGAACTGGTGATGGAAGGGCGCAATGGCGCCGTGGTGGCGCTGGATCCACGCAACGGCGAGGTGCTGGCCATGGTCAGCCGTCCGGCTTTCGACCCCAACAAGTTCGCCGTGCGCATCAAGCCCGCCGACTGGAAAGAGATCGCCCAGAACCCGGACCACCCCCTGATGAACAAGGCCATTCAGGCGCAGCAGGCTCCGGGTTCTACCTTCAAGCCCATGCTGGCCCTGGCGGGTTTGGAATCGGGCAGTATCGACGATGAGTTCACCGTGCGTTGTGGAGGCGGTGCATCTTTTTACGGCAGATACTTCAAGTGCCACCTTAAGGGAGGGCATGGAAGTGTGGCGCTTCACAAGGGAATTGCTCAGTCGTGCGACGTCTATTTCTACAACGTCGGCAACCGCACGGGCATCGACAACATAGCCCGGTATGTGGATCAGTTCGGGTTGGGCCACAAGACCGGCATCGACCTGCCGCACGAATCGGAGGGCGTGGTGCCCTCGCCGCAGTGGAAGCTGCGTAATTTCCGGCAGAAATGGTACGCCGGCGAAACCATTTCGGTCTCCATCGGGCAAGGCGCGCTCACGGTGACACCGCTGCAACTGGCGCGGGCGATCGCCGGTATCTCGCAGCGCGGGGTCTGGTACACCCCGCATCTGTTAAAAAGTGAGACCGGGAAGCTGCCCACGCACACCATGAAGTTGGACCCGAAGAATATCGAAGATGTGATTTCCGGGATGTATGCCGTGGTGAATGAAGGCGGCACCGGGGTACGGGCGCGCATACCCGGCATCGAGGTCTGCGGGAAGACCGGCACCGCGCAGCTTGCCTCCAACGACTATCTGAAGGCGAACCGCCAGCATTCCATGAAGGACAACGCCTGGTTCGTGGGGTTTGCGCCGCGGCAAGCCCCCGAGATCCTGGTGGTGGCGTTGTATGAGAATGGCGAGCACGGGCAGTTCGCCGCTTCGCTGGTGCGGGACGTCATGAAAGCTTACTTCGATAAAAAGGCCCGACTAACGACGGAACTGATGCGCCAGCGGTCCGACGCCGCGGCGCGGGTGAGTTCCCTAACCCATTTCGGGATGCCAGCGCAGGCTCCCCCACCGGAACCGGCAAAACCGAAAGCCCCGGAAGCCGCTGTCATGGAATCCGCGGTTCCAGGAGCCAACTGAGCCTGCCATGTCACGCTATCTTTCCGTTCGGGACATGGATTGGACACTGCTGGTGATCGTGCTGGTAATCTGTTCGATCGGCGTCCTACAGATCTACAGCGCCACCCGCGGCACGGTGTGGCAAGACGCCTGGTGGAAGCAAATCATTTACATTTCCGGCGGCCTGCTGCTGATGTGGGTGGCCGTTTCAGTGGACTATCACACCCTCATGAACCACGTGGGGTGGATGTATTTCCTTTCGGTGCTGGCGCTGTTGGCCACCTTCCTGATCGGAAAGCAGGTTTTTGGGTCCCGCCGCTGGATTCCCCTGGTCGGGGGCGTGCATCTGCAGGTATCGGAATTCGTCAAGCTGGTGATAATATTGTTGGTAGCACGCTTTCTGACGGATCTGAAAACAGAGCAGTTAGAAGCGCGGGAGATGCTGAAGATCGCCGGGCTGGTGGGGGTACCCATGGCCCTGGTGATCAAGCAGCCGGATCTGGGTACGGCTCTGACCTACGTCCCCGTATTATTGGTAGGTTTGTTTCTGGCGGGGATGCGTTGGAAATACGTCCTGACCGGGGCGGTCTTATTCGTTCTGGTTCTGCCGGTTGGATGGCATTTTCTCAAGGACTATCAGAAGGCGCGATTGGTGAGCTTTCTGGATCCGGACCGCGATCCGCGCGGTACCGGCTACCAGATGATCCAATCCAAGATCGCAGTGGGCGCAGGTGGTATGTGGGGCAAGGGGGTAGCCAAGGGTTCCCAGACGCAACTCCGCTTTCTCCCGGTTCCGCATACGGATTTCATTTTCTCGGCGTTTGCCGAGGAGCATGGGTTTGTGGGAGTAGTGGGGGTTCTGGCGCTGTATTTCGTATTGATCATGCAGACCGTGCAGAATGCCCAGACGGCTCCGGACCGGGCCGGCATGTACATCTGTATGGGGATCGCGGCCCTGTTCCTGTTTCACGTGCTGGTCAACGTCGGCATGGTGGTCGGGCGGATGCCCGTAACCGGGATTCCGCTGCCTTTGATGAGCGCCGGCGGGTCCAGCATCTGGTCGAATTTTCTGCTGCTGGGGCTGGTGAACAACGTCCGCCTCAGGAGGTTTGTGAACTAAGCGGGCCGGGCTTGTTTCCGGTCCGCGAAGAGTTTAGGATTTGAGTTTTTAGACGCAAAGGTAATGTTGGGAGCCCGGTGAGTACTCTCGGAGGGTGCGGCGCACGGATGGCGCCGCCTCCGAAAGAGGAATGGTTCCCCGGCCAGAGACGGCGTTGCAGCAGGCATGCAGGTGACTCCGCCGCCGCGGCCAGCGTGAGCTTTTGAAGATTGGCCGTCTCGGGACAGGCGGTACGCTGCCGGGGCCCGGACGGCAAAACCCACGCAGGGTGTCCTCGTTCCTCCTACTCTGAGCTCATCTCGAGCCCAACGAGGAGTTTTCATGACCAAAGAGTTAATTGTCTCGGCTACCCGCCGGGAAACCAAGGTGGCGGTGGTCGAGGATGACCAGGTAGTCGAAGTCTATTTCCAGCGCGAGAACGAATACTCGCTGGCGGGAAGCATCCACAAAGGCCGGGTGACGCGGGTGCTGCCCGGCATGCAGTCGGCGTTTGTGGACATCGGGCTGGAGCGCGACGCATTCCTCTATGTCTCGGACTTTTTCGAGGACAACGAGGAGTACGACAAGATCGTCACCAGCGTCGAAGAAAAAGTTTTGAAGATGGATAAGGGCGGTCCCGCGCCCGTGGCGCTGGCGCCCGCGGCAGAGGTCCCCGCGCCGGTCCGGGCGGAAGAGACGCCTGTGGAACCGGCGCCGGTGGTCGTGCCGGCCCCCGCTCCGCCTGCCGCCGCCGAAGGGATGCCGCCGCGCATGGAGCGGCCCGAACGGATGGACGACCGCGACGGGCGCGACCGTCGCGGGCGCCGCTCGCGGCGCCGCCGGACCCACGGCCGGGGCTTGCCGGAGTCCAAATTTTACACGCCAGCGAGCAGCCTGCGTCCCGAGCCGGAAGCTCCGCCCGAGCCCGGGCAAACACCGGCATCCGGCGAGGAGGACGAATTCTTCGTCCTGCCAGGGGAGTCGCTGGCCAAATATACGCACCCGCTCGCAGGCGAGGAGGAGGCCGAGGGTTCCGTAGATGTGAGAGAGCCGGAGAGGCCGGAAGAGGAGGTAGCCACGCCGGAGGCCGAACCGGTGGCCGAGGCCGTCGAACTCGCCGCCGCCGAGGAACCGCTGGAAGCGGCTGTGGAGGAGACGCAGTCGCCGGCGGTTGAAGCCATGGCGGAGGCCGCAGTAGAACCGGAAGCGCCCGTTGTGGAGACCGCCGAGTCGCCGGCGGAGGAAACTGCCGGGGCACCCGAAGAGCAAGAGACGGCTGCGATAGTGGAACCCGAAGCTGCGGCGGAAGAACCGGCAGAACTGACGGCTGGAGCAGCGGTCGAGGAGCCAGTCAAAGAAGCCGCGGCCGAGGAGGGCGAGCCGGCCGCCGCCGAGGAGCAGGAAGCGGAATCCGAAGCTCAGATGGAGGCCGAGCCGGCCGGGCCCGAACCGGCGCGCATCCCGACCAGCCTGACAGCCACGTTGCGGGAACAGGGTCCGCGCTACCTGCACCGGGTTTCCCGCCGCATGCGCCGCAAGAATCGCGGTGGAATGGAACAGCCCCGGGGCGCCTCCGAACCCGTGCGCGAGTTCCGGCAGCCGGAGCAGCGCAATGTGTCGCGAGAGAACAACCGCGCCGAGAAGGCCGGCCAGCCTTCCATCCAGGAACTGCTGCGCGAAGGGCAGGAAATCCTGGTACAGATCGCCAAGGAACCCCTGGGCCAGAAGGGGGCCCGCATCACCTCGCATATCGCGCTGCCGGGCCGCTTCCTGGTCTACATGCCGACGGTGGATCACATCGGCGTGTCGCGCAAAATCGCTTCCGACGAGGAGCGCGCGCGGCTGAAGCGCGTCTTGCAGACGCATCGCACCGGCATCCCCGGCGGCTTCATCGTGCGCACCGCCGGCGAGGGGCACACCGAGGAGGAACTGCGCGCCGACATGATGTTCCTCTACAACCTCTGGATGGACCTGCGGCAAAAGGCGGAAAAGAGGACCGCTCCCGCCCTGATTCACCACGACCTGGACGTGGTGGAACGCATCCTGCGGGACCAGCTCACGCCGGTCTTCAAGACGATTTGGGTGGACAACGAGGAAGTCTACGAGACCGTGCTGCGCTTCGTGCAGCGCTTCCAACCCGCCCTGGTGAACCGCGTGAAGCTGTACACCCGCCCGAACCCGATTTTCGACGAATTCGGGGTGACGACGGAGCTGGAGAAGGCGTTGCGCCCCAAGGTGTGGCTCAAGTCCGGCGGTTACATCGTCATCAATCAGACCGAGGCCCTGGTGGCCATCGACGTGAACACCGGCAAGTACGTGGGCAAGTCCAACCGCCTGGAAGACACCATCGTCAAGACCAACACGGACGCCATCAAGGAGATCGTGCGGCAGATCCGCCTGCGCGACCTGGGCGGCATCATCGTGGTGGACTTCATCGACATGGACGAGCGCAAGAACCGGCAGAGAGTGATGCAGGTTCTGGAAGAAGCCATGCGGGCTGATCGCGCTCCCAACAAGATTCTGCAATTCAACGATTTTGGCCTGGTGGCCATTACCCGCAAGCGGGTCAAGCAGAGCCTGGAGCGAACCCTGTGCTCACCCTGCCCCTACTGCGAAGGCGCCGGCTACGTGAAGAGCGTGCCGACGGTGATCGGCGAGATCCTGCAAGAGGCCCAGAAGGTCGCCAAGGTGCTGGAGCCGGGCGACGTCACCCTGCGCGTCAACTCGGAGGTCGCCAAGCTCCTCAAGTCCAACCAGAATACCTACTTGCAGGAGATCGAGGAGATTCTGGGACGCAACGTGCTGGTGAAGAGCGACCCGCTGCTGCATCAGGAAAAATTCGATCTGGCGTAGCATTCCCGCCTTCTTGATCGACGTTGTAGACTTGATATCAGAGGAGGGTAGCGATGGCCAACTATGCTCATCCCGAAGTTCTGGTGAGCACTGACTGGGTGGCGGGCCACAGTGCCGACCCGTCGGTGCGCGTGGTGGAAGTGGATGTGGACACGAAGGCGTACGAGGAGGGCCATATTCCGGGCGCGATCGCGTGGAATTGGAACGCCCAACTCTGCGACACAGTGCGCCGCGATATCGTCTCGCAGGAGCAGTTCGAAGAGTTGATGTCCGCGTCGGGGATCAGCCCCAACACCACGGTGGTGATCTACGGAGACAACAACAACTGGTTTGCGGCCTGGGCGCTGTGGCAGATGAAGATGTACGGCCATGCGGACGTGCGCCTGATGAACGGGGGCCGGAAGAAGTGGCTGTCGGAAGGGCGGGAGCTTTCGACGGAGGTTCCCCAGGTGCAGCGAACACATTACCG
Source organism: Solibacteraceae bacterium (assembly GCA_021324015.1). Lineage (GTDB taxonomy): Bacteria > Acidobacteriota > Terriglobia > Bryobacterales > Bryobacteraceae > JAJPJX01. The sequence continues at coordinate 9,107 of JAJPJX010000205.1, read as the reverse complement.
GGCCAAGCCCGCGGACCTCTCGCTGCGGGCCTTTCTGCCGCAGGTGCAGCAGGCCTGCGGCAGCGGCGCCGCGGCGCTGGTGGATGTGCGCAGCCCGCAGGAATACACGGGCGAGATTCTGGCGCCGCCGGGGTTGCCGGAGACCTGCCAGCGCGGGGGCCATATCCCGGGCGCGCGGAATATCCCCTGGGGCAAAGCCTGCCGCGACGACGGGACCTTTAAGTCCTACGAGGAACTGCAACAACTTTACGAAGCGGAGGGCGTGGACGGGTCCCAGCCGGTGATCGCCTATTGCCGCATTGGGGAGCGCTCCAGCCACACCTGGTTCGTGCTCAAGTACCTGCTGGGCTTCTCCCACGTGACCAACTACGACGGGAGTTGGACGGAGTGGGGCAACCTCGTAGGCGCATCCATCGAAAGGGGGGCCGCCGCGAGGGCGGGTGCATGAGCGCCATGAAAGCGGAAGAATTTGCGGAACGCAAAGTCGAGGTGGCCGGCTGGCCGGTCAACCTGAGCAGTTACCGGCTGGGCGAGGTGTACCATTGCAAGGCCGACAATGTGTCGCCGGGGGCGGCGCTTGCGCGCACCACCGGCGCGACACGGGAAGAGGCCGAAGACAAAGCTCTGCGCCGCGCTGAAGAGCTGCTGGCCCGCACGCGCCGCCTGCCGGCGTAAGCGGCGCTCCGCGACCGCGATTGGCTCCCGATTGCCGCGCAGCGGACTGGAGGTCACAGTTCGCGCGCGGTTTTTCTTGCTGCTCAGCGTGCCGCCTCCCTACACTGTTAATGGAGACGACGCGCCACATTCTCCCGTTCCCCACACTCCGGCAGACTCCTTTCCAGCCGTCTCTCCAGACCCTCAGGAGGACCGCAGCTATGGGCAATAAAGACGCGGTGGCAGTGCTGGCGGTCAGCCCGTTTGACGGCGACCATTCTTACCTGGAGGAAGTCTTTCGTCACTCGCGATGGGTCCTGAATTCGTGCTGGACCTGTGCGGAGGCGTCACGATTCCTCAAACAAAGGCCAGTCCCGGTGGTGATGTGCGAGCAGCAGCTCCCGGACGGAGACTGGAAAGACCTGCTCGAACAAACCCTCGAAACCCCCAATCCCCCGTCGCTGATCGTGACTTCCCGCCTGGCCGACGACCACCTTTGGTCCGAGGTCCTGAACCTGGGAGGGTATGACGTCCTGAACAGGCCGTTCCGGGAAAGCGAGGTCTTCCGGGATGTCGGCCTGGCCTTTCTGCACTGGAAGAACCGCCAGCCCCTGGGAGCCGGCGCCTCGGGATAGAAAGCTTCCGAGCATGCTATTTTCAAGGGATTAAAACCCGAAAATCCACGAAAGTTACATTGACAGGTGGATTTTTTGTCTCATAATTGAGCAAAGGAGTAGAATTATCCCTAGTATAGTCCGTGGCGGGGTGTGCATAATTCAGGGAGCGGCCTCTGTGCCGCCGTCGCGTCCATGGACGGAAGTGGATCACACCAGATGCAAGAGCAGCCTGCTTCCGCTGATTTCGAGCTTCGCGCCGCGCTTGTTGCCGCAGCGGACCAGGAACTGGCGCGCCGTTCGATTCCGGGCAGTCTGGCTTACTTCGCTCTCTGGCTGGTGGTCCTGGGCACGACTTCCTATCTGAAGGACCATCCCAGGCTGGTAACCGCCACAGGTGCGTCCCTGCTGCTAACCGGCGTCATTCGCCTGAAGCTGGCCTTGCAGATGGTCAGAAAATATGGGGAACGCCCGGTGAGGTACCGGAGGTGGTTCCAGGCAGGCGTCTACACGAGCGCGGCGATCTGGAGCGGGTTTTGCTGGCTTACGGCGGTCCTCTACCAGGGGGGCGCCACCTGCTTCCTTGTCCTTCTGATCACGGCCGGGCTTGCTGGAGGCGCCACAACCTCCCTCTCACCGCGCTTGTGGGTGGCCCGAAGCTATCTGGTCATCCTGCTGCTGCCGGTGGTCTTCTGGGGTTTGCTCTCGGGTACGGCGGTGGGCCATTCCATTGGCGCCGGCGCCGGATTGTACTTCACTTACCTGTTGATTGAGGCCAAGTATCAGTGGCGGTGGTATTGGAACGCGCTGGTGGACGAAGCCAGGCTGCGGAAGCAGACCTGGCAACTCAGCGCCGCGATGCAGGAATTGGGCCGCGCCAAAACAGAGGCGGAGCACGCCAGCCGGAGCAAAAGCGAATTTCTGGCTCACATGAGCCATGAAATCCGCACGCCGATGAATGGCGTCATGGGGATGACCGATCTACTGCTGGACACCGAGTTGACGCCCGAGCAGCGGGAGTTCGCCGAGACGATCCGGAACTCAGGAGAGGCATTACTTTGCGTCATCAACGACATCCTGGACTTTTCCAAGATCGAAGCCGGGAGACTGGCACTGGAGACCATTGATTTGGCCCTGCTGCCTTTGGTGGAAGAAGCCGTGGACGTTCTGGCCGGGCACGCTCAACGGAAGGGCCTGGAGTTAGCCTGCTTCATCCAGCCCGACGTGCCGGTACGCGTGGTTGCCGATCCGGGACGCCTGCGGCAGGTGCTACTAAACCTGCTCAGCAACGGCGTGAAATTCACCGAACGGGGAGAAGTGATTCTGCGGGTGGAACGTCTGGAAGGCGGGGATAACTGGGTGGCCTTACGCTTTTCCGTGTCCGATACTGGCATCGGCCTGACGCCGGAGACTCAGCAGCGGTTGTTTCAGCCGTTCACTCAAGCGGATGTGTCAACGACGCGCCGCTATGGAGGAACAGGCCTGGGTCTGACGATCTGCAAGAGGCTGGTTGAGATGATGGGCGGTGAAATCGGCATGGAAAGCAGATACGGGCAAGGTTCCACGTTCTGGTTCACGGTGCGTTTCCCCACAGGGGCGCAGGCTCCGGAGACCGAAGCGATCGATTGCCGCCACCTCAGGATTCTGGCGGTGGATGACAACGCGACCAACCGCAAGATCCTGCAGGCCCAACTGAGCGCTCTGGGCAGCAAAGTAGGCGTAGCCGAAGACGGCCCCATGGCCCTCCGCGTCCTGCTGGCCGCGGTGAAGGATCATCAGCCGTATCACGCGGCGCTGATCGATTATCAGATGCCGGACATGGACGGTGCGATGCTTGCCCGGGCCATCCGTTCCCAGCCGGAACTGGCCGGACTTCAACTGATCTTACTAAGTTCGCACTCGCAACGGATCCCAGCGGAGCAATTAGACGCCGCTGGCTTTGCCGACTGCCTGCTCAAGCCGGTCCGCCAATCGCAGATACGCGACCGCCTGGTCAGGGCGTTGAGTCATTCGTCGAGTCGCTTCGCGGATCAGCGCCCGGGACCTCGCCCGGCGGAAGCCAAGCCGGCGCCACGATTTCACTTACTGGTGGCCGAAGACAACCCGGTGAACCAGAGAGTATCCGTGGCGCTCTTGACGAAGTTGGGGTACCTGGTGGACACAGCGTCCAACGGGCTGGAAGCCGTGGAAAAGGCGCGGGCGCATCCCTACGACGCTGTGCTCATGGATTGCCAAATGCCAGACATGGACGGATACCAGGCCACCGGCGAGATCCGCCGATTGGAAGGTGGATCCCGGCGCACGCTGATCATTGCCCTAACCGCCGGGGCCACGAATGCGGACCAACTCGCGTGCCTCAATGCCGGCATGGACGATTATGTGAGCAAACCGGTCCGGGCGGAAGAATTGAAGACCGTCCTGGAGAGGCACCTTTTGAAGGCAAAGGTGCCAGTGGCGGGCTGACGCGAACACACGCCGCTCTTCGGACCAGGTCCCTCAACCACCAGCCCGTCCCGGAGGCTGTGTCGCGACCAATAGTCGTGTGATGTAAGTGGATTCTTTCTAAAAGTAGCAAGTTTTCAGCCGGCTTTCGGGAGAGGGAAGGCGTCGTAGATGAGCCGGTCGAGTTGGGAGTCCACGCGATCGAGTGCTTAGCGCAGCGGAAACGGCAGCACGGCGTCGTTCGCGGTGAACTTCGCCATTGTCGGCCGGAAGACGCACGCCTCCAATCCGGACAACAGCCGCGCCACTTTCCATCCGTAAGGCGTGACGGTAGCGATTGGTCCGCGGCGGCCGGAAGATCAGCCCCTTCAGACGCAGGCGTCGCAGATCAGAGGTCATCTGGCTGGTGGTGTATTGCTCCATCGTGACCCCCAGCAGGTGGGCTACTAACGCTCGCAGATCACGGTTGTGGAATCCGTCGATCAGGTGCTGAAAATTTGGGTTGGCCGAACTTCAACGACGGCGCCTTCTCACCGTCTTCGGTGACGGTCGGTTGCACCACGCGTTGGATGCTGTCGCCGCTCAGACCGTTGTTGTGGCTGACGCGTTCGACTTCCAGCAGGCGCCGATTGATTTCCCGCCCAATCTTGCGCAGATTACTGTAGAAGTAGCAGAGGTTCGCGTAGACAGTTTTGTCGCGTGTGAACTCGAACTGTCCATTGATCTTCTTGCCCTGGAATGCCTGCGCCTTCTCCTTCGCCACTCCGATGAACACGATCCCGTCTCGGATCCCGCGCTCGTTTCGAATCCAGTTGGCGACGTCGTCTTTCTTCTTCTGTGTGGCTGAACTGGAAGATTGGAATCCGTTCCCGCTCCGCCATGGTTTTCACGGCCTCTCGGAACCGCTCGCTGATTTGGCCCAGCACCACCGGCGAGGGAATCGGGTTGCCCAACTGCTCGCGCATGAATGTCACCAGCCCGCCGGAGCGTTTGGAGAGATCTGCGGCTATGATACGGTGACGCGGCAACAGGGGATGTCGGCGGAGCAACGCCTTGCTTTCCACCAGGAACACGGCAAGCCCATCATGGAAAAACTGCACGCCTGGCTCCAGACCCAGTTCGACGAAAGGCTGGTGGAACCGAGCTCCGGATTGGGGCAGGCGATCTCGTACTTACTCAACCACTGGCAGAAACTGACGCTCTTCTCGAAAAGGCCGGCGTCCCCTTGGAAACAACATCGCGGAAAGAGCGCTGAAGAAGGCCTTCGGCACCGAAAGAACTCGCTGTTTTACAGGACCCGCAAGGGAGCGCAGATGGGGGACCTGTGCATGAGCCTGATCCACACTTGCGAGCTCAACGATGTCCCTGCATTCGATTACCTCACGCAGTTGCTCCGGCATGCCGAGGAGTTGAAACAGAACCCGTCGGAGTGGATGCCGTGGAACTGCCGAGACACCTTGGCGCGGCTCGCACGGCCCGCTGCCGCGTAATTTCACAGGATGGTCTCCCGGGCCGAAAAGGATCGACTCCGGCCATGGTGGGGTGACATCCAGAAACGCCCAGAAAACGGGCTTTTCCAAAGGCCCAATCCGGACACGTTTTCGGCCCGACACGCAGACCGATGAAAATGTTCCGGGTGGGTCTGTATGCCCGTGTCTCCACCAACCATCAGCAGACGCTGGCGACGCAGAACCGGGCGATGCGGGAGAATGCCGCCCGGCGGGGCTGGACGATCGCCCTGTAAGTCCGCGAGGTGAATTCCGGGCGGCCACGCGTGAAGCCCGGGAAAGGGTGCTGGACGCCGCCCGCCGCCGCGAGATTGACATCGTGCCGGTGTGGCGGCTGGACCGCTGGGGTCGCTCGGTGACGGATCTGCTCGCCACGCTGCAAGAACTGGAGTATCTTTGCGTCGGGTTCGTATCGCTAACCGAGGCACTGGATCTGACCACGCCAGCCGGGCGCGCCATGGCCGGCCTACTGGCCATCTTCGCTGAGTTCGAAAGGGAGATTCTGCGGGAACCAACCAGGGCTGGGTTGGCTCATGCGCGGGAGAACGCGAAACGGCCGGGTCGGCCGGCAACCGCGGCCGTCCATGCTGCGGAAATCCGGAAACTACACCGCGCCGGCGTCAGCAAATCGGAAAATCGCCCGCCGCATGCACATCGGCCGCACCTCGGTTCGCTGGATCTTGGACTAACCTATTTCCCAGAAATAGGGTGCGCAGGCCTCCCGAAAGCTCACAGAGCTGCGCGAGATCGCACCACCCGGGCTCTTCCGTCCCGCCCGTCAGCCATGACGCCGCATCATGGCCGTGTGCCGAGGTCATCCAGGAGTCCGACCGCGGCTACGGTGCCGAGTCCCTGACGGAGCACCGAATCGAACACCTGGGACGAATTGCGGAAGAATGTGCGGGAAGCGGCGGCGTTCTAATTTGACCGGCCGCGGCCCGATCGAATCCGCCTTCACTTGGCGAACCAACCGCTTGCTCAAGTCTTCATCCATCGCGGCCGCGAAGGCAGGGGCCCGTAACCTCGCGCGCCATTCCTGCTAAACTCCCGGTATGGACCGGGTTGAGGAAATCGAAGCGGCGATTGCAAGCCTGCCGCCCGAAGAGTACCGGCGCTTGGCCGATTGGTTCCATGCGCGAGAGCAAACCCGCTGGGACGACTAGATGGACCAGGATTCCGTCGCCGGCAAACTGGACTTTCTCTTCGGGGAGGCGGAGAGTGAATCCGCGCGAGGGTTGGTCCGCGACTGGCCGCCTCAGAAGTGAACTCCGTTGCCACTCGCCGCTTCTGGGCATTGTTCCGCGCGCTTCCCAGTGACGTTCAGCAACTGGCTATCAAGAATTGTCACTTGTGCCGCGACCCGCATCATCCGTCACTTCCGCCGCTTGCAGGGCAGCGCGGACCGCTTCAGTGTTCGCATCGGTGACCACTATCGCGCTCTCGGCACACTAACTGCGGATACGATCACGTGGCTTTGGATCGGCACGCATGCCGAATACGATCGGCTCGTGGGTTGATCGGCATCGCCAGCATTTTTCTTCTCGGAGCAGGGCATCCTCGCATTTCGCGGGCTCGACCCGAGCCAGAAGTGCCAGGAAGCCGCTTGCTTCCGCCGCGCGGCGCAGTCGAATCAGTGCTTCCGGGCCGCGACCGGCAGGAAGCGGTCTTTTGCCGCCTCCTAAGCCTTCAACCGATACGTCTGGTGCGCGTTCTCCCACGTCAGCTTCCGGAACACCGCCGGAGAGGTCGTCCGCTTCAGCAGCGACAGCGTCTCCCGCGCCACGCATTTTCCGGCCATCCGGGCGGCCGGCGGATTGTTCGACTGCGAGATCCCGCCGCCTTTCCCGTCGGCGCACGCGCAGTCGCTGCCGAAGATCAGCTTGTCCTGGTGGCGTTGCAGGAAACCGCGCGTGAATTCCGGATCGCGCGAGAGGGCATTGTTGCCCGAGTTCGCCGCCAGGTCGCCGAAGAGATTGGGATAGTCCCCCAGCAGCTTGTCGGTGACCCCGCCCGGCACGATCCTTCCCGTCGGATATGCCGAGTCATTCGCATAGTCCGCGCTGATGTTCGCCCAGAACGCGTCCGCGTGTCCGATGAACGTCGTCTTGGGGTACGCCTTGAGCATCGCTTCGAAGTCGCGGAATCCCGTGGCGAAGACGCCCTCGGTCGGCGTATGCGGTACTTCCTGGAAATGAATCAGGATGGGGACGTTCAGCTCAGCGGCCAGCGCGTACATGCGGCGCAGTTCCCCTCCCGCGGCTGCCACGTGAAACTTCAACTCGCCCAGGCCGGCGGCGCCGCTCTTGACAGCCTTCGTAAGGATCTCCTCCGCGCCGGGCTTGGTGATGTCCGTGCTGGCAAACCACGCCAGGAACCTGGCCGGATACTCCGCGCGCATCGCTTGGATCCGTTCCGCGGAGACGTCCCGCGTCAGCAAAAGCGCGTTGGACACGCGGCAGCCATCCAGGTGCCGGATGCTGGCCTCCGCCGTGCGGCGGAGGTGGTGGTGGCAATCCACAATAGATTCGCCGGCCCAGGGCTCGGCCGCTTGTCCGTGGACTGCCCTGGCACAGCACAGCGCTCCACCGATCGCTCGGGTGAATCCGCGGCGGGTCATCTCGGGCATGCTCCTCAGCTCCTCAGGTATTTGTTGAACCAGTCCATCGTCCGCCTCCAGGCGAGCTTGGCGGCGGCTTCGTCGTAGCGCGGCGTGGTGTCGTTGTGGAAGCCGTGCTGCGCTCCTTCGTACACGTACCCCGCATAGCGGATGTGGTTCGCTCGGAGCGCTTCCTCGTAAGCGGGCCAGCCGGCCATGAGCCGGGCATCCTTCGACGCATGGTGTACCAGGATCGCCGCCTGGATCTTCGCCACGTCCGCCGCCGCCGGCGCCGCGCCGTAAAAAGCCACGGCGGCCGCCAGATCGCCGCCCATCCGGACGGCCAGCGTATTCGCGATTCCTCCGCCGAAGCAGAACCCCACCACGCCGATCTTTCCCGAGCAGTCCGGGAGCGCCTTGAGCCAGCGCGCGGCCGCCTCGAAATCCGCCGTCATCTTCGCTCGGTCTACTTTCTGGAACGCCTGCCCGCCCTTCTGATCGTCGCCCGGATAGCCGCCCACGCTCGTCAGGCCGTCGGGAGCGAACGCCAGGAAGTTCTCCGTGCCCAGCCGCCGCGCCACGTCTTCGATATAAGGATTCAGGCCGCGATTCTCGTGCACCACCAGCACCCCCGGCAGCTTCCCGGCGGCCTTCGCGGGCCGCACCAGGTAACCCCGGATACTGCCGTTCCCCTCCGACGACGGCACGGTGGCGTGTTCCGTCTTCAGCCGGCTGTCGTCCTTCGGGACCTGCTGGGCCCAAGCGTAGTTCGGGCGCAGGCTTTCCCAGATCGCCGTGGCGGTCACGCCGCCGGCCGCGAACTTTTTCGCGGCCTCCAGGAAACCCCGGCGATCCAGTTCGCCGTGAACGTAACGGTCAAAGAGGTCCAGAAGCTCTTGCGGATAGTCGCTTGCCTTCTTCCGGTCCATCGGTCCCTCCTCTTGAGTGAATCTCTCTCTAATACCACAACCGACGCGCCGGGGCACGGCGCTGCGCATCCCGCCGTGGCATTCACCACCCATTCACCAAAATATTCCCCGTGTTTTCAATCCCCCATCCCCCCAACCGCCCCGCGCCCCCTTCCCGTATGCCCTACGCTGAAATCAGGAAAGGCTGGTTCGTTCACCCGGACCGGCCCGATGAGTTCCATGCTGCGCAGCATGTCATCGTCAGTGGGGCGGCCTTCGGCCGCTCCCATCGGTGATCCTGGCGCCCGGCGCCCCTAGAAAGGCTTGCCGCGGGACTGGCCCTGTGTGCCAGATGCCGCGGACGGGACCAACAGAAACCGGTTTT
>JAJPJX010000014.1 GCA_021324015.1 Solibacteraceae bacterium | reverse complement strand
CCACCCAGGACCCGCTGAACGTGATCGTCGCACTCGGATAGACGCCGCCCGAGGCCACGCGCTGGTTCCACCAGAACACGCCGCAGTAATGGTCGATCTCACCCACGAGGCCGAGCTTCTGGAGATTCCAGATCAACCGCTGCGGCGAGAGCTTGTACGTGTTGTCGGTATCGAAGTCCGTAGCCAGGCCAACGTCAGTCCGCGTCTCCGGCGCGTCGGGAACGTCGGAGAGGACCGCGCACTCCAGGAAATCGAAATAGAAGTACCAACCTCCGCTGCTCGCATTCTTGCTGCCGGTCATCGACAGGACGATGGTGTGGTGTCCCGCCGCCACGTTCTGGAACAGGCGCCGCCGCGCGAGAACACCCCCGCCGTAGCAATCGAGCGTGACCGGAGCGCCGCCGTCGAGCGTGGCCTGCATGATGCCGCAGTTCGTATCGAGCCACGTGCCCAGGTACACGTCGTGGGTGGACTGGCAATGCGTCTCGATGGTGAGCGTGCGCAGCTCGTACTGGCTGTACGCCGACCGGATCGCGCGGCCCTTGCTGTAATAGGCGGGGACTTTCGGCGCGACGATGGACGGGTCCTCCCAATAGCCCGCCTGCTTCACCCACGGGTCGTCCTCCTCCAACCGCAAGGAGCCAGGCCCGGCGACCTTCAGTGCGCGGATGTTGCTCGGATCGGTGACCGTCCAATTCGGGACGTTGACACTCCATTCGGTCGGCGTGTAGGCTGCGCTGTTGGCCAGCGCGGGCGCGAACGTAAGCCACACCTTCGTGACCGCTGTCCACCCCAACGCGCCGAAGTCGATCGTTACGTGCCACGGCACGTTGTCGGACGATCCGCCCGCGAGTTGGACTGTGGACGGCGAGAAGTACAGATTGCTGCTGGCGTGCAGCTCGTAGAACGTGACCGCGTTGCCGTCTGCGCCGGGTTCGGCGGTGATCGTGAGCTGATTCCCCGAGGCGACCGCCGAGAGCGCGACAGGGCCATTCGCGGTCCAGTCCATCGCGTTGATCTGGCCCGCGATGTCGGAACAGACGGCGGCCGGATCGAAGGCCGTAAGCGTGGCCGCCGCGGAACCGTCCGAACTGGAGACGGCAATAGGCCCGGCGATGCCCGCCCGCAGGGTGATCGTGATCTCGTTCCCATCTGTGCCGCCCGCCGTGGCCGTGCAGTTCGTGTCGCTCGCAGCAATCTGGCCTGCGATATTGCTGGCGATCTGCGCGGTGGTGAGGCTGCCCTGGACGCACGAGTACGTGGCGCTCGCGATCTGGACCCAATGCGTGTACACGCTCAAGGTCGCCGACCCGGAGCCATCCGAACTGGAGATGGTGATCGGGCCGTTCACACCGCTCCGCAACGAGATCGTGATCGCGTTGTTCGACGCCGTGGCGGTGCAGTTGGGGTCGCTCGCGGCAATCTGGCCCGCGATATTGCTGGCAATCTGCGCGGCGGTCAGGCTGCCCTGGACGCAGGAGTACCGCGTGCTGCCGACTTGAACCCAATGCGTATAGCTGGTCAGCGTCGCGGTTGCCGAGCCATCGGAACTCGATACAGTGACCGGCCCGGCGACACCGCTCCGGAGCGCGACGATGATCTCGTTGTTGTACGTGCCGGTCACCGTTGCCGAGCAGTTGGGGTCCGAGGAATTGATCTGGCCCGCGATGTTGTTCGCGATCTGCGCGCTATTGAGGCCGTCCTCGGCGACCTGATACTTGGTCGAGCCGATCTGCACCCAATGGACGTACATCGTCAGGGTCGCGGAGGCCGAACCATCCGAACTCGCCACGACCAGATCCGTCAGTGGGAGGAGCGTCTTGAGCGTGATCGTGATTTCGTTGCCATAGGTCCCACCCACTGTGGCCGCGCAGTACGGATCGCTGGCGTTGATCTGGGCCGCGATGTTTTGCGCGATCTGCGCGCTGTTGAGGCCGTCCTCCTGGACGCCATAGATGTGGTTCCACCCGTGCGATTGCGTCTGGATCTGAACGTAGTGGGTGTAATTCGCGTTGCCCTGCCACCACATCGCTTGCACGCAGGACTCGTGGTCGCCTTGCCACCACATGGCCAGGTCGGTGGAGGAGGTTACGCTCTGCCACCACATATCCTGCTCGCACGAGGTCTGCGCCGACTCCCACCAGATATCCTGCACGCACGAGTTGCCGCCGCCGCCAGATCCAACGGTGTGGTCGAATGCCTTGTTCTGATACCAGAGCGTCACGCGGTCGCTGGCGGTCGGCGTCCCCACGTTGAGCGTGAACGTTCCCGACGCGCCGGTGCGGCCGGAGGGTCCGGTAGCGAGATCCGAAAGCTTGTGCTGGAGCAGTGTCCCGCTCTCGTCATAGGCGTTGATGTACGCCCAATCGATCCACGGCCACTTCTTGGACTCGAACGCCTGGATGCCTTGAAACTGGATATCGAAGTCGAGCTTCAATCCGGAGATGTTGTCATCCGGCAGGTACGAGAATCGCGGGTGCCCGAACGGATCGTCCTTCTGGAACAGCACCACGACCGCGAAATCGCCCTGGTCGCGGAATACGCCCGACGCATTGAAGCCAGTCTCCGACGCGCCCCACAGCGCAGCCGCCGCGCCGTAGCCGTCGAAGCCCTGGAGACTCATGGTCCGGTGGGGCTGGAACTTCTTGATCGCGTCCATCAGGCGTACACAAAGACCGTAAGATCGGTGCCGGGATACGTGGTGCCGACAGAGGTGATCGCGAGGCGCACGTTCGTGTTGGCCGGGATCGGCGCGAGCGCATCAATCACGTCGGACGTGGCCACGACCGACTTGCTGCCCGCCGCGATGGTGAGCGTAATCCAAGGATCGGTCGCCGTCCCGATATAGATCGAGAGCGTGAGGGCAGCACCCACCGGCGCGGACTTCAAGTACGCCTTGACCGCGCCAGCAGTGAAGTCGCCGTTGAGATACATCGCGGGCGCGGCATCGGACTGGATACCCAGGACTCCGGGCACCGGCAGCATGAATCCGGACCCCTGGCCCTCCGCGCCATAGATCCAATCCTCGCGGATCGGCACGTCGCCATCGGCGCACTCGTTGCCGTTGGTGTCCACGGTGAAGCCCGCGATCAGGAGGGCCTGATCGATGAAGTTGTCGGTCGCCATGTTGAGCACGACCGAGTGCGACGGGTCGGCGTTGCTGATGGCCGTCGAGTCGGCCACGTAATCCCACGCCGGAGCCTCGACGATCCAGACGGACGTGGTGTCCAGGAGCAACGGCAGGTCCCAGGACAACTGCGTCGCCGTGTTGCCGGTGATCTTGCGGAGTTGCCCGCGCCCCGTGCCCTGGATGACGCGCAGAATGTTGCCGACCTCGGCGCCCGGCGTCATGCCGTCCGCATAGATCATGTTCTGGCAACCGGAGTCGGTGATCTGCGTCTGGTTGCTGGTGTTGGCGGCGTCGGCCTTGAACCGGATGACGATGGTGTCGTTCTGCTGGACTGACAGCTCGGGGTGCCCCGTGGTAAGCGGCGAGGGCGTCACGGTGAGCGTGCCGGTCGTCTTGTCATAGGCGGTGATCGTGAAGCTCACGAACGGGGTGCTGCTCTCCGGCCGCCCGATGACAGAGACGATCCGGCCCACCGGGCTGAAGGTCGTCGTCGGGTTGATCAGTTCGTTGCAGACGATGGCGCTCGCGGTCACGTTGTCCACGTTTACGCCGACGATCCCGCTGTGGACGATCCGCTTGGCCTTGATACGGATCTTCGAGACATACGGCGAGGGCAGCGCCCAGGTGGACCGCGCCAGAGGACCGTTGATCGTGAGCGAGCCAGGAGTATAGGTCGTGCCGCCGCCGCCCGCCGTGAGCACGTCCCCCTGCTGCCAGCAGATGAGGTCGTCCTGCGCCGACACGAACACGGCGTACCGCGCCAGGCCAGCCACGGCAGGCCACGTGATGTTCGACAGGGTGACCTGATTCGTGTTGGTGCCCGCCGCCGTCGTCACGATAGCGATGCTGGAAGGCGTCGAGGGAAGGCCGTTCGCATCAAGCGCGCAGAGCGCGATGCGCAGGGTCACGCCGCCAGGGATCGACCCGCCCGTGCTGCTCTGGCTGATGGTTCCGATGGCCGGGCCGCCAACGCCGGGGCTGAACTGATTCACCGGGAGCTTGCCGGTGATCGCGAGGTACGCGAGGGCGGTGCCGTCCGCGAGGCTCGTGTACGTCTGATCGGAGTCGAACGTCCACTCGCCGGGGAACAGCGCATCGTTGGCCGGTGCCGGGATCTGGTACGGCGCCCACATCGGCCCGAGCGGGATTGCCCAGAACATGCCCGGCAACGGGTCGGGGAGTACGTCATGCACCTGCGGCCCGACCGTCTGGTCGTACATCGAGGGCGTCACCGTCCTGGCTTGGATCTCGATGGACCAGTCCTTCTTGAGTCGCCACGCCGTGATGCGGAAGTTGCCCGCGCCGCCCGGTACATCCGGGTGGGTCATGGAGACGACCTGCCCGACCTCCGTGTTGAGCGCCAGGATCGTGGTCTGCCAGTACGCCAGGCGGGCGTTGCGCCACTCGGTCGCGTTGATGCCGCCCAACTCCTCGCGCGTCCGCACGAGCGCCAGGCGCAATGCCTGCGAGAGCGTGCCGCAGCCGACGAGGTGCTGGCGCGCGGTCAACGGCGCTCCGGCGCGGCCATAGTAGGCGGCGTGGTCTTTGTCGGTGTACTCGGCGGTGTTGGCCTGATACTGGTACGCCTGATCCGCGAAGTCGATGACCAGATGCTCGAATGCCGCTTCGACCGGCTCCAACCGGAGCGACTGGAACAGGATATTGCCGAGGGTGAACGCCTCGACGGCGGCGGCATTGATCCGGCACCCGAGCTTCAGCTTGCCGAACTCGAAGGTGAAGTACCCGAGCGCGCAGGCCAGGATCTCGACCAGCCAATCGCGGAAGGGCTTCTGCGAGGCCAGGACGCCCTGGAAGCGCCACTGCTTCTCCGTGCCGGTGCCAATGATCGGCGTCACCGGATCGTCTGCGATCTCGGCGGCACCGCTGCCGTCGCCCGCATACACCGATGCCAGGACGAAGTTCTGGAGCTGCGTCGCGGAGGACGCCCCAAACAGCGCGAGGGACCGGAGAAAGCAATTGACCGCGATCCAGAACGGGTTGGTGAGGCCGTTGGCCAGCGTCCGCGTGCCGCCCGCGTCCCACGTGTACCCCGCGAGGCCCTGCGAGATGGGGACCTGCATCTGGTGCTGGTCCGTCGTGGTGGGCTGGATACCCTTCTGATCGGGCCGGCGGATCTCCACGAACGCGGTTCCGGCTGCCATCTCCGGTCCCCACACCTGCGGCGTGCCCTGGCCAAGAGAGAAGGAGTCGTGCGACAGATCGCACGGGTCGTTGCCCGTGACCTCGCGCAGGCCCATCGTGGGCTGATCCTTGGTGACGTTCAGGTTGCCATCGACCTGGAATCCCTGCGGAGGCTGGCCATCGAGCATGGGCGCGATGATGTAGCGGTAGCCGTCCGAGTTGGTGTACACCAACATGCCCGTGTACGAGCAGATCGGGCCGGCGCCCACGATACCAAGGGCATCGTAGAAGTCGGACTCGTCTCGGCCCGCCGCGATCATGCAGTTGACCCAGAACGCCTTGCCGGGATCGCCGTCGTCGTTGCACCAGATCTCCTGGAGCGCGTTACCCCAGATGGTGTCGGAGATGATCGACGTGGCGGTCACGGTGCTGCGCCCGATTCCCCAAAGGCCGGTCGAGTTGTCCTTGATGACGACGCCCTGTGGCTCGGCAGGATGGCCGCCAAAGTACCGCGTCATGCCGTGCGCCTGGCAGCCGTTGGCCGAGTCGAAGTAATAGTCGCAGGAGGTCGAAGTGCCGACGTACGGGCAGTTCACGCCGTCCTTGAACGTCTTCCAGCACTGGCGCGAGATCGCGCGCACTGGGTACATCTGCGTGATCTGGAACAGGCCATCGGAGCATCGCACCGTAAACTGCGGGCTCCCGTCCGTCACGTAACTGACGATGAATCCCTTCCACAGTTGGATCAGGATGCCCGAGTTCACGTGGAGGAGGCAGAGGTCGATCGACGCGAACTTGAGATCGGTGTCGTTGGCCAGCGCGGTCATCACGCGGTCGGCGTTGCCGAACGTGAATTGCACGTTGTCGGCGGTGCCCTTGATGTCCTGCGAGATGATCGTGTCGGAGCCGGGCTCGCCGAGGCCCAGGACGCGCGGCAGATACACCTGCGTCGGCGCGGCCCACCCCATCGCGGCCTGCACGGCCCCGCTCGCGTTGTCCGAGAGCGTGCAGCGCCGGTCGGAGAGCCAGATATCCGGCACCGCCGCCTCGCGCACGCGGATGTGGATCAGCGGGATGATCTGCTGGACTTGCGACAGCAGCGCGGCCTTGAGGCCCGAGGACGGGAACCGCAGGCACGTGCTGTTGACGTTGAAGGTCGGCCCGCTCGACGGCACCTCGATGAAGTTGAAGCCGGTCTGACAGGCGTTGGCGAGGTACTGGATCGAGAGCGGGGCGTACTCCCACGTCACCGTGGTCGCCGTGGTCGTCTCCGACGTGGCGCGCGGGCTGGCGACCTGGACAGGGTTCGGAACGTTGTACGTGAACGACTGCCACGCGCCTTGCAATCCCTCCCAAAACGAGACGAGCGAGTTGCGGTCGCGCTTGGAGAGGTGCTGGCGCCTGAACGAGAACTTGCGCGGGCCGAGGCCGACCGCGAAGCGCTGTTCTGCCTTCGCGTCCAACTCGCCGAAGCGATGCACAACGACCGGGCGGTCCTGGGTGAAGCCGTAGCCGAAGTCGCTCGTCAACGGGAACGTCAGGCCCGACGAAACGAGCGAGGGAACGGTGATGCGTCCAATGGTGTCAGACATGGAATCAGGCGACCTCGATCAGTTCGAGATTCTGCACGTCGGTGCGCGCCAGGCCGGTGGCCTGCTGCCAGTTGTTCCGGAAGACGACCGTGTACCGGCCCGTGACAGAAGCGCCGGTGGGGTCATACGTTCCTTCGATCAGGTGGTAGAACACGAACGGGACGACGCCGCCCTGCTGGCCGTCCCAAAACGTCTTGAGAGCCGCCGCCTTGGTCGCGTCCAACCGCTGCGAAACCTTGAACGTATGGCGCGAGGTGCTGGCCAACTGCGAACGCTGGATGGTGCCATCGTGATACTGCGCTTGGAGTTGGACGTACTCGCGCGACTCGGAGAACGCCGCACAGAGAGCGTACGGCATCACGCCACTCGGAGCCGCAGTCTGGACGTTGCCCGGCACGCTATTTTCTCCTTGATATTTGGCCCCCGCCCAAGGGTTATATGGGGCGAGAGGACCGACGATGATTAACCACCCAACCGCTACCGCCCAGGTGCTCGACGAGTGCTGGCGGATCGCAACGCTCGCCAGAGCACTCGCTGACGCCGCCGAACGGCAATTCATGGCACCCACCGAGGACCCCGCCTTCGAGCAGAGCGGGTGGGACTATGCGAACGGCATGCGGGCACTCCGCTTCCAGATCGAGCGCGTCGCGCAGCAGACGCAGGGTATCGACGCGCTGCTCGACCGGGCCTTCTTCGAGTACCACATGGCCGTGCTGCGCGCCGATCCGAAGGCCGACACGCCTCCGCTCCTCGATCAGACGATCAACTGACCACGAGGCCGGGCTGCTGCATCATGGCCGAGTTTTGAAGGCGTCCGTTGCTGGATGCCCCCGCGCTCGACCACTGGGCCTGCACGAACTCCGGCGTCACCACCTGACCGGCGACGAACTGCGCCGCGCCCTGGCCGGAGATGTTCACCTGGAGCGACATAGGGCTGCCTCCCGGCATCGGGTACGTCCCCGTCTGGTAGCCGCCCAGGACCGGCAGGTTGCTTTGGAACGTGTACGGCATGCCGTTCACATAGGTCGCCTGCTGGTACAACCGCCCACCCGATTCCGCGAGCGCCGCCGACTGCGGCGTGCTGGCCGAGAGCGGGAACCTCTGGCCGGTCGCCTGCGAGTACAGCATGAGCATCTTGCGCACGTCGGGGTCGCGCACGGCGAGGCTCACGTGCCCCGCGTACTTCTGCTGCGCCACGTTGACGATATCCTTGGCCATCGAGTTGTCGATGTTGATCGAGTAGATTTGCTTGACCAGGCGTTTCGCCTCGTTCTGCGGAGACTCCACACCGAACAGCTTCTCGAACATCGCCACTTCGAACCCGAAGGACGCGCCAGCCGCCGCGCCCAACGGCCCGCCGATCTGGTCGCCGATCAACGCGCCTCCGGCCGCCGCTTCCATCGCGCCGCCCCAGGTGCCGCGCCGGTCGCCCGTCAGGCCGCCCATAGCGAGCGAGAATCCCGCCATGCCAGCAGCCGGAGACGTGGCCACGGCCTGAATGCCGCCCGCCATGACGCCGCCCGTGGTCCAGGGGTAAGCGTTCCACGCGTCCTCGTTCCAGACCGATCCTTTGAGGTTCGAGAGCGCGTCCTTGAGTGCCTTCTGATTGAAAACGCCCTTGGACAGGAACTTACCGCCCTTGCCGCCAGTAACCATCTGATCGAGACGTTCGAGCTCGCTTTGCGGCAGGCCGGTCTTGGTCCAAGCCCAAGGCGCAGGCGTATAGCCGCCCTCGGGCGCGAGGGACGCACCGCCGCCCGACGCCACGGGAGTATAGCCGCCGCCACCCGAGAAGTTGATGATGCTGCCGCCCCCACCCATCGGAATCTGGATAGTGCCGACGCCGGGGATCGCGACCGGGTACGCCGCCGCCCGACCGCCAAACATCGACGACAGCAACCACCGGAACATCACGGCGTTGCCATTCATCGCGCCGGTGAGATTATCGATGCTGCGCTTGAGCGTGTCGGCCTGCGGGACCACGGCCTCGCCCTTGTGGACGACCGCTATGCCGGTGCTGGCGATGGTGCCGCCCGAGTCGTGCGAAGGGATGCGGTGCGCCTTCGTTGCATCGACACTACGGAGGCCCCACTCTTTGATTACCTCCGAGAGGTCAATGGTGCTCCAGTCCTGGCCCGGATAGCGGGCGCGGAGTTCGCGTTCAATGGACAGCGAGCTCACGCCGAACCGCTTCCCCGCTTGTAGGAGACTCATGCGCTCGCCGCCCACGTTGACGAAACGGGTGATCTGGCCGGACTTGCGGCTCCAGTCGATGTCGGCGAGATGTTTGAACTGCTCATCGATCTTGCGGCTCGCCTCGTGAACCGTCTCCCTCGGATCGACCGGAGGGCCGACGTAATTCCCGAACATGTCCAAATCCGGATCACGGGGATTCAACCGGAGCGTCTCCTGCGCCCGCTTGCCGCCCTTCCGGCCCGCCGCCGCACGCTGCTCTGCTGTCATGCCCCAAGCGTCGCGCCCGCCCTCGCCCCAATACCAATCCGTCTCCGGATCGAGCACGCCACGCGGCCCACTCTTCGGCCTCGCCATGTACTCCAGGTCGCGAGGCCCGCGCACAGAAGCAGATCGCGGCAACAGATTCTCGAACAGGTCCGTGATGTGGCCTTCGAGCCGCGCCGCTTGGCTCCTCGTAAGCGGACGGAATCGGCGAATGGCGTCGTTGCCATAGGCGGCAGCGAACTCCGCGAATCCCTCTCCGGACTGGTCGCCGAGATCCAGGATCGTGCCGTCGCGTGCGAGGATCGCTTGGCCACGGTGCATCAGGTCATAATTGCGCCCCGCCGTGGGCCATCCCTTGGCTGCCATCAACTGGTGATGCTCCGGAAGCAGATCGGTCGTCTCGGACCACCGGGCAATCCTGCTGGTCAGGATCTCCCCGTTCCTCGGATTCACTACCCACCGGGCCGTGTAGTAGGGTTCCATGTCGCCGGGAGGCGCCACAACTCCCATGAGGACACCGTCATACCTCGGGGGCGTGGCCGCAGCAACGGCGCCCGTCAGGAGCGCCATGAAGGTGTCGCCAATGCTGATGCCAGCCGGCCCGCCGAGCGCGCCGAGGCCAGCCGGGAGCGCGATATCCATCAGCGCATACGTCGCCTTCTCCAGCGCCTTGGTCGTCTCCGGCCCATAGTGGCCCACGAGATTGACGCTGGGAGGCAGGCCCATGTTCTGGAGCCGCTTCAACGGGATCACCAACTCCGGCCCGGCCTCGCCAACGATGGTCGGGCCGTTCGTCACACCGCCGTCCGCGAATTTAGGCAGGCCCGAGCGCATGCCAGAGGCGGGCGCGGAGAACGCGGGGAGCGGGATACCGCTGATGCCGGGGATGCTCGGCGCGGCAAACATCGGCATACCGATGCCCATAAATCCGGCCAGCACGGCGGTGAGCATGGCGATCGCCGCCGAGTTCTGGACCGTGGCGGCGGTGTTGAGATCGGTCGAAGCCTTCGCCGGGTCCTTGCCGAACATGCCCTTGAACATGCCGCCAATGCCGCCCACCAACGGCTGCACGGCGGTCGCGATCATCCCACCGAAACCCTCGGTAATGGGTTTCAGGATTGCCTCGCGAAGCGTGGTGCCCAGTTGCTTGGCGAAGTCCTGGGGCTTCGTGAGCAGCGTATGGAAGAGGCTCGACGCCTCCTTCTGGATCGTGTCGAACTCGCGCTGTGCTTCTTCGGCGGCGCGTTCGGCGGCCTGCGCGCGCTTCTCCTCCAACTCGTCCTGCGCCGCCGCGAGGTCCGTGTAGAGTTGCTTCTGCGCCTCGGCGGCCATCACCATCTTCTTCGCGTTGTCGTCCTCGCGCCGGATGCGGTCCACTTCGATCTGCGCCAGCTTGATCGCAAGGTCCACGCGGATCTGGTACGCATCCTCCGGCGTCGCTGCCTGCTTCACCTGCATGTTCGCGTGCCGCCGCATGGCCTCCTTCTGCGCCTGCACATCGATATCCTGGATGCGGTCCTGCGCTTTGAACACGTCCTCCCACTCCTTTAACTGCTCCTTGGAGGGCAGGAACAGCGAGAGGAACTTCTTCTGCTGATCGAGCCGGCGCTTCTGGTCATACTCCTCGAACTTTTCCCAGGACTCCTTGAGCACCTTCCCCGCCTGCTCGTCGGCGGATTTGCGGATGGCCGCGATCTCGGCCTCGGTCGCCTTTACCTTGGCCGCCTGCTGCAACAGCAGATCGCGCTGGTAGTAAATCTTGCCGATGGCGTCGAGCTCGGCCTCATCGCCCTTCCTAATGAACGCCTGGCTCTCGGTCAGGAACTTCTTGCGCTCCGTCTCCGCGTCGAGCGACGCCTTGGCGCGCGCCTCGCGGCCCTGTGCTTCAACGAGCTTCTTGTTGAGGTCACTGGCCTCTGTCTTGGTGAGTGGATGCTCTGGTTCGAACAGTTCCTTGCGATACCGCTCAACTTCCTTCTTCGCCTGCTGGTACGCCTCCTCGATGCCGTCGTGGGTGCCGAAGTATCGGGCGCGCAGGCGGTCGATGTACGACTGGCCCTCATTCAGATCCTTGCGGCGCGTGGCCTTTTCCGCTTCATCGAGGGTGTACTGCATGCTCTCGATGTCCTTCTGGATGCTGGCGGCCTTCGCCATGCGCTTCTGCTCGTCCTCGGTCGGCGCGATAAACGCCGCCCACCCAAGGTTGCCCACGAGGTCCTGCTGCTGCTTGCGCAACTCCTCGATGCGCGCTTGGATGGCAGGCTTATCCTGCATGAAGCCGGGCGCCATCTGGTCCATCTGCCGTTGGAGGCTGCGGTGCGCGCTCCTGGAGCCGTGGGCACCCACGCCTCCGGCCGCCGCAACCTGCCGGGCATCTTCCTCCTCCTGGCGCTCGCGCTGCTCGTCGCCGTACGGCGTGATGTTGTTGAGGAACCACTTCACGCCCGCCCCCACCCAGTTGATCGAGATGGTGAGCGTGGTGACGAGGCCCTCCTTGAACTTGCGCATCAGCGCGTCCCACTTGGTCTGCAACTCCGCAACGTCGTGCTGATACTCGGTGAAGCGGCGAATGTCGTCCTCGGTCGGCCCGAATCCCTGGGCCTTGGCCTCTTTCAGGTTCTCGTTCAACTCCGTGAGGAACGGGATGGCCTCGATGCCCACCCGCTTGAACAGATCCATAGCGGCGGCGTCGCGCTGGACGCCCTCGGGGAGCTTGTTCAACGCGTCGGAGATCTCAGTCAACAGGAGCGAGGTGGGCTTCATCTCGCCCATGGAGGTGCGGAGGTCGATGCCCAACCGCTGCATCGTGGCGCGCGCCTTCTCGCCCTGCGTGGACGTATCGTCGGCGGCCTGCGACAGACCGCGCATCAGGCGCTCCACGATCTCCACGTCCTGGCCGACAGCCTTGGCGGCGAACGCGAACTGACCGACCTCCTTGGCCGCCAGGCCGGTGCGCAGCTCCACGTCGCGGATGCGCGTGCCGTACTCGCCGAGACTCTTGGCCGCCTCCCATCCGGCTGCGGCAATCGCGGTGAGGACCCCGAGGCCAGCACCCAAGGCCGCGCCCATGGTGCCGACCTTTTCGAGCAGGCCAGCCGCCGCTTCCTTCGCGCCGTTGAGCGGGTCGCGGATCATCTGCTCAATCTGCCTGCCGAACGCCTCCGCGCCGCCGCCGTCCTTTTTCTGCTCGGCGGCGATCATCTTCTCGTAGGCGGCCCGGACGCGGTTGACCATGCCTTCCTCGTCGCCGAGTTTCTTGATCAGGCGGTCGCGTTCCGCGACCAGACGGTCCACGCCGGTCCTCCCGTAGGCGGCGGCCTGCTTCTCGACCGCCTGCGTTAGACGCTCCATGGAGTTGCGGGACTTGTCGTTGACCTTGACGAGCAGGTCGGCCATGCGCTCCAGCGACTTCTGCATGCGGTCGCCAGCGCCGACGATGCCTTTCTCCCACCCCTCCACGTCCTTGTTTGCCTGGACGATGGCTTGGTGAATGCTGCGAGGATCGACTTCAAGAACGACAGATTCCTGGTCCATTTAGAACCCCGCTACGGGTTTTGTAAGTAGCTATACTCGAAGGCTGTGGAGGTGAAGCGAACTTGGCCGAAAGTGTAGCCGATGCAATTCGGCAGCATGTTTTCACCCGGCACATTGAGCCGGCTCGCAAAAGCGGACGGGCTGTGGTTTCGATTACCGCCGGTCAGATTCATGGAGAGATGAGAATGACGAACCGACTCCCTGCGGTCTGTTCTGCCATCGGCTCACTAAAATTTGAGGATCGATACCGGGTTAAGGTGAGACCAGTACCTGTGCCTCTAAACAGCTCTACAACAACCTTTACGATTGAGGTCTGATGGCCCCAGAGAATCGGGGCCGCGGTGGATGTTCGAACTCACAAGGAGGACGTTGAATGAAGCGCACCTGGCTGATAGTTGCCTCTCTGATGATCTACCCTCT
>JAJPJX010000128.1 GCA_021324015.1 Solibacteraceae bacterium | reverse complement strand
GGCGATGGCACCTTTATCGACGTGAGCCGCTCGAGCGGCATCGGCGAACCGCGCGACAGCTACGGGTTGACCGCCGTCGCGGCCGATTTCGATAACGACGGCTGGCCCGATATCTACGTGGCCTGCGACTCCACCCCCAGCTTGCTGTTCCACAACAACGGCGACGGAACCTTCCGCGAGATGGGACTCGAGCGCGGCGTGGCCCTAGGTGACGACGGCCAGGAACAGGCCGGCATGGGAGTGGCCGTGGGCGATTACGACCTCGACGGCAATCTGGATCTTTGCAAAACCAATTTCGTAAACGACACGGTCGGCCTTTACCGCAACCGCGGAAACGGCAACTTCGTGGACGTCACCAGCCGCTGCGGCCTAGGCGTCGAGACCCGCTTCGTTAATTGGGGGGTAGCCATGGCGGACCTGGATAACGACGGGCTTCCCGACCTGGTGTGGGTCACTGGCAGCGTCTTCCCGGAGGTGGAGCGGGTCATTCCTGAATACGCCCATCGCACTCCCCGAATCCTGTTCCGCAACCTCGGCGGAGGGCGCTTTGAGGAACTTTTCGAGGAGGGCGGCGCCGGGCTCGCCACCCGGCATTGCAGCCGTGGCCTGGCCGTCGGGGACTTCGACAACGATGGAGATCTGGACCTCGCGGTCGTGAATCTCAATGCGCCGCCTTCGCTCCTGCGGAACGATTCCACTGGGCGCAACCACTGGTTGAAGGTCCGGCTTGTGGGCGTCAAATCCAATCGCAGCGCCATCGGGGCGCGCGTCACGGCACGTTACGGCGGCAGGGTGCAGGCGCAGGAGGTACTCAGCCAGTCCGGGTTCCTCTCGGTGAGCGACCGGCGCCTGCACTTCGGCCTGGGCGGTGCCTCGACCGCCGACCTGGAAATCCGCTGGCCTAGCGGCGCCCGGGAGACCATTCGTGGCGTGGATGCGGATGCCCTGGTAACCGTTCGGGAAGGCTCCGGAATTGTCGAGCGCACCCCCTTCCGGCCCCGCCGCCCCGGGGCGAATCAGGGATTCTCCGGGCAGCCCAAGCGCTGACTGGTATTGCAGGGTACAAAATCTTTCAATCGAAAGAAAATGGAAGAGTATTCAGAGCGTATACTCCTATAATCCGGCCAGAAGCGAGCGATAGTCAGCTTGGCGTCGGGGAACGACCCAGCGGCCGGTTCGCGCCATCGGGGGTCCATCCGGCCGCACGAGCGCTCTCGAAGTTGATCGGAAGCCGCCAGGCTGTAGGAGCACGTATGCATCCGGAAATTTCGCGCAGGGGGTTCCTGAAGGCTACCACGGCCGCATCCGCCGCCCCGGCCGCGCGGGTGCTGGGCGCCAACGATCAGGTCAACATCGGAATCATCGGCACCGGCGGCCGCGGCAAGTATCTGGGCCGCCGCCTGCAGGCGGTCGGCGGCGCGCGCATCCTCGCCGTTAGCGATGTCTACGACGTGCGCCGCAGCGAAGCCGCCGCTCAGCTCGGGTCCCAGGTGCGGCAGTTCGTCGATTACCGCGAACTGCTGGACCAGAAGGATATCGACGCGGTGGTGATCGCCACCCTCGATAACACGCACGCCCCCATCACCATCGACGCCTGCAACGCCGGCAAGGACGTATATATCGAGAAGCCCATGGTGCACAAGCCGGTGGACGGCGTGGCCGTGGTCCGGGCGGCGCGCGCCAATCGGCGCATCGTGCAGGTGGGCGTCAACCAACGTAGCGGCCCGCACTACGTGGAGGCCAAGCAGAAGATCATCGACACCGGCATGCTGGGCCACATCGGCCTCGTGCGCACTTGGATCGACGGCAACTCCGGATACACCTTCGCCGTTCCGCCCGGCATGGAGAACAAACCCGCGGGGCTGGACTGGGACCGCTATCTCGGTCCTCTGCCGCGCATTCCCTGGGACCCTAACAAGTACTTCAGCCCCTTCAAGTACTGGGATTTCGGCGGCGGCCAGATCATGGGCATCATGATCCACATGCTGGACAATGTCCACTGGTATCTGGGCCTGGAGAAGCCCGCGGCCGTGGTGGCCGCCGGCGGCATCTATCATTTCGACGACGGGCGCGATACCCCCGACGTGGTTACCGTCAGCCTCGAATACGCGCAGCGGCTGGTCATCACCTGGGAGAGCGAAATCCTGGTGACCGGCATCCGCGAGTTCCCCACCGCGGGCATGGAATTTCATGGCACCGGGGGCGTGCTCACCGTGTACCGGGAGCGCGGCCAGAATCTGTTCGGCTATATGTTCGTGCCTAACCCCAGGCAGAGCTCGCACGGGCAAATGGCCGGGCCTTTCTATCCCACTGAAGCGGACCCACACCTGCGGAACTGGCTGGATTGCATCCGCAGCCGCCAGAAGCCCGTGGCCGACGAGGTGAGCGGGCACTATACCTCGGTTGCCTGCTACATGGCCAATCAGGCATGGCGCGGGAAGACGAGGGTCCAGTGGAATCCGGCTTGGGACGTTTCTTGATGGCAGGTTTTGGCGCCGTCTGGCGAGGAGCCGGCGCCGGAAGTCGGCTACCCAGCGATGAACAGGAGCATTGACGGTCAGGAGTCCAGTATGAAAAGAAAATACGGTCTATGGAACGTCCTGCTCACGGCGTTCCTCCTGTTAGTTTTCCCTCTCGTTCTGAGCGCGCAATCCGAAACGGCTCAGGTTACCGGGCTCATCACAGATGCCACCGGAGCGGTGGTCCCCGGGGTTGAGGTCACGGTGACCAACGTCGCCACCGGTGAAAAGCGGACGTCCACCTCGAATGAGGCCGGATTGTATACCATCCCCTTGCTGGAGCCTGGCCGGTACGACCTTGCTGCCAGCAAGCAGGGTTTCCGCTCCGTCACCCGCGCGGGCGTCGAGTTGCACGTCAACCAGACCGTGCGCGTGGATCTGGCCCTGGAGATCGGCGCGGTGGCCGAATCCATTCAGGTGACCGGGTCCGTGGCGGCGCTGCAATCCGAAACCTCCGATCTCGGCCAGGTGGTCGAGAACAAGCAGGTGCGCGAACTGCCTCTCAACGGCCGCAACACCATCGCTCTGGCGGTGCTCGCCGCCGGGGTCCGCCCGCAAGGCACCTTCGGGAACAATCCGGCCACCGGGAACTACACGGGCTGGGGCAATTTCTCGGCCAACGGAGGGTTGGCGAATGCCAACGAGGTGCTGGTGGACGGCGTTCCGGTCAGCACGTCCGCCATCGGCGGCATTGCCATGATGCCCTCGGTGGACGCCACCGAAGAGTTCAAGGTGCAGACCAACAACTTCTCGGCCGAGTTCGACCGCACCGCCGGCGGCATTATCAACCTGAGCCTGAAGTCCGGCACCAACGCGTTTCACGGGACGGCCTACGAATTCCTGCGCAACGATAAGTTCGACGCCGCCGACTTCTTCACCAACCGCGCCGGGCGCTCCAAACCCGTCCTGCGGTTCAACCAGTTCGGCGTTTCGAGCGGCGGCCCCATCAAGAAAGACAAAACCTTCTTCTTTGCGCTCTACGAAGGATTCCGCCAAACCATGGGACGGGTCTACACCACCACCGTTCCCACATCCTTGGAACAGGCGGGCAACTTCTCACAGACGCTGGCGTCCTCCGGAGCCCTGCGGGTGATCTATGATCCGCTCACCACGCAGCGCGTCGGCAATGCCTATGTGCGCACCGCCTTCCCGGGCAACGTGGTTCCCGCGGCCCGCATCGACCCGGTGGCCGCCAAACTGGTCAAGTACCTCTGGCCTTCGGCCAACACGCAAGGGGCGGCCTTCACCAACGTGAACAACTTCGGCACGTCTTCCTCGCAGGCCACCAATCAGGACACCGTTACCGTTAAAATCGATCATCACTTCACCCAAAATCACCGGCTGTCCGGCGCGTACAACTACATGCAGCCCAGTCTTACTTTCTGGGATCCGCTCGGAAACAAGACCACTCCCGCCGACGATGGCGCCGAGGGAGCCGAGCGTTCCCAATATGTAAGCCTGGACGACAGCTACGTGATCAGCCCCACGACCATCCTGGACCTGCGCGCCGGCTTTGTGCGCTTTCGCGATGAACGCATTCCCGCCAGCTTCGGCATTGACCTCACGCAGTTCGGCTTTCCCAAGGCGTTTAACGACGCGGTGCTGTGGCGGCACATTCCCAACATCCACGTTGGCGGCATCTCGGATGTGAATGCCTCCACCGGCAGCACCATCTTCGGCATCCAGAACAACTACTCCTTCGCCGGGTCGCTGAGCCTGATCCGGGGCACCCATAACATGAAGGTGGGCGCCATTTACCGGGTGCTGCAACTGAACCGCACGCAGAGCAACAACGCCAGCGGCGATTTCACCTTCAACGCCGGATTTACGCAGGCCGACCCCCTCACCTCCTCGCTCACCGCGGGAGTCCCGCTGGCCTCCTTCATGCTGGGGTATCCCGCCAGTGGTTCCACGCTCACCGTGGCGCGCCTGGCGCTCCAGAGCAAGTATGGCGGCTGGTATTTCCAGGACGACTGGAGAATCAGCAAGAAACTGACGCTCAACCTCGGCATCCGGTACAACCTGGAAACGTTCTTCAACGAGCGCTACAACCATTACGCCAGGTTCGATTCCGATGTCGTGCCCACGCAGGCGGCCAAGTTCACCGGGCTGCCGTTGCGCGGTGGCATGGTCTTCATGAGTCCCGGCGACCGCACGCCGGCCGACACGTACAAGAAGGCCTTCGCGCCGCGATTCGGCCTGGCTTACGCCTTGACGGCGCGTACCGCGCTGCGCGGCGGCTACGGCATTTTCTGGCTGCCGAATAACCTTTCGGTGACCAACGGCAACGGCAACAATCCGGCGTACTCGGTGAGCACGCCGTTCAACAGCTCCCTGGATGGCGGGCTTACGCCCGCGGACCGTCTTGCCAATCCGTTCCCCGTCGGGCTGCTCCCGATTCCCGGAAGCGCCGCCGGCGCCGACACCCTGATCGGCCAGAGCTTGGGCATGTATGCCCGCGGAGTCCATCCGGGCTACATGCAGCAGTGGAATTTCGACATCCAGCGGGATTTCGGAAAGGGCCTGGTATTTGACGCGGCCTATGCCGGCAGCAAGGGGACGAAACTGCCGCATGGCCTGAGCATCAACCAGATCCCGGATTCGATCTGGATGACCCAGAAAGTGGCGTTGACGCAGCCGGTGCCGAATCCCTTCTACGGGTTTGTGACCACCGGGGCGCTCAGTGGCCCCACCATCACCCGCCAGCAGTCTCTGTTGCCGTTCCCGCAATTCACGGGTGTCAGCCTGGCGCAGTGGCCCATCGGCAACTCCACCTACCATTCCCTGCAAATGAAAGTGACCCAGCGGTTTTCCAATGCGGGGATCCTCACGGCTGCCTACACGCTGAGTAAGACCATTACCGACACGGAGAGCCTGACGGGGTGGCTCGAAGTCGGCGGGCAGGGCGGCGGTTACTATGACAACATGTACAATCGCCGGCTGGACAAGGCGCTCGCCAATTTCGATTCCACCCATCGCCTGATCATCAGCTACAACTACGAGCTTCCCTTCGGGCGCGGCAAGGCGGTGGCGCCGGATGTCAAAGGAGTTGCCGGCAAGGTCATCTCCGGGTGGCAGATCAACGGGTTGACCACGTACCAGACCGGCTACCCCGTGGTGCCGGGCCGCGCCATGCTGATCGGAGATCCGAATGCGCCCACGGGCGTGTCGGACCAACTCTACCGCTGGTTCAACACCTCCGCGTTCACCCCGGTGCCCGCTTACACCTACGGCACGGCTCCGCGCACGCTGCCCAGCACGCGCAGCGACGACATGTTCAACTTCGACTTCTCGGTATTCAAGAACACCGCGATCACCGAGCGCGTCAACCTGCAGTTCCGGTCGGAGTTCTTCAACATCTTCAACCACCCGTTGTTCGGACGTCCCGACAGTGGTTTCGGCAACCCCACTTACGGCACGGTCAACGCCGTGCTCATCAATCCCCGGCAAATCCAGTTCAGTCTGAAGTTAATTTACTGACAACCTGGCTCGCGGGGCGGTCTCTCGAGGCCGCCCCGCGACGGACGATCCTATGCAAAGACGCGACTTTTTGAAATCGGCCGGCGCCGGGGTGGCCGCCGCGCCCGCAATCCTGGCCCAAACGGGCACGGAGAAACGCATCGGCGTGGCCGTCATCGGAGTCGGCACGCGCGGCTTCTACCTCATGAAGGAATTCCAGGGCATCCCCGGAGTCGAGATCCGTGTCATCTGCGATCTCTACGACGGCAATATCAAGCGTGCCAAGGAATTCTGCGCCAACACGCGGGCCCGCGTGACCAAGCAGTGGGAGCAGGCCGTCTCCGACCCGGATGTCGACGTGGTGGTGATCGCCACGCCAGACTTCTGGCACGCCGCCATGACCATCGGGGCTGCCCAGCACAAAAAGGACATATACGTCGAAAAGGGCTGGTGCCTGACCCTCGAGCAGGCCAAGCGGATGCGCCAGGCTGTCCGCGAGAACAAGGTCATGATGCAGTTGGGGCACAACTACAACAGCATCCCGACCTTTCACAAGGCCCGCGCCATGTACCGCGGCGGGCAGATCGGCAAGGTCCCGCTGGTGCGGACGTACATCGACCGTTCGGCCGAGTTGCCCCAGTGGAAGTTTTACACCGATTACGACATCCACGAACTGCCCAAGGACGCCGGGCCGGACACTATCGATTGGGCGCGCTTCACCGCCAACGTCACCAAGCGTCCCATTGATGTGGAGCGCTTCTTCCGCTGGCGCAACTGGTGGGAATACGGCAACGGCATCGCCGGCGACCTGATGAGCCACCTCTGGGATTCCGTCAACATGGTGCTCGAGATGGGTATTCCCGAGGCCTGCTACACCCAGGGTAACCTCTATTACTGGACCGCGGACCAGGAAGTGCCGGACATGTGGCACGTGCTCATGGACTACCCGGGCCGCCAGCTTGCCATCACTTTCAACTGCAACTTCCATAACAACCACGTGGGCGAGGTCGCGCAGTACCTGGGACGCGACGGCACCATCGAGGTGTCTCCCCGTTTCTGCCGTTTCTACGGCGCCGAATGGAAGCCGGAGAACCAACAGCGCCTGCGCGAATTCTTCAAGACCAGCGGAGGAGTGGGCGCGCCGCCCCCGGATTACGCCATGAAACGCGGCGAGCTCGAAGTGACCAGCCACTGGCAGGACCTGATCGACTCGGTGCGCAGCCGGCAAAGGCCCCGCTGCCACGAAGACCGGGCCTTCGAGGAGGCAGCCACCGTCGTCATGTCCGTCGAGTCTCACCGCCGGCAGCAGCGAGTCCGCTGGGATCCCGTGAAGGAAGAGATTGTCTGAAAGCGGAGGGCTCTTGAGTACATTCACCAGACGAGCGTTCGGCTCCGTCCTGCTAGGCGGCGGAGCCTGGGCTTTCACACGCCCCGCAAGCAAAGGCTCAGGGGTGCTGATCGGCGTGCAGGGCTGGAGCTTTCGCGACCGGCCCCTCGAGGCGGCCATTCGCGCTACCAAAGATGCCGGCTTGAGCGCCATGGAGTTGGGTTGGAACCACATCGAGCCGCCCAAGCTTTCCCGTGCCGAGATGCGCGACTGGCGCCTCTCGGTGCCGCTCGAGACTTTCCATAAGATTCGCGCGCAGTTCAAGGCCGCCGGTGTGCGCATCGTGGGCTATTCCGCCACACTGCGCAAGGATTTCAGCGACGAGGAGATCGCGCGGACGTTCCAGTTCGCCTCCGCCTTGGGGGTGGACACCATCACCACGTCCACCAACGTCAGCATGGCGGAGCGGCTCGATGCTTATGCCGTCAAACACAAGATGCGGGTCGGCTTTCACAACCATTCCCGCATCCGCCCGGACGAGTTCGCCACTCCGGACGATTTCGCCGCAGCCCTCCGCGGCCGCTCTGCCTACATGGGCATCAACCTGGATGTGGGCCACTTCTGGGCCGCCGGCTTCGACCCGGCCGGGTTCATTCGTGAACACCACGCGCGCATCTGGAGCATCCACCTGAAAGACCGCAAGCGCGATCAGGGACCCGACTTTCCCTTCGGCGAGGGCGATACGCCTCTGCGCGAGATCCTGCTGCTGCTCCAGCGCGAGCGGTACGCGATTCCCTCGTTCATCGAGTGGGAGAACAAAGAAGGCGATCCGGTGGCCGCGGTGCGGCAGTGCGCCGAGTGGTGCCGGCGCGTGCTGGCCGCCTGAGAGCATGGAGCCGCGCATGCTTAACGGCTTCGAAACCACTCGCGGATCGTCCTGGATCACCCGCCGCAGCCTTCTGGCGTCGGCGGCGCCGGTGGCTGCCGCGGCGTCCCGCGCCGGGGCCGCGGAGCCCTGGCCTCTGCGTCTGGCCACCTCCTCCCTGTTGTTCTGGCAGTTCCCCGTCAAGGAGGCCTGCCGCCGGATCGCCGCATTGGGTTTCCAGGGCGTGGATGTCTGGTCCGCCTTCGCCCACTGCACGCACCTGGAGGACGCTAAGGCCAACCTGGGCGCCGCGGGCACGAAAAAACTACTGGCGGACACCCGTCTGGAGCTCTGCGCCATTACGGTCTACTGGTCCGGTTACCAGCCTTTTGCCGAAATGCTGGGCCAGATGGGCGGCGGCATCGTGGTGCGGAACAGCGAAGCCGTCCCCGGCGCCTCTGGCAGTTCGGGCGCCCGCATGAAGGCGTTCCTGGAGAGCCTGAAGCCGGAAATCGAGCTGGCGGAAAAGTACAACGGCCGCATCGCGGTCGAGAATCACAGCGGGCCAACCCGCCTGTTGAACCGCCTGGACTCGTTCAAAGCGTTCATGGACATGAACACGTCGCCGTACGTGGGCATCGCCCTGGCGCCCTACCACGTGCAGCGTAACCGCGAGTCCGTAGAGGAGGTCATCCGCACCTGCGGCAAGCAGTTGTGGTTCTTCTACGCGTGGCAGCTTGGTCAGGGCACCGAACAGCTTCCCGGGCATGGCCCCACCGACTGCCGGCCGTGGCTGGAGGCGCTGCGGGCCGTCGATTACCGCGGCTTCCTCACGGTCTTCATGCACGGCGAAATCGAGCCTGCGGAGATGGAGCGGGCGCTGGCCAAGTCCATCGATTACCTTAAGGGCTGCCACGCCGCGCTGTAACCGAGCCGCAACCGGAGGGAGCGGTCTTCTGCGAAACCGCCGTGAGCTACCATGAGAGTGCCATGCACGGCGGGCTGATTTCCCTCTTCTGCTGCGCCGCGCTCCTGTGCGCCGCGCAGCAGCCGCAGGCTTCCGACGAGCAGGTCGCCGCGCGGTTCCAGGAGGCCCGCGACGCCTTCCACGCGGGGCGCCTGGACGCCGCTGCTGCGGCGTATAAAGATGTCCTGCGCTGGCGGCCCGGCCTGCTCGAAGCCCGCATGAACCTCGGGCTCGTTCACTTCAGCGCGGGCGCTTACCAGAGCGCCGTGACGGAGATGACGAGCGTTATCCAGGCGCAGCCCTCCCTGGCTCCCGCGCACGTCATTCTGGGCTTGAGTTGGATGAAGCTGGCTTCCCCTGGCAAGGC
This sequence comes from Solibacteraceae bacterium, assembly GCA_021324015.1. GTDB lineage: Bacteria > Acidobacteriota > Terriglobia > Bryobacterales > Bryobacteraceae > JAJPJX01. The sequence goes on along the minus strand of JAJPJX010000128.1, from coordinate 2,751 downwards.
GGCGGCTGCCCTCCGGCGCGGAGTGCGCCTCAACCCCTCGGACGCTGAAGCCCGCCGGGCGCTCGCCCTCTGCGACCAGGCCACCGGCAATTATGGCGAGGCCGTGGAGCAGTTCCGCGCGCTCTTCGCTCTCGAGCCCGATCCGGAGACGGCCTGGTTTCAGCTTGGACACAGCTATCTGGAGCTCTCCCGGCAGCTCACCGATGAGCTCCTCTCCCGGTACCCGAGCTCAGTGTGGCTCCAGCGCCTGAAAGGCGACCTGCTGTGCGACCGCTCCCTCTGGACCGCTGCCGAGCAGGAGTATCGCACGGCCCTGGCCCTCGATCCCGCGCAACCTGGGTTGCGCGCGGCGCTGATCGCCGCCCAGAAGCACGCTGATCCCGCGGTGGAGTCCATCCCCCGGGGCTGCACCACGGGCGATGACCAGGCATGTGCGGCCAGTCTCCGCGCCAGCCGTCCGCCGACTGCCGACGGCTACCTGCGGCTCGGCCGCACCTGGCTCCGGCTTCGCAACGACGAGAAGGCTTCCGACGCTCTATCCGCCGCGCTCCGCGAGCGCGGCGACGCCGAGACCATGTACTGGCTGGTCCGCGCTTACGCGCGCCTGAGTGAGCGCTGCTTCGGCCGGCTGCTCTCCGCGTTTCCCAAATCCGCCCGCACCCATCAATTGCGCGCGGAAACCAACCGCGTCCGCGGAGCGAACGACGAAGCCACCCGCGAATACCGGGCCGCCATCCGCCTGCGTCCGGACGACGCCGGGTTGCACGCCGCCCTGGGCGAGTTATACCTGCTCGTCCACTCGCCCGCCGAAGCGCGCGTCGAACTGGAAACCGCCGCGCGGCTCGACCCCGATGCGCGCACGCTGCATCTTCTGGGGCGCGCCTACTTGGGCCAGGATGAGTTCGCTCAGGCGGTCCCTTACCTGGAGCGGGCGGTTCACTCCGGTCCCGAGCTTCTGGAGGCGCACGCCGATCTCGGCCGGGCTTACCTGCGCACCGGCAAACCGGATCTGGCGGCCCCCGAACTCGAAAAAGCCCTGCCGCTGGATCGCTCCGGCGACCTGCATTACCTTCTGTTCCAGTGCTACTCCGCGCTCGGGAAGAGCGAATCGGCCTCCGCCGCGCTTGCCCGTTCCCGCGCCTTGCGGAAGGCCGCTTTCGCTGGAGATCGCGCCCGCTTCCCCGGCGCGATCACCCCTCCCTGACCTCTGCCAGGGCTGCCGGTCCGCCTCCGGTTGAGTGTGATCCCACTTACGGCCCCACGCGCGGCGGGCATCTGCCCGCCCACTCGTGATAAGATGCGCCCAAGTGGAGGGAAGATAAATGGCTCATTGCTCCAGACGCGATTTCCTGAAAACCGGGCTGGCCGCGGGCGCGCTCGTGGGCGCCGGAAACCTGCCGCTCCGCGCGGCGCGCGCCACGGCGACGGACTGGGTGACCCTCGGAAAGTCCGGCGTCAAAGTGACGCGTCTTGCATTTGGCACGGGCACCTTCAGCGGCCGGGTGCAGCGCGAACTGGGACAGGATCAGTTCACGAGGCTGGTGCGCCACGCCTACGACCGCGGCATTCGCTTCTTCGAAACCGCCGAGTCCTACGGCGAAATGCACCGGATGCTCGGCGTCGCGCTCAAGGGCATCCCGCGCGACAGTTACCGCCTCATGTCGAAGGTGACTACGCACGATGGAGTCGATCCGCAGGCGAAGATCGATGAACTGCGCGGGCTGGCCAATACCGAGTACTTCGACGTGCTGCTGCTGCACTGGCAGCACACGGCGACCTGGCCGTCGGACACCGTGCGGTGGCAGGACGGGATCCTGGAAGCCAAGGCGAAGCAGGCCGTGGTGGGCTATGGCGCTTCGGTGCACGGGCTCCCCGCGCTGCGCCGCTTCCCCGGAAACAAGTGGCTCGAGGTAGCCATGATCCGCATGAACCACAAGGGCGTGCGGATGGACGCGGAGGACTATAACACCAGCGGGCTTGGAAATGTGAGCGAGGTCGTCCAGCACGTGAAGCAGGTTCGCGGCGACGGTATGGGCGTGATCAGTATGAAACTCGTGGGCGAGGGCGCCTTCACCAGCCGCGAAGACCGCCAGGCGGCCATGCGCTATGCCTTCCGTAACGCGGGTGTCCATTGCGTGACGGTCGGCTACAAAAATACGGCCGAAATCGACGAAGCCATCGAGAACGTAAACCTGGCGCTCGCCTGACCGACTGGATTGGCCGCGCCGAGACGCTTGCACCCATCGATCCGCCCGTAGCGGTCGCGGCGGCACACCGCCAACGGAAAGCGGCCCCGTGCTTATTTTTGTGGAGCTGGTGAGCGCGGAAGGAATCGAACCTTCAACCTACTGATTAAGAGTCGCCCAAACCCCCGTGCTCACCGTTGCTCACGGCAACCCGTAATTGCTCTAAGTACGCGCTAACTAAGGGCTTCGTGGGTATGGATTTTGCTCACGGTTATCTGCTGATTAGCGCCGGATTGAACCATAGTCCCTGTGAAAGTCCCTGTAGTGGTCCCTGTACCCCAAGGCGGCTTGCGCCGGGCTGAATTTCACTAGGAATGCCCGTTGCTGGTGATTGCAGGCCCGTGGAGCGATTGCGGGGCAGCAGGGCACATTTGTCCCCTGATAGCATGGTAGAAGCCGCCTAGCCCGGCTTTCGCAGTTCAAGGCCGTTTTCGGCTCTAGCGCCAGAAAATTCCTTTTGCTTTCAACGTCGCCTCCGCCAAAATTGGCCGAAACAGGCCAGGTG
>JAJPJX010000026.1 GCA_021324015.1 Solibacteraceae bacterium | reverse complement strand
TCCCGATGCTTTCTCCATCGACGAAATCAATCGGATGCTCGCGCCTCGGCGTGGGCGTCGGGGCAAAACTTCACGTGGTTGGGCACCAGCCCGGTAAACAAATACGTCCCAGGCTCTCCCGTCGTAGTTGTTCTCGTTACCGAAGGGATTCGGCCCATTGTTGAAGTCGCCATCACGGCCGTAAATGCCCTCGATCATATGCAGCCCCATGGGGGATGCCGCATGATTGTCGATGGTCCGGTGCGCCCACAATTCCATACACATGGCCGTGTAGTAGTACGCCTCGTTGTACTTCGGGTCGTTGCGCGCCACATCCGGCGTATTCCAACGCGGAATGGCGCCGGTGTGCCGCTTGAAGCTCGCTTCTACAACCTCATGAACCTTGGGGTGGATGCATTCCTTGTCAATCCGCTTCTCAAGCTTCTGCATCGCATCAATATCGGGCCACTGGGCACAGTACCGCTGAAAGTGGGAAGCGTGGCTGCCTTGCCAGTTCTTACAGGCAAGGGTCAAACCCATTTCGTGCGCTTTAAATTTCGCCACATTCAGGTTCCAGGAATCCGGAGCATTGAACGGCCACAGGTAAGGGAGCTGTTTACTCACCACGCCGGCAGGCACCTCTTTCCAGACAAATGCCCCGGCATCATTCGCATCTTCCGGTGTTTCCATGGCATTTTTGGCCGGGGCAACTGTCGCACCCAGCCGCTGGCCCATAGCGACGTATCCGCGGGGTCCGATCACACCGGCGCCATTGACATCGCGCGTATGCATGCTGGCGCCCGCGACCCCCAGTTCCTTCAATGATTCGAAGAGACCCTCGACGAAGAACACGTCAGTGGCAATGCCCATGGTGTCCTCGAGGGTGAGTCCTCTTTTTTTATCGACTGCGTCGTGAGCGGTGAGATTCGGCTTGGCCGCGATGTTGTATGTTACGGGAGTGCCGGTATGGTCCATCGGAACAAATACCGACCGTCCAAACTCCAGTCCGACCCGCTTGCACGCAAGGGAATTCGTCTTGTAATCCACATGCGTCCGCAAGATGAAGACCGCTTCGGGATGCTGCTCCACGAACGGATGCACACCGAACCATCCAGACGGTTTCGAAGCGGCGGCAAAAATAGAAGCTGGGCCCTGTAGAGCCGCGCTTCCACACAGCAATGACGAAGACGTAAGAAAATCCCTTCGACTGATCATGTGGCCCGTCCTTTCCAATGCCCGCCAGTATGAGATCTTCAGACCTGGTCTACCTGAATTCTACTGCGAGCAGAGACGTGGGGCAAACGGGGAACGCGCGCTGTTCAGCAAGGGGCCCTTAATCCATGGCCGTCATGCAATGCATATACAATGGAGGTGCGGTGTTCGACTGGGACACAAACAATCTGCGCAAGATTCGGGCGCACCGGATCCAGGCTGAAGAAGTGGAGAAAGCGCTGTCGAACGACCCGATCTCGATCTACGAGCAAGACGTGGAGGGGGAAGCGCGCTACGTCTATTACGGCGAGACAGATTCGGGCAGGCTGCTGGCCGTGGTACTGGTTGAGCGCGGCGACAAGATCCGAGTCGTCACCGCGTATGACCTGGATGCCGGGCAGAAGAAGGATTACCTCGCCCGGCGCTTGCGAGGGGAGTGAAGTGATGAAAAAGAAACCGGTCATCATGCCCAAGTTCGCCAACGAAGCACAGGAGGCGGACTGGTGGGCCAGCCGCGAAGGCCGCGAGTTCGTCAAGCAGAAGGCGGCCGGAACCGGGAAGAAAGGAGGCGCGCCCAGGGGCTCGCGCCTTGTCGGTCAGTTGAACAAGGTGGCCAGCGTCCAAATTGCGCTGCGATTGCCCGAACCCGATGTAGCCAAAGCCCGAGAGCTCGCAACGCGAAAGGGCATCGGATACCAGACCCTCCTCAAGATGCTAGTGCATGAAGGGCTTCGTCGCGAAGCGCGCCGGCTGTGAAGGGTTTACTCTACGCGACGGGCGGTTCGGTGAGCCAGTCCAGGTTGAAGCGCGCGAAGGTGATCTCTTCGTAGGGGTGCTGGTTTCCGCGCTCGTACAGGCAGCCGATGGTGCGGTCGTGCAGCACGGTGAGGCAGGAATAGGCGGCCGGTCCGCCGTGGAGCAGGCGGCGGACGGGCCAGGTGCGGCCGCCGTCGCGGCTCAGGCGCACGGTCATCCGGTCGCGCACCGTGTCGGCGGGGTTGGAGAAGAGCAGTTCGTCTTTCGCGTAAGTCACCAGGCTGGCCTGGCAGACCGGCTCGATCAAGGTTTCGTCGAGCTCGACCTTGGACCAGCTCAGGCCGCCGTCGCGGCTGCGGGCGATGGCGCGGCGGTTGCGTCCGGCGTAAGACCGCATGTTCAGCAGCAGGGTGCCGTCGGAGAGCTCGGCCACTTGCGACTCGTCGGTGTGGTCGCCGGCCACGCCGCCGATGGCCCAGGTGCGGCCCTGGTCGTCGCTATAGATCACGTGGGAGTGGTCCGTGCCGTCGGAGAGCACGCTGTGGTCGCAGGGCACCAGCAGGCGGCCGGTGCGCATGTGGATGCCTACGCCCGGACCGGTGGCGTACCAGGCCCAGGTGGGGTCCTTGACCGAGGAGGTGATTTCGGTGACGGGAGCCCAGGTGCGGCCGTCGTCGCGGCTGTGCGTCAGCCAGGCCGTACGGGTGCCGCCGCCAGCGCGGATCTGCTTTTCCGTGGCGGTGGCGGGGTTGGCGGTGAGCGGCAGCCAGATGGTGCCGCTTTTCCGTTCGATGACCGGGCAGGGATTTCCGATGGTAAAGCCATCGCGGTGGACTACCACCTGCTGTTCGGACCAGGTGCGGCCGGCGTCCGTACTGCGCTTGACGAGGGTGTCGATTTCGCCGGTGTCGCTCGAAGAGTTCTTGCGGCCTTCGCAGAAGGCCAGCAGGGCGCCCTTGCGCGTGGTCACCACGGCGGGAATACGGTAGGTGTGGTAGCCGTCCTGACCGGACTGATAGACGCGGGTCTGCCGCAGGAGGACCATTTCAGGCGGCGAGCACGCCGGCGCGGGTCAGGCGCGCGGCCAACTCCTTTTTCTGCTCCGGCGCGAGTTCGGCGAAGGGCGGGCGGCAGGCGCTTTCGCGCAGTCCCATGCGGCTGAGAGCGAACTTCATGGCGGGGATGCCGTCGTAGCCGCTGAGCGCGGCGGCGACCGTATCCAGGGCCTGCTGGTCCGCGTGCACATCGCCGTGGCGCCGCCAGGCCTGGAACACGGCGGCGGTCTGGCGCGCGAAGACGCTGCCGTTGCCGGTGATGGCTCCCGCGCCGCCGGCTTCCAGATCCGCCTGGATGTTGCGCGGCACGCCGGTGAGCATATGCAGCGCGGGGAACTCGCGGATGCGTTCCACCAGCACGTCCGCCTTGTTGAAGGAATCCTTTACGCCGTAGAGCCTTTCATAGGACGACAGCCGGTGCAGCAGTTCCGCGGTGATGGGCACGCCGCTGAGCTGCGGGATGTTGTAGAGCAGCACGGGAAGGCGCGAAGCGCGCAGCACGGGATCATAGAAATGCGCCAGGCCTTCGGTCGAAGGGTTCTTGAAATAGAACGGCGGCAGGACCAGTGCGCTGTCGGCTCCGGCGGAGGCGGCGTGAGCGAGCAGGTCGAGGGTTTCCGGCAGGTTGGGCGTGCCTACCTGGCACATCACGCTGAGATTGCCTTTGTGGCGCAGGTAGCTCTCCAGGATCTGTTTGCGCTCCTGGACGGAGAAGGACGGGAATTCGCCGGTGGTGCCCAGCACGAGTACGCCGTCGGCGCCGCCCTGCTCGAGGAAATGCAGGTAGTCCCGGACCAGCCCGTCATCCAGGCGGCCGTTGTGGTCCAGCATGGTCAGCGCGGCGATCAGGAATTGGGGGCCCGCGGGCTGGCTGAGTTTCGAGCCGGCCGCCCAAGCGGTGGCGGCGGCAGTTCCCAAGAAGAACCGGCGTGTCAGCAGCATGACACCTCCTCCGTTGGGAGGAATTATATCAGTGAATTGCCGCTGATAAGATTTGAGGCATGGATTTCTCGCGGCGGGAACTTTTGCAGGCGCCCGCGGCGCTGTCTCTGGCAGCGGCCGGACGCGCGCCCTGGTACAACCGGCCCATGCGGTGGGGCCAACTGACGCTGGTGGAGAACGATCCGCCGAAGCTGGATGTGGGGTACTGGCTGGATTACTTCCGGCGCTGCCACTGCGACGCCGTTACGCTCAGCGCCGGGGGCGTGGTGGCCTACTATCCCACGAAGGTGCCGCTGCACTACCGCAGCGCCTGGCTGGGCTCCCGGGACAGTTTCGGCGACCTGTGCCGGGGATGCCAGAAGATGGGCATGGTGGTGGTGGCCCGCGTGGACCCGCACGCGGCGCACGAAGACGTGTTCCGCGCGCATCCGGACTGGCTGGCGGTGGACGAGGCGGGGAACATCCGCCGCCACTGGGTGATGCCGGAACTCTACGTCACCTGCCCGCACGGCCCCTACAACCGGGTGTTCCTGACGGAGGTGATCAAAGAGGTGGTCACGCTGTATGGCGTGGACGGGGTGTTTGCCAACCGCTGGGCGAGCACCAGCAGCTTCGAGGTGTGCTATTGCCGGCACTGCCGCGAAAGCTTCGGGCAGGAGTTGCCGCGCACGCGGGACCCCCGCGACCGGCGCTGGCGGGACTACACGGTGTGGTACCAGGAGTCTTTGTTTTCGCTGATGCGGCTGTGGGACAGCGAGATCCACAAGATCCGTGCGGAAGCCACGTTTCTGCCGAACAGCGGGGGCGGGGTGACGAACGCGCTGGATTGGAAGCGCTTCGGCGAGATGGCCGAGACGCTGATCAGCGACCACCAGGGGCGCTCGGGGGTGATTCCGCCGTGGAGCAACGGGATGTCCGCCAAGGTGTTCCGCTCGGCGGCGGGGAACAAGGCCATCGTGGGCATTTTCGGCATCAACGTGGCTACTTCGCACCGGTGGATGAAGTCCGTCAAGAGCGCCGCGGAACAGCAGGTATGGATAGCGGAAGGGGTGGCGCAGGATTTCCGGCCCTGGTTCACCAAGTTCGGCGGGGTGCAGGAGGACGAGCGCTGGATGCCGGTGGTGGAAAAGTTCTACAACTGGCACAAGTCGGCGGAGCGGTATCTACGAGATCGGGAACCGGCAGCGCGGGTCGGGCTGGTCTATTCCCAGCAGACTGCGCACTATTACGGCGGCGCGCAGGCGGGGGCGAAGGTGGGTGACGCGGTCAACGGCATGTACCACGCGCTGGTGGAAGCCCGGGTACCGTTCGAAATGGTGCACGACCACAAGCTCGACGCGGCGGTGCTGACTCGATATAAGTTGCTGATTCTGCCGAATTTAGCTGCGCTCTCCGACGCCCAGTGCGGGCAGTTGCGGGAGTTTGCGCGCCGGGGTGGCAGCCTGGTGGCCACTTTTGAAACTTCGCTCTACGACGAATGGGGCAATCCACGGAAGGACTTCGGCCTGGCGGATGTGTTTGGGATCCGGTATCGGGGGCGGGTGCTCGGGCCGCTGCGCAACTCCTACCTGGCGTTCCATGGCGCACCGGGGCACCGGCACCCCATTCTGGCCGGGTTTGACGATGCCGCGTACACGGTGAACACCATCCGCAGCGTGGACACGGAAGGCTCGGCAGACGCTCCGATTACGCTGATTCCGCCCTATCCGGACCTGCCCATGGAGTACGTCTATGAACGCGTACCCCGGGGGCATATCCCGCAGGTGTTTCTGGGGGAATCCAGGAGATCGCGCACCGTATATTTCCCCATGGACCTGGATCGCACGTTCTGGGAGATCCTGCTGGAGGACCACGGGCGCCTGCTGGCCAACGCCGTCCGGTGGGCCATGGGCGAGCCACAACCGCTGGTGGTGGAAGGGCCGGGCGTGCTGGACGTCAGCCTCTGGAGGCAGAAGGACGCGCTGGTAGCGCACCTGGTGAACTTCACCAACCCGATGATGATGAAAGGGCCCATCCGCGAGTTGGTGCCGGTGGGCGCGCAGCACGTGCGCGTGCGGTTGCCGCGGGGAGGGAAAGCCGGGCGGGTGCGGCTGCTGGTGAGTGGCGAGGTGCCGGTGGCCAGCGCGAAGGAGGGTTGGGTGGAGTTCGTGGTGCCCTCGGTGCTGGACCACGAGGTAGCGGTGGTGGAGTTGGGGTAGCGGGGAAAATTTAAAGGCCCCGGCTGGGTTTCCGGGGCCTTGCACTCAGAGGGGCTAGCGACGGGAGGGGTCTCGTCGCCAGGGATGCTGTCTGTATTGATCTGACTATAGCATTTTCAGATCTTGGTGTCTAGTAGTATTTTTGTATTAATGTTCGATTGATGGAAATAGACAGGCCCCGGCTGGGTTCCGGGGCCTTGCACTCAGAGGGGTTGGCGATGGGAGGGGTCTCATCGCCAGGGATGCTGTCTGTATTGATCTGACTATAGCAGTTTCAGATCTGCTTGTCTAGTAATTTCACGAAATTTTTTTGGTTGCTTGCTACTGTAGAAATATTCAACAGAGACAAGCTCGAAAAGTTTGCGTCTGGCACTGGTCCCGAATCATCGTGCAGTCCGAAAACCGGAAGTAGGACTACGCCTATGACGCTCACGAGAAATTCGCTACAAGCGCTTCTGTTGTTGACGTTGGGATGTTTGGTGGCATTCGGTCAGACAGCCGTCCCGGCCATCACCTACGCCTATAACGGACCGCCTCAGACCATCAGCTACACCACCGGCAGTGTTGCGACTTTCGTGACCATCCAGGTGCCAAGCCTGGTGAGCATCACGAAATTAACGGTTACGGTCAATATTAGCTATCCGGTGGTCTCGGACCTGAACCTGTATCTGTTCGGTCCGGATGGAATCCGCACAAAACTCCTGGAGCGCAACTGCTCCGGGATGTCGGCCACGCTGGTCAACATGACCTTCGACGACAGCGCATCCACCATGTACAATTCGTTCTGCCCGGCGGAGGCCGGCCGGGGGCCGTTCAAGGGTAACGAACCGCTGTCGAACTACAATAACAAGGTTGCCTCCGGCACGTGGACCCTCGGCATTCAGAACACCGTGTCGCCCGCCAATACCGGCGTCATCAACGGCTTCAGCCTGTCCATTGCCGGCAATGCGCCGCCCACTCCGACGATCTCCGCCAATGCGATCTTCAACTCCATCACGGCGCAGACCGGACCGATTGCGCCCGGAGAGATCCTGTCGGTCGTGGGTGCGAATATCGGGCCGGCGGTCGCCGTATCCGCGTCGGCGGGCAACCTGCCGACCACGCTTGGCGGCGTACAACTGCTGATCAACGGAATGCCTGTTCCACTCTTCTACGCCTCTTCGACGCTGGTAAACGCGATCCTTCCGTATACAGCGGGATCGAGCGGCGCGGTCATCGGCGGAACAGTGACCCTCCAGATCGGTTACAATGGCGCCACCTCGAACTCCGTGACGACGGGTGTCGCCATGGCGTCGCCGGGGCTGTTTACTGTCAGCCGGACCGACGCCAACAAGACCCAGGTGAAAGCCATCAACCCGGACGGCACGCTGAACTGACCGGACAACCCGGTTGCGGCAGGTGCGGTGGTGGCCCTCTATGCGGCCGGCCTCGGACCGGTGACCCCGACCTTCACCGCGGGCCAGGTGGCGCCCCGGCCTTTTCTGGTATGCCGAAGACCTCCGCTGATTAGTGGTCGCGGTCGGTGATCAGGTCGATGACTGCGTACAGGGCCCTCTGGTAAGAGGATTCGGGAAACTCGGAAATGAGGGCGCGGGCTTTTTCAGTGAACGCGTGCGCGCGCTCGCGGACCCGCTCGATGCCGCGGTACTTGTCCAGCATGGCACGGACCTGGCGGAACGGCACCTGGTCGTAATTGCGGTCGCGCAGGATGGTTTCCACCTGGGCGCGTTCTTCCGGCGTGGCGCGCTCCAGGGCGTATACCAGCGGAAGGGTGACTTTGCCTTCGCGCAGGTCGCTGCCCACGGGCTTGCCCAGCACCTTTTCGTGGGCCGTGAAATCCAGCACGTCATCCACGAGCTGGAAGGCCATCCCCAGGCTCCAGGCGTATTCCCCGAGCTTCTCCTCGGCGGCGCTATCGGCGCCCGCGACCAGGGCTCCCAGCCGGGCGCACACGGAGAACAGGCAGGCGGTTTTGCGGTGCACCAGCTCCATACAGTCGGCCTCGGTGACGTGGATGCGGCCGATGCGCTCGAGTTGGAACAACTCGCCCTCGACCATCATCTGGGTCAGGCCGATCAGCAGGTCCAGGATGCGGAAGTTCCGCTCACGCAGGGCGATCTGAAAGGCCTGCATGTACAGCCAGTCGCCGGCCAGCACGCAGGTGTGGTTGCCCCATTGGACGTTGGTGGAGGGGCGGCCGCGGCGGGTTTGCGCGGCGTCGATCACATCGTCGTGGACCAGGGTGGCCGCATGAATGATTTCCACCACCGCGCCCATGCGAATGGCGCTGGGACTGGCGGGACCGATCAGCCGGGCGGACAACAGCAGCAGCGCCGGGCGGAGACGTTTGCCGCCGCTCGATTGCAGGTATCTGCCGATGGTGGTGACGGCATCGGCGGACGCCACCGATTCCAGGCTGATTTGTTGTTCCACGCGCTGGAGATCGTCGGAAATGAGATCGAAAATCTCCTTGGCGGTGAGAGCCTGCCCGAGCTTGCCTAAATTCATGAAGTTAACCAGTTTACCCGTTTGCGGCCCCGGCCCGCAAACAGAGCCGCTCAAAATTGGCGGTGGTGAGGCTGGCGATCTGCTCCGGCGGCGCGCCGCGCACTTCGGCGAGCATGCGGACGGTATCCACCAGGAAGGCCGGTTCGTTGCGTTTGCCGCGCCGCGGAACGGGGGCCATGTAGGGCGCGTCGGTCTCGACCAGCAGGCGGTGGCCGGGAGTGAGGGCCGCGGCGTCGCGCACTGCTTGCGCTTTGGGGAACGTCAGCACGCCCCCGAACGCCAGGTGAAATCCGCGGTCCAGAGCCTCGCGGGCTTCGCCGGGAGTGCCGGTGAAGCAGTGCATGATGCCTTCGCCCGACCCATGCCGGTCCAGCAGGCGCAGGGTATCGTCCCACGCCTCGCGGGTATGGATGACGATGGGCTTCGCGGCCTCGCGCGCGAGTTCGAGCTGGCGCTCAAAGACCTCGCGCTGCACGGGGCGCGGAGCGAAGTCGTAGTGGTAGTCCAGGCCGATCTCGCCGACGGCGACTACCTTGGGGTGGCGGAGCAGCCGGCGGAGATCCTCGTAGGTTTCGGGCGCCGCCTGGGAGGCGTTGTGGGGATGCACGCCCACGGTGGCGTAAACGAACGGATACTGATCGGACAGCCGGACGGCTACGCTCAGGTCCGGCGGCCCGTCGCCGGTGCCGATGGTCAGCATGCGCTCGACCCCCGCAGAGCGCGCCCGGGCGATGACCGTTTCGCGATCCTCCGCGAAGCGCGCGTCATCCAGATGGCAGTGCGAGTCGACCAGCGTCATTTCAGCCGTGCGCCGACGGGCACGTCTTCGAGGAAGCCGGCCAACACGGGCGAGCCGCCCTCGAGCGAGGCTGCCACAATCATGCCGTCCGATTGGATGCCGCGCAGTTTGCGGGGTTTCAAATTCGCGACGATGACCACCTTGCGCCCCAGGATGCGCTCGGGCGAGTAGGCTTCGGCGATGCCCGCCACGATGGTGCGGGGCTGGGGCTCGCCGATATCGATTTTCAGGTGGAGCAGCTTGCTCGCTCCCTTCACGGGCTCGGCGGAAAGCACCCGGCCGACGCGCATATCCACCTTGGCGAAATCTTCGATGGAGATTCGGCCATCGGCCTCCGGCGCCGCTTCGCCTTCGGCGGCGGGCGCGGGCGTTTTGCCGAGCAAGGCGGCCTGCTCGGCCGTCACCTTCGCTTCCAGCTCCTGCATGCGGGCGATCGCCTCTTTCATCTCGATGCGCGGGAAGACGGCGGAAATCGTCCCGATTTTCTGGCCCGGCTGCAACTGCCCCCAGGCAAGGGCGGGGAGGCGGACGGATTCGACGGGTTCGGGCATGCCGAGCTGCCCCCAGATTTTGGGCGCGGATTGCGGCAACACCGGCGCCAGCAGCGCCGTGGCGATGCGCAGCGCCTCGGCGGCGGTATAGAGCGTGGCATCCAGCTTGAGCTGCGCGGCGGCTTCTGAGTCGCGGGCCAGCTTCCAGGGAACCTGCTGCACGATGTACTTATCCACGGCGGAGAGCAGGCTCCATACGGCCTCCAGTCCCCTGGAGAATTCGAAGCGTTCGAAGGCGGCGCGCACGGCCTTGATGGTGGCGCCGGCCACTTCCACGATTTGCGCGTCGGAGCCTTCCGGAATGGCGCCGCCGCGGTACTGCTGGATCATGGTCAGGGTGCGGCTGGCCAGGTTTCCAAGGCCGTTAGCCAGCTCGGAATTGTAGCGGTTGATCAGGGCATCGTAGCTGAAGCTGCCGTCCTGGCCGAAGACGATCTCGCGCAGCAGGAAATAGCGCAGCGCATCGGCGCCCATCACCTGGCGGATGGGCTCGGAGCGCACGATGTTGCCGCGCGATTTGCTCATCTTGTCGTTTTCAAACAACAGCCAGCCGTGCGCGAAGACGCGCCGGGGCAGGGGCAGATCGGCGGCCATCAGAAACGCCGGCCAGAAGACGGCATGGAAGCGCAGAATCTCCTTGCCGATCAGGTGCAGGTCGGCGGGCCAGAGGTCTTCGCCCGAGACCGCGCTCATGTAGCCGATCAGGGCGTCGAACCAGACATAGAACACGTGGCGGCCTTCGACCGGCAGGGGGATGCCCCACTTGAGGTTCGTCCGGCTGATGGACAGGTCGTTCAGGCCCTGCTTGACAAAGGAGATGACCTCGTTGCGGCGCACCTCGGGCTGCACGAAATCCGGCTGCTTCTCGTAAAGTTCCAGCAGGCGCTCCGGGAAGGCGGAGAGCTTGAAGAAATAATTCTCTTCGGTGACCGTCTCGGTGGGGCGGCCGCACTCGGGGCAGGGATCGCCGGGCTTGGCTTCGTTGACATAGAGCTCATCGAAGATGCAGTACTGCCCGGTGTAGTTGCCTTTGTAGACGTAGCCGTTATCCAGGCAGCGCTGGAAAAGCCACTGCACGGTCTTGTGATGGCGGGGGTCGGTGGTGCGGATGGTGCGGTCGATGCGGAGGTCGAGCTTGGCCCACTGGCGGCGGAACTCCGCGGAAATCAGGTCTGCGAACTCAGCGGGGGATTTGCCAGCGGCCTGGGCGGAGCGTTCGACCTTCTGGCCGTGCTCGTCGGTGCCGGTGAACAGCACGGCCTCCAGACCTTGCATGCGCTCGAAGCGCGCAATGGTCTCGGCGGCCATGGTGGTATAGGTGTGACCGATGTGCGGTGCGGCGTTCACGTAGTAGAGCGGTGTGGTCAGGTAGTATTTCATTTGATGCGTTTCAGGTATGCGTAATTGGCTTCCGCCACGATCTGCTTCAGGGGGAGGCCGGTCTCGATCGCCAGGCGGCGGCAGTCTTCGTATTCGGGGGCGTAGGCGCCTTCGGCGGAGATCTTGATGCGCACCTTGCCCTGGGGGATTTCGACCTCCACCCAACTGCGCGCCTGCACGCGGCGCTCCGCTTCGTAGATGCGCAGTCCCAGGGTGGTGGTTTCGGCGAAGATCTGGCGAGCCAGTTGCTCGCGGGTTTCGGGCCGGGCGATGACGCGGAGCAGCGTGCCGGGGCGGCCTTTCTTCATTTCGAGGGGCTGGAGGGTGACGTCCAGGGCTCCGGCAGCCAGCAGACGCTCGACAGCGTAGGCCATGATCTGGGGACTGAGGTCGTCGATATTGGCCTCGATGACAGAGACGGTAGTAGCCTCGCCGGCCCCGGACTCCTCACCGAGGATGACGCGCAGGACGTTGGCCTGCTCGGGAAAATCGCGCCCGCCGGCGCCATAGCCGGTGCGGCGGATGAGCATGGGCGGCAGCACGCCGAAGCCGCGCGCCAGGGTGGTGGCCACGGCCGCACCGGTTGGCGTGGTGAGCTCGAAGGCGGGTCCGCGGGAATAGACCGGGCGGTCCTGGAGCAGGGCGGCGGTGGCGGGCGCCGGCACGGGTAGCACGCCATGGGCCGTGTTCACGGTGCCGCTACCCACGTTCACCGGCGAGCAGACGATGCTTTCGACGCCCAGCAAATGAAAGCCCAGGCAGGCGCCCACGATATCGGCGATGGAATCGGCGGCCCCCACCTCGTGAAAATGGACCTTTTCCAGGGGCATCTGGTGTACGGCGGCCTCCACTTCCCCCAGGCGGCGGAACACGCAGGAAGCCGTTTGCTTTACCGGGTCGGGCAGAGGGGCGCTTTCGATGATCTTCAGGATATGCGACAGGTGCCGGTGGCTGTGCGTTTCGACGGTGGATACGTGGAACTTGGTGGCGGCGATGCCGCAGCGCTTCACCTTTTCAAACGACAGGGTGGCGCCCGTTTCGAGCGCGCCGACGGCGTCGATGATAGCCGCCTGGTCGGCCCCGGCATCGGCCAGGGCGCCCACCAGCATGTCGCCGCTGATTCCGGAGAAAGCATCCAAGTAGCAGATGAAGGCCACGATCTTTTCATTATGCGGGATTGGGGAGCCGTGTTGCGCGGCACACGAGGTCTGAGCCTGCGCTCGGACCGCTCCCTGTGGTCGCGGCTCGGTTACCGAGGAGTGAGAGGCCGATGTTTAGCCGAGAATTGCCGCATACCGCACGAGCCGAAAGCTGTAGCGTCCACACGGCCAGAAGCGTGTTCACGAGACGCCTTCGAGGCATTGCTGCTCGACCTGCTGCTTGCCTTGGCCGAGCACGGCATCGAGAAGAATATCAAGCAGGCGCTCGGCGTTGTTCCCGCCCAGGCAAAGGCGTGGCTCAAACGGGCCTGCGATGAGGGGCATGTGCGGAAGTTGAACCGGCCCGTGCGCTACGTCGCGGCAAAACACGCTCACCCGTTGTTTGGCGGCGCGGAACGGGGCGCCGAGGAACTTCAAGGTGCATCGCGCTCCGGGTATGTGGGCTGTCCGTTGGCACACGGCTACGTTTAGCCACGCTGGGGAGGCGTCCGAATCAGTTCTCCGGCGGATTTCTGAAATTGCTCTTCAGTGATTTTTCCAGAGCGCCTTTCCTCGTACAATTGCTCAAGTTTCCTGCCGAAGTCGATAGCCTCGAAGATATCGGGAGGCCGCAGGGGAGGCGGCTCGAAGATCGAGAACTTGCCCAGGAATTGATGCGTATCCAGTGCCGGGGTATCCGATACTTCACCCCAAACGGCAAAATGTTTCCACATGCTGCCGGGTTCAGGGATCGGTTCGTTGCCGGAGCACGGGGTTTCGGGCAGCAGGCTCGCCCATGAACGACCCAGACGGGCCCATTCCTCGGCCAGTGCGCCGAAAACGGCACTCGCCTCACGGCCGTGGTCGTAATGCACGTATGTGTATCGGAACCCCAACGCAGGGGGTGCCTCCATCTGCCCAGGAGGGCTAGCGGGAAACAGCCAAACTTCGGAATTGCGAGCGCTCGCCGGGACCACGCGTTCATCGTCACGAAACGTCGGGATGGAACACTTCCGAATGAAAGCGAGGCAATCGTCAAGGGCGCAGTTCAACGGAGTCAGATATGCCGGGTCGACTAATGGGCTACCCGCTGAGCCGAGATTGGGCCATCTTATGGTCCGGATGCGCACCAATATCAGGCGTGGCGCTTTGCCTGGCGGGATGTTGGCCTCGCTCATCCGTGCCCCATTGCTTTGTGGGAGCCAACTGCCACCGCCTCCCAATTGTCAGCCTGCACCATTTGGAGGTGAACGCGAAAGTTATCGTTCAACCGGATCGAAAACAGGTCCGCCTTGTCTCCCTTCATCTTTTCCAGCCGGGCGGATCGGGGGATGCCTGTGGCCATCTGCTGTCTCAATCCCGCCCACCGCCTTTGAAGTGTCGGATCTAATCTCCTCAGCTCACGCAGAAACTTATCCGATTCCGCAATCTGCGGCATGCTTGTGATGAACCGGAGTGCGGAACTGGGCAGGCCGAGGCGGGCCTCGTCATGGATGATGTGGACGGGGCAGCAAGACAGATCCGCCTGAGAGGGCAGCCAACGGCCATGCTCACACTCGGCGCCACAGATATTGAGCCCACGCTCAATTGCATGCACCCCGACATAGGACTTGATGACCTCGGCTGTAACGAAGTCGAATGGACCCTGGTCTGTGGCGGCTGGAGCGTCCCTGTACCCAGCGGGCTGCGATGCAACGAACTGCCGGATAGCGCTTCGTACGGGAGTAGAGAAACGCGTCTTAGCGATGCGCAGCATGTGCGCGTTGGCAAGCTGTTCTTCAGCCGCGAGAAACGAGATTCGCCCCGACTTTCTCCGCTGCAGAAATGCGGCCCAGCACGGCGCTTCCAGCAGCAATTCCCATTGGGCGCAAACATAGTCAATGGCGAAGTGCATCTGCTCGTGGGCGAGGAGGAAATCGTAAGCAATCTGCCACTTCCAGGCTCGACCGCCTCTCTGTTGGCCCAGAATGCGCTGCTCGCAGTAGGCGAGACTTGAGACCGGAACGAAAATCCCCCAATCTCCTCCAGATCCGTGATGGAACGAGGCGTACCAAGCCAGTGCGTCTGTGCCAACAGCCGCGCCTTGTAGTGGGCCTTCTCCTTTGATCCGGCTATCGAGCGGTGACCAGAACTCGGCATCGGCCCATGGGGGATACTCCCAACCGTCCGGAAGATCCAGTGTGAGCGCCGTACCAACACCCGCCGGCTCAGCGCGCCCTTCCGGACGGCGCGTGACATCCGGGTCAGGGCTTGTGAGGGCCCTCGGGATGCGCCCCAAAGCGGCGACGATATTTGCGATTGGCCTCATCGAACAGGCGGTTTAGAACACCAGCTTCAAAGCGAACTGGATCTCGCGCGATGGCAGCGCGGTGCTGCCGATCACGCCATAGGTCGGCGTGCCCACCGTGGAACCCGGCTCACCGAAGATGGGATGATTCGGCAGGTTGAAGAACTCGGCGCGAAAGTCGAGACGTGACCGTTCCCAGAGCGCGAACGATTTCTGGAGCGAGGCGTCGAGCTCGACAATCCCCGGGCCAATGATGACGTTCCGGCCGCTGTTGCCGAAGCGGTACGGGCCAGCACCCGGGACGAAGTCGCGCCGGCTGACGAAAGCAGCGCGATTGAACCAGGCGTTCGGCGTGGGGCCGGAAAGCACCGGGCTGACGCCGGTCGCGTCGGCGCGGCAAGGCGTGTCCGTGTTCTGGTAAGTGGACCCGGAAGCGCAGTAGGCCGAGATCGGGAAGCCCCCCTGCCAGGTGAATATGCCGCCCAGTTGCCATCCGCCGAGCACGCCCTGCACCAGGGCATTCGCGCTTCCCAGAAGCGGCTTTCCGCGGCCCACGGGCAATTCGTACAGGAACGAATTCACCCAGCGGTAGCCGAAGTTAAAGGCCGAGAGACCGCGCTCCGCCGCCAGGTCATACACATTTTGCGGAGTGTAAAGGTCCCCGTTCGCCTGGCGCACGCCGCTTCCGTTGTCGATGGACTTCTCGTAGCTGAAGGCGCTGAGCAGCGTGAACCCTTTGCGGAACCGCTGTTCGAGGCGAACCTGCAGAGCATCGTAGGAGGAATGGCTGCCCCCTTCCACGAGTTGCATGAATCCGAAAAACGGAAACGGGCGGCGCGCGTTGATGTTGGCGCTGGGTGGCCCGGGCTGCTGCTCGTTGTAATACGTCGTGCGGTACAGGTGCACGCCGGCCGAGCCGACGTAGCCGACTTCCAGAGAGAGATCCGGCGTGATCGCGCGCTGCAAGGTAAACGACCACTGTGGAATGTAGGACGTGGGGTCCTTCCAGAGCCAGTTGGGCGCGAGCGTGGAGATTCCCAGGATGGGGAAGGGGCTCGACCAGGTTTCGTTCGGCGTGAGCGCATTCGCCGTGGTGGCGATGCGAAGAGTGAACGGCATGTTCCGCGCCGTATCGAACATGGCGTTGCCGATTTCCTGGATGAAATAGACGCCCGCGCCGGCGCGCACCACGGTTTTGTCGTTGAGACTCCACGCCAGTCCCAGGCGCGGTCCGAAGTTGTGGTAATCGGTGCGGTAGAGATTGTCGCCGAAGCGGCCGTCGCGCACGAACGACACGTTGGACGGCAGCGGGTAAGGCGGACCTCCCTCGAGGGGGGAGCCGCTGCCGAGCCGCACCCAAGTAGGCGTCATGGAGTTGTTCCAGGCGAAGTCGATGAGGGTGATCCGGTCGTGGGTTTCGTTGTAGCCCGGCTGGAGCTCATAGCGCAACCCGTAGTTGAGCGTGAGGCGGGGAGTGATTTTCCACGAATCCTGGAAGTAGAAGCCCGCGTACCACTGCCGCATCTGGGCGACGACTTCCCCGAGTTGACCTTCCGAAGAGCTCATCAAGCCGAGCAGGTAGTCGGCCATGGAATTCTGGACAGTGGGCGCGGAGCCGGTGGCGGTAGTGTACTGGCCGTTGAAGGTAAAGCGCCCCCGGGCGACATCGTTGCCGATCAGGTTCATGCGCGTGCGCATCAGCTCGACGCCGAATTTGAATGCGTGGCGGCCCTTGTTCCAGGAGAAGTTATCCGAGGGCTGGATGATGGTGTCCCAATTGGAATAGGGTCCATTTGCCGGATCGCCGAACGGGGTCAAGCCGGTGAACTGGACGAAAGGAGTGCCCCAGAACGCCGGGGTATCCAGCACGTAAGGAATGCCGAGCTGTCCGACGACATCCACTTTATTGCTGCGAAGATTTCCGTTCACCAGTTCGAGGCGGCTGAAGCCCATCTTGAATTCATTAACCTTGTTCGAGCCCAGGACCCACGTGTGACCAGCCACCGCCTGATGCGTGATGGTGCTGTTCACCGTGCCCTGTTGGGGAATGGATGCGGGGATGTATTGCGGCTCATTGCCGTGGCTGTAACGGAAGACGAAGCTTGACTTGGCGTTCTGCTGCCAGTCCACGCGCGCCGTTTCCCCGTCCGCATTAGCCGTAGCGCTTTCCGTGCTGAGAAAGTCGTTCGCATAGCCGCTTACGGCGCGGTTCGGCGCGGGGTAATAACCGAGTAAGGCGGCGGACACGGGACTGATCCGGTTTTGAGGAATGACGTTCCCCGGGAACGGAGTTGCGGAGGTGACGGCGGTGCCCGCCGCATTCAGAACACGCGTTGACGGGTCGTAAATGGTGGCGGGGTAGCCAGAGAAGTTCCCGCCGCGGTCGGGAACCAGCGGGACGGTGGACGTGAGCGTCTGCGCCTGCGTCTGCCGAAGGCCTTCGTAGTTGAGGAAGAAGAACAGCTTGTTGCGGCCGTTCAGGATTTTCGGGATGAGCACGGGTCCACCCAGAGTTCCGCCGAACTGGTTGCGGCGGAACGGCGTTTTGGGGCCGGTGGCCCGATCGAAGAAGTTGCGTGCGTCGAGATCCGAGTTGCGCAGGAATTCGAAGAGCTCGCCGTGATACTGGTTGGTCCCGCTCTTGGTCAGCACGTTGATCTGGGCAAGATTGTGGCCGAATTCGGCGCCATAGCTGCTGGTATCGACCTTGAACTCCTGCAAGGCATCGACCGAAGGCTGGATGAGATAGGTGCCGTAGTTGGGGTCGGTGTTCTCGACGCCGTCCAGCATGTAGTGATTGTTTTCCAGGCGCTGGCCGGCGATATTGAGCTGGAAGTTGCTGCGGTCGCCGCCTCCGCGCGCCTGCGCGATGAAGTTGCTTGGGCCGTATTGCGTGGCCCCGGGAGTCAGCGACGCAAGCTGCAGGTAATTGCGCCCGTTGAGCGGCAGTTCCTCGATGCGGCGCGTTTCGACGACCGTGCCGACGGTCGCGGTTTCGGTATCAAGTGTGGCAGAGGACGCCTGAACTTCCACCGTTTGCGAGACGTTGCCGACTTTGAGCGTGAAATCGATACGCACGACCCGGCTCACCTGAAGCTCGATATCGTTTTGCACCTGGGCTTCAAAGCCGGCCTTGGTCACGCGGACGGACCACACGCCGGGCGGGAGCGCGGTAGCGTCATAGATGCCCTGGCCGTTGGTGGCGAGGGTTCGGGCGGCGTTAGTGGCGGCATGGGTCAGCGTGACGACCGCGCCGGCGATGGCGCCGCCGCTCGGATCCGTTACGGTCCCGGTGATTTCGCCCGTCGGAAGCTGCGCGAACACGGCGCAGACGCAAAAGAATGTCGTGAACACAAACCGTCGCATCATGGCGGATCTCAACTCTCCACGCGAACCATCATTTTGTCCATCGCATCGCGGTCCAGTTCGTAGCCGAGGCCCGGCTTCACGGGCGCCGGCACATAGCCGTCCGAATCGATGCGGATCTTGTCTTTGAACCAGGGCTGATCCGTGATGCCCTGCGGCTGGGTCATCTCGAACCAGACATTGTTCGGCATAGCCAGCTCGCAATGGAAGTGCACCGCGTGATCGAGCGCGGAGCCCCAGTTGTGCGGCTGGCATTCCATCCCAAAACACTCGGCGAGCCGGCCGATTTTCATACCTCCGGTGATGCCGCCGATGTTGTCCACAATGAACCGCACAATTTCCACTGCCCCACGGCGGATGTACTCGCCGAAATTGTACGGCGAAAAGATGAATTCTCCGATAGTGATCGGGATATCGAGCTTGTTCGCCAATTCCACAAGGCCATCGATATCGGTTGTGGGAAGCGGATCTTCATAGGAGATGTAGCCCAGCTCATCCAGGGCACGGCCCACCTTGACGGCCTCCTCCCGCGTATAGGCGCCCACCCGATCGAAAAGCAGCGGATAGCGGTCGCCGGCGGCTTTGCGGATGGCCTTGGCTACTTCGATATCCAGTCGGTAATCGACGGCGTTGTTCTCGAGCCACGGCGGGTGAATCTTGTAGGCGGTGAATCCCTGCCCCTTGGCATGCTGGAGGTCGGCGACGAAGTCGTCCACGGTCTTCAGGTGCTGGGAGCTGGCATACGCCCGGACCTTGTCCCGATAGGCGCCGAGCAGGCGGTAGACAGGGAGGCCCGCGGCTTTGCCCAGGATGTCCCAGCAGCAATTATCGATGGCCGACGCATACGAGAGCTGGCCCAGGCGGCGCTTGGCCGGGTCGAATTGCGAGGTGAGCTGGGGAAAATCGAGCACGTTTTTTCCTGTGACCGCGGCTTTGGCGTAGTCGAGCCAGCCGAGATTGCTCCAGTTGGGGTGGAAATAGCGGTTCTCGAGCGTGTAGTTGCCCTCGATGCCGCTATTGGTGACGATCGACGCGATACGCTGGGCGCGGCCACGCGTCGCACTGAGGACGTAGACTTTGACTTGCTTGACGATCAGGTCCTGCGGTTTGATACCGGCGGCGGCGACGGCGGCACTGGCCGGCCCTGGGGTGGCGGCTAGCGCCGCCGCCCCCGCGCCGAGGAGGGCGCGGCGAGACGAACGTCCGGAAAATTCCATGCCAATGAGCTAACCTTTCCGCAGCGCGATGTTTCCAGATCGGCCGCTTCGTTTTCGCAGATTATCTTGCGGAAAGCCTCCGCATGTCAAAGGAGGGGGGATCGTAGACAGCGCGTTGACCCCGCCGGCCGGCATTTCTTACAATCAAGAGAACCATTGGGCGGGAGTAACTCAATGGTAGAGTCACAGCCTTCCAAGCTGTTGGTTGCGGGTTCGATTCCCGTCTCCCGCTCCATGTTTTCAACAACTTGCAGTTCCCTGGCAGATTCTAAGCCGGGTGAAAACGAAGTAACTGGACGCCGCACATTTCGTAACCCACTGAAAATGAAGTGTTTGTTGCAGTAAGCCACAGCCCTCAGAAGCTGTAGCTCGGCCGTCGTGAATCGGCCCATCACCCGCCGCTCCTGATTTAACAAGATGTTCTTTGCTTTCAATGGAGCGACAACCTTCCAATCTCAAAAGAGACTCCGCCTGTGAGTCACAGCGTTGCCGTGCCGACGCCGGATCACCAGCGTGATTGACGAGTAGGTGTGGCCTAGCGGTCGGCTGTAGCCTTCCAAGCTACCCACCCAGGTTCGACGCCGCTCACCCGTTCTTTCCGGCCCGTGTACAGCGCCGATCAAGTCCATTGAACTCATCCGCATCGCCCCGGCGAGACGATGTGGCACGCACGGTGTTGATGAAATTGCCCGCCGGCGATGAGGCCCCCGTAGATATCACCAAACTCCGCGACTTTTGCCTCAATCCACACCACCCGCGAGGCCGACATAAAGCCAAAGTCTTGGTTTCCAGTCTGGGGCTGAAGGCGGGCGACGCCGAATTTCTGCGCGATGCCCTGATTCGGGCGGCTCGGGAGAATGATGCCATTGCTGGGGAGTCTGATCTGTACGGGCACCGCTACATCCTGGATTTTGACCTCGTTCGGGGTGATCGCCGCGCGGAGGTTCGGAGCATGTGGATCGTTCTGCGGGGCGAAGGAATTCCCCGGTTGACGACCTGCTTCGTACGATAAAATTGGAAAAGCGATAAATGGAACTGCTCTCAATCGTGGCGTTACTTGAAGACCTCCCGAGTCGCGCGCTCCGGCGGGGCCAGGTCGGCACCGTCGTCGAATGCGTCGCACCCGGAGTTTACGAAGTCGAATTCAGCGATGACGAAGGGCGAACCTATGCGTCCCTGCCCCTCCGTGCCGATCAGTTGCTGCAGCTCCACCATGAGCCGAGCCACCAGGGCTGATTTCAATACGCGATCGGATTCTGGCCACACACACCTACCACCAACTTGTGTCGGACCCTGCAAAGCTGAATCAATCAGGCTGCGGTCAGCGATGAAATCCGTGGCCTGATCCGGCGGCTGGAAGAAGAAAACCTGAACTCGGGTCTGGAACCCAAGCGCACGAGCGTGCAGGCGCCTTGGCAGAATGGGCTGGCGGAGCTCTGGGTAGGGAGTTGCCGGCGGGAGATGCTGGACCATGTCGTCGCTCTGAACGAGGACCATCTTCGCCGACTGATGCGCGATTACGCGAACTATCATGACGCAGACCGCATTCACGACTCCTTGGAAAAGGACAGGCCGAACCAGCGGCTCGTCGAGCCAAAGCCGTCCGCGAACGCGACCGTGACTGCATGTCCGCGCCTAGGTGGGCTGCACCATCGCTACGCGTGGCGCGATGCCGCATAGAACCGCCATCGTATCGCTGTGGTGGGACCTCTCGCCGCGATCGGGGAGGACGTGGACCGCGCCGGGAGCCTGGCGACGAAGACCAGTCCACCATCGTGCGGTCGACATCCGCAGAAGAGGTTTCAGTGGGCGCGCTCGGGAAAACCGCACTTGCATACTCGCTCACGCCGCCCCGCACCCAGCCAGCTCGCAGTCCTAACCGCGAACTGCGTCGCAGATTCGGTTCTGACTAGGTCAGCCTCGTCCTCGCGTAGGTAAACACGCAAAAGGCAAATTGCGATTTTCTGCTGCCATCCAATCCCGGATCATGAAGGTGATGCCAACGATGGAGCACAGAATCACCAGGATACTGAGAGCCACCTCAGCAAGATTCGTGCTTTTCTCGGGACAAGTCCACGCGCGCGATCAGGCTTTCCGCGGCCGGTTCCATACCGGGCCGGCGGGTTCCGCGTAACGGTGCCGTCGCGCGCTCCAGCGGGCTTCGCCGTACTCGCCCGGCGTGATAGTGCTGATGTCGCTCACGATGCCATGCATGCTATCGCTTTCGACTAGACCCGAAAACTCGTAGTTCAGATAGCTGCCTTCGTACCTCTGCGAGCTGCGGAAGCGGATCGCCCGGCCTTCCACGAAGCCGCGAAGATCGCCCGATAAAAACGAACCTTTGTGCGTCCCCCTCAGTTCGCTGCCTTGTTGCTCCAGGAACAACGTGTGTTGCGCGCTGCCGGCCAGGAATTCCATCTCCACCGACCACTGCCCCGCCACGTTGCTGGGTGGGCCCTCCGGCCGCTGCTCTTGAATTTTCGGAGGATTGGACAGCAGTGCGTATACCCGCTCCGCAACCATCTTTTCGTCGCCCGGCGACATCATCACCGGCAACAGGATGAACGAACTTGCCCTACCTTCCCGGCGGCTGCCCTGGGCGCGGGAAACCCGTATGCGCGGGCTACCCTCGAACAGCAGCGTTTCTGCTTCCTTGCCGGTGATCCCCAGCCTGGCGCCGTCCCAACTGATGCGCACGCGAGGGCATGGTTGCGTGGGAGTGTCGGGAACAAAAACTTCTGCGGTCACGCCCGGCGCCTTGCCCACGCGCACCGCAATGTAATCCACCCAGCCCCGCCACTGCTTCCACTCGGCCTGGTGATCCCGCTTCATCCACATTTCGACCGCCGCCAGCATTCCCATCATCTCTTCCTTGCCGACCTTCATCGGCCGGCCGAAGGAGTGGTGCGGCGCGGCGTTGATCCACGCGGCTTTCACCAAGTCTTTGCGCCCCAGTAGCAGTCCGGCGCACTGCGGCCCGCGCAGAAGCTTGCCCCCGCTGTACGCCAGCAGCGACGCCCCGCGCTTCAAGTACTCATTCGACAACCGTTCGGCAGCGCAATCCACCAGGATCGGCACGCCCTTCGGCCCTGCCAGACCGGCCACCGTTTCCAGGCTCAATGTCTGGCCCGCCTCCCGGTTCTCCGGTTCGCTGGCGTTTCCCAAGAACATGTAGATCATGGCGGTGCGCGGACTCAACCCCGCCTCCAGTTCGCGCGGAGTCTCCACTTCCACCATCTTCACGCCCAGCATGCGCACGGCATGGTCGTAGACGTTGCGGCAGTATCGCGGAACCACCACCTCGTCCTTCAGTCCGGTGAGATCCGGCAGCCGCTGCAACTTCTCCGGATCACCTCCGGTGATGCAAGCGGATGTGCCGTGTGTCATGGCAGCCGCACAGCCGGATGTCACGATGCCCCACTCCGCGCCGGTCAACTCTGCCAACCGGTTGCCCACTGCGTCCGCCAACTCATCGATGTGGACATACTGCCGGGAGGCTTCGTCCATCGCTCGTTTCACCTCGGGCAAAGTCAGCGATCCGCCGACGATCGTGATCACGCCTTCGCAATTGATCAGCGGCCGGACGCCGATGGATTGGTAGATATCGCTCCCTGCGCGAGGGCCTGGAGCGGCCCTTGCGGTGCCGGCCAATATAAGTCCGCCGGCCATCAAGTCCCGCCGGCGAATACCGTTCGCACTGTCGCTGTGATCGGAATGCATATGCCCCGCCCGTGGCGATCATAGCACGCACCGTGATACATTCGTGCCCTGATGAGACCGGCAGCGCTTGCACTGTTCCTGGCAGTTATGCCCCTCCGGGCGCAACTGGATGGCTTCGCAAGGCAGCAGTTGATCAAGTACACCGCCAAGAACCCTTTTGAGCGTTTCCTGGACGGGCGACCCAAAGTCCCGGACCGCTACATCCAGGCGCTCCAGGGTTCCTCCGCCGAGGCCATCTGGTCGGCCATGCACACGCGCGGCTTCCAGTTTCATTGGGAGGGCGGATGGAAGATTGCTCACCCCGAAAAGAAGCTGGTCGGCCGGGCCTTCACGGCACAGTACATGCCCGTCCGCCCGGATGTGAATGACCTGATCGAAGCGGATGCCAAAGCCGCCGGCCGTTCCGACCGCAATCACACCCGCGTCATCGACATGCTCCAGCCAGGCGATGTCCTGGTGATAGATCTCTTCGGCAAGATCGCCTACGGCTCCATGACTGGGGACAATCTCACCGCCGCCATCAAGGCCGCCACCGGCAACGGCTTCGTGATCGACGGCGGCATCCGCGACCTGGATGGAATCCTGGAATTGGACGTGCCGGTATATTACCGCGATTCGCATGTGCTCCCCATGCGCAACGTCATGCTGACCGGCGTCAACGTGCCCATCCGTATCGGCGGTGTGACGGTGATGCCCGGCGACGTAGTGGTTGGAAATAGCGAAGGCATAACCTTCATCCCTCCGGAACTGGTGAAAGCGGTCGCCAGGGAGGCCCGTGAGACCGAACTCAAGGACGAGTGGACCAAAGCAAAATTCGCCACCCGCCAGTACAAGTCCAGCGATCTTTATCCGACACCGAAAACTCCGGAGTTGAAGAAAGAATATGAGGAGTGGCTGGCGAGGAGGAAGAGGGAGTTGGGCTTAGAATAGCCCACAAGCGACGGCGACGGCTCGGGGATCACGCATTAGCCGCGCTGGCACCGCCCGCGCAGCCGCCATCCCCCGCCGCGCGATCTGCCGGTGCCGGCAACGCTGACTGCTACGCGCCGGGGTCAGGATCCTCCCAAATCACCGGAGAAGGGGATAGAATGGCCTGCGATGAGAAACACAAGGATGCGGGTTGGTCTCGTTGCCGTGTTAATGCTGGCGGCAGCCGCATCGGCTGCTGGCCAGGATTACGATCTGGTGCTCAAGGGCGGGCACGTCATCGACGGCAAGAACCGAATCGACGCGATTCGTGACGTTGCCATTCGCGGCGGAAGGATCGCGGCCGTGGAGGCGAACATCGCTCCATCGAAAGCTCGCCAAACCGTCAATGTCGCCGGTATGTATGTGACGCCGGGATTGGTCGATATTCACGTCCATGTATACGCCGGCACCGGTCGGCGGGGCGCTTACGACGGCGACAATAGTGTCTATCCGGACGGCTTCACGTTCCGGTCCGGAGTCACCACGGTCGTCGATGCGGGCAGCTCGGGGTGGCGCAATTTTCCCGATTTCAAGGATCGTGTGATCGACC
The DNA here is from genome assembly GCA_021324015.1 of Solibacteraceae bacterium. GTDB lineage: Bacteria > Acidobacteriota > Terriglobia > Bryobacterales > Bryobacteraceae > JAJPJX01. The sequence goes on along the minus strand of JAJPJX010000026.1, from coordinate 2,580 downwards.
GTGCGAAAACTCGTGTTTTCGCCCTGCTCAATATCGTGGGCAGCGGGATGGGTGGAGGCGCCATCGAGCAAAACCTGAACGATATGGACGCTGCCGCGACCGCGAAACGCGCTCTGGAATACAAAGGCGTGGTCGTCGGCATCAAAACCGCCCACTATGCCGGGCCGGAATGGACACCCGTCGAGCGCGCTGTAGAAGCCGGAACCATTGCAGATCTTCCGGTGATGGTGGACTTCGGCGCATTCCGCCCGGAGCGGCCGTATCAGGACCTGGTCACGAAAAAGCTGCGGCCGGGAGATATCTCCACCCACGTTTATAACGCGCGTGCGCCACTGCTCGACGACGCAGGCAAACCAAACGCTTATCTATTCGAAGCCCGCAGGAGAGGCGTCATTTTCGACGTGGGCCATGGAGGGGGCAGTTTTGCCTTTCGCCAGGCCATTCCGTGCGTGAAACAGGGTTTCCTGCCGGACTCCATTTCCACGGATCTGCATGCGGGAAGCATGAACGCCGGCATGAAAAACATGCTCAACCTGATGTCGAAGTTTTTGAACATGGGAATGCCGCTGGCTGACGTGGTGACGCGCTCGACATGGCATCCCGCTCGCGAGATTCGGCATGAGGAACTCGGAAACCTTTCGGCCGGGGCTCCCGCGGACGTCGCCGTATTGCGGCTGGAGCGAGGCAGTTTCGGCTTCCTCGATGCCGGTGGCGCGCGTATGAACGGGACGCAGAAATTGGTGTGCGAACTTACGATACGCGACGGGCGCGTTGTCTACGATTTGAACGGCCTCACCCACGAGGACTGGGATAGGCTGCCTCGCCCGGTCGGCCGCGCGACGACAAGTGCGTCGGATTCCAAATGAATTTCCGCCGATCGATGCCGGGGCGGACGGAAACTCGCTGTACTAGTCAATATGGGGCAACCAACGGTTCTGTTGCAAAATAGCGGAGTGGAGCAGAGGGGTGTGCGTCGGCCAGTGAAGAGCTACGCAGCGACACGAGGATTGAGTGGATGAATTCACGCCGGGCGATCGGATCGCCCTTGGCTACCCAACGGACCTGCCCTTTGAGAATTGCATGCATCGCCTCATAGCCTTCGATTGTTCGCCAAGCCCCCTCCGCCGAACGGAAGCCCACGCTGGCCGCGATCCACTTCTTGATGAATCTATGATCCTGCTCGATGTTGTTTAAACCGAAGTTCCAGCCCATTTCAGAGGTAAGTAGCTGAAAACGTGAGGGTTGGGTAGAAATACAGCTTGGACGTACTGACTACGATATTGGGAGGCTTACAGAGACACCTGGAGCAGGTCGAGGGCGCGTTGTTGGAGAGCCGTAGGAACAGTGACGATATCAAAGGCCGGGGTACTGGTGTCTTTGGGCTGCACACGGTTGGAGACGATCGTGGCCAGGTCGCCGAGTAGAGTTTGAAAACTGTGCACCGGCAAATCCTCTTGAGTCCGCTTGCTGTGGGCCTTCGCTTCAGCAGAGGTGGAGCGCCGGACCGGCGCGACGACCGAGGCGCGCAGTTTCTCCGCGGCGGTCTTGTCCTCATCGTCAAACAGAAGCGGCGCCAGTTTCTGGCGCATGTGCCACTCCACATAGTAAGCCAGCATGCAGAGGAAGATATGGGCGCGCACGCGGTCGGGCTGGCGATGGTGGATGGGGCGCACGTGGAGGTCAACGGTTTTCAGACTACGAAAGGCGCGCTCCACTCCCGACAAGCTCTTGTAGTTCCGCACAGCCTGCTCGCTGGATAGCACTTCGGCGGGGACGTTGGTGCGAATCACATAGATACCGTCCAACGATTCTTCCTTTTCGATGTTGGCTTGTTTGCGTTGATAGGCGAAACGGTCGTCTTCGATCTGCAATTGAAAATGCTTTCCCATCTTATAGCGGTTCAGCACTTTGCCGGCGCGCAGTCCGATGTTTTGCTGGCCGCGCAAAGGTCGCTTTTGGCGGCGCGTGGCGGCGGCAATCTTCTCCAACTCCTTTTCGGTGGCGGCCAGAAGTTCGGGCCGCTTGCGGGCGCGCTCCTCCGCCAGCAGGGGATTGTAGCAGGCCACCAGGCGCTCGCCGGGAAAGTCTGGATGAGTAATCTCGGCCAGATCCCGAGTGTCGAACAGGGAGAGTTGCAGAACCCCATCGGAGGCCAGTTTCTTGATCGCCGGCGCGCGCAACGCCGTGATCCATTCGATCCCGGGCGCGGGTTGGAGATTCTCGCGCAGGCGTGCGCTGGTGATCATGCCGCGGTCGCCGACCAGAATCACACGTTGTAGTCCGAATCGTTTCCGTAGTTTGGTCACCTGATCGGACACGGTCTTGGGGTCGGACGTATTACCCGTATAGACTTCCACTGCTACCGGGCAACCTTGGGCATTCGTCAGGAGACCGAAGACGATCTGCAACTTACCCTTCTGGTCGTCACGCGAGTGGCCCAGTTTGCCGAGCGGACAGTGGTGCCCCTCGAAATAGGGCTCTATAGCAGAATCTGTGGGCAGAGCGACGACTGAATTACCTGGCTGACAAGCTGTTTGACTGCGACGAATGGGAGCACTTTGAGAGAGCCGCCCCCGGTAC
>JAJPJX010000114.1 GCA_021324015.1 Solibacteraceae bacterium | reverse complement strand
TTCCGACCCGCGACTCGCTTGGCGGGCGCTGCCGTGGCATTTGGGCACAAGGTGGCCGCCGGAATGTGGACAGCCGGCGCAGGTCGCACGAGACTGAGCGTACCCCCTTCCAAAATCCATCCCCGTGTGTGGACGATGCGAATTCTTGTCGCTGAAGATGATGCGCCGCTGGCGGAGTTTCTGAACCAGCGGCTGCAGCAGGAGCAGTTCGCGGTACAAGTTGTCTCGGACGGAAGGGAAGCCCAGCGGCTCGCCACGGAGCAGGCGTACGATGCCGTGCTTCTGGATCTGGCGCTGCCAGGGGCACCGGGTCTCGAGGTGCTGCGCGGTATCCGTTCGAGCAACCCGGACCTGCCGGTGCTGATTGTGACCGGTTCGACGCTGGTGGAGGAGCGGGTGCGCGGCCTCGACGCGGGCGCGGATGATTACCTGGCGAAGCCGTTTGCGTTCGCGGAGCTGGCGGCCCGCCTTCGGGCGGTCATTCGCCGCGGCAATCGCCCTGCGCGCAGCGTTCTGAAAGTTGCCGACCTCGAGCTGGATCGCGTCACGCACGTTGTGCGGCGCGCGGGGCGCGCCATTGATCTCAGTCCGAAAGAGTTCGCATTGCTCGAGTTTCTGATGCGCAATGCCGGGCAGTCCGTTTCTCGCAATGCGATCATCGAGCAGGTCTGGAAGCTGAAGTTCGACACAATGACGAACGTTGTGGATGTCTACATCAACTATTTGCGGCGGAAGATTGATTCGGGCTTCGACAGGCCGCTGATTCGGACGATTCGCGGCGTGGGCTACCAGATCAGCGACGTGAACGGCGCGGTCTGAGGCGCGGACATGATTTCGTGCACCTCAGCCGCGCCTAAGAACACGCCTGTGGAAAGAAAACGCGGGCGCATGGGAGGGAGCAACGCGCCCGCGATCGCTTATCTGATAAAAGTTACTTCCGCTGCTGCGCGGTGCTCGGCGAGAAAAGACTCGCGTTTCCAGCGTTGCTCGCTGAGCGGGAATCCGGCTCGTAGGAAAGCAAGCCCTCGGTGGCGGAGACGGCCACAAGCGCTCCATTGCGGCTGCTTTGCAACACCGGGAAGAAGCCTTCCGCCAGAGGGTCGTTGATGCGTTGCCACGTCTTGCCGGAGTCGTTGGAAGCCAGCAAGCCGCGGCGCTGCAACGAGACAAGCAGAGCGCCGGAGGAGCCGGCCGCGTCCTGAAATTGCAGGTCGTGAACGTCGGCGCGATTCCAGTTGCGCCCGGCGTCCTTCGAGATAAAAAGGCCGGTGTTCGAGGTGATGAAGAGCATCTGATCGTCGACGCGGTGCAGCCGGAGATTCCCTGCGGAAACGAACGCCAAGTCCTTGGCGTCCCAATGCGCGCCCTTATCGCTTGAATACAGCAAGTTGTAACCCGCGATGGCCCAGAGTTGCGAGCCGTCCACGGAAACCTCGAGAGATTGCGCCTGCTGCTTGAGGAACGGATCCGAGCCTGCATATTTCCAGGTGGCGCCGTGATCGCGGGATTCGAGGACGCCGCCCGCGGTCGCCGCAAACCACGCTTCCCTGGTGAAGGCCATGTCGTTGACCACGAAAGGCATGTAGCCCGTGCGGATCCGGCTGGCTGAGGCAGATGCAGATGCCCTCGACGCCGCGCCCCTCTTCGTTCTGGAGTCTGCGACGGGAGCGACGGCGGGGGACGCGAACAGGCCGGCTTTCACCCATTTTCCCGCGCCATCTTCATATTTCATCCAGCCGCCCTTCGTTAGAGAGGCCCACCAGCCGGTCGGCGCCGCATAGACGTGGCGAACGTCGGTGCGCTTCAGGCCCGGGCCGAGCGGCGCCCAAGTGTTGCCGCCATCCTTCGTCGCGAGGAACGCATTGGTGTCAAAGGTGAGGACGGCGAGAGCGCGCTCGGGATGATCCCGATCCATCGCCACATCCAGAATATGCTGGTGCTGAAAGCCGGCGTTCGCGGACGTAAACGTCTCGCCGCCGTTTTCGCTGATCTGGACTCCTTCGCGCTGGGTGCCGATGATCAGCTTTTGCGGGTTCTTCGGATCAATCAGCATGGCGTTGATGACCCAATCCTGCGGGGTGATGCGCTTGAAGTCCTTTTCATTCGAGGTCTTCCAGAGGCCGTTGGTCGTGCCCGCGTACAGCACTTGCGGATTTTGCGGGTCCTGCAGGATGAGTTGGGTGCGTCGGAAGACGAAGGGAATGCCCGAGTAACGCGTCCACTGGGAAGCGGAGTTGACGCTGTGGTAGATACCGGAGCAGGCCGTGGCATGCACATTCTCCGGATTGTTCGGATCCACGATGATGCTCATGACATCGGAATCGTCAATCATGCCCTGATGGATTGGCGCCCAGTTCTTGCCGCCGTCGACGGTCTTCCAGGGCAGGTGGTATGTGCCTGCGTAAATCACGTTCTCATCGCGGGGATCGAAAGCGAGCGAGTCGAAGTTTTTCAAGTCGGGATGGTTCGCCGGGCTAATGCGCTCCCAGGTCGAACCTTCATCCTTGGAGCGATAAACGCCGGTGAGCGACCCGGCGACCAGGACCTTCGGATTTGTGGGAGCTTGCGCCAGGGCACGCACGGTTTCCTTGCCGAGTCCGACCAGAGCCCACGTGTGGCCGCGGTCGTCGCTGCGGTAAACGCCGCCGCCGCCGGAGTAAAGAGTCCAAGTGCTCGCGTAGAGGCGTTTGCTGTTGCGCGAATCCACTAAAATGTGGGTAACGACGTCGTCCTGGCCCGTTCCGATTCGGCTCAGGAGTTGCCAGTGGGCGCCTTCGTCCGTCGAGGTGAAGACATGGCCATCCGAAGTCCCCAGAAACAGACGGGCGCTATCGTGTGGGTCCGCTCCAAGAGAAATGACGGTGCCACCAGGAGGGCCTACTTGGCGCCAACTCTGTGCCGGAGTGGCTACGGCTGCCGCCAGAGCGGCTGCGAGGACCCCAAACCACTTTGCGTTCATACGCATGGATTCTCCCAAAAGCGCAGGTGCGCCGACAAGGATTGAGTGTAGAGGCGAGGTTGCGGAAAAGCGCCTGTCCGGAGGACCAGATTTCGTGCGGTTTATCGAAAAGAACAGTACTAGTACACTCGTAATCCCTTCCAAAGAGGGGGCTTTGGAGCAAGGGCAACTTCCTTCCATCGGCCGTGTTTCTATCGACTGGGAGCATGTTTGGTAGTAGCCTCCCATCGGCGCGACTTATCTAATGAGGTGAGGGTGCGTCGAGAACAGGGGAAACAACGATGTTGAAGACCACGTTCACCGGAAGAAGCAGCCTCGCCCTGCTTCTGGGTCTGGCCGGTCTTCTCTTCATGGTAGTCGCACCAAATGCGCGGGCGGATGAGAATGACCCACCCAGCCGCGTCGCGCGCATCAGCTATCTGGATGGCTCCGTTTCCTTCCAGCCCGGCGGCGAAGGCGATTGGGGCGCCGCGGTGAAGAATCGGCCAGTGACGATTGGAGACAAGCTTTGGGTGGACAAGGATTCGCGAGCCGAGTTGCAGGCCGGGGCCGCCTCCATTCACCTTGGGAGCATGACCGCGCTTTCTTTCCTAAACCTAGATGACACGACGACGCAGATGCGCCTGGCGGAAGGCAGCATCAACTTCCGCGTTCGAGAACTGCGCGAGGGCGACATTTATGAGGTGGACACGCCGAACCTGGCCTTCACCGTGAAGCAGGCGGGCGCGTTTCGCATAGACGTCAGTGAAAATGGGGATGGCACGCGCATTACCGTGATACGCGGCGAAGGCACCGTGACTGCGGGCGGCAAGACCTATGATCTGAATCCGGGTGAGCGCTCAGAATTCAACGGAACAGATGACCAGATTCAGTATTCCACGTCCGCCGCGCCTGCGCCGGACGGCCTGGACCGCTGGGCGAATGAGCGCGACCTGAAGGAAGACAATTCAATTTCCGGCAAGTATGTTAACCGCGACACTGTGGGTTACTCGGACCTGGACGACTACGGCACGTGGAGTGAGGTTCCGGAGTACGGTTCCGTCTGGTATCCGACCACGGTTGATGTGGGGTGGGCGCCTTACAGCTATGGGTACTGGGGCTGGGTGGCGCCGTGGGGTTGGACATGGATTGACTACGCGCCGT
>JAJPJX010000158.1 GCA_021324015.1 Solibacteraceae bacterium | reverse complement strand
GGAAAGGCGGCAAATACAAAGGCAAAACCTTTCCCCGTTTGCGGCCGGGTGCGGCCTTCCGTTGGTCGGCCCCGAGCTGCGCGAAAAGTTTGGAGTAGACAAAACATTATAGGAGAGACCAAAATGGCGACCACAACGAACCCGGTTGAGCATAACGAATTTCAACACCATTTCGTGGTGATCCACCCGCTGGATGACGCGCCGGAAGCAAAAGTCGACACCGAGAGCCTGGGCCCCATGCCCATGACCAGGAGTGTGCGCATTTCGCTGCTCAGCCTGCGCGCTTACCTCGTTCTGATGATGCTGCTGGTGCTGTACCACATGCTTGATCTGGCCAAACTTCTCGGCTGAAGTGCGCGTCTCCACGGGCAGTAGCGGCTCACGCCCATCCCGCGCGACCTGAGGATTCAACAGAAGAAAAACCCATGCAGACCAGAGGAGGAGAACCATGCCCGTGAACCGTCCACTCATCTTGCCAATCGTCGGCCTCCTGCTGCCGTGGCTCTCCGCCGCGGCCCAGGAGGCCGGCGACCCTGTTTCCGAGCGCTGGAATGTTCATTTCCAGGCCACATCCATTGGGCAACACCACGGGTATTTCACTTCTCCATATGAAGGAGCGAATAGCCTGCCGTCGCACCCCGAAAGCCGCGTCTCCCTAACCGCCACGGTGTTTCTGACCTGCCGCCTGAACTCCTGGACAGAAGTGGTGTTCAACCCGGAGGTCGCCGGCGGCAATGGCTTCGGCCAGGTCACGGGGATCGCCGGTTTCACCAACGGCGAAATTCCGCGCGTCGCCGCGGCCACACCGACGCTCTACGTGGCGCGCGCCTACATGCGGAACACCTGGGCCTTGGGACCCGAAACCCAGTTCGTCGGGGGCGGACCGAACCAGCTTGGCGGAGGGTTGCCCGTCTCCCGCTTGAGCATCATCACCGGCAAATTCGCCGTTACCGACTTCTTCGACAACAACACTTACAGCCACGATCCGCGGCGCCAGTTCATGAACTGGTCACTGATGTCGAACGGGGCCTGGGACTACCCGGCGGATACGCGCGGCTACACGATCGGCTCAATCCAGGAGCTCGTGGGGCGCGACTGGTCGCTGCGTGCGGCGGTGGTCATGGAGCCGACCGAGGCCAACGGCGCCACCCTCGACACGCGCATTGCCCGCAACCGCGGCACGGCGGTGGAATGGGAACGCCGCCACCGCTCATTCGGGCGTCGCGGGGCGTGGCGCGTCCTGGGCTTCGAGAACCTCGAACGGGCCGGCACCTTCCGCACCACCATGCTTGCCAATGGGGCCACCGATCTCGCCGCCACGCGCCGCCCCGGCACGAAGAAATACGGCTTCGGCCTGAATGTCGAACAGGAGCTCGCAGCCGATCTCGGCGTGTTCGCCCGCTACGGATGGAGCGACGGCAAGACCGAGTCCTGGGCCTTCACCCAGATCGACCGCTCGCTGAGCGGCGGCCTCTCGATCCCGGGGCGCCTCTGGAAACGCTCCGGGGACACAGTCGGCGTGGCGGCGGTGCGCAACTACCTGGCGGGCGACGACCGCAGGTTCCTGGCCGCCGGCGGTATGGGTTTCATCATCGGCGATGGACGCCTCAACTACGCGCCGGAAACGATCGCCGAAGCCTACTACGCCTGGCACGCGACCCGGGACTGGACGTTTACCCTGGACTACCAGCGCATCGTCAACCCGGCCTACAACCGCGACCGCGGCCCCGTCTCCGTCGCCTCGCTACGCCTCCATTGGGAACGATGAACCCCGCGAAAGGGCGCGGCGGCGCCAAATCGACGGGTGCGAGAAGGCCTGCCGATCGATCTCGAAAGGAGGGAATCAGAACCGGATGCGACTGCTCAGCTTCCGGCGCATCGCCGCCAACGCGCCGAGCCCGCCCAGCAGCAGCGCGCACGAAGCCGGCTCCGGCACCAACGTGTAGCCGAATTGCACGACGTTGCCGGAAAGCTGCACGGTGCCCGTGGTGGATCCCGTGGTCAGGCTGAACACGGAGGCCACCGAGCCACCTGGCGAACTGAACGATTCGACATCAAATGCGCCGTTCGCTCCGCTTACTCCGTTAAGGCCAGTGGCTTGGAACTCGAGCAGGAGGAAACCCTGAGAGGGGTTGTACAAAAACGGCGTGCTGAGCGTAAAAGCCATGTCGAACGGACACGGACCCGGCCCCGCGCAACCCGGGCTGCTCCACAACGTCCCCGGACCGCCGGAAAGGACCAGCGTATTGTCCGGGCCGACGTTACTGGCAAACGTCGATGTGATCAGCGTGTTGCCGTTGTTGCTGTTGGGGGCATACGGGGACGTGGACATATAAACAGAAAAGGACGTGTCAGTCACGTCGATCGTGCCCGTGCCCGGCGACGCGCGAAACGCAAAGTCCGTGATCAACAGGTATCCCGGAACAGAGGAGAACTGGCCCCTGCCAAAGACCTGCTGGTACTGAAGGTCCGCATCGGATAGAGACAGGCTGCCGCTATTGTCATTACCCGGCGTGGTTGCCTGGGCGTTGGGAACAACGAGAGATAAGTTCCCCCCAAACGCGGCACCAAGAAATACAGAAATGGCGACCAATACTCTCAGGATCTGCATGCGGTGAAGTATATATACAAGTAGCTGGTAAAGCAATAGGGGGGCGGCGACCAAGGCGCTGTTCGCGGAGAGTTGATCCAGCGGTACACCGCATGCTTCGATTCGTCCTGCTCAATAGTGCGGCGTTTTGGCGGCGTAAGTGACGGATTCTACCTAGCGGCGGAGAGAGCCGCGCGGGGCTGCGGATCAGCCTCCTCGATCCGGCAGACCGCGAGTTCGCCTTGCTGGTAGGGACAGGGGAAAGCCGCCGGAGGAGGGCGCCGGGTGACGATCCAGGTGACCGGGTAGTGGCGGGCCAGTCTCTCGAAATCCCGTGGTCCGAAGTGCTCCCAGCCTTCCTGCGCCTGCACTTCGCTTTTCCAATCGTCCGCGAGCTGCGGAAACAGCGAGACAGCGCCGCTGTCCTTCACGCGATCGGCCAGCGCACTGCGCTCGGCGATGGCGCGAAAGCCGTGCTCATCCGCGCCGGGGAGCAGCATGTAATCCGGGTCGAGCGCGAACACCGCGTCTTTGGGGGTGTGGCCGCGAATCCAGAGAAAGGCGCGGGTCCAGCCGTTCGGGCCGGCAGCGCCGGGCCACTCGATGTGGAGGCTCGCCGGGTAGGCAGCCAGTTGGATCAGCCACATGCAACCGGCCAGCGGCGCGAACAGAGCCAGCCAGTGCCACCCCCTGGCGCGGAGCAAATATTCGCCGACCAGCCCTCCCAGCAGCACGAAGAAGATGACGTACAGCAGATGGAAAGACCGCATCGGCTGCAAGCGGGTGGCGTTCTCCAGGCGCTCCGGGAACGTGAGCAGAAGGGCGAGCAAGGTGAACGACAGGCCGAACGGCACCAGAACGCCGGCAAGGCGGCGGAAAACCGGTGTCGTGCCGCGCGGAGGGTGCGCGGCGAACCACCCCAGGAGGGCTAGTGGGGCGACGACCCCCACCCACTCGTACCAGGCCCAGTTTGAAACGAAGAAGTAGGTCCGCGAAAACAGAGCTTCGCGCGCCGCGCCGCGCGGCGGCTGAAAGTCGAACACGCCGGGGAGACTGATCAGGCACGCCATCCCCAGCCCCGGACCGGCATCCTCCGGAGGCCGCCTTCGCCGGGCAAGCTCCAGAAAGCCGATCAACACCGCGGCGTACAGCATCATTTGGGGATGGATGAGCGCCGTGAACACCAGCCACGCGGCGGCGCGCTTCCATCGCCCCGACGCGTAACCGGCGATGGCGAACATGCCGGCCGGCGTGGAGAGCGACCTGGCGGTTACGTACGGGTCCATGATCACCAGCGCCGTCCCCGCCACCGGCACACTGAGCGCACCGGCCAGCAGCGCCACGGCGCTCCAGCGGGCGCACTGGCTTTCGAAGCAGACCCGCGCCAGCCGCCAGGAGGCCAGTAGAAGCAGGAAGATGCAGCCCCCGTGCCACAGGAAGATGACGAGGTCCACGGGCAGACGGCTGAACCGCGCGGAACCGCCTACCAGGTTCGGAAAGAAGGAGAGGTGGGCATGAAACATGAAGAACTCGGCGGCGAAGGGATAAAGCGTTGGATCGGCCGCGCGCTTGATGGCGGGGATGTAGATTTCAGCGTCGTCCACCCCCAGGTGATAGCCGTGGACAAACACGGCCAGAATGGTGAGCGCCAGCAGCCGGAGGACCGGGCGGCGTGTGATCCGCAGGTCAGAAGAGCACATCGAAGTCGGCCGTGAAACGGCGCCCCCGTTGTCCGAAGAAAAAGCCGTAGGCCGGGTCGGCCACGTTGTAGTGAACGGCTTCCGGATTGAAGTGATCGGTCAGGTTGTAACTGCTGACGGACAGCCGCACCGTGTATTTCGCATTCACCTTGATGTCTTTGGAGAAGCGGCAATCGACGGAGAGAAAATTCGGGAAGCGGCTCTGGTAAGGAACCCCCACCCAGTTCTGGAGCGCATCCGTGGGAGCGTAGGCAAACCCGTTGCGATATTCGGCCACGGGCGCGATTCGGAAACCCCACTTGAGAGGCACCACGCCCCAGGCGAGGAATCGGTTCGGCAGGTCCGACGGCAGGTTGCCGAACTGGTTGGGGCGGACAATGGGCGTGGGGAAACTGTCCAGGAAATCTCCGAAGTCGTTCAGGTCGCCCCGGGCCCGGCTGCGCACGTAGGAGAAGAAAAGCGTTCGCGATTCGCCTATGCGCACGCGGGCCGTCAACTCGAACTGGCGGTAGCGGGCCCGGCCCGTGCCGGAAAGGAGCAGGGCGCCGGTCTGCGTCAGCGGATCCGGCGCCACGCGATTCAGCACGACGAGCCCCGAGGAGAGGTTCTGCATGTAGCCGGCCCGCAGTTTCACGAACGGCGAGAGGGGTTGCTCGACCTGCACGCTCCAGGTCTCGCTCCGCGGCGAGAAGTTGCCGGCCACGCCCTCCCGAAAGACCAGCGGGGAGGGCGTGTTCACCAGCCCAAGCCCGTTGACATAGAGGAAAGGTCCGGCGGTGATCTGGCCCGCGCCATCGAAGAACGTGGCCGTCTGGTTGGGGTAGTGATCGAACGAGTACACGTTCAGCGGCACGCGGTCGTAGAAGAGGCCGAAGCCTGCGCGCACCACAGTGCCGGCCCTGCTGAACGGATTCCAGGCGATCCCGGCACGGGGCGCCAGACGCAGCGATTCGGACACCTCCTGGGATTCCGACCGCAGTCCGAAGTCCAGCGCCAGCCGCGGCGAGAGGATCCAGTGGTCCTGCGCGAAGAAAGCGTACTCGAAGTCGGACATGCGGAACGGCGACCCGCCGGAGAAAGTGATGCGCTCGAGCAGTTGGCCCGTTGGATCCGCGATATCGATGGGCCGGTCGAAAACCAGGCCGCGGTCCGAGCTTACGGCGAGGTAGGAGCCGGCCTTGACGTTGTGGACGCCCAGCGCGTTCCGCGGCGCGAAGCTATAGGTCGAGGACCATCCCAGGCGCGAGGCGTTTCGGTTTTGCCGGGCGAAGTAGTTTCCGGTGTTACCGACGGGTGTGAGAGTGAGGTCTTCGGCGCCCTGCGCCCACACACGCGCGTCGAACTGCGTCGCGGAGAGCGTGTTTTCAAGCAACCCGCCTCCCAGGGTCAGGCGGTCGGCCACGGTGGCCGTGTATTCGTGCGTTCCCGCGTCCGGTGACGTGGGCTCCGGGTTGAAGTAATTGATATTGGCGTACTGGAGCCGCTGCGGCGCAACGTGCATGGTGGCGGTCACAAGGTGCCGGTCCGAGGCCACCCAATCGAACTGCGAAAACGAGTTGATGCCTTCCTGTTTTCTCTGGTTGTCGGGGAAGGGGAGCGTATAGACCTCGGTCTTGCGGATCTCGTATTCGAATCCCTCCGAAAAGTAGAGTTTGGGGGGGATCAGCGGGCCTTCGAAGTTCAGCCGGGGTGTGGCATCGCGCAGGCCGCGCAACTGGTAGCTGCGAATGCGGAAGTCCGGGAAAGGATCGTTCAGCTCCCACTTCCACTGGTCGCCACCCCGGCGGGTCTCCACGGAAACCAGGCCCGCGCTGAAGCGGCCGTACTGGGCGAGGAACGGGGTTTGAAACACGTTCAAGGTTTCGACGCTATCGATGGGCACGGTCAAGCCGAACTGCCCGGTGGCCGGGTCCGTGACGTCCGCGGAGTTGACGATCAGCGTGCTGCGGTGTTCCTGGCCCCCGGAAATCCGCAGTCCGCCTTCCGGCGAACGGACCACCCCGGGGACCAGCGGCAGCGCATCCGCCACGGTGGCGGGGCGGCTGGGGAGTTCCCTGGCAGTCTGGGGCGGCAGTTGATCCGGTACGGCAGCCCCCTGTTCCACCGGTGTGGCCGTGTCCCTGACTTCGATGCTGTCCTTGCGGACCAACTCGGGGACCAGCGTGATTTCGACCGCCGCGGATTGGTTTTGCGCCAGACGGATCCCTTGTTGCGCGGGCTCGAAACCCTGCGCAGCGACAGCCACGGCGTACTGGCCGGGCGGCAATTCGTGGAGCGTGGCCTGGCCATGGCCGTCCGTCACGGCCCTGGAGATCACCTGTCCATTCGCGCTCACTTCCACTAGCACGCCAGGTATGGGCCGGCCGGCCTGGTCCCGCGCCCGGATCTCGACAGCTCCGGCTTCCGGCGGCGCGGCGCCGGACAGCACTGGCTGGCACAAGAGAGCCATCGCGGACAGGAATCTTGCCAACGTCATGAAAAGATCTGCTTTGCTCCGTTCCAGGAAAGGCACTTGGCCCTCCAAGTTTCTAGCACCTGCACGGCAGGCGGCCCGCTAGCGGCTATCTGCTTGGCAACAGACACGGTAGCCCTTCCCGGCCCGGGCTACGGGCGCAGCAGCGGCGGATCTCCAGCGGCGCGCCTTGGCGACGGATTGCCGCCTCGGCTGGCGATGCCGCGGGACAATCTGCCGCTTGGCGGATGGCGGTGGGGCGCCCCAGCGTCTGGCGGGCTATTCACCACCGGCCGAGGCGGCCCGCCAGAGGGTCCTTTGCTTCTGGCCGAGGGCTTCCCAACTGAAGTGTTGTTCGGCGTGGCGGCGGGCGGCTTGGGCGATGCGGACGCGTTCCTGGGGATCCTGGAGGAGGCGGGCAACTCCGGCGGCGAAGTCTTCCGGGGTGTCGGCGACCCAGACGGTTTTCGCGTGCTCGAGGCCGAGGCCGGCGCAGCCGGAGGTGGTGGAGACCACCGCCCGCTCGATGGCCATGGCCTCCAGCACCTTCACATTGGTTCCGGCCGAGACGACGGTGGGAACCAGCACCAGATTGGCTTCGTGATACAGCGGGCGGACGTCGGCGACGAAGCCCAGCAGTTGGAGGCGCGGGTCCGCGGGGAGTGCGAACCGCTTGGTGAAGTTCTGCCAGTGCAGCAGGGGGTCGGGGCCCGCCACCACGGTCAGGGTCAGATCGGGGAAGGAGTCGCGCAGGCGTGGCCAGACCTCTTCGAGGAAGAAGCGAAAGGCGGCGACATTGGGGAAGTGGCGGAATGAGCCGACGAAGAGCAGGCGGCGGCCGGGCCGTTCCGGGACCGGCTCGAAGCGCGCGAGGTCCACACCGTTTTCGATGACCGAGACTTTGCCGCTGGCGTTGAGCAGGCGGGCGTCCTTCTCCGACATGGCGACTACACGCGGGTAGCGGCGCACCGCGCGGGTTTCAAACCGCCGCCAGCGAAAGCAGTCCCACCAGGCGGAGAGGGTGGGCCGGCGCGCGCGGATTTGCTGGTACAGATCGAAGGTCACGTCGTGCTCGACCAGGATCTGGCCGCCATACGAGGCCAACTGGGTGTATTCGACCTGGAGCAGCTCCATGGCGTATTCGCGGCGCAGCTCGGCGAGGGCCTGGCGCATGGCCGGGGAGCGGAACTCGAGCACCTCGGGCGGGAGGAGGGTGGACCAGCGGGGCTCGCGGTAGCGCGGCTTTTCGACCAGGATGAGGCGCGCGCAGAACTCGGCCAGGACCTGGCAATCGGCTTCGGTCTCCCCGGTGGTGAAGGCGAACAGGAAGATATCGAACTCGCGCGCTGCTTCGCGCAGCAGGTGGAAGATGCGCACCGCGCCGCCGTGGGCCAGGGGCCATGGGAAGTAGGGCGAGAGCACCGCAACGCGACGGCGTTCCGGCGAGAGCGGGCGGCCGGCGATGATGCGGCGTCCCGCGGGAACCACGGAGCGGTCGCGCTTCCAGGGGCAGAGCCAGCGGGGGCGGAGGAAGATGCGGTCGAGCGGGACGCCCCGCAAAAACAGCGCGGAGGCGATGGCGGTGCGCAGGCGCAGGTGATGGCGCTCGAGGCGGGCGTTATAAGCCAGGATTTTGCGCGGGGCGAGGAGGAAGGCGGCCAGGCGCAGAGAGTCGGGTTCCGCGGTGAAGAGCACCGGTGCGAGGCCGATGCGGTAGGAGCGGAACTGGCGGCGCAGGCGGCGGTAGATTTGCCAGGCGGAGCCGGACTGGCGGGGCACAGTGAAATGGCGGCGCTCCGGGACGAGGGCGCGAATTTCGGCGGCCATCTTTGCAACGAGAGCGGGATCGCCGCTCAGGAAGGTGACCACCACGGCTTCGGGATCTTTGCGGAGGAGGCGGAAGAGCCAGGATTTGAGGCGCTCTCTCACGGCCGCGGCTCAGTAACTGCGGTCGCGGCAAGGGCTTGGTAGGTGGCCAGGGCATTTTCGGCAATGCCCTGCCAGGTGAAGCGCTGTTCGACCGTGGCGCGGGCGGCGGCGGAGAGCGACGCACGCAGGCCCGGGGAGGCGAGCAGTTCGCAGATCCCGGCGGCGAAGGCCGCGGAATCCTCCCGGATCAGGGCGTCACGGCCATCCTCAAGTTCCAACCCGGCGCAGCCGATGGGAGTGCTGACCACGGGCTTGCCGCAGGCCATAGCTTCGAGAACCTTGATATTGGTGCCGGCAGAGACCAGGAGCGGCACGGCGACCGCGGCGGCGCGGCGGTAGAGCGGGCGCAGATCCTCGACGAAGGCGTGCAAGGCGACGCGGGGATCGAGCGCGGCGGGCGGCGTCCAGTAGCGGTGCGGCTCGGGACCGGCGACCACGCGCAAGCGGGCGTTAGGAAAGCGCTCCCACACGCGCGGCATCACCTCTTCCAGGAGCTTGCGGAAACCGAGGACGTTAGGGCGGTGGCGGAAAGAACCCACGAAGAGGACCTCGGGGAAGGTGGCGGGTGCGCCGCCGGGAGTGAAGCGGGCGGCATCCACGCCGTTGGGCACGACGAAGGTGCGTTCGGGAGGACTGCCGTTTTCGATAGCGAGGGCGCGGTCGGCGGGCGACATGGTCCAGACCGCATCATAGCGTGAGAGCCAGCCGCGCTCGAAGGCCAGCCAGCGGCGATACTCGGCTTCGGCGGCGGCAGTGCGGTCGAACGCGGTGAACTGGCGGTAGAGGGTGAAGGTCAGGTCGTGCTCGACCAGGATGGCGGGGACTTCCGGCGCGGCCTCGCGGAAGGCAGCCAGATGCGTGTACTCGATCTGCAACAGGTCCACGGCTTCTTCGCGGCAGACCTCGGCGATGAGAGCGCGCAGGCTGGGAGAGGTGTGCTCACGCACCTGGGCGGGAAGCGCGGGGCCGGCCGGGGCCCGGTAATCTCGATCCACGATCCAGACACGGCGGAAGGCCTCGTGGAGGCGGCCGTAATCGGTGATGTCGTCCTTTTCGCGCAGGGCGATCAGAAGGAAGTCGACGTGGCCGGCGAGGGCCCGGCAGAGGTTGTAGATGCGCACCGCGCCGCCATGTGAAAGCGGCCACGGGAGGTAAGGGGAGACCACCAGAATGCGGGGCCGGGAGGCGCAAGCCGCGGGGCGGGAAGAGAACGCGATATTGCCGCGCGACAGTTCGGGATGGGCGGGAGTGAGGCAGCGGAGGGTGGGATTCGCCAGCACGCGGAGCACGAATTCGGCCTCGTCAAAGGGCCAGTCCGGCTGCTGGCGGAGAGCGCCGGCGGCTCCCACGCTGTAACAGTGGAGGCCGGCGGCAGCCACCTTCCAAAACAACAACAGCCAGGCCGTGCCGGGGACGATGGTTTTGGGGACGCCCAGGGCGGCGAGGCGCGCGCGGTCCACCAGAATGATGCTGGAAACCGGCGCGAAAGTGCGGGTAGCCTCGCCGGGTTGCAGGGGGCGGAAAGGCGCGAGGGCGAAGAGCCGCACGTTCCAGGCACGGAAGGATTCCTGGCGCGAGGCCGCGAACGCAGCGGGATCGTCGAACACGGGCAGGAGAGCGGCGGCATCGGCCGGGGCGTCTCCGGCGATAAAGAGGATCCAGCCGGCGGTGGCGGTGCGCACCAGGCGGTCGAGGGCGCACCAATCCCATTGGCGGGGGTGATAACGGAACTCGGCGATCTCCTGCCCGCGGGGTGAGGACGCCGGAGGTTGGGGATCTGAAGACGGAGCGGAGAGGTGGCGAAATGCCCATGCGAGGAGCGGCAGGAGAGGCTGCGCGACGAGCGCGGCGAACCGGAGCCAAAGGCCGCGGTGGAGGTCGCCGAGGCGACGCCAGGAGGAATGGGCGGTGTCGCGGAGGCGGCGGCGCAAGTGGCGGAGAACCGCGGCGGGCGTTCCAGCGAAGTAGTCGCCCTGCGAATTCAGCAACAAGACGCGAAACGGCGGGATGAAGAACGGCGCGAGCTTGACCGGCCAGGCGCCGTGCGCGCCGGTCCAGGTAGACAGCGTCAAGGCCACCCAATGCGGCCAGAGGGCCTTTTGCGCTGTCACCAAGAGGTTCAACGGATCGGGATCCACAAAAACCCGCTCGCAGAGGGCGGCCGTTTCGGGGAGCGGAGGCCGAGTGGCAAACAACCACACCGGAATACCGGGAGCGCCGGCGAGGACGTAACGCACGGCGCGGCCGCACGGGTCGGGGGAGAGACCAAAGACGGCGATGACCTTCGCTTCGCGCTTGCCGGCGAAGCTCAGGAATTCGCGGATTCGGTCCACTTCAGCACCCCGAAGGCGACGAGCGGCAGACCAGCGACCAGCAGGCACACGGGAGTATACCCGCGAGCGTCGATGATGGCTCCGAAGGCCGGCGAGACGAGGGCCTGAATGGCGCCGTAAGAGGCGACCAGCATGGAAACGGCGAAGGCGGCGCGTGCTCCGCCGAAAGTGTCGAGCGGCATTGTGTACATATTGACACTGAACGCAGCGACAGAAAAGATGCTGAGCGAAATGCCGGCGGAGGCGAAGGCGGGGCCGGGTAGCCAGGGGATGAGGGCGGTGAGGAGCGCGGCGGCGGCGCTCCAGGCGCAGGCGCGCGTGCGGGCGGCGACCGCTTCCATGCCGCGGCGCATGGCGCGATGGGAGAACCCGCCGCCGGCGAAGCCGCCGAGGGTGGCGAAGAGCGGCGGAATCCAGGCGTACCAGGCGGCTTGAACCAGGGTGAGGCGGTGCACATCGACGAGGTAGGCGGTGGTCCAGTTCGTCCAAAGGGAGTAGCCGGTCATGCTGAGGGCGTTGGCGGCGACGAAAGCCCAGAGGCGCGGGTGGCGCAGGATGCCGGCGCCGGAGGTGGAAGGAATCGGAGGAGCACCCGCGGGAAGCGGGGCACGCCGCGCGGCGGTGCGGTTCCACAGCGGGATCCAGAGGAGACCGATTACGCCGGTGACCCAAAAGGCGTGCCGCCAGCCGTAGCGCACCGCGATCCACGTGGCCAGCGGCGGCGCCAGCACCATGCCCAGGCTGACGCCAGCCTGGTTGAGAGCGTTGCCGAGGGCGCGCTCGCCCGGACGCAGGTATTGATGGATAGCCTTCCCGGCGGCGGGTATGCCGGCTGCTTCGGCCAGACCCAGCACAGCGCGGCAGGCGGTGAGTCCGGCGAGCCCGCGGGTGAAGCCGGTAACGATGCTGGCCGAGGACCACACGGCCACGGCCAGGCTGATGGCGCGGTTCAGGCCGATGGAGTCAATGAGCAGGCCGGCGAAAGGGGCGGCAGCGGCGTAGGTGAGGGAGAAGGCGGTGAGGATCAGGCCATAGTCGGTATTGGAGAGATGAAATTCGGCGCGCAGGACGGGTGCAAGCGTGGCCAGCGCCTGGCGGTCGAGATAGTTGACCGCAGTGGAGAGGACGAAGACGGCAAGCACCAGCCAGCGGCCCGGCTGCCCGGCCGCCTTCACTGGAATTCGAGGGTCGCCACTTCCCCGACGGTAGCGAGTTTGGGGTTGGATTTCGGGAAGTACTCGACGGTGACGCGGCGCGCTTTTTGGGGGCCGCATCCCAAGGTGGTATCCCCGCCGCCCAGGATAGTGACCCGGGAGGGATCGGGGATCAGGAGACGGATGATCTTCTGGCCGTCCTGCTGAATGACCAGGCGGGCCTGGCGGCCGAGGCAATCGACCTGCTTGAGCACGCCGGCGGCTTTGCCGGAAGGCTTTGGCCCTTCCCACCAGGGGACGACCTTCTCGCCGGTGACGGGCGACTGGCCCTGGTTGACCTTGGCTTCGAGCGCGTGGAGGTCGGCACGCGCCTGCTCTTTGAGTTTGTCGAGCTCACGCTGCTGTTCCTCGGCGGCGCGGCGGCGCTCGGCGGCTTCGTAATCGAGGCGCTGCTGCTCGATCGCCATGCGGGCCTGGCGATAGCGCGCGCGATCCTGCGGGTTGGCGGCGGCCTGCTCGGCGGATCGCCAGGCGCGGGCGGCTTCGGAGAAGTTGTGCGCGTCCAGGTTCGCTTCGGCGAGGGCCTGCCAGTAGGCGGCGTTGCGGATCTCCAGCGAAGCGGCGGACTTGAGCTCGGCGATGCGCCTGGCGGGATCGGACTCGCGGCGGGCCAGGAGGAAGTGCGCCTCCGCCAACTTGGGATCGAGTTCCACGGCTTTGCGGAGCGCGGCGGCGCTTTTGGCGGGGTCGGTTTCCAGACGAGAATACTCCACATAACAGGCGGCGCTGCGGGAACCGGCATCCATGGCGGCGGCAAACTCGCGGCGGGCGGCATCCGGCTGCCGGTCGCGGAGAGCCAGGAAGGCCAGGCCTTCGTGGGCCTCGGCGGGGTGCAGGCGGTCCCGCAGGAGGGCCTGGTAGGCATCGGCGGAGCGGCCGGGAAGCAGGAGGTCGGCCAAGGCCAGGCGGAGCTCGGCGGGCTCCACGGGATTTTCCGGAAAATCGTGTTCCACGCTAATGGGGCGGGGGGAAAGGTCGACCGTCTGGAAATTGCCGGCCGCCAGATAGCGCGCGGCCTGTTGCTCGATTTCGGCTGCGGTTTTCCCGATGGAGTTGCGGTACGCTACGGTCTCCTCGACGCCGTGGCGCAGGTTGTACAGCAGGACGCGGAGCTTGCCGTAGTACTCGGGATCAACCGCCAGGAGGTGGACCAGGGCCCAGTCCTGGCTGCGCTGGGAGGGCGGCTCACCGAGCTTAATGAGGATGCCGCTCACCTGGATGGTGGAGAACAGGTCTTCGAGTCCGCTCTCCAGGTGGGCGGGCATGCGGGCCACGCTGGAGTCGAGCAGCAGGCGGGTGGCATCGTGAAAGACCGCCGGGGGCACGGGCGCGCCGGAGGCCAACAGAATGGCGAAGCAGTCGCGGCCGCGCAGGATGGGGCTGGGCGCCGGCCAGGCAGCCGCCTCTTTGGCGGAGCGGAACAGGAGGATGCGCACGGGCATGGACGTGCCTAGATCGGGATCGCCAACCACCTGGCCGAGGCCGTGACGGAACTCTTCAAAGCGCGCCAGCGTTTCGCGGCCGGCGCGGGGGCCGGCATCGGTCCACACCTCGAAGGGGCCGGAGGCGAAGCGAATCCAGTGTTCGTCGGCCAGGACCAAGCCGGGCAGGCAGCACAGGATCAGGAGGCGCCGCCACATTCCCCTGTATTATCGCGCAGGCCGGGCGGCGGGGGTCACAGGCGCGGCGGGAGGGTGATCACGACAGCGCGGCTGGGCTGCTGCGCGGCGCCGCGGTAGCCGTGGGGCTCGGAGGAGTCGAAATAGACGCTATCGCCCTCGGCCAGGAGGTGGTCTTCATTCTGAAAGCGGATGACGAGGGATCCGGAGACGATGTAGAGGAACTCGGAGCCTTCGTGGAAATGCTCCTGGACAGCGCCGGGCTCGCGGCAGGGGAACTCGGCCAGGTAGGCTTCCAGCCCCTTGTTCTGCGCGGCGAAGGCCAGGCACTCGAAGAAATAGGCGGGGGAGGGAGCGTCCGGGCGCTCGGGGAAGCGCATGCGTTCTCCCGCCCGGACGACGCCAAAGAGCCTCTGGTGGCGGCGATCGCTAAAGAACTGCTCCAGGCCCACGTCAAAGACCATGGCGATGCGGGCCAGTGTGGGGAGGGTGGGGAGCAGCTTGCCGTTTTCGAGCTGGGAGAGCATGGAGGCGGAAAGTCCGGTGTGGCGGCCCAGGTCCACCAGCGAGACCTTCTTGCGGAGCCGGAGCTGCCGGAGCTTGCGGCCCAGTTCGTAGGAAGAAAGGGCGCGACGAATGGTCTCCTCGCTGTTTTCCGTTTGCATAAAAGTTATATTAGCAAAACTAAAGATATCGGTGTTTTTTTCATTTAAACTGAATTTACTTTTTGTCATGTCGAAAATCTTCGGGACTTCCTTGTTAGGCTCAAAATTATCGGTCATTGATTGGAGTGCGGGCGGAGGTCCGAGAATGCAAAACAATTGCGAGGGGACGCGTAGCCGGAGCGAAGAGGCGCTAGTGCGGCAGGCGCAGGCAGGGGACCAGGATGCGTTTGGGGAGCTGATGCGGCGGCACTACACGGCGTCGCTGAAGACGGCCATTTCGATCCTGCGGGTCCGGGAGGAGGCGGAGGACGAAGTGCAGAACGCGTACTGGAAGGCCTATCAATACGTGGGGCAATTTCAGGGGGACGCCCAATTTTCCACGTGGCTGACGCGGATCGTGGTGAACCAGTGTCTGATGCGGCTGCGGCAGGCGCGGAGGGCACGGTTTGTGTACCTGGAGGATGCCGATCTTGGGCGGCTGGAACCGCTGGCGGAGGAAGAATCACCGGAGCAGGCGCTCGGGCGGAAGGAAGTGGCGGCGCTGCTGATGCGGGAGATCCGGCGGATTCCACCGCTGTGGCGGAACGCTTTCGTGCTGCGGGACGTGCGGGAGAACTCGGTGGAGCAAGCGGCGGCGAAGTTGGGAATTTCGGATGGAGCGGTCAAATCGCGGCTGCTGCGGGCGCGGCAGGAGTTGCGCAAGCGGCTGACGGCGCACGCAGGGCGCCGCGGGCCAGCCGCGCTGACAGCGTGAGGCGGGAGTTGGTACAATACGGGAGACTATCTCCCGTGGCGCTATCGTCTAACGGTTAGGACGGAGCCCTCTCAAGGCTCAAATACGGGTTCGATTCCCGTTAGCGCTACCACATCTTCTATCACCTACGGGCCTTGCGCAGCCAGCAGCAACACCGCAGCGGAATTCATTGCACGCCCCCTTTCCAGTTCTCTGGTTTCGCCGGGCGGTTCCTCCGCTGGTACTCTTCCCACCACCGCACCGCCTCATCATCACGGCCATTCTTGTTCAAATGGTGGCATTTCGAACTTTCGAACCGGCCGTGATCACCTTTGCGGTGGGGTCGTACCTGCGATTTTCCCTCTCCTCTATCGCGACGTCGAGGAACTGCTCACCGAGCGCGGGCTCGCTGCGGATCATACCACTATCTGAGCGCTATGCCCCTGAACTGAATCTGAATCCGCGCTGTTCGACGGGAACTGCGGCGGACTATTGAAGGCTACGAAGTCGTGCACATGATCCGAAAGGGCCAACTCAGGTGGCTACCAAAGGATGACGTAGTTGGGTTGGTCCTGTTCGTCAATGATACCCCCGGCTTCAAGACTGATTGACGGGCGGATTGACGCGCATCACAAAGCCGCGGCCACTCGATCACCCACCCATCTTTGCAGCACAACCGCCGGCCCTAGCGCACTTCGTACGGCAGCTTCACCTCCGCCGTCTTGGGAGGGAAGCAGGCGTTCTGGTTGCAGGCCCGGTAGCGCAGCTTGCCCACCAGCACTCCCGGCCCGCGCGGCGCTGTGGCCGGCACTTGGAAGGCGGTCACGAGGTCGAAGTTGCCGGTGAAGACAGAAAGTGGCTTGGCCGAGAACTGGTATTTTTCCATCCGCGGCTTGGGATAAGTCGTGCCTGCGGCCTGCAGCGCCCCCGGCAGCCAGGTCAACTTCAGCGGAATCAGGTATTCCTCGCTGGGCGTGTTGCTGTTGACGTGAAAACCGGGCTGCAACTGCACGGCTATCCGGGCCTGCGCGCCGGCCCCCCGCCTGGCCACAATCTTTTGCGGCGGCGCTACGGAAAGGATCGCGCTACCTTGCGCGAACAAACAGGGCAGGTAGAGAAACGCGGCTGCCAGAGCCACTGCTCGCGGGAGCCTGCAACAACTCGTCAATGCCATTCTGGAAATCCCCTCTGCTCACCAGGCCCACGTGGACAGCGGCGATCCTCCCGTCCCGATCGATCAGAAACGTGGTGGGTAAGGCCTCCACGCCGCCAAACTTCTGGGCGGTGTCGTCGTTGCCCAGCACCAGCCGGTAGTTGATGCCCATCTGGCTAGCGAAGGGCCTCACCGCGTCCCAGCCGTCGTCGTCCATGGCCACGCCGATCACCTCGAAGCCCTTGTCCTTGTTCTTCCGCTGGAAGTCCACGAACCAGGGGATCTCGATCTTGCACGGCCCGCACCAGGTGGCCCAGAAATCCAGCACCACCACCTTGCCGCGATAGTCGGAGAGCCGTACGGTCTTGCCATCGGCGTCCTTGAGCGAAAAATCCGGCGCCTCCCGCCGCTCTTTCCCCGGTTTGACCGAAGCCGCCTTCACGGACTTGGTGTTGGACGAGCAGCCGTAGAGAAAACAGCCTAGAAGCAAGCCTGTAGCCAGGGCGGCCGCAATGCGGGATGGGGACACAATCCTCTCCTTCACTTTTCTTTGATTATATCGACATTCGTTTGGTGACAAGGAAGTGTGCAAACCAGTCCCGTCGCCGGCGCCGCCACCGCCCGGCCAGGGTAAATTCGGGGTGGTTCGCAAGCGGCGCAAAACACCACGCCGCCGTATCGCAGAAGCTCTCGCATACGTACTCCCGCCAGCGGCGCGTGCGCCCGTGCAGGTCCACGGGCTCGAGCCCCTCCTTGCGCCATTCCGCCGACCAGCCCAACTCGCCGAGCGCACCCCGCGCCATCTCCTCCCGCAGCAGATCTTCCCAGGACCGGCGCCGCGCGTTGCTGAGCCGGATCCAGGCGAAGTGCGCCACCTCGTGAACGAAGATGCGGCCGAACTCCGCCCCGTCACGGCTCAAGTTGCGGTCGAAAGCGATCCGCCGCTGGCGCAGAAAAGCCCCCGCGTGAATCGCGCCCCCCGCGCCCCGCAGCCGGCCCCGCGCCTCTACGCGGATCACTCCTCCCTCGAGCGCCGGCAGACGCGCCAGCAGCCGGCGCACCTGGGCGCCGAAATACCGGTCGGCGGGAGGATCAAAGACGAACAATCCCCCAGCCTAAGCCAAGTTCGCCGCCGCGGCAAATCGCCCGCCCAGCCCGCGGATTACACTGGGAATACCTTGCGCGTCCTGATCGTCGAGGATGAACCCAAAGCCGCGGCCTATCTGCGCCGCGGGCTCTCCGAGCACGGCTTCGTGGCGGACGTGGCCGCCGGCGGCGAGGAGGGTCTGTACCTGGCGCGCCAGTCCCGCTACGACCTCCTGGTGCTGGACGTCATGCTGCCGGGGCGCGACGGCTGGTCCGTGCTCTCCGAACTGCGCCGCACCGGCGACCAGACGCCGGTGCTGTTCCTCACTGCGCGCGACGCCGTGCCGGACCGCGTCAAAGGCCTGGAACTGGGCGCCGACGATTACCTGGTCAAGCCCTTCGCCTTCTCCGAACTGCTCGCCCGCATCCGCACCATCCTGCGCCGCGGCCCCGCGCGCCGCCCGGAAACCCTGCGGGTGGCCGATCTCGAGGTGGACCTGGCCGCCCACCGCGCCTCCCGCGCCGGGCGCCGCCTGGACCTCACGCCTAAGGAGTTCCTGCTGCTCTCGCTTCTCGCCCGCCGCGCCGGAGAAGTGCTCTCCCGTACCCTCATCGCCGAGCAGGTCTGGGACATGAACTTCGATAGCGGCACCAACGTGGTCGAGGTCCACGTGCGCCGCCTGCGCTCCAAGGTGGACGACCCCTTTGCTCGCAAGCTGATCCGCACCGTGCGCGGAGTCGGATATGTTCTGGAAGCCGAGTAGCCGCCCCGCCAGCCTGAGCGCGCGCCTTTCGGCGTGGTACGCCGGCTCCGCCTTCCTGCTGCTGCTGGTAGCTACCGGCTTCCTATACTGGGTGCTGCTCACCAGCTTCGACCGCGAGGACGATCAGTACCTCACCGAGAAAGCCGACACTCTGATCGCCCTGCTGCGGGCGCATGATTTTCGCACCGTGGAATGGGAGGTCGAGGGCGAATCCACCAAGCGCCCCGGCGTGGAAGTGCTCTCCCGCGTGCTCGATGCCGCCGGGCGCCTGGTGGTGGAAAGCGCCGGCATGTCCGCCGAGATTCCCGCCGCGGCGCTGCCGGCCTCCGGCGGCACGGAATACCGCGGACGCAGCGGGCGCGTGTTCCGCGTCCTTTCCCGGAGCGCCGCCGGAACCCGCGAGGACTACCGCGTGCAGGTCGCGCTCGAGGTCACTTTCGAAAAGCACTTGTTGGCCGGCTACCGCGGCCGGCTTTGGACTGTGCTGGGCATTGGCCTGCTGGTCTGCGTGCTGGTAGGCCACACCATGGCCCGCCGCGGCCTGCGGCCGGTGGCCGAAATCGCCCGGACCATGCGCCGCATCCGCTCCACCACGCTCAACGAACGCATCGACCTTTCCGGGCTGCCTTCCGAGCTCAACGCCCTCGCCGCCACCTTCAACGAGATGCTGGACCGCCTGGAAGATGCCTTCGGCCGGCTGGCCCGTTTTTCGAGCGACATCGCGCACGAACTGCGCACCCCGGTCAATAATTTGCGCGGCGAAGTGGAAGTCGCGCTGGCCCGCGCGCGTTCACCGGAGGAATACCGCGACGCGCTGGGTTCGTCCCTCGAAGAGTGCCTGCGCCTCTCCCGCCTGATCGATAGCCTCCTGTTTCTGGCGCGCGCCGAAAACCCCGGCACCCAGATCCGCCGCGAACCTCTCGAGATCGGCCCCGAACTGCGCACGGTGCGCGAATTCTATGAAGCCGCGGCGCACGAGGCCGGCGTCGCCCTGGAGGCCCGCGCGCCCGCAGGCCTGGTGGCCGAGCTCGATCGCACCCTGTTCCAGCGGGCGGTCGGGAACCTGGTGGAGAACTCCCTGGCGTACACCCCGCCGGGCGGCTGCATCCAACTGGAAGCCCGCGGCGCGGAAGGCCGCCTGCTGGTCGCCGTCGAGGACACCGGCTGCGGCATTCCGCCCGAACATCTGCCTCACGTCTTCGACCGCTTCCACCGCGTGGATCCTTCCCGCAGCCCGCAGGCGGGCGGCGCCGGCCTGGGCCTCGCCATCGTCAAAAGCATCGCCGCGCTGCACGGCGGCGAGGCCGCTATTGAGAGCCGCCCCGGCCATGGCACGCGCGTGACGCTGGACCTGCCCGCCGGCCTCGCAGCAGCTCCCATTGAATCTCTGGCCAGGGCAGCTTCCCAGTCTTCAGGCGAGTCGACAAGCTCTTCAAGGGATCAAACATAATCGGCCACTCCAACTTCTGCGCTGGCGCTGTCCCGCGCTTCATGCTACCAGAGGCAGCAAATCAGCTTGTTCACGCTGACGTTATACTCGCGCAAGTAGTCAATAGAGAAGTCAGCGATGCCGACGTGGAAGTCTAGTCTTTTCGGACCGAGAAGGCGGCTTCTCTACAAGTGATGTCCTGCGACCCGTTAGGCGATACCCCTCTGGAACGAATCCGTTCCTCTTGATCTCGTCGATGCTGGCCCTAGCTGAAGCGACGAGTTTCGGATCCACTTTAGGATTTGAGCGGACCAGGTCCTCAAGAGACGGCGGGTTCTGTGTTCTCATTTCAGTCTTCAATCTCCATGGCCTTATATGTGGCCCTCGTATGTACAACCAGATTGTGATGGCGCACGCCGAGATAATCGCTCAAGAGACGATCATAAGCTCGTATCGCATCGTTGACCTGCCCGTTCTTGGAAAAATCCTCTATTTTTAGATTCAGCTTGTCTGTTAACACCTGCATTGAGATTCCGCGTCCATGTGAATGCCATACCGTAGGATCGTTAAGTTGCTTTGCGATTTCTTCGGCACGTTGCTCTTTCAATTGCTGAGTCACGGGGAGCTTTCGCGTTTCCGTCGTTGGCCCCCAGTCCTTAAACTTATAGTTCGCTAGCCATTCTATCAACAGGGTCTTCGATAGCTCTCGTTCTTGATCGTAGCGAAACAATTCAGCTGGATCGAATTTCTCTATCAGGAAGGCCAATTCAGCGCTTGTAAGCTGACCGGAATTGGATTTATCGATAAGTTCTTCATACTTCGCCAGATAACCAATCGCTGGAATCCAACGCCCCTTGAGTTGGATCTGCGGATCAATGGGACCGAGAAGGGAGTAATAATCCATACGAATTACGTCACCAGACATAACCAGCACGGTTCCAGCAGAAAACGCGTAGTTAGGGACGATGAAACTCACGTACTGATAGTGATGCCGCAGTAGCTTAACAATTCGCTCTACGACCTCGACATATCCACCATCCGTTTGCAGAACCATCGCAATATGTGGTCTTTTCTCAGGGATCTGCTCAACAGCGTCACGAAGAAGATCGTCCACACCATAGGCTATCGGACCCCGAAACACAATCACGTCTTCCTGGAGCGCGGCTTCGAGGGCCATCAGCCGACTCTTCAGAAGATCCTTCACTACTTCATCTGAATTTTGGGGCAGTGGGGAGGGTGAAGACGACATCAGGCTCTACCCCTCCAGCGGGCTTCCGCTGCCTTTTTAGCGATCATCTTCCGCTTTCGGTCCGACAAGGCGGCGGCCCTTGCCAAACCACCCTTGGAAGCTCCCAACTGGGAGAGGGCGACAGCGGCCGGGTTTTTCTTGCGCTCTGGCTCGTGTGGCGATAACGGGCCACCATCCATCCGTTCTCCGATTAAATCTTTAGCCTCAGAATCCGCTGACAGATGCGGGTCGCGTAGCTGCTTGGATATGCTTGCTCGGGAAAGCATTGCAAGATCAGTATACACGGACCTTGACTTGGCGGCAAGCGGTGCTTGTCGGTGCAGGCTGAGGATTATTTTATATCTTGTTCGTGCGTTGCTTTTTTCATAACTCAAACTGAACCGGCCACGCCCTGCCGCCTTCCCTGACGAAATCGTAATCTGCGCGTCACGTTGCCGTCCCCTTCCGGACCGTAAAGTAGAGCGTGTGTCGCGTGGGAGTTCCGCTGCTGGCGCTGGCGGTCTGCTGCGGCTGCGTGAAATATCAGGCCCACCCGCTCCAGCCCGAGCAGATCGAGCGGGAGTTCCGGAGCCGCACTCTGCGCCAGCCCGCCGGAACCTCGCTGGACCTGCCGGCGCTCGCGGCGGTGGCCGCCGCCAACAGTCCGGACTTGGCCGTGGCCCGCGCCCGCCTGCGCGCCGCCGAAGCCGCCGTGCTTACGGCCGCAGCCAAGCCCAACCCCTCGATTTCGGTGGGCGCCGGCTACACCGATTCGCCCGAATCTCCGGTGGTGGCGCACTTCGAGCCGGTGTTCACCATCGAAACCGCCGGCAAGCGCGCCTGGCGCACGCTGGCGGCGCAGAAGCAGGCCGAAGCGGCGCGTCTGGAAGTTGCGGAAACCGCCTGGCGGGTGCGCAGCCGCGTGCGCGCGGCCTGGCTCGATCACCTGCTGGCCCGCCGCTCGCTCGTTCTGCTGCGCGATGAGGCCGCTCGGCGCCGCGAATCCGTGGAACTGCTCGAGGCCCGCCTGCGCGTTGGCGAGATCGCCCGCCCCGAAGTGGACCGCGAGCGCGCCGGGCTGCTCTCCGTCGAGGTGGCGGCGCGTGCGGCCGAAACACAGGCCGCGGAAAGCCTGGCCGCGCTGGCCGCCGCCCTGGGCCTGCCAGCCGCCGCGCTGGCCCAAGCGTCTTTCGCCTCCCTGCCACCGCCGCCCGCCGAAGCCTCCCTGCCGCTGCCGCGCGTGTTGCGCGCCGGCTTGCTCAATCGCTTGGATATCCGCCGCAGCCTGGCCGAGTACGCCGCTGCGGAAGCCGCCCTGCAACTCGAAGTCGCCCGCCAGTATCCCGACATCCAGCTCACCCCGGGCTATTCTTTCGACGAGGGGCATCACAAGATCGCCTTCGGGCCCTCGTTCCCGGTGCCGGTCTTCAACCGCAACCGCGGGCCCATCGCGGAGGCCGAGGCGCATCGGGCCGAAGCCCAGGCCCGTTGCGAGGCGCTCGAAGCCCGCGCTATCGGCGAGATGGAGCAGGCTGTGGCCGCCTATCGCGGCGCGCTGGCCGAACTGGCCGAAGCCGCTGGCCGCCTGCGCGAGTTGCAGCAGGTGCGCGAAGGCGCCGTGCTGCGCGCCGTCCGCGCGGGCGAAGAAGACCGCCTGGCGCTGGCGGGCGTGCGCCTCGAGCGCCTAGCCGGCGCGCGCGCTGAACTCGACGCCCTGCGCCGCGCTGAAACCGCCCTCGGAGCGCTCGAAAACGCTGTCGGTCAGCCGCTCGAAGGAGGCGCCGGACAATGAAGCGCGCCTGGCGCTGGGGCCTGGCCGCGGCCGCCGCCGCTGGTCTGACAGCCCTGCTGGTGGGGGCCTTCCAGGCCCGCCGCGGCGCGCGCGCCGAAGAAGAGCGCGGGGAGCAGCCCATCCGGAGCGCCGCGCGCCTCTCGCGCACCGCCGCGGGCGAGACCGTACTCCGCTTGGAGCCCGCCACCCAACAACGCATCGGTCTCGAAACCCGTCCGCTCCAGGCAGCCTGGCTGGCGCCGGAAGTAGCCGCCTACGGCCGCCTGGAGGAAGACCCCGCGCGCAGCTTCGTGGTGCGCGCGCCTGTGGCTGGCACGCTGCAACTCGCCGCCAGCCACGCTTGGCCGGCCCTGGGGCAGACCCTGGGTGACGGCGACCTGATCGGCTCCATCGAGCCGCGCTTGGCCCCCGCCGAGCGCGTGAACCTCACCGAGCGGCTGGCCGTGGCCCGCGCCGACGTGGAGGCCTCGCGCGCCTCGGCGGCCGCCGCCCAGGCCGCCTACCACCGCGCCCGCACTCTCAACGCCGACAACCGCAACATGTCCGACCGCGCTGTCGAGGAGGCCGAGGCCCGTTGGAAAGGCGAAGAAGCGCGCCTCACCGCGGCCAGCCGCAACGCACGCCTGCTCGAAGCTTCTCTCGCCTCGGCCAGCGGCCCGGCGGCCTCCGCGCCCCTGCGCGCCGCGCGCGGCGGCCAGGTGGTGGAACTGGTGGCCCAGCCCGGAGAATCCGTGGAAGCAGGCCAGCCTCTGCTGCGCCTGGCCCGCTTCGACGGCCTGCTCGCCCGCGTGTACGTGCCCGCCGGCGAGCGCCTACCGGATGCGCCGCCCTCCGCCCGCGTCGTGGCTTTCGGCGAGGAAGACCATCCCGTCACGGCCCGGCTGGTGGCGCTCGCGCCCGCCATCGATCCGCTGACGCAGGGCCGCGGCTTTCTCTTCCGCCTCTCGGATTCCGGTCGCTCCCTGCGCCCCGGCGCCGCCGTCACCGCCTTCCTCCCGCTCGCGGGCGCGCGCCGCCGGGGCGTGGCGGTTCCGCGCGCCGCCCTGCTGCGCTACCAGGGCCGCATCTGGGTCTATCTCCAGCTCTCCGGCGACCGCTTCGCGCGCCGCGAAGTCCCGCCCGAAGATCTGCGCGACGGCGGCTGGTCCGCCGCCGCGCCGCCCCCTGGCACGCGCGTGGTGGTGGCCGGCGCGCAGACCCTGCTCTCCGAGGAATTCAAGTTCCAGATCCAGGTGGGCGAGGAAAACCCCGAATAATGCTGCGCCGCCTGGTGGAGTTCTCCCTGCGCTTCCGCGGCGTGGTCGTCGCGCTGGCCTGCCTGGCGGTGATCTACGGCATTTACGCCACCTTGCACGCCAAGTACGATGTCTATCCGGAGTTCGCGCCGCCGGAGGTGGTCATCCAGACCGAAGCTCCGGGCCTCTCCCCGGAGGAGGTCGAGCAACTCGTCACCCGTCCGGTGGAATCTTCCGTCAATGGCGTAGCCGGCCTGGATTCCATCCGCTCGCAGTCCATCCAGGGTCTCTCCGTGGTCACCGTCGTCTTCCAGGAAGACACCGACATCTTCCGCGCGCGCCAGGTGGTCGGCGAGCGTCTGGCCGAGGCTGCCGCGCAAATACCCGCCGAGGTGAGCGCACCGGCCATGGCGCCGCTCACCAGCGCGGCCAGCATGGTGCTGGCCCTGGGGCTGACCTCGCGCACGCGCTCCCTGATGGAGCTGCGCACTTTCGCCGACTGGACCCTGCGCCCGCGCCTGCTGGCCGTGCCCGGCGTGGCGAAGGTGGTGGTGTTCGGCGGCGAAGTGCGGCAGTTGCAGGTGCAGGTGGCGCCGGACCGCCTGGCGGCCTGGGGACTCTCCATCAACGACGTGCTGGCCGCGGCGCGCGCCTCCACCGGTGTGCGCGGCGCCGGATTCGTCGAGACCCCGCAGCAGCGCATCGTGCTGCGCACCGAAGGCCAGTCGCTCAGCCCCGCATCGCTGGCGGGCGCCACGCTGCGCGCCGCCGGCGGCATGACCGTCCGCCTGGGCGACGTGGCGCGTGTCGTCGAGGCTCCCGAGCCGCGCATCGGCGATGCCGCCATCAACGGGCAGCCTGGCGTGATGCTGGTGGTCTCCAGCCAGTTCCGCGCCAACACCCTGGATGTGACCGCGGCCCTCGAACAGGCGCTGGCCGAAGTCGCCCCCGCGGTGGCCGCCTCCCAAATCACGCTCTACCCCCGGCTGTTCCGCCCCGCGAATTTCATCCAGGTTTCCATCCGCAACATTGGCCATTCTCTGCTGCTGGGCGGCATCCTGGTAGCCGCGGTGTTGTTCCTGTTCCTGTTCAACGCGCGCACTGCGTTCATCTCCCTCACCGCCATCCCGGTCTCGCTGCTGGTGGCCATCGCGGTGCTGGACCGCATGGGCGTCAGCCTGAACACGCTCACGCTGGGCGGCCTGGCAATCGCCATCGGCGAGGTGGTGGACGACGCCATCATCGACGTGGAAAACATCTTCCGCCGCCTGCGCGAGAATCGCGCCGGCCCACAGCCGCGCCCCGTCTTCCGGGTGGTGCTGGAGGCTTCCCTGGAAGTGCGCAGCGCCGTGGTGTACGCCACCTTCGTAGTGGCCCTGGTGTTTCTGCCGGTGCTCACCATGTCGGGCGTGCAAGGCCGCCTGTTCGCCCCGCTGGCGCTGGCGTATGTGCTGGCCATCCTGGCCTCCCTGGGGGTGGCCCTTACGCTCACCCCCGCGCTGTGCAGCCTGATGCTCGCCCGCGCCGCCGGCCAAGCCCGCGAGCCGCGCTTCGTCACGGCCCTCAAGCAGGTCTACCGGCGCCTGATGCAGGCCGCCATGCGCCGCCCCGTAGAGATGCTGGCCGGCGCCCTGGTCCTCTGCGCGGCCGCGCTCACCACCGTGCCGTACCTGGGTGGCGCGTTTCTGCCGGACCTGCGCGAAGGCCACTTCATCGTGCATATGTCCTCGGTGCCGGGCACCTCCCTGGAGGAGACCCGCCGCCTGGGCGCGCAGGTCACTCGCGAACTCCTGCGCAATCCGCACATCCTCTCGGTGGCCCAGCAGATCGGCCGCGCCGAAAAGGCCGACGACACCTGGGGCACGCACTACAGCGAGATCCACGTGGAGCTTCAGCCTCTCGCAGGCGAGGAAGCCGAGGGCGTGGAGGACGAGATTCGCGCGGCCCTGGTCAAATTTCCGGGCGTGTCCTTTGCCATCCGCGAATTTCTGGCCGAGCGCATCGAAGAGACCATCTCCGGCGTCACCGCGCAGGTGGTGATCAAAATCTTCGGCGACGACCTGGACCTGCTGGACCGCAAGGCTCGCGAAGTGGCGCAGGCGGTCGCCGGGGTGCGCGGCGCCGCGGACGTGCAGGTCGAGTCGCCGCCCGGGGCGCCCCAGATCATCGTGCGCCTCCGCCCGGAGCGACTGCGGCAGTTCGGTTTTCGCCCCGTGGACGTGCTGGAGGGCGTGGAGACTGCCTACCAGGGATCCGTGGTGGCCCAGGTCTACGAGGCCGGCCGCGTCTCCGACGTGGCAGTGATCCTGGCGGACGCCGCGCGGCACGACCCGGAAGGCGTGGGCGGGCTCCTGCTCTCCAACGGCGCGGGTATGCGCCTGCCGCTCGCCCAACTGGCCGACGTGGAGGAAGGCGCCGGCCGCTTCATGATCCTGCACGATGGCGCCCGCCGCCGTCAGGCCGTCACCTGCGACGTGCGCGGGCGCGATCTGACCTCCTTCGTGGAGGAGGCACGACGGCGGGTCGTGTCCCGAGTGCAATTTCCCGCGGGCGTTTACCCGGTCTTCACCGGCGCGGCCCAGGCTCGCTCCGCCGCCCAGCGCGAGATCCTGCTCTCCTCCGGCATGGCCGCCGTAGGCATCGTGCTGCTTCTGGCCGTGGTCTTCGGCAATCTCCGCAACCTGCTCTTGGTGCTGCTCAACCTGCCTTTCGCCCTGGTTGGCGGCGTGCTCGCGGTCTTTGTCACCGGCGGCTGGATGACGGTGGGGTCCCTGGTGGGCTTCGTTACGCTGTTCGGCATCACCACGCGCAACTCGATCATGCTGCTTTCGCACTACCAGCACCTGGTGCGCGAAGAAAGCGTCGCCTGGGGCCTGGAGGCCGCACTACGCGGCGCTTCCGAACGCCTGGTGCCCATCCTCATGACCGCGCTGGTCACCGCCTTGGGGCTGCTGCCGCTGGCCCTCGGCAGCGGCGAGCCGGGCCGCGAGATCGAAGGCCCCATGGCCGCCGTGATCCTGGGCGGCCTCGTCACCTCCACGCTGCTGAATCTGCTGGTGCTGCCCGCCCTGGCCCTGCGCTGGGGGGATTTCGAGCCCGCGAATGGCTTCTCTCGGCCCGGCTTGCCCTAAAGTGGAAACGGTTCGGGGCCGCACCAGTTACAATTGAACCCGGGGTTCGGATTCTGCAAAAACTCGCAGCACAAGAGGCTCCCCCCTCCGCCTCCTCCCGTCCCGCAGGATCCGCAATGTGAACACACACGGCACGGGGGGCACTTGGACATCGGCTTTCCCGAGTCGAGGCAATCGAAACACTTGTCGCAAATCGATTCACAAGCCGCACAGCTCGGAAGTGCTGGTACAAGCCCGGCAGCACCCGCACCGCCCATCACGGCTCTATATTGCCCGTGGGAAAGATAAACGCCCGCTTCCGCGGTAAACCCTGGTAACGCCATTGTATACACCTCGCTCTTTGTTAGTTGACGGAACCTGACTCTGTATAGCCCGCTTAGTTATCGCTATGCACGTGCCGGCCAAAGTAACTCCGCCGTCGCGAACATTGCACCGCCGCGTGCGCTGGTCACGCGGCATCGCCGGTTCGCATGACCAAACGGAGGCGCCCGCGAGAAATCCCGGTATCTCCGTAACGTCGGCCCCCCTGTTTGGTTATACTCATCGGGCATAGTACGGCGATATCTTGGTGACGAGGAAGGGAAACTCATCGGTCGCGTCGACGCGCACAAAGCACTTGTCCAGCACGTCTGTAGTGCGGTTGGTGAAGGAAAAGATCACTTCCAGCACTTTTCGCGTGCCGCTGAGCGTCGACGTTTGTACGTCCACGGCCGTGAGTGAACAGTTCTGCGCGAAATACTCGGCCGCTTTGCCGTAGATGGCCGGGTAGCGAACTGCGAGATAGTTCAGGGTGCGGTGTTCGTCCGTTGCGCCGGCGTTGTCGGTCATGTACATGATGCGGTCGAACAGCTCCTCCGCCGCGGGCGCGAAGTCCTTGGCGGAAGTCTTCTCCGGTTTGGGAATCGCTTTGATGAGAACGTCACGGTCGAAGGAATAAATCTGGTCGAAGGTCACGATCGGGATCATCAAACCGTTGCACATCTCCGGCGGAGCGATGGGCCCGCGGATGCCGATCACGACGTCCAGATCGAGGGGGCTGGGGTTGGGCCGTATGGTTCCCGCCAGCAGGTCGTAATCCCCCGGGTCACGGGGCCGCAGCAGGTACGTCTCCAGCCCTTCCACGGTCATTACCCAGCAGAGTTGTCGAACCAGGTAGCGGTTCTCGGATCTGGAAAGAACGGCGTGAAACGCCTGCCGGTCGGTGAGCCCGGCGGTCTTGTCCCGGCCCGCCACCTGCGCGAACTCTTTTTCCACGGAGATGGTCGGGAACCGGGCCTCGATGTGGCCGATAGCGTATACCCAGGAAGTTGGATCTGGCGCACCGTGGGCGGCTGGTGCAGTTCCGCAGGTCGGGCATGCCTGCGGCGAAAGCCTGCTGCCGGCGACTGTCGCAGTCACGGCGGGAGTTGTTTGCGTCTGCGAATTTTCTTTAGTTTCCGCTTCCATAACGTGCCTCCTCTATGTGAACGTCCTCACGGTAGCGATTAACGGGAAAAAACCAGCCAGCGGTTGAGGGCGGAAGCGCGTCTCTCGCAGCCGCCGCAGGGCTTGATTCCCATTGCGTAAGTAGCGCGCTTGACTGCGTCCCCCAGGCCGGTCTCCTCCTTGATGAGAAAACCCGGTAGACGAACCTGATACGGCTGGCGCTCAGCCCTTTGCGTCGCAGGCCTCTTCTTCATGGCGTGCTCACCGTCCTGCTCGCGAGGCAGCCAGGGTCCGCGATGCGGCCGCGGCATCCAGGACCGGTGGAACCACCGTCCTGCGGCGAGCCCCGCCGGCCAGGATCAAAGCGGATTTCACCTCGGCGGCGCTCGCCTCCGGAAACTCCGACCAGAGCAGCGCGATGGTCCCTGTCACAAAAGGCGCCGCCGCGCTGGTTCCACCAAAGACTCGTGATCTTCCATTCGTACTGAGGCTGGTGATGTTTTGGCCCGGCGCGATCAGCCCGCGCCTCCCGATGGAGCTTCCCAGGTTCGACTCCCCGATGGGCTTGCCGCGCATATCACAGGCCCCAACAGGAATCACCCAGGGATGCCGCGTGATGGCGGAACTTCCCAGCGTTCCCTGGTTTCCCGCGGCGGCGACCGTGACAGCGCCGCGAGAGGCCGCGAAGTCCAGCGCCAGGATCAGTTCGCGTTCGCCGTTGGAGGAGGGCCCGGCGAGAGCCGCGCTCAGGTTGAGCACCCGTGCGCCGGCCTTCACGCAATCGACGATGGCTTCCGCGAGTTCCTGCGGGGCTGCGCTGGGCATCTGCCCATTGAGCGGTGGCGTTTCGCTGAATATCGGACGAACCAGCAGTGTGCAATCCGGAGCGATCGCCGGCGCCGTGCTCCCCCGTTTCGCGCTGAGGATGCCTGCCACGAACGTTCCGTGCATGCAAGCCGCGCTGTCGGCGAGAGCGCAGGCGCCCGGCCGGATTCCGCTGACTTCGCGGATATGCTGGATTTCCAGTTCGGGATGGCTCATGGCGACGGGCCCATCAATCAGCGCCACCTGAACCTCCGGCCGTCCCGTGGTGCGCTCCATGAGCGGAGTGAGCCTGATCAACTCAAGAGCCGCGGCGGAATGTACGGCGCTCACCAACTGGTCCTCTCAAGTGCCTGGTCATCCTTGAAATGCCAGTGTACGCGGCGCGTGTGGCGAAGAGCCTCCCAGCCGTCCGTCGCGTGCGCGGCACGGAACTGGGATCCTTCCGAGAGGGCTGAATAAAGACGCCCGGTGCCCTCACCGGAATTTCATTACTGGGCTTTATATCATCATTCCGGCTTAACATCAACCACTTTTGTTGAATTACCTGCTCCGGTAAATCCCGGAGTTGGTGGCGGCGGGCTCGCTTTGTGAGAGCCCCTACTGCAAAATCACCACCGCCATCTGGCCGTCGGTGAGTAACTGGTCGCCGGTGGCGTTGGCGCTTTGGCGCGGCACCAGCGGCCGCTCCACGGCGGCCAACGAGCGCACCTTACCCGTCAGCAGCAGGTCGCTCACCACCTTGGCCCGCTCGCGGTCGATCTGTGGGTCGATCTTGTGGATAAAGGTTCGGTCCTTCTCCGAAAAGGCGATGCCCGTGTCGTGCGTAGCCGAGCATACCCACACGGCTTTGCCCTCGAAGCTGACCGGGCGGCGCCAGACCCGCAGATGGTGGCGCTGCGCGAAGGTGTTGTTCAGCTTCTCGAAGACCAGGCTGGGCGCCTGCCCGTCCAGCAGCAGCACGGAGACGGGCGCCTCTTTGTAGCCGCGCACCTCCGCGATGGCGCGGAAGGTCTCCAGCTTGGATTGCGTGCTCAGCGCGGCGGCCTCGCTCCAGCCCGCGTCGGCGAAGGCCGCGCGCAGCAGTTCCTCCGAGCCGATGAACATCAGGTTGGTCATGTCCGAAGGCTTGGGCGGCTTCTGCGCGACGGTCTGAAACGGCTGGCTGTTCACCAGTTGCACCAGCGCGTCCTGGTCCGCCACCGGCTGCAGTTTGGCCACCGGCCCGGGAGGCGCCGTGCCGTTCAGTGTCACCGGCTGCGTCAGCTTCACGGTCAGCTCCACGCCGGGAGAGTAGACGATTTCGGTGTCCACGGGTTTCAGGAAGGCTCCTTTGGCCGCGCCCAGAATGTCCCCCAGGCCGGAATACCGCTCGGTCACCTTACTGATTTCCGAGTCCAGTTCCCCCGAAATCGTTTCGCTCGAGAGAATGCCCAGAATCTGGCCCTTGTCGTTGATCTGCTCCCGCGCGTTGTCCACTGCGGTGAGCAGCGTGGCCAGCTTGACCTTCTTGGAGCCCATCTCCAATTGGTTGAAATTCAGCGCCAGTTGCGCGCGATCGCCCGACGCGGCGGCTTTGGCCGACTCCACCACGCCGCGCACGGTCGTGCCCGCCGGAATAGCGAACGCCCCGTTCACCATCACCGGTTCGAGCACGATCGCCTCCACCGGGTCCTTGGCCTTGGAGGCATTGCTGGCCACCTTGGTTTTCAGGCGAAGCTGGATTTCCGTGCCGGCGGGTATTTGCGCCACCGGCGCCACCGCGGCTGCCGCCCACGCGAGCAGCAGGCTACTTGCTAACCAGTTCCGAGACCGGACCATCGACGTCCTCAATGCGGATGCTCAGACTCTTCCGGGCATCCAACTGCTTCACGGGGATTTCGAACCTCGCCGCGATCATGCGATCTTCCGTG
This sequence comes from Solibacteraceae bacterium, assembly GCA_021324015.1. Classification (GTDB taxonomy): domain Bacteria; phylum Acidobacteriota; class Terriglobia; order Bryobacterales; family Bryobacteraceae; genus JAJPJX01. The sequence continues at coordinate 52,850 of JAJPJX010000158.1, read as the reverse complement.
TGGCGCGGCGGAATGCGGTCCCGCATCAGCAACGAATCGTTGAATTTCTGGCCGAGCAGCGGGTAGTACTGAAATAGGCGCTTGGCGTCCACCTCGGACACATCCGCGCCCTGGTAGACCTGGCCGCCAGCGCCCTCCACAGATACCGTCACGCTGCGCACCACGAAGGGAAAGTCGGAGGGATTGGCGAAGCGGAAGTCCACCACTGCCACCGAGTTGTTTTCATCCAGCGCCTGCGTGCGCACCTTGAGGATCGAGCCCTTCAACTCGATGTGCGAGCCGCGCTGGATGTACAGGATCGCACACACGGCCACCACCACCACGCCCACGCCGATGCCGAAGGTGGTGGCCAGTTGCTTGTCCAAGGCGATCTTCATGGCGTCTTCCTACAGTTCGCCCGCGATCCGCAGAATCTCCTTCATGGAGATGTGCGCGGCGGCAATCAGCGTGCCGTCGAAGATGTGTGTCTCCAGGCCGACTTCACCGCGGTAGCCGTCCCGGTCCAGAGCCTCCAGGATGGCCTTCCAGTCCAGCCGCTCCGGGCTCGAGGGCATCACGCCCTTGGCCTTGATCTGCACGTTCAGGATGCGCTTTTTGGGGAGCAGGGAGTACCCATCGGGATAGGGCACCTCCTGGTAGGGCAGGGCGTTCTGCGGATCCCAATTCAGACCCACCCAGCGGGAAGCCAGCAGCGGCAGAAACTTCGCCAGTTCCGCCGAGGTGGCCACGTTGCAGGAGCCTTCGTTTTCCACCAGCAGGTGGATCTTCTCTTTCTCCGCCACAAACGCCATCTCGCCCAGGATATCGGCGATGCGCGGATAGAGCGACTCCGGATCCGCCACGCGCGAGCCGGTGAAGACGCGGACCTTGTCCACGCCCAGGATGTGCGCGGCGTTGAGCGTGCGCTTGAGATCCTCCATGCGCCGCTCGAAGCGCGCCTGGTCGGCGGCTGCGCGGCGAGCCCGGGCTTCCGCGGATTCCTCGCGGCGGCGCACGGGCTGCGTCCCCGGCCAGGGGAACTTCATCAGGCCGGTGTTGAGGAAGGAAACCTTTAAGCCGTTGGCCGCCAGCGCCGCCGCCGTGCCCTTCAGTTCCGCTTCCGGCAGAAAAGCGTACTCTTTCCGGGTCTCGGGAACCGAGCGCAGTTCCACCCAGTGGAGGCCGTACTGCCTGGCGAAGGCCATGGCCTCGTCGGCGGTCTTGCCAATTTCGTCCGTGATGGCGCTGATTCGCGACCGGTCTAAATGCCGCCTGGCCCACAGCGGCATCACGGACAGCCCACCCGCGGCCAGAACCTCGCGTCTGGTCATAGTTCCTATATGGTACTCTGGCGGACTTCGAGCGTGCTCGATGCCCTCCCTTCAGACGAGAGGTAATACCCTGCGGTTACTGCCGGGAAGCCATCGTGCCGGCCTGGGAGAGCAACTCCCGGGCGCCTTCCACATCTTGGGCGAGGACGTTATACTCCGAGCCCTTGACCCAGATGGTGTAGTACGAGTTCTGCTGCGGATGGTGCGCCCAGGCGTGGCGGCCCCGCACAATGCGGAACTCGGTGCCCGGCTCGAAGTGCGTATCCTCCAGAAAACGCGGCACTTCGTTGTCATCTACCGAGGTGCCGACGACTTCTTTCGTAAAGCGATAAAGAGTACCTGTAAAAGTATTCGTGAAGAGTCCCATGGTTGAGAGAAGGTGATTCGACTTTCGCCTTTTAGGATGACACAAGCCCCTCTCCGGATGCACTTTTGATATCATCAGGGGGCTCCCTGTGAGCCGGAGAATCGACGGCGATGGACGAAGCCCTCGCGCTACACGCAGGACCGCAAGCCAAACGCACTCCCTTCGCCCCGCGAAAGCGGCACGGAGAACTGGAGAAGCAGTACCTGAACGAAGTCATTGACTCGGACACCCTGTTCTACTACTTCGGGACCAAAGTGTTCGAGCTGCAGAAGAAGTTTGCGGAGATGTACGGCAGGCGCTACGGCATTGCCTGCTCGAGCGGCACGGCGGCGGTGCATATCGCGCTCGGAGCCCTGGAACTGCCTCCCGGAAGCGAAGTCATCACCTCGCCCATTACGGACATGGGGACCGTGACCGGCATGCTCTACCAGGGCCTGATTCCGGTGTTTGCCGACGTGGATGCCGAGACCTTGAACATGGACCCGCGCTCGGTGGCGCAGCGGATCACGAACCGCACCCGGGCCATTGTGGCGGTGCATCATGCCGGCCTGGCGGTGGACGTGGAAGCGCTGGCTGCCCTGGGCCTCCCGGTCATCGAAGACTGCGCGCAAGCCTTCGGCTGCGAATACAAGGGCCGCCTGGCGGGCACCTTCACCCCCATCAGCACCTTTTCGCTGAACCACTTTAAGCACATCACCTGCGGCTCCGGCGGCATGGTGCTCACCGACGACGAGCGCCTGCGCTACCTGGCCACCCTGTTCGCGGACAAGTGCTACCAGCGCGAGGAGGGGATTCGCAATCCGTACTTTCTGGCGCCCAACTACCAGATGACCGAGTTGCAGGGCGCCGTGGCCCTGGCGCAACTAAGGTGCGTGGGCGAGATCGCGGCGGCGCGCAATCGCCTGGGCGGCCGGTTGAGCGCCCTGCTCGAGCGGATTCCGGGCATCACGCCGCAGGCCGTGCCGGCCGGGTGCAAGCACAGCTACTTCCTGTACCTGTTCCGCCTGGAACGCGAGGTGCTCGGCTGCACGGTGGAAGAATTTTCCGAGGCGCTGGCGGCCGAGGGCATCCCCAACGACGCCCGCACCATCACCGGCGGGCGGCCCGTCTACCTGTACGACGTGTTTCAGAAGCGTTCCGCTTTCCCCGGGAGCGACTACCCCTTCTCTCTCACGGACCGCATCTACCGGCCGGGCGATTGCCCGGTGGCGGAGGCCGCTTTCGACTCCTGGATCACCATGAACGTGTACGAAACCTACACCGACACGGACCTGGAGGAGATCGCAGCCGGCGTGCAGAAGGTGGCGCAGTACTTCGCCGTGCGCAATCTGTGGACCCGTACGGTCAGCGCCGGCGTGGCGGTGTAATTCTTCCACGGAGGGCACAACCCGGAGTGCTGATTCAGAACCCGCGCGGGAACTATTCCTTTTTGAAGGGCATCAGCCCGTATTCTGCGGGCGTGGTAGCCGCGCCCGGCTATGAGGTCGAACACGCGCGCCTGTTTCCCGCCCTGCCGCTGGAGCGCGGCTTCGCTCTGGTGGACCGGCACCTGCGCGCTCTGGGCCGCCCCCGGCAGGCCCTCTGCGCCATGGAATTACGCCTCCCGCAGCCTTTGTCCTTTCAGGGCTTCGCGGATTTCAACGCCCGCTACGTGAAGGTTCTGGAGAGCTGGGGCATCTTCGAGCAAGGGCTCAACCCGGTGGCGCGCACCAACGTGGCGCCGGAGGTGCATCGCTTCTCCGAACCCTCGCTTTACGGCTTCAGCTACACACTGCCCTCGCAACACGCCGCCAAAACCTTCGTGGTGGCGGGCGCCGGCGAACTGCCCGAAGGATCCCTGGACCCGCACGACGTGGTGCGGCGCGGCGACACCTCGGCCGACGCCTTGCGCGAGAAAGTTCGCTTCGTGATGGGCCTGATGGAGGGGCGCCTGCGCGGGATGGGTGTGGAGTGGACTGGGGTAAGCGTGAGCGACGTCTACACCGTCCACGAGTTCTGCCCGCTGGTGGCCAGGGAGGTGCTCGAGCGCATGGGTCCGGCCGCGCGCCAGGGCCTCACCTGGCATTACGCCCGGCCGCCCATTCTCAGCATCGAGTACGAGATGGATCTGCGCGGTTGCCGCCGCGAGGTGTTACTCTCCGAGTGAGACGCTCATGGAATGGCGCGCGGAGAACGGCAACCGGCTGCGGCTGATGCGCGGTGATATCACCCGCGTCCCGGCCGACGCCATCGTCAATGCCGCCAATTCCGCGTTGGCCGGAGGGGGCGGCGTGGACGGCGCCATTCATCGCGCCGCCGGCCCCGTGCTGCGGCGGGAGCTGGACCAGATCCGCGCCGGCATCGGGCACTGCCCCACGGGGAGCGCGGTGGTCACCACGGCCGGAGCCCTGCCCGCCCGCTTTGTCTTCCACGCCGTCGGGCCGATCTATTGCGGCGGCGCGCACGGCGAGGCGGAGCTGCTGGCCGCCTGCTACCGCAAATGCCTGGAACTGGCCGAAGAACGCGAACTGGCCGTGATCGCCTTCCCTTCCATCAGTACAGGAGCTTACGGCTACCCTGTCGAAGAGGCCGCCGGCATCGCCATCGAAGAGGTGCGGAGGCACCTGGAGCGCCCCGGTATACACCTCCGCGAAGCCGTCTTCGTGCTCTTCGATCAGGCCGCCTACGACGCTTACCTGGCCTGCCTGCCGCGCTGAAGAGGCGCTGTCCGCGACCGCCAGGGAGCGTTGCTATTCCACCTGTTCCAGCTCGGTCTCGAGCATCGCAATATGCTCGTCTTCCTCGGAGGCCAGCTCCAGGCAGAGTTCTTTTTCCAGGCCTTCGGGCAACTCGGCGGCCAGCCCGCGGAAATGATCGCGCGTGCGCTGCTCCATGGCGAGCGCCGCCTGGTAGACCGCCTTCAAACTGGTGCCGTCATTGATCTCGAGACCGAGGAACAGGCTGTCGCCCAGCAATTTCTCCACGTTGGGCGCCAGCTCGATCACCTCCCGGTCCAGGTGCGCGTGATACTTCTCTTCGAGCTCGTGCAGGTGGTCCAGTTCCGCCTCGTAGAGCTGGGCCAGAAGCTGGCGGTGCTGCGGGTCGCGCGCGCGGTCGCAGGCCAGTTTGTAGAAGTAGAAGGAATTCAGCTCGAACTGCACGGCGTCGCGGATGGCCCGCAGGCGCATGGGGTCGCCCAGTTCGCGGCTCTCCACCACAGCCAGCTCGCCGCCGCACAGGAAACACCTGCCGTAGGGCAGTGCGAAGCCGCTGGTCAGCTTATGGCATCGGGCGCACTTCCAGGTGTAGCGGATCTGGGCGCAGCAGATTTCGTCTTCTTCCAGCACGCGATGGCACTTGGGACAAAACGAAGGCATCAGGCGGTCCTCCCTTCCACGGCAGCCTCGGGTGCGGGAGTTGCGGCGCCGCTCCGCAGCCCCAGGTATTCGAGGATGCCGCGCGCGGCGCGCCGCCCGGCGCCCATGGCCAGGATGACCGTGGCCGAACCGGTGACGATGTCTCCGCCGGCGAACACTCCCGGGAGGGACGTCATGCCGGTGCGCTCGTCGATCTCGAGATAGCCCCAGCGGTTGGTCTTCAGCCCCGGGGTGGTCTGCGCGATGATGGGGTTGGCCGTGGTGCCCAGGGCGTAGATCACGGTATCCACGTCGATGCCGAACTCCGAGCCCGGCACCGGCACCGGGCGCCGCCGCCCGGAAGCGTCCGGCTCGCCCAGTTCCATGCGCTCGCAGCGCATGCCCGTGACCCAGCCGGCTTCGTTCCCCAGAATGGCTACCGGGTTGGTCAGCCACTGGAACTGGATGCCCTCTTCGATGGCGTGCTCCAACTCCTCCGCGCGGGCGGGTGATTCCCGCCGCGAGCGGCGGTACACGATGGTCACCGACTCGGCGCCCATGCGCAGGGACACGCGGGCCGCATCCATGGCCGTGTTGCCGGCGCCCACCACGGCCACTTTCTTTCCCATGCCCACGGGCGTGTCATAGAGCGGCTGCCGGTAGCCGCGCATCAGGTTCACCCGGGTCAGAAACTCGTTGGCCGAAAAGACACCGTTGAACGCCTCGCCGGGAATGCCCATGAACTTGGGCGAGCCCGCGCCGGTGCCGACGAATACCGCCTCGTAGCCCATCTCCCCCAGCAACTGCGGAATCGTGAAGAGCTTGCCGATCACCGTATCCAGGCGGATCTCCACGCCCAGCTTGCGGAGGTTCTCGATTTCCGCATCGATGATCAGGTCGGGCAGGCGGAATTCGGGGATGCCGTATTTGAGCACCCCGCCGGCCACGTGCAGCGCCTCGAAGATGGTCACCGCCACGCCGTCCTTGGCCAGGTCGCCGGCGCACGCCAGGCCGGCGGGTCCGGAGCCGATAATGGCCACGCGCTTGCGCGGGCGTGCGGCGGGCTCCGGCGCTTCGTCCCAGCCGCGGCCCAGGGCGAAATCGGCCACGAAGCGCTCCAGCCGCCCGATGGCCACCGGCTGGTATTTGTTGCCCACCACGCAGGTGGCCTCGCACTGGGACTCCTGCGGGCAGACGCGCCCGCACACCGCCGGCAGCGCGTTGGCCTGCTTGAGAATGCGGTAGGAGCCCTGCAGGTCGCGGTGCGCCAGGGCGGCGATGAAGCCCGGGATATCGATCTCCACCGGGCAGCCCGGCACGCAGCGCGGCTTCTTGCAGCGCAGGCAGCGGTCGGCTTCCACCAGCGCGCCTTCGAGCGTCAGGCCCAGGTTCACTTCGCGGAAGTTGTGCGCCCGTTCCGCGGCCGGCTGGTGCGGCATGGGCGCGCGCTCCTGCGGGATGTTGCGGATATTCTTGGGCAGCAGCGGTCCCGCCGGGCGGGGCAGGGGCTCGGGCAGATCCGGAAGCTCGCAAGGCGCCACGCCCGCGCCGGCGCCGTCGCGCGGCAGGCGCGCCAGGGCCGCACTCTCGGCGCGGAAACGCTCCATGGCCTGCTGCTCTTCCCGCGCGAAGCGCTTCTGGCGCAGGGCGAGCTCCTCGAAATTCACCAGGTGGCCGTCGAAGTCCGCCCCGTCCACGCAGGCAAATTTCATCTTGCCGCCCACCGTCACCCGGCAGGACCCGCACATCCCCGTGCCGTCCACCATGATGGAGTTCAGGCTCACCACGGTGGGGATGTGGTAGGGCCTGGTGACCTCCGCGCAGGCCTTCATCATGGGGATGGGCCCGATGGCCACCACCTCGCGAATATCCCTCCCGCCGGCCAGCACGTCGGCCAGGGCCGCGGTCACCAGGCCCCGGCGCCCGTAGGTGCCGTCGTCGGTGGTGACGATCAACTCGTCGCACCACTGGCGGAAGCGGTCCTCCCAGAAGACCAGGTCGCGGGTGCGGAATCCGATAATGGCCGCCGTGCGGTTTCCCTGGCGTTTGTACTCCCGAAGCTGCGGGAAGATCGGCGCCACCCCCAGGCCGCCACCTACCAACACCACCGTGCCTTCCAGTTGGTGGATGGCGCTCGGCAGGCCCAGCGGCCCAATGAAGTCCAGGACATAGTCCCCTGCCCGCAAGCCGAACATTTCCCAGGTGGTTTTGCCCACCGCCTGGATCACGACGGTGACCGTCCCGCGAGCCGTGTCGAAATCCGCCACGGTGAGGGGGATGCGCTCGCCGTGCTCGTCGATCCGGACCATGACAAAATGGCCCGGCCGGGCGGCCCGCGCCACCTCCGGCGCCTGCACCTCCCACAAAAAGGTACTCGGCCCGAACTGCTCCCTGTTCAGAATGAGATACAAGCGTTCTACCCCCCTTCGCGGGACACCCCCATTATATCTCAGACATTCGGGTGCGATTCACAGGTTGTAGATTTTTCCATCAAATGCGCCCGAACTTGGCCACCGCTTCTTTAATGGACTTGAACTTCTCGATGAAGGGAAACATGCTGTGCTCCGTGTTATCGAGTTCCTGGGCGCGTTTGAGCACGGCGGCGGCCTTGTCGCGCGGCACGACGGCCACGCCATCCTCGTCCGCCACGACGATGTCGTTGGGGTTGACGTGCGCCCCGGCGCAGGTGACGGGCACATTCATGCCCACGTAGCGGTAATGGTTGACGGAGGTGCCTGGCGAAACGCCCACGCTGAAGACCGGGAACTGGAGTTTTTTGATTTGAGGCACGTCGCGGATGGCGGCGTCCACCACGGCCCCGGCGAGTCCGCGGAACTTCATGGCGGTGGCCATGAGCCCGCCGATGCCCGCCACGTCGGCGCCCTCGGGCATCACGATGACGTAGACCGAGCCCGCCGGCGCGGCGTCAATGGCGTCCAGCATGCCCTGGGAAGCCGGCGCTCCGTCCTTGTGCTCTTCTTTCTTCATGAGCACGGTGACGGCGGGACCCGCGAACTTGGTGGTGAACAGCGGCCGCATCTCGTGGGACATGTAGGCCCGCTGCCCGTAAAGCTGTTCCATGGCATCGGCCACCGAGGAGACCTCCACCAGTCGGAATCCCTCGATCAAGGGATCGCCCGAAGGCTGGGCAAACAGCCAGCCGGCCACCAGCAGCAGCGTGACAAAGACAGAACAAAACAGGACGTTGCGTTTCATGAATTCTCCCTTAAGTGCAAATTCTACCTCAAGGTGTGAATTCAGGGCGGGAGAGCCGCCAAATCCATTATCGAAGGAAGCGCGATAGAATGCGTTTCGTGGCCGCCCCGACTCCAGGAGGGCGCGATGAGCACGAAGACCAAGACCAAGCGGCCGGCGAAGAAGACGGCGAAGCGCGTGCCGAAAAAACGGTCCACGGTAGACGCGAGCATCATCTAAGGGGCTGGAGCGGGCCATCGCGTGGACGCGCGGCGAGAACGAGAACGTCCGCGTCACGTCGGTCCATGCCCCCGAAGTCGATGTGCGCGAGGTTCGCACCAAGATGGGCCTCAGCCAGGCGCAGTTCGCAACGAAGTTCGGTTTCCCGCCGGCTACCTTGCGCAATTGGGAACAGGGCCGCGCGCGCCCGGATGCGCCGACGAGGGTTCTGCTCGCGGTAATCGCAACGCACCCCGAGGCGGTAGAAGACGTGCTGCGGAAGGCGAGTTGATCGTGCACACGCGGCCCTCCGTCTCCGCGATATCGAGCAGCGCGGCATCGCCAGTGCCGGGGAGGTCCGTCCGGACCCAGGTAACGTCGTGACCGGCCTGCCGTAATGCTTCGATTGTCGGCAGGGGGAAATTCTCATCCGCGAGCAGGCGCATCACACCGGGAGCGGGAACGCCTTGTACTCGTGGGCGAGGTGGGAGGCATATGCCAGGCAGGCGAGGATGTCCTCGTGCTCCAGACCGGGATAGTTGGCGAGGATATCGGCTTCTGATTGCCCGGCCGCCAGCAGGTCCAGGATGAACTCCACCGCCAACCGCGTGCCCCGGACCACCGGTTTGCCCGCCAAGACCTCGGGATCGATCACAATCCGATCAGGCCAGGACATGCCCTGATGATACCGCATGTCTTAGAAAAACGGCATCTTCGCTGCTTCGTGGCTTCGTGGTCACAAGCATCGGCGCGCCCGTCCAGATCCCCGGTTTACTGCCGGATTGTCGCCATAGCCCGGTCAAGAAGGGTGATTCTGGATGAAGAGTAGTGAAAGCCCCGGTCGCGCCAATTCACGCCGCTGGCAACGGATTTTGTGTGGATTGTGAATCTTAAAGGCCCTTGAAAACTATGGCGGAGAGGGGGGATTCGGACCCAATGGCCTCTCTTAGGCTCTGCAACTTATAGAGAACACGATCCCACAGTTGCCATTATTGCCGTCGCTGCCGAGGGGCCTTGTACGATATTGCACGACGGACGGCGTGGCAAACTATACATATAGGCGATGGCGAACAGGCTGTTCCCGTCAGGAGCGTTCCTGCGGAAGCGGTGCCGGTAGAACCGGAGCCGCAGCTGATCACCCTCAAAGAATTCTTGGAGGACACTCCTCCCGGCCACAAAGAGATATTCGTAAAGGATGGTCTGGTTCAGCGTCTGAATTCTTCGCCGCCGATTTACGACATCAGGGCCATTGATCTCGATCTGTATTGCACAACGCCGATCAAGTGCGAAGGGATTCGCAGTTTCCAGAAGGTGATGAGCGGAGAAAACATTACGGAGGGTCAATCTCACCGTTCGGTTCACATCCGGTTTCAATGCAGGAACTGCCTGAAGACTATAAAGCTCTACTCGCTGCTTGTGAGGTTGTGGGAAGGTACGTTTCGGATTTGGAAGCTAGCCGAGGTTCCAGATTTCGGCCCCCCGACCCCAGCCAAGGTCATCAAGATCATCGGGCCGGAAAAAGATTATTACCTCAAGGGGCGGCGGTGCGAGAACCAAGGCCTTGGCATCGGCGCATTCGGCTACTATCGCCGCGTTGTCGAGAATCAGAAAAACCGGATCATCGACGAAATCATCCGGGCGGCAAAGAAAATCGAGGCTCCGAAGGAAATGTTGCAACGCCTCGAAGACGCCAAGACCGAAACGCAATTCACCAAGGCCATCGACAACGTAAAACCCGGTGTGCCGGAGGCTCTCCTGATTAGCGGCCGGAATCCGCTTACGCTCCTCCACTCGGCCTTGAGCCAAGGGCTTCATGCCGAAACGGATGAGGAATGCCTTGAGCTGGCGACAAGCATTCGCGTCGTCCTTGAGGATTTGACAGAACACACCACATCCGTTCTCAAGGACTCCGCAGAGCTGAGTAGGGCACTTAGCCGTCTGATGCTGTGGAAGGGGAAGAAGGCGCAGCCGGAAGAGAAGTGATCGTAGATTCGGCCACGATCATTTCCTCGCTATTGGTCCGGGTCTTCGGGGTCCATTCCGCCAGCCTTCATGCTGGCGGCGGCCTTTTGCAGAAGATCCGAAAACGCTGTATCGGAAAACAATCCGCCGAGGAAATCCTTAATCATCTGGCGCTCGAAGTCGGTTAGCTCGTGATCAGCATACGGGCCTTCCGGATCATAACTGTAAACATAGTCCTTCAAATAATCCTCTGCTGCTTTGATGAAGCCGGCTTCCGAACCCTTGGGGGCGAAATATTGCGAGGGCCATTGCGTTCTCCGTTCAGTGTTATGGGACAGATGGGAGGACTGTGCACTACATCCATCGTTGGCGCAACAAGAAATGCCCGCAACAAAATTGCGGATATTCGGTGGAAAACAGACGCAGAGGGGGAAAATCCAAAAGCACGTTGTACGACGTTACACGACGGTGAGCCTACGGCATATGTATCTTCAACAATTTACGAATGGCGGAGAGGGGGGGATTCGAACCCCCGGTAGAGGTTTAGGCCCCTACGACGGTTTAGCAAACCGCTGCTTTCGACCACTCAGCCACCTCTCCGCGTGCATCGGACGTGCCTGATATCAGCGCCTTGCGGTCACTGTCACTATAGCACAGTCCCGCCGGCCCCCTCAGGCGGACCGGACCAGCAGTTCCCCCGGCGCGGGCAGCGGGGCAGGCTTCGCGCGGCGGGTTTTCCAGCGCAGGCGCGCGGCCGAAAGGGCCACCATGAGCGCGACGATCCCCGCCGTGAGAAGCGCGGTCTGGGGAAGCGTCAGGGCCTTTTTCCAACGTGCCAGCAGCCAGCCGTAAACCAGCAGGACGTGGACCCAGTAGACCAGCAGGGAGGTCTGTCCCAGGCTGCGCACCCAACTCCAGCCCGTCCCAGAGCCGTAGCACGTCCACAGGTAGGCCGCCGCCAGGATCAGCAGGATAATCCCCAGGCGGATGAGGATCAAAAGCGGCGAATTGAGCCAGAAATTGGAGGTGGAATACAGCGAGTACGGCAGATCGGCGGCGTAGCGGCCGCCCAGCACCAGGCCGCAGCCGGTGATGAGGCACCACTGCATGGCGCCATCGAGCCTGGGGGGCGGGATACCGCGCAGCGCGGCGCCGCCCGCCACACCGAAAGCCAGGTAGGACGCCCAGGGGAAAAAAGCGAAGCGCTTGAAATCCGGCACGAAGTAATCTCTCACAAGCCAGGGAAGCGCGCTCCCATCGGCGGCGCTGGCCAGCGGCGCGGCGGCGGCCACGGACAGGCCGGCCAGGGCTGCCAGCATCGTGCGATGAGGCGCCGGGCAGAGCGCGGCGAACGCCAGCACAGCCATGGCCAGACCCATGCAGTTGAGGATATCCACTTTGAACAGCACCTTCAGCGGCGGCAGCGGAAAGGTGCACAAGGAGTTGGAAATGCGGAAGAGGAACGCGATGCCCAGGATATAGCCGGCGCGGCGGAGCATGCTGCGCAGGCGCGCCATCGGGGGCAGGCCTTTGCGGTCCAGGCGGTCCATCTGGAAGGCAAACGTTACGCCCGCCAGGAACAGGAAAAGCACGGCTGCCATGCCGCCCACGAACTGGGAGAGCACATAAGGCCCGGCGCTGCGGGACTCCGGCCGCGCGAAAGAGTTGAACGCGTGGCACTGGATCATGATGAGCACCGCGAGGCCGCGGGTCCAGTCCAGAAAAGGAAGTCGGTTCACGGCTGACGGCGGCGCTCGAAGCGGGGGCTCAAGTGGCCCGCAGGCATTCGGCAATCTCCTTCTCTTCGATCGCGCCCTGCTTGATGACCCGCCAATATGGTTCGGTGATGTCCACGGTGGTGGCGCCGGCGCCGCTGCATACGCCGCCGTCCAGCACCAGGTCTACGCGGCCGTCCATAGTGCCGAAGACATCGATGCCGCTGCGGCAGGTGGGGCGGCCGGAGATGTTCGCGCTGGTGGCGATGAGCGGCTGGTTCAGCAGGGCCACCAGGCCGTTGGCCGCGCAGGAACGGGCCTGCCGGAGCGCCAGCCTTCCGGTATTGCCGGTGACCTTGAGAGGCACTCGCGCGGAGGCCGGCACAATCACGGTCAGCGGCCCGGGCCAGAAGCGCCGGGCCAGAACAAAGAAGCGGTTGTTCAGCTCGGAGGCGAGCTCCTCGGCCATCATGAGGTCTCCCACCAGGAGCGGAAGGGAGCGGTGGGGCTCCCGGCCCTTCGCCCGGAAGACTCCCGCGACGGCGCCCAGATTAAACGGATCCGCGACCAGGGTGTACAACGCGTCGGTGGGAATGGCGACCACCTTTCCGCGGCGAACGGCGGCAGCGGCGCGTTCGAGCGCTTCCGCCTGCGGCTGGTCCGGATTGATCTCGACAAGGTCGGTAGCCATGAAGACGTTCTTCTATCGCGGGCCGATCGCCTCGGCTACGTCGAGCGCCATCTGGTAACGCCCGAACGGCGCGCTCAACTGCACGCCCTGCACCATCGGGCGGACGCGCTGCACCATTTCGCGGGCGATGGCGACGCCCTCCTGCCGGGCGCTCTCGGCATTGTCGGCGCGGCGCATGCGCTCCAGGAAATGCTCGGGCACCGGCACGCGTAGTTCGTTGACCATGAATTCCGCATTGCGGTAGCTGGTGAGCGGCCAGATTCCGCAGATGACGGGCATGTGGAAGTGGGCGATGCGTAGGAGGAACTGTTCCAGCAGATCCAGGTCAAAGACCGGCTGCGTGACCACGTATTCGGCGCCGGCTTCGACTTTCCAGGCGAAGCGCCGCAGCTCCTCCTCCGGGTTGAGGGCGCCGGGATTGGCGCCCACGCCGATCAGCAGGGCGGTTTGGGAGCCCATGGGGTTGCCGCCGATATCCAGGCCGCGGTTGAGGTTGTTGACGATGTGGACCAGGCCGATCGCGTCCACGTCGAACACCGCCGTGGCGTCCGGGTAGGTGCCCATGCGCGGCGGATCGCCGGTGATGCAGATGAGGTTGCGCACGCCAGCGCAATGCGCGCCGAGCAACTCGGACTGAATGCCCAGGATGTTGCGGTCGCGGCAGCAGAAGTGGTTGACAGCCTCGATACCGGCCTGCTGCTGGATGAGCTGGCAGGTGACCTGGGCGCTCATGCGGGCGCTGGCGCGGGGTCCGTCGGGCACGTTGATGCAGTCGATGCCGTGCGCGGCGCACAGGCGGGCGCCTTCGATTTCGCGGGAGGCATCCACGCCGCGGGGCGGCAGGATTTCCACGAAGGCCACGAACTTGCCGGAGGCCAGTTTGGCGCCCAGTTGGGACTTTTTCGCGATGGGTACCCCGGGCAGGGCCTGCGCCTTGGCCGCGGGCTCCTCCACGGTGATGCGCAGCTTGGCCTGCTGCGGCTGGAGCGATCGGGCCTCGGCGTGGATCAGCTTGATGTGTTCCGGCGTGGTGCCGCAGCAGCCGCCCACGATCTTGACGCCGGCCCAGATCATTCGCCGGGCGTACTGCGCCAGGTACTCCGGCGAGCTGAGGTAGATATTGCGTCCCTCCACCCGCACCGGCACGCCTGCGTTTGGCATGGCGCTGACCGGCTTGCGGGTGTACTGCATCATCTTCTCGACGGTTTCGAGCGTGACCTTGGGCCCGACTGAGCAGTTGCAGCCCACCACGTCGGCGGGCCATTCGTCCAGGCGGCGGGTGAAGCTCTCGGTGTCCATGCCGCCAGGCAGGTTGCCGAAATCGTCGATAGTCACCTGGGCGATGATCACCACCTCCGGGCCGGCGGCTTCACGCACCGCGAAGATGGCCTCGCGCAGTTCCTCCAGGTTGGCGAAGGTCTCCAGGATGAGGAGGTCCACGCCGGCGTCCAACAAGGCATCCGCCTGTTCGCGGAAAATCGCGCGTGCCTCGGCGAAGGAAGTGGGGCCCAGGGGCTCGATGTGCACGCCCAGGGGTCCGAGCGCCCCGGCCACGTAGGCTGTGTCCCGCGCGGCTTCGCGGGCCAGGCGCACTCCCGCCTGGTTGATGGCTTTGAGCTTTTCGGAAAGGCCGAAGGCCGCCAGGCGCGTCCGGCTGGCGCCGAAAGTGTTTGTTTCCAGAATCTCCGCGCCGGCCTTGACGTAATCCTGGTGAATCTGCCGCACCAAATCGGCCGAGGACAGGTTTAGCTCGTCGTAGCAGCGGTTGATGAAGACGCCCCGGGAGTACAGCATGGTGCCCATGGCGCCGTCGGCCACCATTACGCGGCGGGACAACTGCTCGCGGAATTCCTTGGTGCGGGTACTGGAAGCGGTCGGCATGCGATCACTATCGCGGGAGATTCGGATCTCGAATCCAAGTACTGGCGATATTGATGATTTTACCGCACTTGTGCGCGCGTCGGCGAAATTGCGGATCCTAGCTGATAGAGTAGTAGGGATATTTCGGAACCTGGAGGTGCCTGACCGTGAGACGCCGCGAATTCCTGCTGGGAGCGGCCGGAGCCGTGAGCGCGGCCCGGCCGGCGAGGAGCGCCGCGCCGCTGAAGATCGCCGCCATCTGCACTACGTATCATGTGCGGTCGCACGCCGACAACATCATCACCCGGTTGCTGGAGGGCTACTGGATCAATGAAAAGCATTACGATCCGCCGGGCCGCGTCGTTTCGCTGTACATGGACCAGGTGCACCCGACGGACATCGGCTACCGGCTCTCGACGGCCTACGATTTTCCGGTGGTGAAAACGATTTCCGACGCGCTCACGCTGGGCACCGGGAAGCTCGCCGTGGACGGCGTGGTGCAGGTGGCCGAGCATGGCAACTACCCGTTCAATGAAAAGCAACAGCAGCTCTACCCGCGCTACGAGTTTTTCGAGCAGATCGTGGCGGTGTTCCGCAAATCCGGCCGTTCCGTGCCGGTGTTCAGCGACAAGCACCTCTCCTACGACTGGAACAAGGCCAAGCGCATGTACGACTGGTCGCGGGAGCTGCATTTCCCGTTCATGGCGGGCTCCTCGGTTTCGGTGACGTTCCGGCGCCCGGAACTGGACTTTCCGCTGGGAGTGGAGTTCGAAGACGCCCTGATGGTGGGCGGCGGATGGGTCTCTGACGGCGGCGTCTTCCACAACCTCGAGACCCTGCAATGTTTCGTGGAACGGCGTAAAGGTGGCGAGACCGGCGTGCGGACCGTGGAGCACCTGGAAGGCGACGCGGTGTGGAAGGCCGCCGAACAGGGCCGCTGGTCGAAGGAACTGATGCACGCGGCGCTGGCCCGGGCGCAGAAACCGGGTCCCGGGCGGCCCGAGGACGTCAAGCACCCGGTGCTGTGCCTGCTCGAATACAACGATGGGTTCAAAGCCGCGGTGGTGATGCTGGGCGGGCTGGTAAACGAGTACCTGGTGGCCTTCAAAGTGAAGGGGCGGCCGCAAATCGATAGCACTCTGTGCTACGTGCCGACGGAGAACTCAAACAATTTCAGCCCCCTGGTGCACGGCATTGCGCACATGTTGACCACCGGGAAGCTCTACTACCCCGTGGAACGCACGCTGCTGACCACCGGCGCGCTCTCGTTTCTGATGGAATCGGCCTACCAGGGCCACAAGCGGCTGGAGACGCCCCAGTTGCGCATCGCGTACCGCGCGCCCGCCGAATCCTATTACGCACATGGGAGGGGATCGTAATGGTGGACCTCAACGTCAAGGTCGAAAAGGTAGCCGCAGGCTTCGCCTTCACGGAGGGGCCGGTGTTCAGCCGGCTGGGCTACCTGCTCTTCAGCGACATCCCCGCCAAGCGCATCATGAAATGGGAGAAGGGCAGCGTCTCGGTATTCCGGGAGAACAGCAACGGAGCCAATGGCCTGACCTTCGACCACCAGGGACGCCTGTTGGCCTGCGAAGCGAACCGCGTCACGCGTACGGAAAAGGACGGCAGTATCACCGTGCTGGCGGGCGGCGCGCAGATCCAGCATCCCAACGACCTGGTGTACGCCATCGACGGCAGCGTGTATTTCTCCGACCTGCCGGCGAAGATCGTCTACCAGGTGACGCGTGCGGGAGAAGTGCGCCCGGTCGCGCGCGATTGCGATCGCCCCAACGGCGTCGCGCTCGCTCCCAACCAGCAGAAACTCTACGTCGCCGATAGCGGCCAGCGGAACGTCCGGGTCTACGAGGTAGCGGGCGACGGGGTGCTGCGCAACGGGAAGGTGTTCGCCGAGCTGAAGTCCGAGGCGCAGGGGGTCCCCGACGGGCTCAAGACCGACGAGGAGGGCAACGTGTGGGTGGCCGGCCCCACGGGCATCTGGGTGTTCGACCGGGACGGCCGCCACCAGGGCACCATCGCTACCCCGGAAGTACCTAGCAACTGCAACTGGGGCGAAGGGTTCCATGGCCTGTACGTGACCGCCCGGACATCCGTGTACCGGCTTCACACCAAGGTGAACGGGACACGAACGTACTGAGACCACCGGGCGAGCTGCCCCGGCGGATTTGGCAAGTGAAATCAGGATGATGAGGCGGCGCGAGTTCGCGGTCCTGCTGGCTGCCAGTCTTTGTTTGGTGCATGCAGAATCCGCGGGCGGCCAGGGTTTCGATAGCGAGGTCCAGCGGACCATGCCCCTCATCGCGATGGTCAGCGGCCAGTTTGGGTCGTCGGCAGTATTCGGCGCGGGGATCGTCTTCGGCCGCGCGAAGGACCGGCTATTCATCGCCACCGCCAATCATGTGGTTCGCCGCGGCCCGGAGGTGGCGGCCCTGCAAGTTCGGCTCCGGCCCTGGCCGGAGCGCAGATTCCCCGCGAAGGTCGAAGAGCACGCCGACCGCGACCTCGACCTGGCAGTGCTGCGCCTTGAAGACCTGCAAGGGATCGACGTCTGCGCCCTGGCGTTGGATCGCATGGGGGACACGAACACCCTGCAGCGGGGAAGCGGGGTATATCCCATGGGCAACCCGAACGGGGTGCCCTGGGGGCTTCCCGTCCAGGCGGATCGGATCGCGGACGTGCATGGCGCGGAAATCGCTTTCCAATCCGCACTCATCGCGATGGGGCATTCCGGCGGAGGCCTGCTGAACAGCCAGGCGCAATTGGTGGGGATGATTCGCGCCGACGAGCCGCCTTACGGCCTGGCCATTCGGCTGGACAAAGTGCTCGAAACGCTGCGAGCCTGGGGCTACCCCGTTCACCTGCGCCCGCAGCCGCCGCAAGGGCAACTGCCGCTCCACGCGGCGATTCGGACCAGCGGCATCCGCGAGATTCGGCAGCTTCTCGAAGAGCCGTGCGTGGACGTCAACTCTCCTGAACCGGACGGCGGCCCAACTCCCCTCCAGGCGGCCGTAAGGCGGGGGAAGATCGAGATCGTGCAACTGCTGGTCAGTGCGGGCGCGGACGTGAACCGCAGCAGCCGCCGCGGCTATCCCCCTCTGCAACTGGCGGCCAGCCGCGGCGATCTGGCGATCACGCAGTTTCTGCTGACCCAACACGCGGATGTGAACGCCCGCTCGGGCGCGGGTACCGCTCTCAAACAGGCCGCCGCGCGCGGACTGCTCGAGCTGGTGCGGGTCTTACTCGCGGCGGGTGCGGACCCGAATGCCACGGACGCGCGCAACCAGACTCCTCTGTTTGCGGCCCTGAACCAGCCGGAGATCGTCGCCGCGCTGATGCAGGCCGGAGCCAAGGTGAACTGGAAGGACCTTGACGGAGACACACCGCTCACGTTGGCCGTTGAATCGGCGCCCGCGGAGTGCGTCCGCCTGCTGCTCGCCTCGGGCGCCGACGCTGCAGTCACCAACCGGAACAAGGTCTCTCCGTTCCACGACGCCGTAATGTCCTCACAGCCGCTGAGCCAGCCGGACGAGCGGCGACGAGCGATCGCGACCATGCTCCTGGCAGCCACTCCCGGGCCGGACCGGGAAGACCTGGCGACGCTGCTCTCTTCGGCCGCGCAACTGGGATGGCCGGATGTCATCCAGTTGCTGAGCCGGCGGGGGGTCAATATGAACACCGGGCTGGCAGGCACGACCGCGCTGATGTTGGCGGCAGAGAAAGGCCAGGTGGAAGCCGCCCGGGCGCTCCTGGATGCCGGCGCCAGCCCGAACCCGGCAGGGCGGAGTCCGGAGCCTTCGCCCCTGGTTGCGGCGCTGAAAGGGATACCAGAGCCACGGCGGCGGTTGGAGATGGTCAGGCTGCTGGTGAGCCGCGGCGCGAAGGTGAATCTCCCGCCGCGGTACGAGGAGCCTTCACCTCTCTACCTGGCGCTCGTCGCGCCGGAGTCTCCGGACCTGGAGGCGGCCAGGCTGATGATCGCGCACGGAGCGGACGTGAACGGGATCGGCTGGAACCAGCGCCCCCTGCTGCACGCGGCCATTGCGCTGGGTCGCCCGGGCGCCGTGCGGTTTCTTCTGGAAGCCGGAGCCAGGGTCGATGCCAAGAGTGAGGAGGATGGCGGGGCAGCCCCGCTGCACTTGGCCGTAAGCCGGCCCGAGATCCTCCGGATGCTGCTGGCCGCGCACGCCAGTTTGAGCATCCGGGACGGGCTCGGGGCGCGGCCCGGCGCCAATCCTACGCCTTGGCCGGGCGATACCCCGCTGCACAAGGCCGCTGAAGGCCTTGCAGAGGCCACCAGACTGCTGATTCGGGCGGGCGCCGACCCGAACGCAAGGGGCATGTACAACGAGACGCCCCTGTTCCGCGCGGTCGAAGGGCCCGGAGCCGAAACTACCGAACTGGTCGAGGTGGTGCGGCTGCTGCTGAGCGCTGGCGCGCGCGTTGATGCCCGGTGCATCCACGGAGACACGCCCCTGCACGTGGCGGTTTCGCACGGGTACGCCAAGCTGACAAAACTCCTGCTGGATGCCGGCGCCGATCCGAACGGCAAGGATGGAAGGTTTGCCACACCGCTATCGCTGGCCAACGAAGAGGCGGTTAAAGAAATGTTGCGGGCGCGGGGCGCCCGGTGAGCGCCCGGGTCTACCGCCGCAGGACGCTGAAACCGGGATCCAATACCACTTTCACGGGCGTCCGGCGCAGCGGAACGCTGAAGGCAACCGGCTCCCCGGCGGAGCGCAGCCACTGCGTCTGGGCTTTACCCTTGCCGAAACTGATCTCCACCGGCACGGGCACGCTGAAGTCTTCATCCACGCCGCTCTGCGTGAGCGTGCCCGCCAGGCGGAGGGCCGGCGTCTTGCCCTTAAGGGACCAGGACAATTTCAGCTCCGGGATGCCGGTGCCATAGACCCACTGCTCGAAGAAATTCTCCAGCTTGGGGTCCGGCCCGCCGGGCGGCAGAAACTCCGCCGCGACCTGCCGGAACTGCGCGGTGGAGATGCTTTTGCGTGCGTAGCGCCGGCACAGTTCGGCCAGCAGGCTCTGGAAGCGCTGGTCCCCCATGCGGCGGCGCAGCATGTGCATGATCCAGGATCCTTTGCCGTAGGTGATGGCGCGCCACGCGCGCGGCTCCTGGGAG
The DNA here is from genome assembly GCA_021324015.1 of Solibacteraceae bacterium. Classification (GTDB taxonomy): domain Bacteria; phylum Acidobacteriota; class Terriglobia; order Bryobacterales; family Bryobacteraceae; genus JAJPJX01. The sequence goes on along the minus strand of JAJPJX010000158.1, from coordinate 33,041 downwards.
TTTTGCAGGCGCAGCCCCAGCACGATGGGTCCGGCGGCGTCCAGCGGGCGCCCGCTTTCGCCCTTGCTCAACAGGGTCTGCTTGTACTCCTCCAGCACCGCTTCGAGCGCCCGCGGCCCTTTGCGCTTCTCCAGGTAAAGCAGGGCGGAGTAGTCGGCCAGCGCCTCCATGAGCCATTCATCGTGGTACCCCTCGGCGGTGATCAGGTTGCCCCACCACTGGTGCGCGGTTTCATGCGCTTGCAGAATCTCGGTGAAAAAGAGCTGCTGTTGCCCGCTCAGGGCCGTCAGCGGTTTAGCCTGCGGCCCGAGATAAGAAAGCGTGGAGAGGTAGATCAGGCCGGGGAAGCCCTGCCCGAAGGTGCCAGGCACCGGGGAGACGGTCAGCAACGGCAGGGCCGGAGGCCCGAAGCGCAGGGACATGAATTCCAGCGCCCCGGCCACCGCCGAAGCCAGTTCCTGCAAACGCGCGGAGGGACTGGGCGGGGGAGGACCGGACGTCGTGGCCGGCAGTTGGCTGCGCCGCTGCCGCGCCCAGACGCTGGGTGGCAGGGTGATCGGCTCGGGCACGCTCGGCTGCAACGCGCGTTCGACCGTGCGGTTGGCATAGGCTTCCACGGTGTATCCGGCGCGGGCCGCACGGACGCGCTGGTAGCGGCCCAGGTTAAAACCGACCACCCGGACGGGGGCCGCCGTGCGGCGCTCCGTCGTGCGCCAGTCCCCCTGCGTGGTATCGGCCACCACTTGCCCCGGGGTCACCAGGTCCAGCTCCTTGGGATACCGGAAACGCAGATCGTAGGTGGCGAATTGCTGGCTGTGCTGGGGATACCAGTTGCCCCGCGCCCCGACGTAGTACACGTGATTGCCGGCATCCAGAATCACTTTGCCGGAGTGGTGGATTTCCACTTCGTGCTCCGTCCCCGGGCTCAGCGGCTGGGAGGGAACCACCAGAAAGAGTGTGTTCCCGGAATTGCGGATGAGGTCGGAGCGCAGGGATTCCCTCGCGAGCACTTCGGCGGGAGCGCCATCTACCAGCGCCGCCGAGACGCGCATGTTGGGGTGGATGTCAAGATCCAGAGCCGGCAGCGGAGCGCGTCCGGCATGGACCTTCACGCGAGTCACGGCTTCCAGGCTCAGGTCGGGTTCGAGGGTGGCGTCGATGCGATAGTCGCTCAGGGAATACTCGGCCGCCGGTTCCCGCGTGTGGCCGCGAAAGGACCGTGCCTGGAAGCTGGTCCACACATTGAAAAAGGTGCGGTTATCGCGGGAGGCCATCTGGCCCACGATGACCTGCTCGACGCCGCGCGGATCGTAGGCGATGTCGAAATTGCCCAGTTTGGCGCCGCTGACCGCCGCCATCACGAAGCCCGAGCCAGGCGAACCCGGCGCCAGTAGGTCCAGCGTCAGCCGGGTGACGAAGCTCTCGCTCAGGTTGCGGACGGTGGGGCTCCATTGCTGTTCGAGAAGCACGCCCCGTTCGGGACTGCGGCGGTTGAACGGATTGCTCCGGATCTGTTCCTCGAGCACGCGGTCGCTGTCGTCGGTAAAGAGCAGGACGGCGGCGCTGATGTGTTCGTCCAGGTTCGGGGAATCGATGAATGAGGCCAGCGATTTGCGCTCGCTGCGGCTGGGCGGCAGGATGAGCACCTCGGCATCGCCGCCTTCCACGTCGGCGGTGAAGATGGCCGCCACGCGCCGCCCGGCCACCGGCTTGGCGAAAATCAGGTAGCCGTCGGTGAAGAAAAAGCGCACATCTTCACGGACCAGGGATAGCTCGCGCACGCGGTAGCACTCCTGGGGATCCAGGCTGTTGGCGGCGATGCTGCGGGCCAGTTCGGCCGCGGCGCCGGCGGCATAGGCCGCGCCGGCCCACAGCAGCAGAGCGAGAAGCCGCGGCATGGTTCCAGTCTACAATGGCAGGCAGTGGAACAATTCGCACTGGACTTCGCCCCGGAGCGCCGTATTTTTACGGTCAGTGAGCTGAACGCTGAGGTGCGCGCGTTGCTGGATGCCGAGTTCGGGGACATCTGGGTCTCGGGCGAGATTTCCGGGCTGAAGCTGGCCGCGAGCGGCCACTACTATTTCACCCTGAAAGAGCGCGAATCGCAGTTGCGGTGCGTGGCCTTCCGCTCCGCGCACCGCTATTGGAAGTTCAAGCCGCAGGATGGCCTGGCGGTGCTGGCCCGCGGGCGGCTGGATGTCTACGAAGCCCGGGGCGAATACCAACTGCTGGTGGAACTGCTCGAGCCGCAAGGCCTGGGCGCCCTGCAACTGGCCTTCGAGCAGTTGAAGCGGCGGCTGGCCCTGGAGGGCCTGTTCGACGCCGCGCGCAAACGCCGGCTGCCGGCCTATCCGCGGCGCATCGGTATCGTCACCTCGCCGCGCGGGGCCGTGATTGCGGACATGCTGCACGTGCTCTCCCGCCGCTTTCCCGGCCTGCACATCCGCCTCTATCCGGCTCTGGTGCAGGGCGAAGGATCGATCGACGACGTTTGCAGCGGGTTGGAGTATTTCAGCCGCGGCGGCTGGGCGGAGGTGGTGATCCTGGCGCGCGGAGGGGGTTCGCTCGAAGACCTGTGGACTTTCAACGAGGAAGCCGTGGCGCGGGCGATCGCCGCCTGCGCCGTGCCCGTGGTTTCGGCGGTGGGTCACGAGACGGACGTGACCATTGCGGATTTCGTGGCCGATTTGCGCGCGCCCACCCCCTCGGCGGCGGCGGAAATGATCGTCTGCACGCGCCAGGACCTGCTGGAACGCATCGAAGGCGCGCGGCAGAAGCTGGCGCAGGGCGTGCGTTACCGGCTGGCGATGCTGGCCCGCAGGCTCCACCAGCAGGGGGTGGACCGGGCGCTCTCCCTGGTGCACCGCAGCATCGGGCGCCGGTTACAGGAAGTAGACGAGCACGAATACCGGCTGCGGGAAGCCATGCGGGCCGCCCAGGAGTACGGCCGCAGGGCTTGGCGCGAGCTGGACGGCCGGCTGCGCGAGCGCGACCTGCGGCCCCGCCTGGCCGCGGCGCACCGCCGGCTGGAGGGGGCCCGCGCGGCGGCGGTCGAGTGCGTGCGCCTGGACATGGCCCGGCGCCGCCTGGCGTTCGAGAGATCGAGCGCGCGGCTTTCGCAGTTGAGCCCGCTGCGCATTCTCGAACGGGGCTATGCTATCGTGACCAGTGAAACCGGGCAGATCGTGAAAGACAGTGCCGCCGCCGCGGCAGGCTCAACAATTCAGGTTCTGCTGGCGCGCGGGCGCCTCGAAGCGAAGGTGACGAAATCCCGCTCCTGAGGAGGGCGAGGGTGCCGGGCGCGCTGTGCGAGTGGTTGCCAAAAGAGCGCAAAGATCGCTAGAATCAATGGGTTTGCACATAGTTCAGGAGGAACAATGGCAGTTGAGCAGAAGGTGAAGCAAATCATTGTCGAGCAGTTGGGAGTGGATGAGAGCCAGGTCGATAACAGCGCCTCTTTCGTGGACGACCTGGGAGCCGACTCGCTGGACATTGTTGAGCTCGTCATGGCTTTTGAGGAAGCTTTCGAACTGGAAATCCCCGACGAGGACGCCGAGAAGATCACCACAGTTAAAGACGCCATCGACTACATCGAGAGCAAGACTTCCAAAAAGTAACAGCCCGGCAAATTCTCACTGAGGAGAGCGGATTGTCGCGAAGAGTAGTAATAACCGGTGTGGGCCTGCTGACGCCGGTGGGGATTGGTACGGAGGTCTCCTGGCGGGCGTTGCTGGCCGGGAAGAGCGGCATCGGCCGCATCACCGCGTTTGACGCGGCCCTTTTCTCCTGCCAGATTGCGGGAGAGGTTCAGGGCTTCGATCCGCACCAGTACATCGAGAAAAAAGAGATCAAGAAGATGGGGCGCTTCATCCAGTTCGCCATCGCCGCGGCGGAGTGCGCCCTGAGTTCTTCGGGATTCCGGGTGACGCCCGAAGAAGCCGAACGGGTGGGCGTGTATATCGGCAGCGGCATCGGAGGGTTCGAGGTGATCGAACGCGAGCATCAGACCCTGCTGGAACAGGGTCCGCGCCGCATCTCCCCGTTTTTCATTCCGGCGACCATTGTGAACCTGGCATCGGGCTACGTGTCGATCCGCACCGGCGCCAAGGGGCCCAACTCGGCGACCGCCACCGCCTGCACCACCAGCGCGCATTCCATTGGAGATTCCTTCAAAATCATCCAGCGGGACGATGCGGATGTCATGATTTGCGGAGGCACGGAAGCCTGCATCACGCCCATGGGCATCGGCGGATTCGCCGCCATGCGCGCGCTTTCCACGCGCAACCAGGAGCCGGAGAGAGCCTCGCGGCCCTGGGACCTGAACCGCGACGGTTTCGTGGTGGGCGAAGGAGCGGGTATCCTGGTGCTGGAGGAACTGGAACACGCCCGGCGGCGCGGGGCGAAGATTCTGGCGGAAATGGTGGGGTACGGGATGAGCGCGGATGCGTTTCACGTGACCTCCCCCTCGGAAGACGGCGACGGCGCGTATCGCGTGATGCGCAACGCGCTGCGGGATGCCGGGCTGGAGCCGCACCAGATCGACTACATCAACGCCCACGGTACCTCCACCGCGGTGGGCGACAAAATCGAGACCCTGGCCATCAAGCGCTGCTTTGGCGAGCACGCCCGCAAAGTGGCGGTCAGTTCCACAAAATCCATGACCGGCCATCTGCTGGGAGGCGCCGGCGGGCTGGAAGCCGGCATCACGGTCATGGCGCTGCGGGACCAGGTAGCGCCGCCCACCATCAATTACGAAACCCCAGACCCGGAGTGCGACCTGGATTACGTACCCAACCAGGCGCGCCCCATGAAGATGGACTACGCGCTGTCGAACTCATTCGGCTTCGGCGGCACCAACGGCGCGTTGGTGTTCAAGCGTTACAGCGAGTAAGGCAAGCTTCCGGGCTTGCCGGATCAGCCTATGAAAATCGTCGTTTGCGTCAAACAAGTCCCTGCCCGGGATTCCCTTCTGCGCATCGCGGCCCAGGGCAACTGGATCCAGGAAGACGATCTCAGTTACGAAATCAACGAACCGGACGCATATGCCTTGGAGGAGGGCCTGCAACTCAAGGAGCGGCACTCGGGCGAGGTAGTGGTGCTGTGCGCCGGCCCCGCGCGGGCCTCGCAGACCATCCGCGAGGCGCTGGCCAAGGGCGCGGACCGGGCGATTCACATCGAAGAAGAGGACTTGGGGAGCTACGATCCGCTAGGAGCGGCGCGGCTGCTGGCCGCCGCGCTCGCGCCGGAAAAACCCGACCTGGTCCTCACCGGGCTGCAGTCCGACGACCTGGGCTACGGCCAGACCGGCGTGATCCTGGCGGAATTGCTGGGCATGCCGCACGCCACCATCATCATGCAGGTGGAGAAGCAGGACGGCTCCATCCGCGTGAAACGGGAACTGGAAGACGGCTGGTTCCAGCACGTGGAAATGCCCCTTCCGGCGCTGCTGACCATTCAGTCCGGTATTAACAAGCTGCGCTACGCCACCCTGATGGGGATCAAGAAAGCCAAAACCAAAGAGATCCGCAAGCTGACGGCGGCCGGACTCGGGGTCAGCCCGGCGGGAGCCGGACTCCGGCTGGAGCGGATCTATGCGCCGGAGCGCACCAAGCGCACACAGCTTTTCGAGGGCGCGCCCAAAGAGGCCGCGGCCCAACTGGTGGAGAAACTGAAATTCGAGGCGCGAGTCCTATGAGCATCCTGGTGGTCATGGAGCAGCGCGGCGCCGCGGGGGCGCCCGCGTGGAACCGCATGTCGTGGGAGACGCTGGCCGCCGCCCAGCAGTTGGGCCGGGAGCTGGGCGCACCGGCTGCGGCCGCGGTGCTGGGCGAAGGCATCGGGCCGCTGGCCGCGGAACTGGCCGGCAAGAAGCTGGACAAGGTCTACTGCATCGAGCACACCCTGCTCAAGGAGTACACGCCGGACGGCTATACCGCGGCCCTGCGGCAGTTGATCGCGCAGGCGCAGCCGCGGATCGTGCTGTTTCCGCACACCTACCAGGTGCGCGATTTCGCTCCCAAGCTGGCCACCTCGCTGGGACGCGTGCTGGTCAGCGACGTGATTGCGCACCGCGTCGATAGCGGCCAACTCGTGCTGGTGCGGCAGTTGTTTCAGGGCAAGATCAACGCCGATGTGCGGCTGTCGGGCGAGGCGCCGCAGTTCGCCTCGCTCCAGGCGGGCGCCTATCGCGCCGATCAGGTGGAAGCCGGCGCAGCCGCCGTGGAGGCATTCCAACCACAGCTTACGGCTGGCGAGATCCGTACCAGGCCCCTGGAGATGTTCCGCGAATCCCAGCGCGCCGTGGACCTGACCGCGGCGGAGATGATTGTCTCGGTGGGCCGTGGCATCAAGGAAGCGGAGAACATTCCGCTGGTGCAGAAGCTGGCCGATGCGCTGGGCGCCGAACTGGCGGCCTCGCGGCCCATCTGCGACGCCGGCTGGCTGCCCATGGAGCGGCAGGTCGGCAGCTCCGGCCAGACCGTCTCGCCGAAACTGTACCTCGCCGTGGGCATTTCCGGAGCCATCCAGCACCTGGTGGGCATGAAGGGATCCAAAACCGTGGTGGCCATCAACAAGGACGCGAATGCGCCCATCTTCGAGGTGGCGGACTACGGTGTCGTGGGCGACCTCTTCCAGGTAGTCCCGGCGCTGGTGGAAGAAATCCAGAAGGCCCGGCAATAAGCCGGCCGTCAACCCAGGCGAATGGGCGAGAGCGAGGTAATCTCGGGGGGGCTGGTGCGCGGCATCCTCGACCGCGGGGGCCGGGACGGCTTGGTGCTGGCACACGGCGCCGGATCGAATGCGCGGGCCCCCCTTCTCGCCGCCGTGGCCGAGACGTTTCGGGCGGCGGGCCTGACGGTTTTGCGGATCGACCTCCCCTTCCGGCAGGAGCGTCCGCACGGTCCGCCGCACCCGGCCAATGCCGCCCGTGATCGCGAAGGGCTGCGGCAGGCAGCGGCGTTCCTGAGAGGGCAGGTCGCCGGCCGGGTGTTCCTGGGCGGCCACTCCTACGGCGGGCGCCAGGCCAGTATGCTGGCCGCGGCTGAACCGGAAACGGCGGAGGGACTGCTGCTGCTCTCTTACCCGCTGCACCCTCCGGGCCGCCCCGAAAAACCCCGCACGGCCCACCTTCCGGACCTGCGCATGCCGGTGCTCTTCCTGCACGGCACGCGGGATCCGTTCGGCTCGCTCGAAGAGATGCGCGCCGCGCTGGAACTGATCCCGGGGCGCACGGCCCTCGAACCAGTGGAGCGTGCGGGCCACGATCTGGCACCGCCGTCCCGCGCCGCGCAGGCGGCCCTCCGGGCCTTTCGCATACTGATACCATAGCGGACATGTTCCGACCTGTTGTCGCTGTCCTTCTCCTCGGCTGGGCGGTTTCGGCCCCCGGCGCGGAACGCAAGGTGGATCCTACGTTCCTGCACCGGTATCTGCCAGAGGTGGCGGAAAAGCCCTCGGACGTCAGCAGCCCGACCGCCCACTACCGGCCGCTGTTCGGCGCCGGGGATTCCGAAACCAGCATCGCGCGCGGCGTGGCGCGCTACGGAGAACTGACCGTGGACCCGGGCGGGGCCAGCGCCACGGTGAACTATCCGGCCGAAGAACAGATCTACTTTGTCCTGGAGGGTGAGGGCAAGGTGCACTATGGCTCCGAAGAGCATGCGGTGCGCCAGAACGACTTCATGTATTTTCCGCCGGAGATTGCGCACAATCTGGCGAATTCCTCCTCCCGGCCTTGCCGCGTCATGGTCATGGGCTATAAAATTCCGCGCGGTACCCAGGTCACGCCGCCCGCCAAGCTCCTGATCGCCAACCTGGACGAGGTCAAGAAACAGGTGGTGGGCGGCCACCCGCCCTCAACCCTGTATCAGCTCATGATGGGAGACGTTCACAGCACGCGCGACCGCCTGGCTGCGGGCCACGTCCTCACCAGCCTGTTCGTGATGGAATTTGCCCCCGGAGGCACGAACTTCCCGCACCACCACGACCGCGAGGAAGAGATTTATTTCGTCCTGAACGGGCAGGGTGACATGGTGGCCGGCGGCGGCATGGACGGAATCGAAGGCCGGCATCCCGCCAAAGCGGGCGACGCCTATTTCATCCGCCTGAACTGCACCGTGGGCTTCTACAACCGCGAAGATCCCAGCGTGCCCAAGGCGCACATCCTGGCCATCCGCTCCCGCTATCCTTTCCCACGGCACGAAGAATAACGCTCACCGCAGCGTGTAGGTGGCGCCCATCGTGAACTGAAACGACATCTTCCGGAACCCCGGCGGCGGATTGTTCAGGAAGGTGTCCGTGGTGCTCAGATTTACGCTCAAACGCTTGTACACCGGGATGAGCAGCGCCGCATTTGCGGCGGCCGAATAGGCGCTGGTATTGTTCCATGAGGGCGTGGCGGAAAGCTCCTCGGTGAAAACGAGGCCGCGGGCGAACTTCTGGCTGAAATTTTCGCCGAACGTGGATCCTACCAGGTGTTGGTTCAGGGCGCTGTTGGGTGCGAGGAAGCTCTGCCCCACGTAGTTCAAGCTGCCTTTCAGGTCGAGTTCCTGCCGGTCACGGCGGATCACCGTCCAACCAATGCCGCCCCCGTAGGCCTGTTGCAGGCTCAAACCCTGCGAGTAGTTGTGGTCGAGGGCCATCTGGCCGAAGCCGTACACTCGTGACGTGAGGTACTCGTCGCGCTCGGCGTCCAGATGGTAGATGGCGGTCTTCAGAACCGGCGCGCCGGGCTGCGAGAGCTTTCCGTAAGAGCCGGTGAGGTCAAACGTCGTGCGGTTGCTCCGCTCCAACCAGCTTTCGGTAGGCATGACGCGCACCAGGCTGATGCCGCCAGTGAAGGTGCGGTTATGTTGGGTGGCCTCAACCAGCGAGGCGCCTGCCGTCAGAGCGCCCGTCCAGTCTTGGAAGAAGCCGGCTTTACGCAATACCGCGCGCTGGAAGGTAGCCTGGTCGATCACATAGGCGGAGTTGCTGACCGGAATGGTTTCCGGGGGGCGTCCCTGGCCGGGTTGGACCTCCAGTTTCTGATCGCTGGCGGACACCGTTCCCTGGGGAATCTTGGAGGCGTCTTCGTGCTTGCCCAGCTTCACATCCTTCTGCACCACGGCGTACTGCCCCGCCGCGCGGAGTTCCTTAATCTTGCTCCAGTCCACGGTGACTTCGCCGACGCTGTCGCTTTTGAAAACCACCGAAGAGCCGGTAGAGCGCACCAGGTGCCCGATCAGTTTCTCCCCGTTGGTGAAGAGCAGGACGTCGGGGGCCGGCGGAGCGGCAGGAGCCTGCTGGCCGGTTTGGGCCCACAGGGACGCGGCCAGGAAAAAACCACAGGCGCAAACAATAGGGCGGAGCGTGAGCATACACCATGGTAGCTGGGCTGCGGCCGTATGTCCGCCGCGAAGCGGTACTAACTGGTCAAGAACTTCGCCCTTGATATTCTTTGGAATATGGCAGCCGGAATGGCCGCCATGCGAACTCCTGCCTTCTGACTCATCCCTCCTCCCCGCGTCTACTCGGGTTTCGGCCGGGGCGCGAGGAAGCTGATGCGTGCCGGCTTGGTCTGCGGAGCAGCCTTCACCACTTTGCACACGAGTTGCACGGAATCCACCGGCGCGATGACACGGATCATGTTCCGCGCCGGATCCGTGCCGGTCATGACCAGCACCTGCGGCGACGGAGAGAAGAACTCGAGTACCCGCACACTCTCGCCGCCGGCTTGGAATAGCACCACCAGCTCCTCGTCTTCCTTCAGGGCGCGCTGCATGGCCTGCACCTGGGCAAGCATAACAGCGTGCAAGCTCTCCGCTTGCGGCGCGGACGCCGGCGGCGCCGGCGCAGCGGCGCTGCGTAAAGCTTCCGCGGCGAGTTGTCGCGTAAGGTCCCCAAGAGGCATCTGGGTTGATCCTAGCACGCCCCGGAAACCGCGGGGAAACAGGCGGCCGACCGGCCGCCGCTCAGCGCGCTCAGGTGAACCGGCCCGAACCGGACGTGCTGCACGCGCCGGTGGCAAACGTCGAGAGCAGCCGCTCGACTTCCTCCGAGCGGCAGTCCGGGCACTCCAGGTCCCGGTCCGCATCCTGCATCCGGCGGAGCATTTCAAACGTTTTGCCGCAGGTCCGGCAACGATACTCGTAGAGGGGCATTGCTGACTCTTCCAGTATAGCGATGCGGAATTCCGGCTCGCGGTGACGGCGCTGGCAGCCAATTTTTCATCCGCTTTGTCGGGCTCTGAGGGCGAGAGAATACTGTGCGAGGCCGCTGCGGCACAGGTATTCGAGCAGCAGGATCATCTTGTGTTCCTGGTCGTCGATCCGGTCCGGGGGTGCGCAGGCAGGCCGGCTGCTCTCGAAATGCGTGATGCCCTCGGCCACCTCCCGGCGGCTGCATGCCTTCCGGCCGGGGCGCTCCAGGATGCAGCAGCCCACGAACTCCGCGATGTACTGGAGTTCATCGGTCGAGAGGCCTTGCAGGAAACGGCGGGCCGATCTGCGTTTGCGATAGGCTACACAATCACTCAGGGCGGTAACCAAAGTGGTTCGCACTGTGCGAGACGCCTCCCCGGTGCGGAATCATACCAACTCTGTGAGCAGTATTATGTCCGAAAGGCGAACGGCGCGCAAGGGGTTTCCTCGAAAAGCCGCGGTGTTACCGGCCTTCGAGCCCCGATTTTTTCTGCGCGCGGCGCAATTCCAGGATCAGTTCCATTATCCGGGTTTCGATCTCGTCGCGGACCTTGCAGTGAACGTCGTACTTTTCAGCAATGGGATCGCGGACCTGCCATTCGCGTATCGGAGCGCTCATCGGCTGGGGCGGTTCCACCCCGCTCATGTTGATGATCAGGTCAAAGCGCGCCTTGCCGAGTTGCTGGATGCCTTTGGGAAAATGATCGCGCAGGTCGATATTCTTTTCGTCCATGGCGCGAATGGTGTCGCGCGCCACCGTCAGGGCCGGAGCCAGCCCGGCGCTGGCCGGCACCAGCACGTCCGCTCCATACTTCCGGGCGAAGCCTTCCGCCATCTGGCTGCGGCAGGCGTTCCCGATGCACAGGAACAGCACGCGTGTCTTGCCGTTCACAGCTTCCCCAGGAACAGGCCGTGCACCCGTGTATCGGTGGTGAGCTCAGGGTGGAAGGTCGCCACCAGGTGCGAGCCCTGTTCCACCAGCACGGGATCGTCCAGAAACCGGGCCAGCACCCGCGCCGCGCCTCCCACCCGGCGGATGATCGGCGCACGAATGAACACGGCTTCCAGGTCGCCCGGCTCGGTGCGGGCGGCAAACTCCTCCTCGGGCGACAGCCGCGCCACGCGGCTGTCGATCTGGCGGCCATATGCGTTGCGCTCCACGTCGATGTCCATCAATGCCAGGCTTTCCTGCTCCGGATGGGTGACGCCCGTGGCCAGCAGGATGGCGCCCGCGCACGTGCCGAAGATGGGCTTCCGCCGGCCGAACTCGCGCAAGGGCTCCAGCAGGTCCTCGAGGCGCAAAAGCTTGAGCATGGTGGTGCTCTCGCCACCCGGGATGATGAGGCCGTCCACCGCATCCAGCTCGGCGGCGGTGCGGACGAACACTGGCTCGGCGCCCAGGCGGGCCAGCGTCCGGCCGTGTGCCTCGAAATCCCCTTGCAGCGCGAGTATGCCGGCCCGGCGCATTACCAGCCCCGGGTCTGCAGCAATTCGGACTCCTGGAGCTTGGAGACGTCCAGGCCGGGCATACCCATGCCCAGCTCTTCGCTCGCCTCGAGCAGCTTGGCCGGATCGTTGTAGTAAGTGGCCGCCTTGACGATGGCCTTGGCGCGCGCTTCCGGATCGCTGGATTTGAAAATCCCTGAACCCACGAAGACGGCTTCGGCGCCAAGCTGCATCACCAGCGCGGCGTCCGCCGGCGTGGCGATGCCTCCGGCCGAGAAGTTGGGCACCGGCAGTTTGCCGTGCTGGGCCGCGTATTCCACCAGCTCCAGCGGGGCCCCCAGATTCTTGGCTTCATGCACGAGTTCTTCCTTGCCCAGCACGGTGAGCTGCTTCATCTCTTTCTGGATGGTCCGCATGTGGCGCACAGCCTCCACAATATTGCCCGAGCCGGCCTCACCCTTCGTGCGGATCATCGCAGCGCCTTCGGCGATGCGCCGCAAGGCCTCGCCCAGGTTGCGCGCGCCGCAGACGAAGGGCACCTTGAAATTCTTCTTGTCGATGTGATGCTCTTCGTCGGCCGGGGTGAGAACCTCGCTCTCGTCGATATAATCCACCCCCAGCGCCTCGAGCACCCGCGCTTCCATGAAATGGCCGATGCGCGCCTTGGCCATCACCGGGATGCTGACCGTCTGCATGATTTCGCGGATCTTGCTGATGGGCGCCATGCGCGCCACGCCGCCCTCCTTGCGAATGTCGGCCGGCACGCGCTCCAGTGCCATGACGGCGGCCGCGCCGGCTCTTTCCGCGATCTGGGCCTGCTCGGCGTTGGTGACGTCCATGATGACGCCGCCCTTCAGCATCTCCGCCAGGCCAACCTTGACTCGAAACGTCTCGTCCAAAAACATACAGCCTCCAAAATCCTTTCCGATCACTTGGTGCTCAGACCAGGGCCGGAGCCGGCTCGACCGCCCGGTTGGCCCGCACTCGCTCCAACTCTTCCCCGAAGATCCCTCCCAGGATCGAGAGTCCCCTCCGGATTTCCTCCGGCGTCAAACCGGCAAAACTCAAACGCAGGGAGCCGGGCTCCGGGCGGGAAACCGCGAAGTACCGGCCAGGCAGATAGGCCACCTGCTCTCGCAGAGCGCGGGCCAGCAGTTCGCCGGCGTCCAGAGGTTCGGGAAGGCGCACCCAGAGATTCATCCCCCCCTGCGGACGGGTAAAGCGCGCTTCCGGCGGCAGGTACCGCTCGCAGGCGGCCAGGACCGCGGCCAGACGCTCGCTGCCATTGTGTAGCATACGCTGGCGGTGCTCCTCCAGGCGGCCGGATTCGGCGAAGCGCAGCAGTACCGCCTGCGAGAACTGGTCGGTGTGCAAGTCGGAGAGCTGTTTGGCCTGCGCCAGGCAGGCCACTAACGGCTTCGGCGCGATCACCCAGCCCACGCGCAGCCCCGGAAACGTGATCTTCGAAAAACTGCGCAGCAGCACCACGTCGCCGCTTTCGTCCAGTTGCTTCAAGCCCGGCAGGGGATCTCCGCGGTAGCGCAATTCCCCGTAAAGGTCGTTTTCCACCACCACTACACCGCTGCGGCGCGCGGCCCGCAGCAGCGCCTGGCGCGCGGCCAGCGGCAGAGTGGCGCCGGTCGGATTCTGGAAATTGGAGGTCGCCACCAGCAGGCGCGGCCGCTCGCCCGCAAGGATTCGCTCCAGTTGCTCCACGTCGATGCCCTCGGCAGTGACCGGCACGCCCAGCAGCTCGGCGCCATGGACCGCGAACAGGTTTTTCAGCCCGGGGTAGACGGGATCCTCCAGGAGCACCTTGTCGCGCGGACCGAGCAGCACGCGCGCGATCAGGTCCAAGGCCTGCTGGCAGCCGCTGGTCACGATCAGGTCGTCGCCGGGACGGGCCAGGTCCTGGCTGCGTGCTCTCTCCAGCAGGTACCTGCGCAGGGGTTCATAACCGCTCGATGCGCCCAACTGCAAAATGGAGGCGAAATCCGGCTGGGCCATCACTTCTTCGCAACTGGCACGCAGCGCGTCCAGGGGAAAAAGCTGTTCGGAAGGCCGCGAGGCGGCGAAACTGATCCCGTTTTTCCCCGGTAGAGAGAGCGGCGCAGCCTCCGGACCTACAAAGCGGTCCAGCAGGCTTTCCCAGGAAATTCCCCCCGTAGCCGGAGCCGGACCTCCAATGACGAAGCTGCCGCGCCCCACGTGGCCGGCGATCAGGCCTTCGGATTCGAGCAGTTCGTAAGCAGCCGACACCGTAGTCCGGTTCAGTCCAAGCATGCCAGCCAATTCGCGAGTGGCGGGCAAGCGCTCCCCACGAGCGAGTTGCCCGGACTGAATCAGACGCTCAAAATGCGAGTGAAGCTGGCGGTACAACGGCACCGCAGACTGGCTATCCAGGTTGGGTGGAGTAACCATCCGCCGATCAACATACCATATTGGATGGTCTCCGGCAAGCCAATTTCCACTGCCGTCGGCACCGCTTTCGACTCCTTGCCTTCTGATACACTGAAGGCACATCGTATGCAACGGTTCGGACTGCTGGCGTTGGTGTGCGCCGTGGCGGTGTTAGTCGGGCCCCTGGACGCGAAGAAAAAGAAGAAGAAGGGAGAGGACGAGGAGCCCCAGACACAAACCCTGCAAATCCTCAAAGATCCGCCCAACGCGGTGGTGGCGGAGACCAACCGGCTGGTGTTTCACGTCTCGCCGCTCTCGGCCAAGGGCCTTCTTTCGCAGCAGGTGCGCGATGGCCTCAAAGCGCTGCTGCGGTCCACCGGCGGCGCCTCCATCGTCAAGCTGCGGGCCTTCGTGGCCGGTAGCGGGGATTTGCGCCGGGTACACGATATCGTCAGTGAGACGTTCACCGACCGCAAACAGCCGTTGCCGGCGCTCTCCACCGTGCAGGTCGGGGCATTGCCGCTGGAAGGCGCCCAAGTAGTGTTGGAATCCACCGCAGTCGCCAAAAAGGACGTGAATCCCTTCGGTCTGGCATTCATTTCCGGGCAGGGAGCCTCGTCCGAGCAGCCCCTGGATCCGGTGCTTCCGCTGGCGCAAAGGGCCATCGACCATCTCCGCTCGGCAGTCAAGGCCGCCGGTTCGGAGCCCGCCGACGTCCTGCGGCTCACCTGCTTCCTGAGCTCGCTGGACCAGGTGCAGGAAATCCGGCGCCTGGCGGACACCGAGTACCCCGGAGCGGCGGCCAACTACGTGCAGTTGCGGCGTTCCCCGCTGAACGCTGTGGCGGAGTGCGAAGCCGTGGCGCGGCTGCGCTCAAGCACCGGCGCCAAGCTGCATTTCGTCAACCCGGAAGGCTTGAGCCGGTCGGCCAATTTCTCGCAGGTCGCGCTGGTGAGCGCGCCCACGGTCATTCTCAGCGGATCGCAGGTCTCTTTCGGTTTTCAGGAGGCCGACGCGCGGTTGGCGTTCCAACGTCTGGACAAGGCCCTGGACCAGTTGGGGGGATCGCTCCGCGAAACGGCCTTTTCCAGCCTCTATCCGCTCTCGGCGGGCATCGCCGAGCAGGTGCGGAAGGTGCGATTCGATTTTTATGACCGGGCCCGGCCTCCGGCCAGCACGATGCTCATCTTTGAAGGCCTGCCATCCATGGACGCCGGCTTCGCGGTGGACGTGGTGGCAGTCAAGAATTAGCCGCGCATCCCGCGGCTCCTGGAAGGTGTTTTTTGCATGCCCAAGACGACGGTAACGTTCGGTGAAATCATGCTGCGGCTCGCGCCTCCGGGCTTCGAGCGCTTTTTGCAGTCCCCCCAGTTCGTGGCCACGTTCGGGGGCGGGGAGGCCAACGTCGCGGTGGCCCTCTCCATGTTCGGCCTGCCAGCGGCCTACGTGACGGTGCTGCCCCCGAATCATCCCATCGCCGAGGCGGTGATCGGCGAGCTGCGCCGGTTCGGCGTGGACACCTCCCACATCGTGCGCGGCAAAGGCCGCATGCCGGTGTACTACGTGGAAACCGGCGCGAATCAGCGCCCGTCCAAAGTGGTCTACGACCGCGATTACAGCGCCATCGCACTCGCCAAACCGGGCGATATTCCCTGGGACCAGGTGTTCGCCGGCGCCGGCTGGTTTCACATCACCGGCATCACCCCGGCCATCAGCGCGACGGCGGCCGACTTGGCGCTGGAATCGGTGGCCCGCGCGCGGGAGAAAGGGCTCACGGTTTCCTGCGACCTGAACTATCGCAAGAACCTGTGGAAATGGGGCAAGCCCGCTGCCGCGGTGATGCAGGAACTGGTGAAATTTGTGGACGTGGCCGTCGCCAACGAAGAAGATTGCCAGATGGCTCTGGGCATCCAGGCGGACGTGGACGTGCACGCGGGCAAGCTGGACCAGGCCCAGTACGCCAAGCTGACGGAGAAAGTGTTGGCCGCCTACCCCAACCTGAAGCTGATTGCCATCACCCTGCGCGAGTCCAAGAGCGCCTCGCACAACGGCTGGTCCGCGTGCCTGAACGACCGCCAGGAGTTCCTGGTCAGCCGGCACTACGAGATCACCCACATCGTGGACCGCGTGGGCGGCGGGGATTCCTTCGCCGGCGGCCTGATCTACGGCTTGCAGGTGCTGGGCTCGCACCAGGAAGCCCTGGAGTTCGCCGTGGCCGCCAGTTGCCTGAAGCACTCCATTCCGGGCGATTTCAACCGCTTCACGGTGGACGAAATCCAGAACCTCATCAAGAGCGGGGGCTCGGGCCGCGTGCAGCGCTGAGGCTACCCTGCGGCGGCGCGGCGCGGCTCGAATTGGGAGTAGAATAAGAGACACGAAGAACACAGGGAACCGAGGAAGGTGCTAGGGATGGCTGGGAAGCAAGATTCTCCGATTCGCCGTGTCGCCGCACCGCCGCGCCGCCGTTTCCTGCAGGCGGCCGCCACGCTGCTGGCCTCGCGGGCCTTCGCGCAAAAGCAGGAAGCCCCCGGAACAACCCCGCGGGCGGAATCCGCCGGCAGCCTCAAGGCCCAAGGCAACGAAGTAATTGTCCCGGTCACCGTGACCGACGAAAAAGGCGCCTTCGTCTCCAACCTGGAAGCCACGGATTTCCACGTCTACGACGACGGCAAGGAACAGAAAATCGAATTCTTCAGCCGCGACCGGAACCAGCCGGTGGTGGTCGGCTTCCTGCTGGATATGAGCAACAACACCCGGCTGCACTGGAAGACCTTCCAGGATGCCGCCCTGGAACTGGTGTGGAATCTCCTGCCGGGCGACGAGAAATTCAGTGGCTACCTGGTGGCTTACGGCAACGACGCCGAGTTGCTGGTAAACACCACCACGGATTCTGAGAAAATCGCGGACAGGATCCGCAAGCTCAAGCCGGGCGGCGGGGCAGCCCTCTACGACGCCATCTACCTGGCCTGCACCAGCCGCCACCTGGTGCAGGGCGAGCCCTACGAACCCCGTCGCGTGCTCATCGTGATCGGCGACGGGCACGACAACGCCAGCAAGAAGAGCCTGGCGGAAGTGCTGGAGATCGCGCAGCGCAACCTGGTGACCATCTACGGCATGAGCACCGTTTCCTTCGGCTTCAACAGCGAGGGCGATGACAATCTGCTGCGCCTGGCCGGGGAAACCGGCGGCCGGGTGGAGTACCCCCTGAATAACCTCTACCAGGACGTTTCCGGCTATCTCTCGACTCCCTCCGACGAAGGCAATTACGCCTATAAGGTCGGCACGGGGGGATACGCGTCGGAAATCTCCAAGGGAATTTTCCGTGTGGTGGCCGCGCTGGCGGGAGAAATCACCACGCAATACATTCTGCGCTACGTGCCGGACGTGGGCCCCAATACCAGCACGCGGCAATTCCGCTCCATTAAAGTTGCCGTCAATCTGCCGAACGTGAAGATCCGGGCCCGCAAAGGGTACTATCCCTTCGCCCCCTAGTCCCGCTAGCCCGCGCCGCGGCGCCGGCGGGTTGGAGTTCTTGCCGATAAGGCTGGTAGGATACGTGTGATGCCGGTGATTCCCATCGGCGCGCGGCGCCAGGGTGAGTGTGTGCGGCTGGAACTGGCCTTACCGGGCCGTCCGGTGCACACCGTGGGAGTGTTGCTGCTCGATCCGGACACGGGCAGGTTGTACCGGCGCTTGCGCAGCCACTGGGATGACCTGGCCGACCCCGAAGACGCCGAGGTGCTGGCGGCCCTGGAGCAGGATCTGGAAGCCAGGAGCGTTGAGATGGGCGGGCGCCGTCTGCTCGAATCCCTGGAGGATTCCCTCTCCCACACCCTGCGGTTGAGCGAACGGGAAGCCGTGGCCGTGGACTCCTTCAGCCGCACCGCGGACCGCTTGTTCGAGCGGCACGTGGAGAAGCTGCCGGTGGCGCCTTTCGTCACGCACCTGCCGCTGTACTCGCTGCGGGCCGCCGCCACGCGCTTCGGGGAAGACGAACCCGTGGGCGAAGAAGACTGGGTGCGCGCGCCGGAGCACCTGCTTCTCACTCCCAATCATTTCGTCGCGCACGTGGTGGGGCGTTCCATGGAGCCGCGGATACCGGACGGCAGCCTCAACATCTTCCGCGCGCCGGTGGTGGGTTCCCGCCAGAACAAGATCGTGCTGGTGGAGTTGCAGGGCGTGCTGGAGGAAACCGCCCGCTACACCGTCAAGAAGTACACCAGCCGGAAGGTCTTCTCCGGGGAAGAGCAGTGGGAGCATGGGTCCATCCGCCTGGAACCGCTCAACCGCGAATTCCAGCCTTTGGACCTGGAGCCGGATCGCCTGCGGGTGATTGCCGAGTGGATTTGCACGCTGGAATGAGGCGCCGCGGCGCGCGCAATTTTGCCGCTCGCCTGCTCGCCTGGTACGCCCGCCAGCAGCGCGATCTGCCCTGGCGCCGCACGCGCGATCCCTACCGCATCTGGGTCTCCGAGATCATGCTCCAGCAGACCCGCGCGCAGGCGGTGATTCCTTACTACGAGAGGTTCCTTTCGCGCTTTCCCACCGTGGCCGCCCTGGCCGAAGCAGCGGAGTCCGATGTGCTGGCCGCCTGGAGCGGGCTGGGGTATTATTCGCGCGCGCGCAATTTGCAGAAAGCGGCGCGCGCCATCGTGGCGGCCGGCGGCTTCCCGCGGGACTACGAGGCCCTGCGGCGGCTGCCGGGAATCGGTCCGTACACCGCCGCGGCCATCGCCAGCATCGCCTTCGGCCAGCCGCATGCGGTGCTCGACGGCAACGTCCTGCGGGTCCTGGCGCGCCTGGAAAACGACCCCGCCGATATCGCTTCTTCCCGCACGCGCGCGCGGTTTCAGCAGATGGCCGGGCGGCTGCTCGAACCGAAAGATCCCGCCGCCTTCAATCAGGCCATGATGGAACTGGGTGCCACCGTGTGCCTGCCGCGCGCCCCGCGGTGCCTGCTCTGTCCGGTGGCCCAGGATTGCCGCGCGCTGGCCGCGGGCACGGCGGAGCAATTGCCCGTCAAACTGCGCCCCGGCAGGCAGGAGCGCATCGAGCAGACCCTGGTCCGGGTGGAGAAGCGCGGCCGCCTGCTGCTCCGGCAGAGGCCCGCGGACGCCGGACGCATGGCCGGCTTCTGGGAACTGCCTGCCGTGGAGGATCTCCCCGGCGTCCGGCTGAACGGAGCCCTGGGAAGCTTTCGCCACACCATCACCCGTCATCTGTACGTTTTCACCGTGCGCTCCGGCACCCTCGCACGGGCGCCGCGCGGCTTCCGCTGGCTCTCCGGCGCGGAGCTAGGCGCTCTTCCGCTCTCCACCGCGGCGCGCAAAGCCTTGCGTCTCGGGAACTTCCCCCAAGGCTTTGTTCCAAAGTTGTGATAGTTTTGTAATACCAACACTCTGAAGGACTTTTCATCAAAATCATCGAGTAAACTCACCTCAGGTGGTGTTTATTTCAATGCATATGGATCGGAGACGGAAAATTTTTTTGGGAAAAGCCGCGGCTGTGGCGGCGGCGATTCCGTTTTTGCTTTACGCGTATGAGTACGGCCCGCCGGGCGGAGCTGCCGGCGTGCCTGGAGAACAAACCTGCATTCAGATTGGCTGTCATACCGGCACCGTCAATTCATTCGGGGGGAATGTTTCCGTCACTTTTCCCGGAGGCCTGACCTATACTCCCGGGGTGAAACAGCACCTGGTGGTCACCGTGACCGACTCGGCTCAAAAGCGTTTCGGGTTTCAGTTGACGGCGCGTCTGGCGAGCAGCTCCACCACGCAGGCCGGCGCCTTTACGCCTGGCGCGGATGGGTACACGCAACTCGTGTGCGGCTTCGATCTGGCCAGCGTGCCGCCGCAAACCTCCTGCCCCGCGCTGGAGTACATCGAGCACACGCTCAAGTCCTACCAGGCCTCCCCGGTGGTCTCCAGCTTCGAATTCGATTGGACTCCGCCCTCCACCAACGTGGGGAACATTGTGATCTACGTGGCGGGCAACGCGGTGAACGGAGATTTGCAGCCCACGGGGGATCACGTCTACACCGCCAACTACACCCTGACCCCGGCGGCCGCGGGCGCCACTCCCACCATCACCGATCCCAACGGAGTGGTGAACGGCGCCGGGTTTCAGAGCACCATCCAATCCGGCTCGTGGGTGACCATCTTCGGCTCCAACCTGGCCACCAATACGCGGACCTGGACCGACAAGGATTTTGTCAACGGCCAGGCGCCCACCAGCCTGGATGGGACCAGCGTCTCCATCAACGGCAAACCGGCGTTCGTCTACTACATCAGCCCCACACAGCTCAACGTGCAGGCGCCCACCGATAGCAGCACGGGCACGGTGAACGTGCAGGTCACCGTCAGCGGAAGCGGCAGCAACACGGTCTCGGCCAACATGCAGGCCTTCTCGCCGGCATTCTTCATGTTCCAGGCCAACAACAAGAACTACGCCATTGCGCAGCGCAATCCCGACTACACCCTGATTGGTCCTTCCGGCGTGCCCAACACGGTCAAAGCCAAGCCGGGCGACGTCATCATTCTCTGGGGGACCGGCTTCGGGGCCACCAACCCCGCGGTTCCGGCCGGCCAACCCGTGACTGGAGCGCCCCAGGTAACCACCGCCCCGACGATCACCATCGGCGGCGTGACGGCGCAATACATCTCCGCCGTGCTCAGCCCGGGCGCCGTTGGCTTGTACCAGGTTGCGGTGACCGTGCCCAGCGGGGTCACGGGCGACGTGCCCGTGGTGGCCTCGGTGAGCGGCGCCCAGTCGCCCGCCAACGTCTTCCTGGCGGTGCAGTAAACGCGCGAATCCCGTGCGCAGGACTCAGAAGGCGAGCGACGCCGCTACTCCGGCGTGATCGGACGCGTGCGGGGCCTTCCAGCCAATACGGTCGACGGATTGGATCCCGAAGCCGCGTTCGAAGATGAAGTCGATTCGCTCGAATGGGCCTTTCGGGTGAGCGGCAAGCGGATCCTCGAAGTACAGAGGCCAGGTGAAGCCGGGATTTCCGTGATTCACTACGGGCCACGCATCGGTATAGCCCGCCGAGGTCATGACCCCCACCGACTGCGTCCGTTCGGGCGGCGTATGCGTCGCGTTGGAGTTGAAATCGCCGGCAATCACCACCGGGTACGTGCCGATGAAAGCGCCGGCGAGTTCCTGCGCCTGCGCGACCTGGAGGAGAGCGATCTCCGGCTGGCCGGGAAACGTGCTCTGCAGGTGCGTGTCGACGAACGTGAACGTGTGCCCCCCGAGTGTGACGTCCGCCGCAATCCAGCCCTGCGGCACATCGATCGGCCCAAGAGGGCTGGGGATGGATAACTTCGCGGCAAAGATATTCTTGCGGACATTCGTGATGCCGAGTCCGGTGCCATTGCGCGCCAGGACGACGTCCCGATCCATGTACCCGAGCCAGACCCCGCTGCTCATGGGCAGCGCGGTGGTGGTGAGCTGGTTCACCTCCACGACCGCATAGTCTTCGCCCAATGCGCCGAGGGCATTGAGCAGAAGCTGCAACTGGTCGAACAAAGGCGCCTGCTGAGAAGGACCCGGACCCGTGCTCCAGAGAGTCGCCTCCTGAAGGGACACCAGGTGCGGCTTAACAGCGGCGATCTCTTGCGCCAGAAGCGCGGCCCGCCCGGCGAAATTGCTTTGCAGGATCTCCTGGTAAGTCAGGTCGATCCCGACCGTCGGGGTGCTGGTGTTGAGATAGGCGAGCGCGAAGCCCAGATCGGTGCCGGCGTCCATATTCTGGGTCATCACGGTAACGGTTGCGTTGCCGGCAGCCGCCCACGTGATGGACATGCACACGAGCAGTAGAGTGGCGTAAAGCAATACTTTGGGTGTGGCAAGCCACATACGTCTTCTCCGCGGTTCAGTATAAGTTATTAGGATCTTTAAATCTAGAGTTAAATTAGTACTGACGGGACTGGGGAATTGGCCGCCGGTTCCGCTGCGAGGGCGCAAGTGACTGCTAGAGACCTTCAAGTCGATCGCAGCAGCCTGGTTTCCTAAATCCCCTTGGCCAGGAATCCGCCGTCTACCGCCAAGACGTGGCCGGTGACGAAGCTGGCTGCGTCGGACGCCAGATAGATGCAGGCTCCCACTAACTCCTGCACGTTGCCCACCCGGCCCATGGGTGTGCGTCCCACGATGGCTGCCAGCCGCTCGGGAATATCCAGGGCCTTGGTGTTCAGAGGCGTGCGGAACACGCCCGGCGCGATGGCGTTCACCCGGATGTTGTAGCGGGCCCACTCGCAGGCCAGTGACAGCGTCAGCAGGTGCACGCCGGCCTTGCTCGCGGCATAGGGCGCCACTTCGTGGAAGCTCACAAACGTGGTCATCGAGCAGGTGTTGATGATCGATCCGCGCTGCTGCCGGATCATCTGGCGGCCGAAAATCTGGTTCGCCCGGAAGGTCCCGTTCAGGTTGACGTCGATCACGCGGGTCCACTCCTCTTCCGGCAGGTCCGCCGTGGGCATCTTCTTGAGCGCACCCGAAGTGACCACCAGGATGTCCACCCGGCCGAAAGCCGCCACGGTCTCGCGGCACAGCGCCTCCAGGCTGGCCCGGTCCTGCACGTCGGCCGGCAGACGCAGGGTCTGGGAGCCCAGGCATTCCAGTTCACCGGCCATGGCGTTGACCTTGGCGCTGTCGCGGCTGCTGGCGATGGTGGTGGCGCCGGCCTGCGCAAAGCCGCGGGCAATGGCCTGGCCAATGCCGCTCGTGCCGCCCAGCACGACGGCCACCCGGTCTTTCAGCGAAAACAACTCCTGTATCGGATTCATAGATCCCAAAACGGTAATGATACAATAGGAAAAACACTCCCAGGGGAAAGAACAATTCCATGCAACTGGTTACGTTTGAACGGCAGGGCTGTCCCGAGCCGGGGGTTCTGCGCGGCGGCCGGATCGTCGGCCTGCGGGCTGCCGGGTTCGCGGACGTGCTCTCGGTGATCAACGGGGGCGCCGCAGCCCGCGCGCGTGTGGAAGCCTGGATCGGGAGCGCGCCGGCTCCCGAAGCGATCGCCGCGGATTCCGTCCGGCTGCGCGCCCCCATCCTGCGCCTGCCCAAGATCATCTGCATCGGGCTGAACTACCGGGAACACGCCATCGAGTCCAAAATGGCCATCCCCGAAGTGCCCACGATTTTCGCGAAGTATTCCAACGCCGTGATC
Source organism: Solibacteraceae bacterium (assembly GCA_021324015.1). Taxonomy (GTDB): domain Bacteria; phylum Acidobacteriota; class Terriglobia; order Bryobacterales; family Bryobacteraceae; genus JAJPJX01. The sequence goes on along the minus strand of JAJPJX010000158.1, from coordinate 9,836 downwards.
GGCACGGGCGAACCCATCGTGCTGCCCAAGAACTCCGGCAAACCCGACTACGAAGCCGAGTTGGCCTTCGTCATCGGCAAGCGGGGCCGCCACATCCCCGCCGCCGCTTGGCAGGACTACGTGTTCGGCTACCTGAACCTGAACGACGTCAGCGCGCGCGATTACCAGATGGCCACCACGCAGTGGACCATCGGCAAGACCTTCGACACTTTCGCGCCCATGGGCCCAGCCATCGTCACGGCCGACGAGGTGGCCGATCCGCATAACCTGGAGATCAGTCTCACCATCAACGGCGAAGTGCTCCAGGACCACAACACCCACGACCTGATCTTCAAAATTCCGGATCTGATCGCCTACCTGAGCAGCGTGATGACGCTGGAGCCCGGCGACATCATCTCCACGGGCACGCCGCCCGGAGTGGGCTTCTCCTACGATCCGCCGCGCTGGCTGAAGCCGGGCGACGAGGTAGTGGTGCGCGTCCAGGGACTCGGGGAGCTGCGCAACCCGGTGGTCGCCGAAGAGGAGTAGTCCGAGCTGCGACGTCAACGGGGCGGTCTCTTGCTATGGAGTGTTAGCGCTGGATGCGCGCGGAGCCGCCCTTGGCGAAAGCTCGCACCTGGTCCGCCGTGGCCATGGTGGTGTCGCCGGGGAAGGTGGTGAGCAGCGCGCCGTGGGCCCAGCCCAGCTTGACCGCCTGCTCCGGCTCTGCGCCGGTCAGCAGGCCGTAGAAGAAGCCGGAGGCGAAGCCGTCGCCGCCGCCCACGCGGTCGAGCACGTCCAACTCGGCGGTCGGCGAGACGTAGGTCTGGCCGTCGATCCAGGCGACCGCACCCCAGCTATGCCGGTTGGTCGAGTGCACTTCGCGCAGGGTGGTGGCCACGATCTTGACCTGCGGATGTTTCTTCACCACCTGGTCGATCATGGCGAAAAACGCGCTGGGATCGAGCTTGGACTTGGCGGCCACCTCCGGCCCGGGGATGCCCAGCCCCTTTTGCAGGTCTTCTTCGTTGCCCACCAGCACGTCCACGTTCTTCACGATGCGATCGATGACCGCCACGGCGCGCGCGCTGCCGCCGGAGAGGCTCCACAGCTTTTCGCGGTAATTCAAATCGAAAGAGACCACCGCGCCGGCTGCCTTGGCCGCCTGCATGCCCTCAATAATGATTTCCGAGGTGGTCTCCGAGAGCGCGGCGAAGATGCCGCCGCTGTGGAACCAGCGCACGCCATCCGCGAAGATGGCCTTCCAGTCGAAGTCGCCGGGCTTCAGCAGGGCGCCGGCTTCGTTGGCGCGGTTATAGAAGACCACCGGCGGGCGCACGCCCTGGCCGCGGTCGCTGTACACCGCGGCCATGTTGGGCCCGGTGACGCCATTGTGCTTGAACCGCTTGTAAAAGGGCTTCACGCCCATGGCCTTGACCCGCTCGGCAATCAGGTCGCCGACCGGATAATCCACCAGGGCGGTGGCGATGCCGGTCCGCATCTCGAAGCAGTCGGCCAGGTTGGCGGCCACGTTGAACTCGCCGCCGCTGACGTGGATCTGGCACTCGGTGGCCTTGCGAAAGGGAATGATCCCGGGGTCCAGGCGATGCACCAGCGCGCCTAGGGACAAAAGATCCAGGGCTCCCTCCGGGCGGATATTCAGACCATATTTCATGTAATGCTCCCTCTGATGTGATGTCCGGCACCGCTCCCTGATGGTCGCGGCTCGGTAACTTCAAGCGTTGTAGGTGCCTGAAGCCGTGCGCCCGCCGCGGCCGGTCCAGTTGGTGTGGAAGAACTGGCCGCGGGGCTTGTCCACGCGCTCGTAGGTGTGCGCGCCGAAGAAGTCCCGCTGGGCTTGCAGCAGGTTGGCAGGCAGGCGCGCGGTGCGGTAACCGTCGTAGAAGGCCAGCGCCGTGGAGAACGCCGGCGTGGGCACGCCGCACTGGATGGCCTGCACGATGGCGCGCCGCCAGGCGGGCTGGTAATCGACCAACACTTTGCGGAAGAAATCGTCCAGCAGCAGGTTCGAAAGCTGCGGATTCTTGTCGAAAGCCTCCTTGATCTTGCCCAGGAACCGGCTGCGGATGATGCAGCCGCCGCGCCACATCAGGGCGATGCCGCCGTAGTTCAGGTTCCAGCCCTCTTGCCGCGAGGCTTCGCGCATCAGCATGTAGCCCTGCGCGTAGGAGATGATCTTGGAGCAGTAGAGGGCCCGCCGCACATCCTCGATGAAAGCGGCGCGGTCCGCATTGGGCGCCGCCTGCGGCCCGTTGAGCACCGCGGAGGCGCGCACGCGCTCGTCCTTCATGGCCGAGAGGCAGCGCGCGAACACCGCCTCGCCGATCAAGGTGACCGGCGTGCCGGTTTCCAGGGCGCTGATGCCGGTCCATTTTCCGGTGCCCTTCTGGCCGGCGGTGTCCAGGATCTTGTCGATGAGCGGCGCGCCGTCGTCGTCCATCTTGGTGAAAATCTGCTGGGTGATATCGATCAGGTAGCTGTCCAGCTCGCCCTTGTTCCATTCGGCGAAGACTTCGTGCAGCTCGGCGGCGCTGAGGCCCAGGCCTTCCCGCAGCAGGTGGTACGCCTCGCAGATGAGCTGCATGTCGCCGTACTCGATGCCGTTGTGGACCATCTTGACGTAGTGGCCGGCGCCGTTCTCGCCTACCCAGTCGCAGCAGGGCGAGCCGTCGTCCACCTTGGCCGCGATGGCCTGAAAGATCTCCTTGACGTGCGGCCAGGCGGCGGGATTGCCGCCGGGCATGATGGAGGGGCTGAAGCGCGCGCCTTCCTCGCCTCCGGAGACGCCCGTGCCGATGAACAGGATGCCCTTTCCGCCGAGCGTCGTGGTGCGGCGGTTGGTGTCCGGATAGTGCGAGTTGCCCCCGTCGATGACGATGTCGCCCGCCTCCAGGTGCGGCACAAGGTTGCCGATCATCTGGTCCACGGTCTCGCCGGCCTTGACCATCAGCATCACGCGCCGGGGCTTGCGCAGGGCCTGAACCAGTTCCGGAATCGAGTGGGTTCCGACCACCTTGGTGCCGGCGGCTTCGTGGTTCAGGAAGTCGTCCACCTTGGAAACCGTGCGGTTGAAGACCGCCACGCGGTATCCGTGGTCGTTCATATTCAGCACCAGATTCTGGCCCATGACAGCCAGACCGATCAGTCCGATGTCACAACTTTCGGTTTGCATAAACTCTCCTGATGAGGGCCCCGGGACCGCACGAAGGAAGCATTGCGCGGATCGGGAGGAGCCGTGCCGCTTCCGCGCCACCGGCGTCAGCCTACTCAATTCTACTTCACGGCAGGGAGGCAGCGGCGTGCGCTCACTCGCCCCGCAGAGCGATGACGGGGTCCACTCGGCTGGCTCTGCGGGCGGGGAGCCAGGTGGCGATTAAGGCCACGGCGGAGAGGGCGGCGGCGACGGCGGCGAAGGTGAGCGGGTCGGTGGCTTTCACGCCGAACAGCAGGTTGGCCAGCACCCGCGTGAGGCCGAAGGCGGCGGCCAGGCCGATGGCCACTCCGATGGCGGCCAGGGTCATGCCGTGGCGCACCACCAGGCCCTGCACGTCACCCTGGCCGGCGCCCAGCGCGATGCGAATGCCGATCTCGTGGGTGCGCTGCTCGACGGCATAGGACATCACGCCGTAGATGCCGATGGCCGCCAGCGTCAGCGCCACGGCGGCGAACACGCTGAGCAACAGCAGGATGAAGCGGCGGTTGGCCAGCGCGCGCTCCATCACCTGGTCCAGGGAGCGAAACTCGAAGACGGCCTGCTGGCGATCCACGGCGGTGACTTCGCGGCGCACCGCGCCGGCCAGGGTCATGGGGTCCACGGCGGTGCGCGCCACCCAGGCGGTAGGCAGGATCCGGTTGCCGAGGGCGGTTAGGGCGTCGTTCACCTGGGCGCCCGGAATGTACATGATGGCCGGCGGCTGGCGATCCAGGCCGAACTCGTTCACGTTCCCCACCACGCCCACGATTTCGCGCGTGGGATCGTCGAATTCCTTGCCCAGGCCCCTGCCGATGGTGATGCGCTGGCCGAGGGGATCCTCCTTGGGCCAGTACTTGCGGGCCAAGGCTGCATTGATGATCACCACCGCGGGGGATTTGGCGGTGTCGGTGTCGCTGAATTCGCGGCCGCGCAGCAGGGGAATGCCCATGGCCTTGAAGAAATGCGGGGAGATGAAGCGCCACTGCTCGTCACCGGTGGCGTTGGCGGCGGAGGCGGGGCGGCCGGCGATCTCGAAATTGAGGTCCGGTCCGGGTTCGGTGGGCAGGTTGATGACGTTAGCCGCCGACTGCACGCCGGGCAGGCTCTCCAGGCGCTGGATCACCGCGCGGCTGAAGGTGGTGACCGAGGCGGTGTTGGAGTAGCGCGCGCCGCTCAAGGCGGTTTTGAAGGTGAGGGCGTGGGCGGTATCGAAACCGGGCTGGACGCCGCGCAGCGAGGCGGCGCTGCGGATGAGCAGGCCCGCGCCGATCAGCAGCACCAGGCCGAGCGCCATTTCGCTCACCACCAGCAGGCCGCGGGCGCGCAGGTGGCGCACACCGGCGGTGGTGCGGGCCATGCCCTCCTTCAAGGTGGAGTTCAGATCGGGGCGGGAGGCTTGCACGGCGGGCGCCAGGCCGAACAGGATGCCGGTGAGCAGAGACAGCAGCAGGGAGAAGCCCAGCACCCGCAGGTCCAGGCCCGAGCCGGGGGTCATTTCGGCGAGCCGCGGCAGGCCGGCGGGAGTGAAGAGCAGCAGAATGCGAAGCCCCCACAGCCCCAACAGCAGGCCGAGCACGCCGCCGGCCAGGCCCAGCAGGCAACTCTCGGTGAGCAACTGGCGGACCAGGCGTCCGCGGCCGGCGCCCAACGCGGTGCGGATGGCGATCTCCCGTTCGCGGGCGGCCGCGCGGGCCAGCAGCAGGTTGGCCACATTGGCGCAGGCGATCAGCAGGACCAGCGCGACGGCGCCCAGCACAATCAACAGCAGCGGGCGGATATCGCCGACTACCAGGTCGCGCATCGGCATGACGCCGGCGCTTTCCTGCTTAGACATGGTATCGGGATAGCGGCGGCGGAACTCCTCGGCCACCACCTTCATGCGCGCATTCGCCGCGGCCAGCGTGACGCCCGGCTTGAGGCGTCCGGCGCAGAGCAGGTAATGGCCCTGGTTGACGCTGTTGGGATCGGCCTGGAGAGGCAGCCAGACATCCGCGGGCGGATTGGCCTCAAAGCCGGCGGCGGTGACGCCGATGACGGTGTAGGGTTCGCCGCTGAGCACCACGGTGCGGCCCACCAGGCCGGGGTCGGCGCCGAAGCGGCGCTGCCACAGACCGTGACTGATGACCACCACGCGCGGTCCGCCGGGGTGATCTTCCTCCGCGTTGAAGAAGCGGCCGGCGGCTGGGGCGACGCGGAACAGCGGGAAGAATTCCACCGAGGCGCGAATGGCCTTGATCTGTTCCGGCTCGCCTTCTCCGCTGATGCTGACGCCGGGACCCATGAAGTCGTAGACCGCCACGTTTTCGAGCAGGGGGTTGCCCTGCTTCCAGGTGATGAACTTGGGGACGGAGACCGAAGGGCCGTAGCCATTGGGGTAGGTGCGCACCAGGGAGACCATGCGGTCCGCGGCGGGATAGGGGAGCGGCCGGAGCAGGACGGCGTTGACCACCGTGAAGATGGCCGTATTGGCACCGATGCCGAGGGCCAGGGCGAGAACGGCCACGGCGGTCGTGCCGGGGCTGCGTTTCATGGCGCGGACGGCATAACGGGCGTCCTGCAGCAGCGTGGACATGCGGGCACCTCCGGATGCGGACTCCATAAGTAATACGAACCGGCGCCGCAAACGTTCCCCGGAATTCCGCGGGTTATTTCTTGCGGCGCGAAACCAAGCGGACGCGGCGGGTGCGCGTGATGGCTCCCTCGGCCAAGGCGTCGGAGACGATCTCGTCCTGCTCCTGCTGGTGGCGCTTGCCCGAGCCGGTGGCGGGGCTGGCGCTATCGGGGCGGCCCACATAGCGCAGCTCGCGGCGGCTGGAATCGAGCAGCGGCTGGATCTGCTCGCGCACGAAACGCCAGGGCCCCATGTTGCGGGGTTCTTCCTGCACCCAGGCGACCTCGGCCGACAGGGGATAGCGCAGCAGCAGATCGTTGACCTGGTCTTCCGGGAACGGATACAACTGCTCGACGCGGGCGATGGCGATGTGGCCGGCGCTCTGCCGCTCGCGCGCGGCCAGCAGGTCGTAGTAGACCTTGCCGGAGCAGAAGATGACGCGCGTCACGCGGTCGGACTCGATGGCTCCGGTTTCGGAGAGCACTTCGCGGAAGCCGCCGGTGGTCAGGTCGGCGATGGTGGAAACCGCCTTGGGGTGGCGCAGCAGGCTCTTAGGGGTGAACACGACGAGCGGCTTGCGCATGCCCCGGCGGTCGGGCCCGCCGTACATCTGGCGGCCCAGCAGGTGGAAATACTGGGCCGGCGTGGTGCAGTTGGCCACGATCAGGTTGTTCTCGGCGCAGAGGTTGAGATAGCGCTCGATGCGGGCGCTGGAGTGCTCGGGCCCCTGGCCCTCGTAGCCGTGCGGCAGCAGCATCACCAGGCCGCTGGGCTGGCCCCACTTGGACTCAGCGCTGCTGATGAACTGGTCGATCATGATCTGGGCGCCGTTGGCGAAGTCGCCGAACTGGGCTTCCCAGAGCACCAGGGTGAGCGGGTCGGCCACGCTGTAGCCGAACTCGAAGCCCAGCACGGCGTACTCGCTGAGGGAGCTGTCGAAGACGTCGAAACGCGCCTGGTCGGGGGCGACATGCTGCAAGGGGGTGTACTTGGCGCCGTTTTCGGAATCGCAGAAAACCAGGTGGCGCTGGCTGAAGGTGCCGCGGCCGGAATCCTGGCCGCTGAGGCGCACGGGCGTGCCTTCGAGCACCAGCGTACCGAAGGCCAGGGCCTCGGCGAAGGCCCAATCGAGCGGCCCGCCCTTCTCGATGGCCTCGTGGCGGCGCTCGATGAAGCCGCGCAGCTTGGGATGCAGGTGGAATTCCGGCGGGAAGGTGGTGAGGGCGCGGATGACGCGATCCACGGTGGCCCGGTTGACCGCGGTGCGCGGGCAGAAATTGCCGACCTCTTCGGTGGGCACCGCGCTGAGCTCCACCACTTCGAAATGCTCGGCGTGCTTCTGGGCAGCGTCGTAGGCTTGCGAGAGGTTATCCACCACGCGCTTGCGCATGGCGGCGGCCTCTTCGGAGGTCAGCACGCCCTCGCGCACCAGGCGGTCGGAGTACAGCCGCGCCACCGAAGGATGCTCCTTGATCTTGCGGTACAGGATGGGCTGCGTGTAGCTGGGGTCGTCGGCTTCGTTGTGCCCGTGGCGGCGATAGCAGAACATGTCGATCACCACGTCCTTTTTGAACTGCTGGCGGTAATCGAAGGCCAGTTGCACGACGCGGATGGCGGCCTCGGGGTCGTCGCCGTTGACGTGAAGGATGGGGGCCTGCACGCCGCGCGCCACGTCGGTGGAATAGGGCGAGGAGCGGCTCTCCTCCGGCAGGGTGGTGAAGCCGATTTGGTTGTTGATGATGACGTGGATGGTGCCGCCGGTCCAGTAACCGTCAAGCTGCGAGAGATTGAGGGTCTCGGCCACCACGCCCTGGCCGGCGAAGGCGGCGTCGCCATGGATCAGCACGGGGATGACGCGCTCGCGGGCGGCATCGCCGAGGCGGTCCTGCTTGGGGCGGACGATGCCTTCGACCACGGGGTCCACGGCTTCCAGGTGGCTGGGGTTGGGCGAGACGGAGACGACGATCTCGGGGCCCGCGGCGGAGCGGTGCACGCCACTGGCGCCGAGGTGATACTTGACGTCGCCGGAGCCCTGCGTGCTGGCGGGATCGAGTTCTCCCTCGAACTCGGAGAAGATCTGGGTGAGCGGCTTGCCGACCACGTTGGCCAGCACGTTGAGCCGGCCGCGGTGGGCCATGCCGATCACGATTTCGTGCACGTTGCCCACGGCAGCGCGTTCCAGGATCTGATCCAGGATGGGGATGGCGGTTTCGGCGCCTTCCAGGGCGAAGCGTTTCTGGCCCACGAAGCGGTTATGCAGGAAGTGCTCGAACTCCTCGGCCTGGATGAGGCGCTCGAGGGTGCGCACGCGGGTGGCCTGGTCCAGCGGCCAGTTGTTGGCCGTGGGCTCCATGCGCTGCTGGAGCCAGCGCTTCTGCTCCGGGTGCTGGATGTTCATGTACTCGCACCCGATCTTGCCGCAGTAGGTCTGGCGCAGGGTTTCGAGGATCTGGCGCAGGGTGGCGACGGGCTTGTGATCGCCCATGGCCTCGCTCAGGCTGCCAGTGAGAAATTCGCGGTCCAGGTCCCAGATGGTGAGCCCGTAAGTGATAGGGTCGAGTTCGGGGTGATAGTGGGGCTCGCCGCCGAGGGGGTCGAGATCGGCCACCAGATGGCCGCGCACGCGATAGATGTTGATGAGCTGGAGGACGGCGGCTTCCTTGGCGATCTCCGCGGTGCGGGCGGCGGCGCCGGGCAGCATAGCCAGGCGGTCGGGCTCCCAGCGCACCGGGCGGTGGGGCATCTTGAGGTGGGCGAAAACCTCTTCGTAGAAGTGGTCGGCTCCATCGAGCAGGGCCTGCACGCGGCCCAGAAACATGCCGGACTCGGCGCCCTGAATGATGCGGTGATCGTAGGTGCAGTTCAGGGTCATGACCTTGCTGAGGCCCAGGGTGGCGCGCAGTTCGGGGGCGGCTCCCAGGTACTCAGCGGGGTAGTCGATGGCGCCGGCGGCGATGATGGCGCCCTGGCCCACGACCAGGCGGGGGCTGGAGGACATGGTGCCCACGGTGCCGGGATTGGTGAGCGAGATGGTGGTGCCCTGAAAGTCGCCAGGGGTGAGCTTGCCCGCGCGGGCGCGGCGCACGAGATCGTCGAAGGCGGTGACGTACTGCTGGAAATCGAGCGCGCCGGCGTTCTTGATGTTGGGCACCACGAGGTTGCGCGCGCCGTCCTTGCCGGCCACGTCCACGGCCACGCCCAGGTTGATTTGGGGGCGCACCAGGCGGCAGCCGGCGCCGCCCTCTTCGCCGTAGGCGTTGTTGATGTTGGGAAATTCGCGCAGGGCTTTGACCACGGCCCATCCCAGCAGGTGGGTGTAAGAAACTTTGCTTTTGCCGATCAAGGTGCGGTGCTGGTTGATGATGCGGCGGTTTTCGTCCATCACCTTGACCGGAATGGTGCGCTGCGAAGTGGCCACGGGAACGGTGACGCTGGCGCCCATGTTCTCGGCGATACGGGCGGCCGTGCCGCGAAGGGGCACCAATTCCTCACCGGGTCCGAGGGCTGCGGGGGCCGGTAAGGGCACTTCCGCCGGGCGCGCAGCAGCGGAAACGGCTTTTCCTCCATCCGGCGGGGCCTCCTCAAACAGCGACTTCCAGCTTTCGTCGACGGTCGTACGGTCGTGCAGATATTGTTGATACAGCTCGTCTTCGAGCCAACTGTTGATGCCCATGTCCGGACCGGGTTTTACAGCCATGTGATGGGAGAGCTTTCTTCTTTCTTTATGATACCTGAGGCGGTGGAGGGGGTAGAGACACGAAGGCTGGGAGAGACCGCTTCCTTTCGGTCGCAGCTCGGTAAGACTGGGCGGGTGCGGCGATTCAACGCCGCACCCGTGCCATGGAAAGATCAGAAAGAACCTTTTGTTTTCTTGCCTGCGATGAGGGATCGATCCCTTTCTCCCGCGAGCTTGTTCAAGGCTCCGGGAGACGGCAGCAACGCCTGGGACGTTGAATGGGTTGGTTCAGGTCTTTCCTGCCCCCTAGGTTGGGCGCCTGACCCATTACCGCCGGTTGCCTCTCGGCGAGCGAG